>CACAVP010000030.1 GCA_902535975.1 uncultured Gammaproteobacteria bacterium | reverse complement strand
GCTCGGAGCTACTTTTCTCAAAAGACCCGATTTGCTAAAAAACGTGAATCTTTCAAAAGAAGATGATAGACTACTCCAAGAATTTATAGCAGAACATCAGGTAGAGAAAAGTGACTAAAATCATAGAGGAAATCTCGGCAAAGCAGATCAAAGATACTCCTAAATTATCAAGTGGAGACACAGTGGTTGTCTCAGTAAAGGTAAAGGAAGGCAAGAGAGAACGTGTACAAGCTTTTGAGGGAGTAGTCGTTGCTGTGAAAAATAGAGGAATAAGTTCATCATTTACTGTTAGAAAAATTTCATATGGCGAGGGAGTTGAAAGAGTATTTCAAACACATAGCCCTCTAATAGATAGCATAAAAATAAAACGCCGGGGTGATGTCAGAAGAGCAAAGCTATACTATCTAAGAGAAAGATCAGGGAAATCTGCTAGAATTAAAGAAAAGCTAACTTAAGCCTTTTAAATTGAATCAAGTTTACATAGGTATCGGAAGTAACCAAAACCACCCTCACTTTAGAGTTCAGAGAGCTTTTAAACAGATCAATAGAATACATGAAACTAGATTGATAAGGAAATCTAGCCTTTATGAAACTGTCCCTCTAGGACCAAAGTTTCAACCAAACTTCATAAATGCTGTAGTTGAAATAGAGACTATGCTGTCTCCGAATAAACTTCTCGAGGAATTACAGTTGCTTGAGAAAAATCATAATAGGAAGAAAACCAAGAGATGGGGCCCAAGAAGTTTAGATTTAGATATACTCATATACGAGCAAGTTATAATGGATACAGAAAAGCTCATCATTCCACATCCAGGACTTAAGTACAGAGAGTTTGTTCTAATACCACTCTATGAGATTACAAGTTACGGTTATAAGGTTCCAAAATATGGAAATATTAATAAATTGATAAAAAACCTCTGATGATAGATAAAAAATATATTGCTATTGAGGGTGCTATTGGTGTTGGTAAAACTACTCTTGCAAAAAAGATATCGGATACTATCAAATGCGAGACTATATTTGAGGATTATGTCACCAATCCATTTTTAAAAGATTTTTATGATCATAACCAATTGAATTCTTTTTCAACACAGATTTATTTTTTATTAAGAAGGATAGAGCAGTCAATGGAAGTAAGAGATGCAAAGAGCTTGCTTATTTCTGACTTTTACTTTGGAAAAGATGAATTATTCGCCAAACTTAATCTCAATCAAGTCGAATATGCAATGTATGAGGAAATGAGAAAAAAATTAGAATTTAATCCTCCAATACCTGATTTGATAATATATCTACAAGCTTCAACAGATATTTTATTAGAAAGAATAAAAAAAAGGGGTCTAGAAATAGAGAGAAATATTAAAAAGAAATATATCGATTCTGTAAATGAGATATACATGAAACATTTTCATGAGTATAATGCTTCCCCTGTCCTGATTATTAATACGTCGAATGTGGACATAAATAATGAAACTGACTATCAAATACTAATAGAAGAAATATCATCGGATATAAATGGAAAAAAATACTTTAATCCTTCCTCCCTATAATTATGAGCAAACTTAGTAAATTACTAAACCTCTATAAAAGAGGCAAGAAAATATCATGTATAACTGCATATGATGCCAGTATGAGCAAATACCTTGAGTCTTCAGGAGTAGATATTATTTTAGTTGGAGATTCACTTGGGCAAGTTATAAAAGGTGAGAAGACTACACATGGCGTAACTTTAGATGACATAACATACCATACTAAATGTGTAAAATCAGGATTAAAAACCTCTGTATTGATGGTAGACCTTCCAAAAAATTCATATAATACAAAATCAAAAGCTTATAAAAATGCTAATAAGTTTATTTCAACAAGACTTGCTGATCTCATCAAAATTGAGATAGATGCAAATAACTTAGATGTAGCAAAATACCTTATAGAAAAAAATATACCTCTATGTGCTCACATAGGTTTACTTCCTCAAACTATTAAATCTAGATCTGGTTATCGTAAATATGGTAAAAGTAAACATGAGGCTAAACAATTGTATGATCTCGCGGTAAGTTTAGATAAATTAGGAGC
>CACAVP010000029.1 GCA_902535975.1 uncultured Gammaproteobacteria bacterium | reverse complement strand
TTCAACAACTTGATAGTGGTAATACATTAGACCTCATTGGTAAAACAGCAATAACAGATGCTTTAGACATTATAAAATTATCTAGCTGTGTTGTTTCCAATGATTCGGGTCTTATGCATGTGGCAGCAGCTTTGGATAAGCCGGTGGTTGGCATTTATGGGTCTTCATCACCAATTTATACGCCACCACTTTTGGATGATGAGAAAAAAGTTATCCATTATGAGGGTTTAAGCTGCAGCCCATGTTTCAAAAAAACTTGTCCTTTAGGGCACATGAATTGTCTAAATAATATATCTGTCCACAACGTAGAGAATTCAATTTTACGATTGATTAAGTAAATCCCTACTGATTTCATTTGCTATCTTTTTAAGATCAACTTTTATAAATTTCTTATCGTTTCCCATGTCGCTATAAGTTAATTTTTTACTACTATCGTTTATCGTGTCCCATCTGACTAGAGTTGATGACCGCTTTGATGGATAGAATCCTACGGTCTTTTTATTCAGAGATGCCGCAACATGCAATGGCCCTGTAGATCCTGCAATAAATAAGTCACAACTATTTATATTTTTATACATTTCAATCAGGTTACTTGTAGGATTAATAGTGCTTATATCCAGCCCCTCTGCTTTTTTGACTAATTTTTGACATTTATTAAAATCATCAGTAGCACAGTGCAAAATAAATTTACAATCTATATACTTATTTAGCTCAAAGCAAAGTTGAATAAAATCATCCCCAGATAAAGTTTTAGAGGACCCACCGGTAAACGGATGGACAAAAATCAATATCTTGTCTTTATTTGATATGCTTCTTTCATTCAATGATATACAAGTATTGTCCACAGTTGGGATGCTGTAAAGGTTGTCTTTCAGAAAAAATTCAGCAAGATTATTGTTATATTCATATTCAGATTTAAGCGAGAGTGATCTATTTTGTTTGATTTTTTTATTGTAGAAAATTTGAGCAAGCTTTGTAGCAGGCGCATATCTTTTTGGTATATTAGATAGCCACAGCACGTATCCAGTAAAAAATGAAGAGAAAAAAGATATTGAAAAGTCATATTTTTCATTATTTATGACACTTACTAAATTAGTACTATCATAGATAGTATTGTCAATATATTTGGTTATTGAGCTTATTTCAGAATATTTCCTGTCTACTAAACAATCAATTTGAATATCACGACATGAGGATTTTATTAACTTTAGTGCAGGTAAGATCAGTATTAAATCACCTAACTTATCATTTCTAACAACCAAGAGTTTTTTCATCTTTCTATTACACCAATAAATCCAAATACTTACAAATTATTCTTTGTCCTTAATAGTTTATTAAGATTATAATGATTTAGAAAAATATGATTATGAATAAGATGCTAGCTCTATGTATGTCCCAAGACCAGGGTGGTTTAGAGCTTTATTTTCTTAAATTTACCAAATATTACAGTAATGATAATAATTTATTTGTTGCTTGCACTAGCAACTCATATATTACTAAAAATATTCTTAAGAATAAATTAGAGTGTAAACCCAGGGGATTTATTAATAATATTTTAAATTACCTCAAGATAAGAAAATTCATAGTTGATAAAGATATAGATACAATTCATGTAAGTTGGTCCAAAGATCTTCTTCTAGCAATTCTTTTAAAAGTATTTTCGAAAAAATATCTAAAAATTATTTTTTATAGACAGATGAAGATATCGCGTTCAAAGAAAGATCTTTATCATAAATTTGTATATAGCAATGTTGATATTTTTTTGGTTATTACAAGAAAACTCTATTACGAAGCATGTGACTATTTACCAATACATAAATCTAAAATTCATATATTGGAGTATGGAATAAACGTACCGTCAAAAGATTCTATAATTAATAGGGAAAAATTCTATTTAGATAACAATCTAAATAATACCATATTTTTGATTGGCGTATTCTCGAGAATTGAAGAACAAAAAGGACAGCATCTTGTCTTGAATGCAATTTATCAGAGTAAACATGAAATACAGCTATGTATTATTGGACACTCCATGGACGACGTATATAAACAGAGACTTCAAAGCGATGCATCAAGCCTCAATATACATAAACATGTTCGCTTTATCGATTTTGTGGATTCTCCTATGTGCTATA
>CACAVP010000028.1 GCA_902535975.1 uncultured Gammaproteobacteria bacterium | reverse complement strand
CTTACTTTTATTGATACACCAGGTGCATATCCAGGAATAGATGCAGAATCTAGAAATCAGAGTATAGCAATAGCAGATAATTTATATGAGATGTCTAAAATTAAATGTCCGATTATATCTGTCGTAATTGGAGAGGGAGGATCTGGAGGCGCTTTAGCCATCGGTGTTGCAGATAGACTTGCCATGCTACAATACAGTATATACTCGGTCATTAGCCCAGAAGGCTGTGCGTCTATCCTTTGGAAAGATGCAGCTAAGGCTAATATTGCAGCTGAAGCCTTATCTATCACATCAGAGAAACTTCTTGGTCACAAGCTCATTGATAGGGTAATACCAGAGCCATTAGGCGCTGCTCATAGAGATTATAATGCTATGTACTCCTCACTAAAGTCTAATATAATTGAAATGATAAATGAGGTTAAAGCAGTTCCACTATCAGAATTATTAGACTCAAGAGCATCAAAAATTTCATCTTATGGACAATTTGAATCTAACTAAAGTCAAAAAAAAAGTATATCAATCCCTTAAAAATACAGGCTACAATAATTTTTTATTAGCTATAAGTGGTGGGTCCGACTCTCTCTTTCTATTGAAAATAGTTCATGAATTATCGAATGAGTATGATTATAGTATTCGAGCAATTCATGTTAATCATAATTTTTCACCTAATTCTGGAGATATGGAAAATTATTGTGTTAGTGCATGTAAAGAGCATGATATAGAGCTAGTTATCAAAAACTTAAATTGTAATACAAAGAGTAATATTGAAGATCACATGAGGGACCATAGATATAGAGAAATATTTACTGCTATGAATCATAACGAAGCTTTAATATTAGGTCATCACTTTGATGATCAAATTGAGACATTCTTCTATCGTCTATTTCGAGGTTCATCTCCAAATGGTCTCTCATGCATGAAGGAAATATCTGAAAGAGAAAGCAGAAAAATATGTAGACCACTCTTATCATTTTCTAAAAAAACTATAGAAAAGTATGTAGAGGAGAAGAGAATTAAATTTATCCATGATTTAACGAATAATGACATCAGTTTTGATAGAAATTATATTCGTAAAAATATAATACCTACTGTCAAGGCGAAATGGTCAGGATTTAGTAAAGTAATGAAGCATAATATTATGTTACAGGACTCATATAAAAACATTGCTAATGACTATTGTAAAGCTATCTTCGATCATATTGTTTCAAATAAACAGGTCGATATTAATATACTGAAAAGCTATCCTAAATATTTACATAGTATATTCCTTAGATATTTTATGAGCCAAAGCATTAATTATGAACTAAATAAAAATGAATTATCAAGTATCCTAAAACTATTTTATAGTGAGAACAATGACTACCCTAAACTCATACTTAAAAATAATCTATCGATTATTAGATACAATAATTTTTTCTATGTTGTTGAGGATACAATAAAAAATAATCTTATTGAGCAGCTATGGGATTTGAAAGACGATATTTTCTTTGGTGACTTCAAATTGACTATTAAGGAGTTAAAAGATAGAGGAATTTATGACTGTCTGTGTAAAAAAGCACCAATTATGCTAAGAAATGTAAAAGGGAAAGAGCGTATGATGCTCAATAAACATAATCATCAAGAATTAAAGAAAATCTTTCAGGCTAAGAATATACCTCTGTGGGAAAGACAGAGGTTTATCTTACTTTTTTCTGATGATGAGTTGCTAGTTGCATGCGGAGCCGAGCATACTTTCATTTCAACTGAGCTGAGATAAATATATATCTTTTTGCTTTAATAGATTATAATTTAAAAATCTGAATGGCTAGATATATATTTATTACAGGTGGTGTTGTATCATCCCTTGGAAAAGGTATTGCAGCCGCCTCCCTTGCTTCTTTATTCAAACTGAGAGGATATAAGGTCTCACTGCAAAAGCTTGATCCATATATAAACCTTGACCCAGGTACAATGAGCCCCTTTCAACATGGTGAGGTATTTGTTACTGAAGATGGTGCTGAGACTGATCTAGACTTAGGTCATTATGAGAGATTTGTGGGAATTACCATGAGCCAAAATTCTAATGTGACTGCAGGTAGGGTATATTCAAATGTAATAAAAAAGGAGCGTGAGGGTAAATATCTTGGTAGTACAGTTCAAGT
>CACAVP010000027.1 GCA_902535975.1 uncultured Gammaproteobacteria bacterium | reverse complement strand
AAAAACCATTGATACAGCATTTGCCTCAGCAACGTTAGAAATGATCAATTCGGATCCACCGTTAAAACCAAACCATCCAAGCCACAATATAAATGTGCCTAGTGTTGCTAATGGTAGATTAGCTCCAGGCATTGCGTTGACTTTTCCGCCTTCATATTTTCCTTTTCTAGCACCAAGTACTATTACCCCAGCTAATGCTGCTACAGCACCGCAGAGATGTACTACGCCAGATCCAGCGAAATCTGAGAAACCAGCTTCATCTAAGAATCCACCGCCCCATTTCCAGTAACCTTGAACAGGATAAATTATACTGGTCATAACAACACAGAATAATAGAAATGGCCATAATTTCATTCTCTCAGCTACAGCGCCAGATATAATTGAACAAGCTGTTGCAACGAATACAACTTGGAAGAAGTGATCTGAAATACCTGAGTAATAGACATCTCCTCCACTTGCAATCACAGCCTCTGCTGTATTATCTTCACCCAAGAAAAATGCTAGTTCAGGTATAACACCTGTTCCACCACCTGGGTACATTAAATTGTATCCAACAATCATATACATTATGACGGCTATCGAATACAAGGATATATTTTTTGTAAGAATTTCAGCTGTATTTTTTGCTCTGACAAGTCCTGATTCCAGCATAGTGAACCCAGCTGCCATCCACATGACAAAGGCTCCCATGACTAAAAAGTAGAATGTGTCTAAAGCATAAGCAAGTTCTATGACTTTACCTTCTAAAGCTTCCATCGCAATCTCCTAATTAAAAACGTTTAATTAAAGAGCTTCTGGACCTTTTTCTCCGGTACGAACACGAATTGCTTCTTGGACATCAAGAACAAAGATTTTACCATCTCCGATCTTACCTGTACTGGCAGATGACAATATTGTCTCGATTGTTTGATCAACGAGAGAATCATCAATAGCAATCTCAAGTTTAATTTTCGGTAGAAAATCAACCACATATTCAGCACCTCTATAAAGTTCCGTATGGCCCTTTTGCCTTCCAAAACCTTTCACTTCGGTCGCGGTAATTCCTTGCACACCTATTTCAGATAGTGCCTCTCTTACCTCATCCAATTTAAAAGGCTTGATAATTGCTATTACTAATTTCATTGATGAATGCCCCTATCACTTTATTATAAACTAAAAATTTAGAAACTATACCCTAGAGTAAAGTTTGCGTATGTAGTGTCTTTATTAGCTGCATCACCTGTAGAATCATCAGAGTTTTTACCTAATGTAAGTCCTACATCAACACCAGATACGGTAGTACCATATGAGAGCTCATGTGTGAATCCTGTTAACTCGCCAGTAAATGTCTGGTAGCTATAGTCAATAGGCATTCCCATCATCAATCCAGGTACTGTAATTGTATAGTGCTGATAACCTTGTGATGTGATTGCTTTAGATGATGAATCTACAGAATCATACACACCATTGACAGCAGCATCTACACTCATGAAACCAAAGTCACCACCAATATTAAGTTCTTGATAGTCACCGTCAAAGTTATCTGAGTAGAAGTATCCTGTGTATCCAGCGTACATTGGGACACCCATTAATTCAAAGTTGTAACCAGCATAAATATCATATTCAACGCCGTTATCAACATCAGCCCACCATGTACCTATGTACATGCTTCCCATCTCCATATCAGCTCCAAAGCTTACTGAAGATTCTGCTTGATAAACACCTCTGTACCAATATTCAGACATGTATCCAATATTGTAGCTAACACCAGAGCTTCCTTCTTCTGCGACAGCTTCACCTGCATGAGATAGCATAGAAACTGACATAAGAGCAGCCAGTGCAACAGAGAGTGATGATTTAATCAATTTTCTCATTTATTTTCTCCCTTTCGTAAAATGGTTATATTTTTTAGTTTATTAAGTGATAGTCGACATTCATCTATGACAAATAGTAAAGCTATCGGTTATAGATATGCATAAACTATGCCAACTTGAATATTATGAAAAATGTTCTCCGATCAATAATATTGCGGTTATAATAATACAATATACTGAATTTTATCGGAAGGTTTTGTTAACAAAACTTTAATATTTTAAGCGTTTTTAGACTATATATATTGAATTGCACAACTTTAGTGCAGTTTTGGAGTGCAAATAATGGCAACACCTAAAATCAAAGAGCTAATAGAGAGCATA
>CACAVP010000026.1 GCA_902535975.1 uncultured Gammaproteobacteria bacterium | reverse complement strand
TCCCTTACTTCATCATTGAGCTCAGCAAGAGTCTCACCTTTATTTTCATCACTTACTAATGTCCACAGAAGATCTCTTCTGTTTCTTGGCGTGCTTTCAATTACATCTGCTATCTCAGATGGATAGAGAGAATTTAATAAATTTTTAGCTTGGATGACAGCGCCGCTATCTAGAACTTCTGAGAGTTGATCGAGAGTGACAGTATTGTCTTTGTGAATGCTTTCTGCAGGCATTTTAACTGACCTCTCTTGTTTAGTTGATTTATTACATATTCCTGTCTATAAGATACCACAAAAGACCCTACTTTGGTAAGTAAGGTCTGTATATATATGATTTAGATGAAAAATCTTAATAAGTAATAACTAACTAATTATTACTTATATAAAGTGTGTTTTTAATTTTACTAAAATTTCCATTTGGTCTTGATTTCAATCTTATGCGAATTTTTGGCATTGTGATTCTCTATTCCTTCCCACTTTCCTTTCCAAGAAAATGCATCGGTAATTTTTTTACTGAATCCAAACTCATATGATTTTCCTGCAACTCCATCTAAGATATCTTTACCATGGCTAACAGATTCTGCTGCACCAATTTCGCCATATAACTTTAAGCCACCCTCTGTTTTCCAAGAATGTCCAAATCTTATATGATTGATAGTACTGCTGTAATCTGTATCTTTCATTTTAAATTCATGCTTAGTCATCAAATATGGTCCTGCAAAAACAGAATTTGAAATTAAGAAAACTAGCAACAAAGTAAATATATTTTTCATGTTGACTCCCTTTTTATCTAAACATAGATCTCACAAAGATCCTGTTATTTCAATAACACTAATAATACAAGTTCATTATTCTGATTTTAATAAAGATAAATGAAATATTTATAGTAGAAATATTTCAGTTTTATGAATTTTTACTAATCAAGCGTCAATGTCTAAAGAATATCCTGAAGATCTTATTGTTCTGATTACTTTGCATTCCTCAGTCGTACTCAAAGCTTGGCGTAATCTTCTAATATGTACATCAATAGTTCTGTCTGATACATAGACATTAGTTCCCCAAACTGAATCAAGGATTTGTTGTCTTGTAAAAACTCGACCTGGTTTTTTCATTAGAAATTCTAATATGCTGTATTCTCTAGGACCTAATTTCGCCTCTTTATTACAACAATATACTCTGTGAGTATCTGTATTCATCTTTATGTTTTGAAATTCTAGAATACTTTCTTTATTTTTATTTTTACTTCTTCTTAATAAAGCATTTATTCTTGCAATCAACTCTTTTGGACTAAATGGTTTTGATAAATAATCATCACATCCAATATTTAGACCTGATACCAAATCACTCTCTTCACCTTTTGCGGTAAGCATTATAATAGGAGTTTCTGATAAACTTTCATGACTTCTAATAAATTTACAAATCTCTGTACCAGGTTGATCGGGAAGCATCCAATCTAATAATATTAAATCTGGTTTAACTTTTTGTATATCAATCATCCCCTGATAAGCTGTGCCCGCATGATAGAAATCATACCCAGAAGACGTAATATTATATTCAAGAAGAGATACTAAAGATTCTTCATCCTCTACAGAGAAGATTTTAGCTGTCATTTATTACTACCTTCTAAACTCTTTTCAATAGACTGACTTGGTTTCTTTGTAGTTGAAATATCATCGCCAGTTACGATGAAATGTATTTCCTCAGCTATATTACAAATATGATCTCCTGCTCTCTCAAGAGTTTTTATAGCAAATAGTAATTTAGTGTAAGTAAGTAGTTTCAATTTTGAAACTTTGTCTTTTATCTGATCAACAATGATATCGTAAACAAGATTATACTTTTCATCAATTATCAGGTCATTCTTTCTAACAAGCTCTGCTTTTTTTGTATCTTTAGATATATATGCATCGATAACATCCTTCATTTGTGTTTGAACAAGTGTGACTAACCTAAGAATATCATTTTTAATATTCGTATCAGGAACAGTTTCTAACGCAGCGACCCTCATGGCTATATTTTTTGCATAGTCACCCAACCTCTCTAAATCAGTCGATATTCTCAACGCTGTCAAAGTTGCTCTCAGGTCTATTGCAATTGGAGCTCTCAATGTAATTATTGTAATAACCGCATCACGAATCTCAGCATCATATTGATCCAATCTAGGTTCATTTTCTAAAATATCTTCAATTGTTGCAGGTGAAGCTGTATCAATTACATGATATAGAAGTTTAAATTGCTCCTCTACAAGAGTAGCCATCTGGGTGGTCAATTGATTAA
>CACAVP010000025.1 GCA_902535975.1 uncultured Gammaproteobacteria bacterium | reverse complement strand
AGTGTATGAAGTGGGACTCGTCCTTCTCTGTACCACTCACTGCGTGCTATTTCTGCTCCATTCAATCGGCCGGCTACATTTACTTTTATTCCAAGAGCCCCTAACCGCATTGTATTTGTGACCGCTCTTTTCATTGCCCTTCTGTACATAATTCTTCTCTCTAGCTGTTGAGTTATACCCTCTGCAACAAGTTGCGCATCAAGTTCAGGTTTTTTGATTTCTTTAACATTGACTTTTACTGTGGCTTTGTCTGTATTTAATATAGAAGCAATTTTGTTTCTGAACTTTTCAATGTCCTCACCTTTCTTACCAATTACAATACCAGGGCGTGATGTATAAATATTGACGACAGCCTCTTTAGTTGGTCGTTCTATCACAATTTTACTGACAGAAGCATTCTCAAGTTGTTTTTTCAAATATTCTCGAATGCGATAGTCTTCGAGAAGATAACTTGAGTAATCTTTATTTCCGGCATACCATTTAGATGCATACTCAGTAGAAATGCCTAGTCTAAAACCTGTTGGATGTACTTTTTGTCCCATTATTTATTCTCTTCCTGCCCATCACTTACAACTATAGTGATGTGACTTGTTCTTTTTATAATCTGATTTACTCTGCCTCTAGCTCTAGGTCTATGTCTCTTACCATACGGCCCCTCGTCAACCAAAACATTTTTAACAATTAGTTCGTCTAAATCGCTAGAGTTGTTATGCTCAGCATTAGCGACGGCAGATTCTAATACTTTTAAAATTAATTGTGAAGCCTTTTTATTACTGTAGTTTAAGAATTCAAAAGCTTTGTTTACAGGAAGCCCTCTAACTTCATTAGCAACTAATCTGCATTTTTGTGCAGATATTTTTTGATATTTTAAAACTGCTTGTGTATTCATAGCTTATCCTTTGGCTTTTCTGTCCCCAGAATGCCCCTTAAATACTCTAGTAGGAGAAAATTCACCAAGTTTGTGTCCAATCATATTCTCAGTTACATATACTGGGACATGCTGCTTTCCATTGTGGACAGCAATTGTCAAACCAATCATATCTGGTGATATCACAGATCTTCTGGACCATGTTTTAATAGGTTTCTTATCATTTTCCTTAAGCGCCTTGTCCACCTTTGCCTGTAAATGATGGTCAATAAATGGTCCTTTTTTTAATGATCTTGCCATGTCTATTTTCTACTCTTGTTAGTTCTTCTTCTGACAATTAATTTATCAGTCCTCTTATTTGATCTTGTTTTGAAACCCTTAGTTGGAGTTCCCCATGGAGACACAGGATCTCTCCCTCCTGATGTTTTACCCTCTCCGCCACCATGTGGGTGATCAATAGGGTTCATAGCAACACCTCGTACAGTAGGTCTAATACCAAGCCATCTTTTTGCACCTGCTTTCCCGTGCTTCTGAAGGTTGAACTCGCTGTTTCCAACTTCACCGATAGTAGCTCTACAAGTTTTAAATATTTTTCTTGTCTCGCCAGATTTCAATCTTAAAGTCGCGTAATCCCCCTCCATTGCTACTATTTGCGCAACTGTGCCAGCACTTCTTGCTATTTGGGCACCTTTGCCTGGCTTCATTTCAATACAATGAACCTGTGTTCCAACTGGTATATTGATCAAAGGTAATGTATTACCGATATTGATGGATGACTTTTCGCCTGACATGAGTTTATCGCCTGATTTGAGATTTTTTGGTGCTATTATGTATCTTCTCTCGCCATCGGCGTATAGGAGGAGGGCTATATTTGCATTCCTATTCGGGTCGTACTCAAGTCGCTCGACTGTTGCAGGAATGTTATCCTTATTTCTTTTAAAGTCTATAATTCTATATCTTTTTTTATGTCCACCACCGATATGTCTTGTAGTTATTCTTCCTTGATTATTTCTGCCACCGCTTTTATTTAGTTTAGTTAATAAGGGCTCATGAGGCTGGCCTTTGTACAACTCTGTATTAGATATTTTTACCCTGAAACGTCGTCCCGGTGAAGTTGGTCTTGATTTTACAATTGTCATTTAGATACCTCTTCCTCACCATAATTAATATCAAATCCTTCCTCTAATCTGACATAGGCCTTTTTCCAATCTTTTCTCTTACCGAATGTACGTCCGATTCTTGTAAGTTTTCCTTGCATGTTGATTATTCTCACACTTTTAACTTTTACATCAAACATTAACTCAACTGCTTTTTTAATTTCAGGCTTAGTAGCATTTCTCAATACAGAGAATACATGCTGGTTTTCTAAGTCTGCACGTGTAGCCGCTTTTTCTGAAACTCTTGGGGATACAATTATGTTTGCCAGTCTC
>CACAVP010000024.1 GCA_902535975.1 uncultured Gammaproteobacteria bacterium | reverse complement strand
GTCATTTAAATATAAAAGGAACAATTCTCTTGGCATCTGAGGGTATCAATGTGAACATGAGTCAAGAAAAAACAACTTCTTGATGAGGCATTAAAGGTTATTGATGAGCAAATTCCTTTAGGTGATATACATATAAACAAAACAAAGAGTGATGATATCGCTTTTCAAAAACTCAAAGTGAAAGTGAAGAATGAAATTATTAGATTTAATTCTCTCTTAAAAAATACTGATAAAAAAAACCTAAAAAGCATTACTCCTCATCATTGGGACAAAATAATTAGAAATGATGCTCAAATTATCGATATGAGAAATAACTTCGAATACAACTTAGGAACATTCAAAGGTGCTATAAATCTTTGCCTAATAAACTTTACAGATCTTAAGGATAAGACTACCGAGCTAAACAAGTTAGATAGAAAAAAGAAAACTGCAATTTTTTGTACTGGTGGGATTAGGTGTGAAAAGGCAGGAAAATACCTCAGTGATATTGGTTTTGAGGATGTATATCAACTTCAAGGCGGAATAATTAATTATTTAAATAGTACAAAGAATAAATATTGGAAAGGTGAATGTTTTGTATTTGATGACAGAATACTATTAAAAGGTAACTCGTAATATTTCTTTTTTGACACTATTATAATCACTGATATTCATTCTAAATACTTCGATTAGATTTACATCACTTGAAAATCGGTCATTTTTCGAATGCTTAATTATGAATTCAAAGTCATTTGGGATATTTGTGTTCTCTTTCACCATAAAATCATTAGATGTAAACTTTACATTAAAGTTAGCGCTGCTTATTTTAACTCTTTTGATAGCAAAAGGCTGATTAATATTTTTCTCTTTTAATATCATAAAGAAGTAGCCCTCATATTTATCCCTCGAAGTGACTGATAAGTCTAATATGGTTTGAGATAGACCTGAACTATCTTTTAGGTTTGCTAGTAATTTTTTGTATTCATTTTTATTAGCTATATTTGGATGTTGGATTATTTCATTCAATGTATTTTGTGCAAGAACATTGTCATTCACATTGAAAGAAAAACTTAGAAGGTCTAGTAAAGCTTGAGGTTCATTGGTTTTGTCGATGTAAATAACAAAATATTTTTCTATCAAATCTTTATTGACAATCTCGCCATCACTTCTTAGTACTAATATGTACTCACGAAGTGCATCCATATTATCAGGTCTTAAATTAATAGCTATCTGATATGCTTTTGATGCTTTTTGATAATTTTTCAGAATCGAATACGATTTTCCAAGCATCAGCCACCCATTGAAGTCGTCTGAGGAATTAAGAAGACGTGATTCTAGTTTGGGTACATTTTCTCTGATAGTTTTAATATTATTACGTACTGACATATTCTTAGAGTGAATTTGTTTGTAATCAGCTGTATTAGATAGGTCATAACTTAATGAAAAAATATAGACGGTGATTGCCGATAAAAATAGGACAATAAATAAATACAACTTTCTACTCGTAAATTGTCCATCAACATTCCTACTCTTGAAGAGAATAAATAAATACATGAGGATAATCGCACAGAGGAAAATATAAATCATTTTATATATCGCCTAAGCAAAAAATATCCAAGGAACACTATGAATATAAATGGACCAAGCCAAAGGAGGATGTTTTGCATATTAACAGGTGGGTCGTAAAGGATGTATGAGCTATATCTTTCAGACAAAAAACTTTTTATTTCTTTTTCAGTCTTGCCAGCTTCAAGCATCTCTCGAATTTTTTCTTTCATATCTACTGCTAAGGGCGCTTCAGACTCTGCAAGATTTTGATTTTGACAAACCATGCATCTAAGCTCCTCAATGAGCTTTGTGTATTGTTTTTCAAACTCGACTGACGCAAATGATGAATTGCTTATCAATAAGAAAATGATTAAGTGGTAAATTCTCATCTTATTCACTCAGAATAGGTAGCATTTCCTCTTGGATAATTTGATTATTAATAGGTCCAATATGTTTGTATTGGATTACTTGATTTTTATCCAAAATATATGTCTCAGGCACTCCATATACGCCAAGATCAAGTGATAAATCACCTATACTATCTTTGATGATTATCCTATAGGGATTACCCCTCATGCTCAACCATCCCATAGCTTCACTTGACTCATCCTTATAATTAATCCCAATCATATCAATATCTTTATTTTTTGAAAGCTGAATCAAATATGAGTGCTCTCTCTCACATTCAAGACACCAACTAGCCCATACATTTACAATAGTTTTTTTTTCTAAGAAGTTACTATTTGTAAGTGTGTCCTTGGTATATAGATCTGTTAGTTTGAATTCCGGAAAAGTTTTACCAATCAAAGGGGATTCAATTTTTTTAGGATCATAGTGCAGCCCTTTATAGAGGAATATACTTACAGATATAAAAATTAGGGCAAAGAAGATAGTGATTTTATTCATATATTTTCGATTGCTTAAATCTAATACTAAATATAGCACCTAATATCATGAATATCGTCCCAATCCATATAAGTCTAATCAATGGTTTATCATAAATTCTCATAGACCATTTATTATCAGATACCATATTTCCAAGTGAAACATAAAGATCCCTATCGAGCCTTCCATTTATACCTGCTTCGGTCATCGGAGAATCACTTGAGTGATATAGCCTTTTTTCTGGATTAATTTCTGTAATGAATCTATCACCTTTACTAACAATAATTGAAGCAATTACCGCATCATAATTAGTAGACTTAAACTCTTTGAGATTATCAAATCTATAATCGAAGACACCTACTTTTTTTGTCTCTCCAATTTCAAGAGTAAACTCTTTCTCTATTTTATTACTCTCTGAGACGCTTGCTCCAATTATAAATATCGCAAGACCAAAATGCGCAAAGTACATACCTACTCTTCTTCTAATTTTCACAGAATTATCTGACGATCTATAGAAATCAAAAAGTATATTCACAATAATCCAAACACTAGAAAATATGCCAACGAAAAAAAGTATAGATTGTACGGAAAAGATAAATGACAAAAATATACTAATAACAAATATTATGAATAACTGAACTAGTTGTGAATCTATTGAGGTCCTTGACAAAAGAATAGGAACATAGCCAACCAATAATATCAATGGAATCATTAGAGGTACAAACACGGCATTATAGTAAGGAACGCCCACAGAAATTTTTTCAAGTCCTAATATATCTAAAAATAATGGATACATTGTTCCAAGGAGGATAGTAAATGTAGCTGTTACAAGAAGAATATTGTTAAGTAAAAAGAAACCTTCTTTAGAAATAAGTCTTACATCACTGTCATCTACGAATTTTTTTGAGTTTAGTGCATAAGATAAAAGTCCTCCACCTATCAGTGCAATAAGCATAAATAATATAAATACTCCCCTCGAAGGGTCATTTGCAAATGAATGAACAGAGATCAAAATACCAGATCTAACTAAAAAAGTGCCAAGCAAACTCAAAGAAAAAGTAAAAATTGATAATAATATTGTCCAACTTTTAAAAATTCCTTTTTCACTTGTAGCAATCACGGAATGAAGAAGCGCCGTAGCCATGAGCCATGGCATAAAGGATGCATTTTCGACTGGATCCCAGAACCACCATCCTCCCCAACCTAATTCATAGTATGCCCACCAACTTCCAAGCGCTATCCCTAGAGTTAGAAATGCCCAAGAGGCTAATACCCAAGGTCTGATCCATTGAGCCCATTCTTTTTTGAAATCATCCTCGAAACAACACGCAACGGCAAAAGAGAAAACAACTGATAAACCAACATATCCCATATACAACATTGGAGGATGAACTATTAAGCCAAAATCTTGTAAAAGTGGATTGAGGTCGTTTCCATCAAGAGGGATGGTCATGTTTCTATTAAAAGGATTAGAGGTTGCAACAACAAAAAGAAGAAAGCCAAGATTAAGAATGCCCATTATCGCCAAAAAATTGACTCTCAAGCGCTTGTGTAGATTACTACTGTACACACTTGCAAGAAACATCCAAAAACTTGAGACCACGCACCATAAAAGCATTGATCCCTCATGGCCTGCCCATGCTGCCGATATTTTATATATGAGCGGAAGGCTTGAA
>CACAVP010000023.1 GCA_902535975.1 uncultured Gammaproteobacteria bacterium | reverse complement strand
GAAGAGACTAAAAAATTCATCCGCGATCTTAATGACAAATACTACTCAAAAAATAGTATATCCTCATACATATTTATTGGATCAAGGTTATTCATTTCGGATATGATAACAAAACTACCAGAATATGAATCATTATTTAAAAAAGCATCTGATGAAAATAATTTAGATTGGAAATTACTTGCATCTATCTCTTATCAAGAATCGAAGTGGAATAATAATGCTGTTTCTCCAACAGGAGTAAGGGGTGTAATGATGCTTACACAAAATACTGCAAAGATGTTAAACGTAGATCGATTAAAACCAGATGAAAGTATAGCAGGGGCCGCACGTTATTTTAGCAATCTTCTAAAGAAGTATTCGTCATATAACGAAATTACAAAAATTAATCTTGCTCTTGCATCTTATAATGCTGGTCCAAATCATATAAATGATATACTTTTACTGGCTAAAAATAATAATGATGATGTAGAGAATTGGAATGTATTAAAAAGTTATTTGTACAAGCTTAATCAAAAAGAGTATTACAAAAGAATGAAATATGGATATGCGAGAGGCTGGGAAGCAGTTCAATATATTGAAAACGTAAAACAATATTATGATATAATCACATTTTTAGATAATAAAGACAAAAAAATTGAAAATGAATTATTTAACGAGGTTCCAAGTACGCTATGACAAACGATAACTTAATAGATAATGCCTTCGATAGAGGTATAAATGAAGATAACAGAGATGAAGTAAATAGCATAGTAAGAGAAATAATATCTGACCTAGACCTTGGTAAAATGAGAGTTGCAAACTGCAAAAATGGTAAATGGGTAGTAAATGAACAAGCAAAAAAGGCTATACTCCTATCTTTTAGACTTAATCAAAATAAATACATTGAGACGAACTATACTAAATTTTATGATAAAGTTGATTCTAAATTTTTACACACTTCCGAAGACTACCTAAAAGCTAATAATATTAGAATAGTTCCTCAGGCAATAGCCAGATATGGATCTTTTATAGATAAAAACGTCGTATTGATGCCATCATTCGTTAACATTGGTGCATTTGTTGGTGAGGGCACTATGGTAGACACTTGGGCAACAGTAGGGTCGTGTGCTCAAATAGGCTCTAATGTTCATTTATCTGGTGGGGTTGGGATTGGTGGTGTTCTTGAGCCGCTTCAGGCTTCACCAACAATTATAGAGGATAATTGCTTCATTGGGGCAAGATCTGAAATCGTAGAAGGTGTAATAGTCCGGAAGAACTCGGTTATTTCAATGGGTGTGTTCATAGGAAAAAGTACTAAAATATATGATAGAGAAACACAAACTGTTACCTATGGTGAAGTTCCTGAGGGATCTGTAGTAGTGTCTGGATCTCTCGCATCAAAAGATGGTTCATGTAATTTATACTGTGCAGTAATTGTTAAAAAAGTTGATGAAAAAACATTAAGCAAAGTAGGAATTAATGAAATTCTGAGAGAAGCTTAGCAAGGTCGTTCTGATATATTATTTTAGTACCATAACTCTGAGCTTTTTTAAGCTTGTTCCCAGGTTTTTCACCACAAATCAAAATATCAGTTTTCTTGGATAAAGTATTAGATATCTTGTATCCATTAGCTTCAAAAATATCTGATAGATCAGATCTCTTGTATTCATCAAAACTTCCTGTAATCACAACACTTGATTGTTTAACAACCTTTCTACTCTGATAGATAAGATCTATCCCTGATGAAATTAAATTATTAACATTAGATTTATAATGCTGATCTTTAAAGTATGAGAGAATATTCTTCGCTACAATTGGCCCAATATCATGAATCTTAACTAAATGATCATATTGAGAGTTTATGAGTTCATCAATCGATTTAAATTCTGATGCTAATGCTCTTGATGATGATTCTCCAACTTCTCTTATACCTAATGCATATATAAATTTACTAAATGTTATTCTTTTTGAAGCTTGTATTGATGAAAGATAATTATGAATTGACTTATCGCCGACTCTATCAAGTTTTTTAAAATCTTTGTCAGTCAATGTGTATAAATCAGAACTACTGTAGATTATTTTTTTTGACACTAACTCCTTAATGAGTTGATTTCCAATGCCTTGTATATTCATGGCTTTCCTGGAGATAAAGTGAATAATTGATTGTTCAATTTGAGGGACACAGTTTTTATGATTAGTGCATCTGTATGCAACTTGGTCATCAATTTTTTCTAATAAGCTACCACAGCTTGGACATTTTTTAGGTGGCTTGATCTTTCGAGTACTCTCTCTTTTACTGAATTCAACCCTATCGATATCAGGTATTACATCGCCTGCTCTTTTAACATAAACGTAGTCATTGATACGTATATCTTTAGTATTAATCTCAGAAAAATTATGTAAAGTTGCTCTTGATACTCTAACACCACCAATATTGACAGGAGTAAGTTCTGCCACTGGTGTGATTATTCCTGTTCTTCCAACTTGAAATGTGACATCTTCTATTTGAGACAGTGATTCTTGTGATTTAAATTTATATGCAATTGCCCATCTAGGAGACTTAGTGGTAAAGCCAAGAGATTTATAGTACTGGAAGTCATTTACGCGATAAACTAATCCATCAATCTCATACGGTATCTTATTTCGAAGATTATTCATATCATCAAAGTAAGCTAAACAATCATCCATGTTCTTGATAACTCGAGAAAATTTATTTACAGGGAATCCTATCTCATTAAAAAAAGTGAATAAATCGCTGTGGCATCTATAATTCTTAAATATTTCTGGATCTGAAACTCCATGAATGAAAAGCCTTAAACGCCTCGAATTAGCTATAGATGGGTCTAATTGTCTTATACTTCCTGAAGCTAGGTTGCGAGGATTTGAGTATTGTTTTTGTCCATTTTTTTTAAGTTCTTCATTTATCATCTTGAAATCATTTTTATCTATGAATATTTCTCCTCTGATAGAAAACTTTCTAGGTAAAGAGCTGCTGTCAATTGACATTGGCAGGGATTTTATAGTTTTAACGTTATTTGTAACATCTTCCCCTATATATCCGTCACCGCGGGTCGTGGCATTCAAATAGATTCCATTTTCATATGTAATACTTACAGCAAGTCCATCAAACTTAGGCTCTGCAAATAAGTCTATGAAATTATTGTTCTGATTTTCTTTAAGTTTATTATAAAAATCAATAAAGTCCTCTTGGGTGGCTGCGTTTGATAGAGAAAGCATAGGTCTCTCATGTTCTCTTTTTTCAAAACTTTCTAATAACTCGGATCCCACTCTTTGAGAGGGTGATATATCCAAAATCATAGATGGGAACTTTTTTTCAATTTGTTTGAGTTCTTTGTATAAATCATCATATTCATGATCAGTAATTTTCGGAGAGTCATAAGTATGGTACAAAAGATTATGTTTATTGATCATCTCTATCAACTTGATATAGCGATCTTTAATATTTTTGTCTTTTATCATCTAAGAGTAATAAGAAGTGTGTTTAATTTGATGCCATCTCAAGAGCACTCTCGACATTCACTGATACAAGTTTAGAAACCCCCGCTTCCCTCATTGTCACACCTGACAACACATCTGCAATTTTCATTGTTGATTTGTTATGAGTTATAAAAATAAATTGGACTGACTCAGACATTTCTTTTACGACATTACAGAAGCGCTCATTATTCGCCTCGTCTAATGGAGCATCTACCTCATCAAGAAGACAAAATGGAGCAGGATTAATTCTAAATATTGAAAAGACAAAAGCAATACCTGTTCCTGCTTTTTCACCGCCAGATAAAAGATTAATATTTTTGACTAATTTACCAGGAGGCTTAGCCATTATATTTACGCCCGTATTTAATAAATCATTATCAGTTAATTCTAAATAAGCCTTTCCACCACCAAATATCTTTGGAAAAAAATATGATAAATTGGTGTTGATGGAGTCAAATGTTTCTTTAAACTTGGTTTTCGTTTCTATATCAATCTTTTTAATTGCAGATTCTAGAGTATCCACAGATTTAGTCAGATCTTCATACTGCTTATCAAGATAAGTTTTACGCTCTTCATATTCTTTTAATTCATCAATTGCTGCTAGATTAATCGCTCCTAGTTTTAGAATTTTTGATTTAATTTTTTCTAGTTCAAGTTCATCACTCTCAAGAGAGGCTTTATCATTATCTTTAATAGCCTGCATTATAAGAGATTTCTCAAATTCAGCATTATCGAGCAGAGAGGACTTATTCGTCTTGATTTCTGTTATTTCTATATTGACAGCATTAATATCAGTACTTAGATTATTTTGCTTCAAAGACAGTTTTGCTAAATTCTCCTCATTATCCCTAATTTTATTATCTAAAGATGTTATTTTATCTTGCACTGTAGTAAGTTTTTGATCTTTCAGTTTTTTTTGATTGATTAAATTATTTAGTTTTTCTTTTCCATCAAGTTTGATTGTCCCACTGGAATTAGCAAGGAGCTCTTGTTTCTTGGATGATAGTACATCTATATTTACCTTTAACCTGTTTATGTTTTCAACAAATGAAGACATTTGAGTTTCTACAGTAGTAACTGACACATTAATAGAATTCAATTTCTCTGACATCTCATTATATTTCCAATTTAATTTGTCATAAGTTTGTTTGAGGTCAATCTTTTGTTTTTCAAGTTTATTTTTATGAGATTCAAAGTTCTTTAGATCAGAATTATATTTCCCTAGCATATCCTCACTATGAGCAATCTTATCTTGATAGGTTTTAATATTTTTTGCGATATCCTGTATTTGTTGTGCTAGAGATTTATTATTTTCTTTAATCTTGATCATGATATCTTTAAATTTATCAAGTAAGCTATTTAGGCTCACCAGAAATGACTTTCTTATATCATTCGGAAATTTATTTGAGTTTCTCTCATAATCAACCTTTAAATTTATAAGGTCCTTTTGATAGGACTCAGAAATATCTAATAACTCTGTCTCATCAATACTATCATCTGTCTTTGATGGGGATTGAGCTTGTTTATCAAGTCTTTTTTCAAGATTAGAGATATTTTCTAAATATGATTCAATTTTAGACTTTTCTAACTCTATCTCTTTTTCTAATTCTATCTTATCCGATAAAAATTTATTAAAATTAGACTGCCAATTTTGCAATGAGAAAGAAGATTCTTTAATTTCTTGATTTATCTGATTGATTGTATCAGAAAGCTGATCTTTCTCTTTTTGGTAATTTTCAATAGACTTTTTACTTTGTGAGTGTTTATCCTGTATTAATTTGATCTCATCTTTGGCATGTTCAATCTCATCATTAATGTCTTTAATATTATCTTTTTTGCTCGTTTCAATTTGTTCTGTGTACTCAATGTCTTTTTCAGCTCTGGCAATTTCTGCTGCTATTTGAAAAGACTCTGATTGGACTTTATTATAGATTGATTGCTCGTCATCTCTTTTTGATTTAAGAACATCTATCTTATTATCAAAACCTGTCATTTCAGAGCCATATTTGTCTTTTTGTAATAAGAGCTCTCTTTCTTTTTTCTTTGTGTTATCTAGTGAATTATCATAGTCAATTATCCTCTTAGAAATTATTTTTATCTTATAACTTTCCTCTTCACTCTTAAGTGTTTGATATAACTCTGCATCACTAGCCTGCTTCTGAAGCTTAGTCAGTGAAGAATTAATCTCCCTCATAATGTCTTTTAGTCTACTTAGGTTCTCTGAAGTATGCCTCAGTCTTAACTCTGTTTCTCTTCTTTTTTCCGAGATAATTCTGTCTAACAACTCTTTAGATTTTTTTTTGTACTTATTTATTTCGATATTTTGTGATCCAAATTTCTTTTGCTCTATATTTAACTTAATAATTTTTTTATAATTTTGACTAGTGAACACAAAATTATTACTACCAACATAGGCATCATAAGGTATTCCAAAAAGAAGGTAGGATTTTTTGTTTTCAATTACTGTGGTTATTTGGTTATTATTATAAAAAAAATCCCGATTAATTTCAGTATCCTCTAGAGGGATTAGCACAATATCGCCGGAGTATAATTGTTGACTGGCATTGACATGCCCAAATACCAACAAGAGCATCAATAATAGGCTTCTATAGATTATTGTTATTTCTCCATCCTGACTTTGTTCTTTTTACTTCTACACGCGTTGTGATACCACCTCTAACTTTCCAATGCGCATTAAGCTTCATGTATCTTGGTTTAGTAATAGTATGAAGATCATTGAATATTTGATTAGTCACATCCTCGTGAAAAGCACCCATATCTCTATAGGACCCCATGTATAGCTTTAATGATTTGAGTTCTACACATAGTTTATCTGGGATATATTCAAGGTAGAATTCCGCGAAATCAGGTTGAGAA
>CACAVP010000022.1 GCA_902535975.1 uncultured Gammaproteobacteria bacterium | reverse complement strand
TTAGGTAAAAGTGGATCAGGTCAAGTTTGCAAAGCTTGTAATCAAATCTTGGTGGCACAAACTATCCAATCTATTAGCGAAATTATCACTATTGCAAAAAAGTCAGATATAAATCCAATGATAATTAGAGAAGCACTGCTCGCAGGATATGCCAATAGTAAAATTTTAGAAGTTCATGGGAAAAGAATGATAGCGTCTGACTATAAACCTGGGTTTAAGCTGTCTCTTCATCACAAAGATCTGAAAATTGCTAAGAATTTAGTCAAAAATATGGATTTAAATCTGAAAGGATTAAATCAAATTCAAAAAGTAATGAGGAGCGCAGAAAGAGAAGGTTTGTCAGACTTTGACTCCTCTGTAATACACACTATATTAGAAAAAACTTATAAATAATCATTAGAGTTTTCGTATTAATATATTATAATACACGCATGGATGACAAATACGAGAATATATATAGAGACTTAAATGTAACCCCTACAAAACAGAGGGTTGATTTAGCGCAGCTGATTTTTTCGAAAAAACAGCATTTCACTGCTAGTGACCTCATTGCATTGGCTGACAAAAAGAAATTACATATTTCGATGGCGACTATATATAATACTTTATCTTTATTGGAGGAAAAAGGAATGTTAAAAACGATAAATATAGATAATGAATTAAAGTTCTATGATACTAATCTGGAAAGCCACCATCACCTCTACAATACGACCATGAGTACTTTAACTGATATTGATCATGATAGGATTGTTTTTGCTGAGCTTCCAGAATTACCAAAAACTCTTCAAATTGAAAGCACGGAAGTATTAATTAAGGCAAAGAATAGGTAATAACCTAATTTGTTTTAAGATCACCTTGTAAGCTTTTTTTAGCGGTCTCGTCTAATACAATTTCCTTGTTATACTCTGGGTGATCAACGCCTATTCTCACTTCAGAACTTGAAATGAAATCAGCTATGTCATCTTGCTCAAGCTGAAAGCGTAAGAAGTGAACTGCAGATGTTTTCTCATCCGTGCTCCTGTCTAAATCTTCATCTGCATAAGCTATAATTTTTTTATCGCCGGAAGATAACCAAACTTTATTTTCTATATCATGGAGCTTGAACAACATCTCTCTTCTCACTTCAACATCAGGAAACATTATCAACATTGTTGCTTTGAGATTTGTGCCATCAGGTATGAGGGGATTGTATGCATCGATTTCTTCTTGAATTTCCTTCTTATTGAAAATTTTTTCTATCCTCAGCATTTCCTGTACTTGATATTTGATAGTCATATAATCTTCAAATATAAGAACAATATTATCACCAATATTGATTGTCCTGTTTTTTTTATGACTAATTAATTCTTTTTTTATTGAGTCTCTCTGCGAATCATATTCTTCAAGTGAGAGAAGGTCTTTAGGCTCTAATTTCATACTCTTATTCCATACGCTTTCTTAATTAAACTGATCGGATGCTCAGGCTCTTGTATGTTCCCTAGTGAATTTTCAATATGATGAGCGGCCAATGAACAGTCACTTGTAAAACTATCAAAATTGGCATCTTTAAATGACTTGGTTATAGGTCTAGCAATTTTGATGGCAATATCATGTGTTTCAAGCTTTACTCCGTATGTTCCATCATGACCAGAACACCTTTCGATTGCATTAACGGTAGTGCCAGGAACTAGTTCAAGAATTTTTTTTGTTAGCATGCCAAAGTTTTGTACTCTCTGATGGCATGCAACTTGATACGATATGTTGCCGAGCTCTGTATTAAAATCTGTTTTCAATATACCTTCATCATTCAACATATTTAAAAATTCAAAGGGGTCTCTAAATGATTTGGAGACTTTCAATAAATCTTGATTATCAGGGAAAAGAAGTGGCAGCTCTTGTTTATACATCAAAACGCACGATGGAATTGGCGCGATGATCAGATATCCTAGATCAGTGAATTTTTTGAATTTAGGCAGGTTCTTTTCCATCATCTTACCAACTTCCTCGATGTTTCCTAATTCTAACTTTGGCATCCCACAACAGTTGTCGTCGGTTATCATTTCAACAGTTACATCATTGTGTTTCAGAATATCATAGAAGTCTTTAATCACTCCGGGCTCGTTAAAGTTATGATAGCAAGTAGTAAAAATTGCTACCTTAAATTTTGAGGTATTAGATTGATTGGTTAGGTTGAGCTGTTTCGCAGTTTTTGATACAAATTTAGGTAACTTTGCGTTTCGATGGACCCCAAACCTCTCCAAGAGTTTTCTGAAAACTTTATTATTGTTAAAGAAATTTACAAATGAAGAGACAAAATACCTAGAGAACATTTTGCCCAGCATATCTGTAGAGGCAAGAACTTTGTCACGAAAAGATATTTTTTTCTTTGAATTTTTAATTGCCTTACCTCTTAGCATAAGGTGAGGAAAGTCAATCTCCCATTCATGTGGTGGAACATATGGACACTTTGTCATAAAACATAAGTCACACAAATAGCAATGATCTACAACTGAATCAAAGTCATTATACGAGACTCCGTCAACTTCAAAAGTTTCAGATTCATCAATGAGATCAAATAAAGTAGGGAATGAATTACATAAACTCACACATCTCCTGCAACCATGACAAGCGTCTGCGACTCGTCGTAGCTCTTCCTCATATTTCTCTTCATTTAAGAAATCGGGGTTTTTCCAATCTATAATATGTCTGGTTGGTTTTTCAAGCCCACCTTCCATGCTGGGTTTTAAATTTGCGTTGTCCATATTTCCCTGTTCATTAGTTAAATCCTAGTGGGTAAATAAATTACCCACTGGATAGATATTTTTATGAGATTGATTCTAGCGCTTTAGTAAAGCGGTTAGCATGTGATCTCTCAGCTTTTGCAAGAGTCTCGAACCAATCAGCGATCTCATCATGACCTTCATCTCTTGCTGTTTTTGCCATTCCAGGGTACATATCTGTGTACTCATGTGTTTCCCCAGCAATAGCTGCTTTTAAGTTTGAGACACTATCTCCTATAGGCTCTCCTGTAGCAGGATCTCCACATTCTTTTTCAAGATACTCTAAATGACCATGAGCATGACCTGTTTCGCCTTCAGCGGTTGAGCGAAAAACAGTAGCTATATCATTCTGACCCTCTACATCAGCCTTAGCTGCAAAGTAAAGGTATCTTCTATTTGCTTGGGATTCCCCAGCAAATGCGTCTTTTAAGTTTTGTTCTGTTTTTGAACCTTTTAAACTCATTATAGTCTCCAATATGATTATTTAGAATGATTCTAAATTTATCCATTATATATGTCAAATATTTTCTGCTATGATATTTAAGATGATAATGATTCTTGTTATCTTTGAGATGAGATTTTGAACAGACTATTATTTCAATTCTATAAAAAAATAGCATTTAAAGTTGATCCAGAAAAAGCTCATGATATATCGCTCTCTTTTCTTGAGTTTATCTACAAAAGCTTTCTTGGAAAGATATTTCATAAAAAATTTGTAAAAAATGGTATCAAACAATTTGATGTTCTTTTCGATAACCCTGTGGGACTAGCTGCGGGGTTTGACAAAAATGCTGACTATCTTAATTTTATCACCAATATTGGATTTGGTTTTGTTGAAGTTGGTACCTTAACTCCAAAGGCCCAAGCTGGGAACCCAAGGCCAAGAGTTTTTAGATTAGTCAAGGATGAGGCGATAATTAATCATCTCGGTTTTAATAATAAGGGTATTGACTATGGAATTTCTCGCATAAAAGAATTTAATAGAAATATACCCATAGGTGTCAATATAGGCAAAAATGCCTCGACAGATGTAAAAGATGCCTTTCGTGATTACGAGTATTGTTTGAGAAAAGCTTATTCAGTAGCAGACTATATCACGTTAAATATTTCCTCTCCCAATACAGAGAATTTGAGAGACCTACAAAAAGGAGAAAAGATAAGTAGCTTCCTTCATTCCATAAAAACACTTCACGACAATTTAAAAAAAGTTTATAAAAAACATACGCCACTAGTTGTTAAAATTGCACCTGATGTGACTGATGAAATAATTTTTGATTTATCAAATCTAGTAAATGAGTATGATATAGATGGAGTGATATGTACTAACACAACCATAGATAAATCTTATCTGAGTGATCAATTTAAGGCTTTACAAGGTGGTTTAAGTGGTAAACCACTTTTCCAAAAATCAAATGATGTGCTCACTAAAATTTCTAATGTTCTGGGTAAAGAGAGAACGATCATTGGTGTAGGTGGTATCGATTCATATGAATCAGCAAATGAGAAATTTAGATTAGGTGCAAATTTGCTTCAGCTTTATACAGGTCTTGTATACAAAGGGCCAAAAGTTATCGAGGATATATTACGATACTAGTTTGATTCAGGCTTCCAAGTGCCGTATGCTTCTTCAGTATTTTGTGGTGCTTTTTGGGCTTCACCTTCGAGAGCACTTGTTTGCTGATCATAAACATATTGAGTAAACTCAATGAGCTGTTTCAAGATATCGTCTTTATCTTTTTTGGGGATTTCGGCAGTTGCTACTATTGAGCCGACTACCGCAGATAAATACTGAGATGCAAGAATTGGATCTTCATTTTTTGGCTCATAATCAACTAGAACTTTTTGTAAGCCTTTGAGTAATTCTGGTTTTAGTACGATTTCAGTCATAAATATTCACACAAGTTATATTATAATATGTATGTATGCAAGATAAATCTACTCTATCAGTAAAAACCTTCGATGTTGGCCCTATGCTAAATATTGTTTATCTTATTTGGGACAACACTACAAAAGATGCGGCTATAGTAGACCCTGCCTGGGATTTGACAGAAGTACTAAATTTTACGACACAGAATAGATTAAAATTGAGAAAAATCCTTTTAACTCACAGTCATCATGATCACGTCAACTCTATAGATACACTACTAAAAAAATATGATTTACCAATCTACATTAATAAATTTGAGGCAAGTTTTTGGAGGAAGAAGTATGATAATTTAATAATAACTGGCTCCAACGACACCTTTTCTCTTGGAAAATCTTCTGTATCAACCATTCACACACCTGGACACACTCCTGGCTCTTGTTGTTACTTATTCGATAAAAACCTTATTGCAGGAGATACATTATTTGTTTTCGGATGTGGAAGATGTGATCTTCACGGAGGAAACCCTGAAGAAATGTACAATTCCTTGAAAAACTTAAAGAATAACCTCGACCAAAATACAATTATAATGCCTGGGCATAACTACTCAATAAAAAGACAGTCAACTATCGGAGAGGAGATCACTGGTAATCCATTTTTCAGTTTTGATAATTTAAAGGATTTTGTTCAATACAGAATGCATGATCATGATAAAACTAGACAGGAGCCATACGCTCCAATTACTCATGGCTAATTATTTCAGATTGTATCTTAGTTTCTGTATCAATTTCCTAACCAATACTTTATCGATCGCATTATTTGTGATTTTTTCTTGTTCGCTCGTAATTTGCATGCGTGATTCATTAAAATCATAGGAACCAGAGGCTTTCAAAGTCCCTGTCACGCTGTTATTTTCTGAGGTTATGATTTCATAGTCTAATGATTTGCTAATTTCATATTCATCTACTCTCCCTGAAGAATTTACAGAAAGCTCTCTCTTTCGACTTGATATAGAATTAATTTTAACTACAGGATATGTATTGTAATCTTGAATCTGTAAGATCACTGATGAACCAAGTTTTTGTGAGAGCATATTTGAAATCGATGTATGGCCGTTAGAAATAATTATTATGTTTTCTAGATCATCAACATTCATTGATCCCCTAAGTTGATAACCGCATGATGATATCATCATCATAATAACAAAAAGATAAATAATTCTCATTTGATCACAAAGTTTATAAGCTTATTAGGTACATGAATAGTCTTTAGGATATCAGATTCAGCTAGGTACTGTTTTGTTTTTTGATCTTCTAGTGCAATTTTCAAAACTTCCTCCTCATTGAGATCAGATTTTGCGTATATTCTGCTTCTGAGTTTACCATTAATTTGTACTATTATTTGAACTTCTTGATCAACATCTACTCCCTCAATTTTATCTGGCCATTCAGGGTTACTAGCTTTTTCGGATTGTATTTCAGACAAAATAGTAAAACAGATATGTGGAGTAATAGGATATAGCAATTTAGCGATAGTAGAGATACATATTTTCGCAGATTCGTGTGATATTGATTCTTCATCAACAGATCTAGATAAACTATTGAAAAACTCCATTACAGCAGCTATGGCTGTGTTATATGATTTTCTTTTAAAAAGATCTGTTGAGACTTTATCGATTGTCTCATTATGTTTAATCAAGATTTTATTATCTTTATCTTTTGGAACATCATAGGAATTACGTATCATATATGAAAGCTTCCAAAATCTTTTTAAAAATTTATAGCCTCCCTCAATTGCTGAGTCAGACCATTCGAGGTTTTGTTCAGGAGG
>CACAVP010000021.1 GCA_902535975.1 uncultured Gammaproteobacteria bacterium | reverse complement strand
TTTAGGTCAATGGTACGATCTAGCGCCTGGCAAAAAGAGATGTTATCTAAATCTCTTGAGGAAAGATTGACTATAGCAAACACTTTAAGACAGAAAAGTAGAGAGGCAAATAGACTAAAGGGAGAAGAAATTATGGATGTGAATAATACTGAGGTTATGAACATAATTGAAAAATATAAACCAGATGTAATCATTCACGGGCACACTCATAGACCCAACATTCATCATCATAATGAAGTGATTAGATATGTTTTAGGTGATTGGTACAATAATTTTTTTATTTTAACATATGATGATAAATTTTATATCAATAAAGGCTCATTAAAATAATTTATCACCAAGTAAATTTATATCAGGGTATATTTGTATAAAGATTTTCCTAATTATATATCTTATATTTGATATAGTTTTTTCACACGTAAGATTATTTATAAAAAAAGACTCTAAGTCGGATCCAAGAATAGAGCTTCTAGTTTCTAATGATAGGTTTAGTTTAAATCCTTCATTATAGTCATAATAGTAATATTTATCATTTTTGAGAGTCTCATTCTCAGAGAGAGAGATCTCATAACCTAAATCTTGAAGAAGATTCTTTTCAAATAATAAAGCTAACCTTCCTAGGCTATCATTAGTGTCTGATAAGTTTATTAAAAACTCTTTATAATGTAAGTAAACCTTATCAAAATCATATCCATCTTTAATAGTTTTATATAGCAATTCGTTTACATATAAACCAAGGAGATAATATTTCTTGTCAAAGACATACTGGTTGATCAACTCAAATTTTGTTAGGTAAGGAAGTGAGTATTTTTCGTTAAATGTAAAACTATATTCATTAAAAATTGAAAATTTAAAGCGATCTTTGTTGGTATGTTTTCCTTTGAATATAAGTGATTCAATACCTCCTTGACTAGTGAAAATGTTTAGAATACTACTAGTCTCTCTATAATCTCTTGTATGAATTAAGAAGCCGTTATGAGTGTTGTACATTCAATCTATATATCCAAAATCTTTAAGTAAATCTTGATTATTTTTCCAGTTTTCTTTAACAAGCACAAATAGAGATAAATTGATTCTCTTATTTAGAAGTGATTCAATATTTTTTCTCGCTTTGATGCCGATTGCTTTGATCATTTTACCATTCTTTCCAATAATAATTTTTTTATGATTCTCCTTTGTAACTATTATTTCTGCATTTATTTGATCAATATTTTTCTGTTTATCATATGATATAATGCGAACAGCTGATTCGTAAGGTAACTCCTCATTTGTACTATTAATCAAAGATTCTCGTATCAACTCCTGTACAATATAAACATCATTTTTTTTATCGATTTTATATTTAGTAAAATTATTTATATTTTCAATTTTAGATAAAATGTCATTAACAAGTAGATTTATTCCAATATTTTCTTTTATCGATATCATAGAGTAGTCTTTAGTATTCAATTTTTGCTCTAAAAGAGTCGTATATTTATTATTTTGCTTTTGATCAATTTTATTGACACATATCATATATGGCTTATTTGATGAGAATATATCTTCCATTATTGCCGATTCATAATCATAAGAGTCTTGAAGCTGCGTCAATAGTATTATGAGATCGCAATTAGTAAAATGCTTTTGAGCATTACTTTTCATAGCTTTTGCTAAAAGATTATTATCTGTGATAGAGATGCCCGGTGTATCGATGAATTGTATTAAATAATCTTTTAATCGAAAATCATAGAAAGTAGAAAGTCGCGTTGCATGTATTTTATTTGATACAAGAGAAATGTGATTTTGTGTCAAATGATTGATTAATGAAGATTTCCCGACATTACTTTTACCTAAAATTAATAACTTAACTTTTTTCATTGATCTTATTTAGAATAGTCTGAGCAAGAATCTGTTCTGATGATTTTATTTTATTAGAGTGCATTTGCTCATTGATGTTCAGTTGAGGAATTTTACATGACACTAAATATTTGAAAGATTTTTTTGATGATTTGCAAGATGTATAAGTTGGAAGTGGGATTTTTTCTTGATGCAAGTACTCTTGTAACTGTGATTTTGAATCCTTTTTTAGTAAGTCATCAGATACAAGGGGTTGAAATAATGTATTGATAATTTTCTTTACAGTTTGATTATCACTATCAAGATATATAGCCCCTAAAACAGATTCAAAGATATCTGAAGATATTCTTTTCCCATCTATGTTATTATTGATCTTATCTATAAGCTCTTTTAAATCTAAGGAGTGATAAATTTTTTCTAGACGTTCAGTGTTTACTAATTTTTGTCTCATTATAGTTATATCACCCTCACTAATATGTGGATACTTAGTAAATAACATTTCAGTTATGAATAACTGCAAAACAGCATCACCTAAAATCTCAAGCCTTTCATAATTATTTGATGAAGATATACTTTTATGAGTAAATGCAGTTATAAAGTAGTTAATATTATTGATCTTATATTTAAAGGATTTATTTACAGACTTTATAATATTATTTACTAAATCCTTATTCAATTTTATTACCTACTCTATCAAAAAAACTATAATAACTGTCAAAATTCCAAAACATCCAAATGTAGAATGCTTTACCAACTAAATTTTCTCTTGGAACAGGTCCCCAATATCTACTATCATTTGAGTTATCACGGTTATCTCCTAATACGAAATAAGTTTCATCTGGAACCTGATATTCAAAATTAAAAGGTGGGCTAGATTGATTAAGAATAAGATACTCTTTAGATGAATTATTCTCAATGTAGACCTGTCCGTCAGCTATCTCTACAGGATCAAAATTATGACCGATTTGAGTATGGAAATATTCAATATTATTGACATAAAGACGTTTATTTTTATAGATTATCCTATCACCAGGCAAACCAACTATCCTCTTGATGTAATTAATTTTTTTATTTTCTGGATATTTAAACACAACTACATCACCCCTCTGTGGATCCTCATTATCAATTAAAGTTATATCAGTAAGCGGAAGTTTATATCCGTAAATATTTTTATCAACTAAAATAAAATCACCTATCATTAATGTTGGGATCATAGAACCAGATGGTATTTTGTATGGCTCTATAAAAAATGATCTTATTATTAGTACGACGAATAAAATCGGAAAAACAGAACTTGAGAATTCTCTAATATTTCTAAGAATTGAGTTATTGATACTGACTATACTAAATATGCCAGTAATGAGTGTTGCTATTACAAGTATGAGCGTGAAATCCATAGACTAATCAGAAGTAGATAAAAATTTATAAAATGCTTCTCTTGGAATTTCTACATTACCTATTTTCTTCATTTTTTTCTTACCCTCTTTTTGTTTTTTAAGAAGTTTCATTTTTCGTGTTACATCACCCCCGTAGAGCTTAGCAGTAACATCTTTTCGATATCCTCTGATAGAAGTTGAAGAAAGGACTTTTGATCCAACACATCCTTGTATTGTGATTTCAAAGTTCTGCCTTGGAATCAATTTTTTTAGGTTTTCTATTAATTCTTTTGACCTTTTATACGCATTATCTTTATGCAGTATTTGTGACAATGCATCCACCTTTTTTTTATTTACGTGTATATCAAGTCTCAACATTTTACTTTCTCGATAGTCAATTATATCGTAATCATAGGATGCGTAGCCTTTTGATGCAGATTTGAGAGTGTCGAAAAAGTCATATATTATCTCAGATAAAGGGATTTCATAGCGTATCTCAACCATATTTGAACGATATATCAAGTCCTGTTGTACACCTCTTTTTGATGTACATAGCTCAATTACTGAACCAAGATATTGAGAGGGTGTTACAATTGATATCAGTGCGATGGGTTCGTAATAACATTTAAGACTATTGTCATCAGGTAGATCGCTTGGTTTTCTGATGTCCAGCGTTTGTCCTTTTTTGTCTTCTATTCTATAAGTAACTGAGGGAACAGTCATAAGAAATTCAAGATTATACTCGCGCTGAACTCGCTCTCTTATTATCTCCATATGAAGTAAGCCTAGAAATCCACAACGAAATCCATGTCCTAAAGATTGAGAGCTCTCTGGTTCATAAGTAAAGGAGTTATCATTGAGAGATAATTTATCTAATGCCTTTTTCGATTCTTGATAGTCATTTGAATCGACAGGATAAAACCCAGAATAGACTCTTGGCTGTATTTTTTTAAAGCCTGCTAAAGGTAATACATTTTCGTCTTTAGCTAATACTATCGTGTCACCAACAGGGGCTGAGTCGAGAGTTTTAATTGACGCGATCATAAAACCAACCATACCAGAGCTTAGAGTTGAAAGATTAGTCATCTCAGGATTAAAAGTTCCTAGTTTATCAACAATAAACTCCCTTTTATTAGATAAAACTTTTATCTTATTTTTTAATTCAATAGATCCGTCTACGACCTTAATTAAGACAACAATGCCAAGATAGTTGTCAAACCAAGAATCAATAATGAAAGCTTTTAGAGAATTTGATAAATTACCTTTTGGCTGAGGAATATCAATTATTATTCTCTCAATTAGCTTATCTACTCCTATGCCAGATTTTGCACTTACCTTAAGTATTTCTCTTTTATCTATATGGAGTAACTCTGATAAATCACTCGAAACTGAATCAGTATTTGCCGAGGGTAAATCAATCTTGTTTATAACTGGTATAATTTTCAAGCCTAATTCACTTGCAACGTTATGATGCGCGATAGTCTGAGCCTCTAATCCTTGAGTAGCGTCTACTAGCAATAAAACTCCATCGCATGCGGATAAAGATCTTGAAACTTCATATGAGAAATCAACATGACCCGGTGTATCTATAATATTAATATTATATTTTTGTTTATTATAATCGACCTTAAGGCTCACTGTCTGAGCTTTTATTGTAATACCCCTCTCTCTTTCCAGGTCCATAGAGTCTAGGACTTGCTCTTTCATATTCCTAGAGCTGATGTCTCCGTATTTCTCAATTAAACGATCGGCAAGTGTCGATTTTCCATGATCGATATGGGCAACAATAGCAATATTCCTAATATTCATTATTGACCTATAATATCTTAGAGATCTAAAACATCAAATTTATTTAGAGATTTTAAGAGCAATAAATAGTGGTGTGGTCTGTCTGTATACTAATAAATTAACATATGTGTTGTTCTTTGCAGAATTCATAATCTTCGAGAAATCATTTGAGTTATTGATAACTTTGTTATTGATCTTTGTAATAATGTCATTTAGTTTAAGGTCATAATTGTTGTTTATACCCTCATTGATATTCGTTACCAAGACACCATTTGAGATCTTATAATTTTTTTTATCCTCAATACTAAGATTCCTGACTGTAATACCAGAGATTGCGTTAGAAATTATTTTCTTTGTATCTGTCTCAAGTGATGCGATCTTATCCTCAGCTGGTAATTCTTCCAGTTTTACAGATAAGTTCATCATCATCTTATTACGCATAATCTGAACCTTAAAAGTACTACCAACTTTAGACTGACCTACAATAAGAGGTAAATCAGTAGATTTTGTAATTGGCTGATTATTAAATTTTAAAATGACGTCTCCCTGCTGAATTTTTGCTTTCTCAGCTGGACTATTAGGTAAAACTTTACTTACAAGAGCACCTTTTGATTTCTTCATACTAAAGCTTTTAGCTAGCTTATCGTCAATTTCTTGTATATAAACTCCAAGCCACCCACGACTAACTTTGCCTTTTGTTTTTAACTGGTAATAGACATCGTTCACAGTATCTGACGGGATTGCGAAAGACACTCCCATAAATCCACCCGTTCGGCTATAAATTTGTGCATTCACGCCGATTACCTCTCCAGATAGGTTAAATAATGGTCCACCAGAGTTACCTGGATTAATAGCCACGTCTGTTTGAATATATGGAACATAATTATCGCCTGCCAACTTTCTCTGTTTGCCACTTACAATACCTGCTGTTACAGTCTGATTAAAGCCAAAAGGTGATCCAATCGCTAAGACCCACTCTCCTAATTTCACATTATCTCCAGAAGCAATTTTTACAGTTGGAAGATTATCTGCATCTATCTTAAGTAGTGCTAGATCACTTCTCTTATCTGATCCAATTAGCTTTGCTTCGTAAGATGATTTATCGTTGGTCAAAATAAGTATTTTACTAGCTCCACTTACAACATGGTGATTAGTCATAATATAGCCGTCAGTTGATAATATGAAACCTGAGCCTGAGCTTGGAGCTCTTCTTTCAGGGCTTCTTTGATTTTCGTCAAAGAATTTTTTGAATAAATCGTTGAATTCGTCAGGCATACCAGGCGGTGTCTGGAATTGGTTTTGTCCATTCGAGTTAGACACAGTTCTAGTTGCATTCACAATCACCACAGCCGGCATGTTCTCTTCTACTATGTTTGTAAAATCAGGATATGATGCAGCATCTGCATCATTTATTAAAAACACACAAGTGAGACATAAGCTTATGAGAATATTTTTATTAATCACACGCATCTTTTTTATTAATCATATCATTATCGTCATAACACGGATCTTTTTCTATAACTTTTTGTATTATGTTGTCCCCAACTGGCTCTGGTACAGTCGATTCGCTAGAGACCAAATTGGAATTATCCGGGTTATAGTTCCCAAGAACGAAGGAGGTAATTACAGCAAATACCACAGATGCGGCAACATTAAGATAATTATTAGACGTTTGCTTACTAAAATTTATTTTGTTTTTGTTGATCTCTGACATGACTCTGTCAGTAAATTTCTTCGAAACTCTTGGAGGACAGTCCTTATTTACAACGCTTATTATTTTTCCGAATATTCTGTAATTATCATTCATTATTCATACTCTTAAAGCCAGAGATTAACATATTCCT
>CACAVP010000020.1 GCA_902535975.1 uncultured Gammaproteobacteria bacterium | reverse complement strand
TTCTATCTGAAACTCTAGCGGCTTGTTGCATAGAATGTGTGACAATCACAATGGTATATTTTGTTTTTAGTTCCTCAATTAATTCTTCGATCTTAGCAGTTGCAATCGGATCCAAAGCAGAGCACGGCTCATCCATCAAAATTATTTCTGGGCCTACAGCAAGCGCTCGTGCAATGCATAATCTTTGTTGCTGTCCTCCAGATAGTCCGGTTCCCGGTTCAAATAATCTATTTTTAACCTCCTCATATAAGCCAGCTCGTGATAATGATTTTATAACTATCGAATCAAGTTCATCTTTAGACTGAGCAATTCCATGTAATTTTGGCCCATAAGCAACGTTATCGTAAATCGATTTAGGAAAAGGGTTAGGTTTTTGAAACACCATTCCTACTTTTGACCTAAGCAGAACAGGATCTTGATCAGAATCATTAATGTTTGTTCCATCAATCATAATTTGACCATTAATTGAGCATATATCTATTAAATCATTCATTCTATTGAGACATTTAAGTAGTGTTGACTTTCCGCATCCAGAAGGACCAATTAATGAAGTGACTTCCCGCTCCATTATATTAAGATTAATATCATATAAAGCTTGCTTGTTAGCATAAAAAACATTTAAGTTTTTAATTGATATTTTTAGTTTTTCAGTCATTTATCTACCACTTCTTCTCAAGTTTATTTCTCAAGTATATTGCTAATAAATTTAAAAGCACTAGAAAAATAAGTAATACCATAATTGCAGCAGATGTTCGTTCAACAAATGCTCGCTCTGGACTATCTGCCCATAAAAAAATTTGTACTGGAAGTGCAGTTGATGGATCTAAAGGTGTCCCTGGCACATCAACAACAAAAGCAACCATACCTATCATTAATAAAGGTGCAGTCTCGCCTAGCGCTCTTGCTATTCCAATAATTGTTCCAGTCATTATTCCAGGCATTGCTAAAGGTAATGTAAAATTAAGTAATGTTTGAATTCTACTTGCGCCTAAACCTATAGAGGCCTCCTCTATAGACGGAGGGACGGATTTAATTGCAGATCGTGCCGCTATTACAATTGTTGGAAGAGTCATAACAGCTAAAGTTAGTCCGCCAACTAGTGGCGCAGACCTTGGAAGAGAGAAAAAATTTAAAAATATTGCTAAACCAAGAAGTCCAAAGACTATTGATGGTACGGCAGCTAAATTATTAATGTTGGTCTCGATAGTGTTAGAAAATTTATTTTTCAAAGCAATCTTTTCCATATATAGAGCTGATAGAACACCTAGCGGAAAAGATACTATGAATGCAATTAATATCGCATAAAACGAACCTATAATAGCTCCCTTAATTCCTGCCAATTCAGGCTCTCTGCTATCCGCAGAATAGAGCAAATATTGATTTGCTTGTAGTTTAATTAGGTTTTGTTCTACTAGAACATCAACATATTGCATTCTAGAGGGGTTTATTCTCCCTGCTTCATTGCCTTGCCTCTCAACGGTGCCTTTGATATACATATCAACATCTGCATGTGCTAAAAACCAATGATAACCATTGATATCTTCCTTGTTAGAATTTTCTAGTAGTTCTTCAAACTCATATACAGCGCCTTTACTGAAAAGTGACATCAAGTTCCTTTTGTCGCTCCTTGTTGTAACCTGTGGAAACATCTCATAAACTTGTCTTTTAAATTCTTTTCTTGGATTAATATCGCTTCGTTCACTTTGAGCAGGTAAGTTTATATTAACCCCTATATAACTTGCTTTGAAAGCTGAAATACCAGTTGAGAATATATTAAAAAGTAAAACAAAAAGAAAAGTGATTGCAACTAAAACAGCGAGGAATCCATAAGTTTTAAATCTTCTCTCCGCTTGATTTCTCTGAGATAGATTATTCATATAATTCCCTATATTTTTTTACCATATTTAATGCAATAACATTTAAAATTAATGTTAGAAAAAACAATACAAACGCCAAAGCAAAAGCTGAGAGAGTTTTAGCACTATCAAATTCCTGATCACCTGTAAGTAAACCCACAATTTGAACAGTAACAGTAGTTACACTCTCGAATGGGTTCAACGTTAAATTCGCAGCAAATCCTGCTGCCATTACTACTATCATTGTCTCTCCGATAGCTCTTGAGAATGCTAAGAGAAAACTAGCAACGATGCCATGAAAAGATGCTGGGATTATAACTTGCTTTGTAGTTTCAGAAACAGTTGCTCCCATTGCTAATGAGCCTTCCTTTAATGAACTAGGTACTGCATTCATAGCATCATCTGTAAGTGATGTTATAAATGGTATAATCATAATTCCCATTACAGTTCCAGCTATGATTGCGCTCTCACCGCTCAGAGCGCCTGGAGCTATTTTATCTCCTAAGTCTCTAAAGAAAGGTGCTACGGTAATTACAGCAAAAAATCCATAGACAACTGTTGGTATACCAGCCAATATCTCAATAATAGGTTTTGCAAAAGTTCTTACTTTATAAGGGGCATATTGTGATAAATAAATTGCTGAATATAAACCTATTGGTACTGCAACAAGCATAGCTATGAGAGATATCAAAATTGTTCCAACAAATACAGGTATAGCACCGAAACTACCTGATGATGCAACTTGGTCTGCACGAATAGCTGTTTGCGGGCTCCACTGTAATCCGAATAGAAAGTCAAAAATATTTATCATTGAAAAGAATCTTAACGTCTCAAAAAGTAGTGACAGTACAATACCTACTGTCACAACTATCGCCATAATGGATGACAATTTCATAAGCATGACAAATAATCGCTCAACATATTCTCTTGCCTTAAATTCAACTGTGACTGTTTTCATTGATAATCTTAGTAAAGTTACAGACAACCCGATTGCGACTATAATCTTCAAGATACTGTTTGTATATGTTAGAGATGAATATCTTTCAACTGCAGGTAAAAAACCACTATGCTCAATGACTCTTGTCGATACACCACTTGAGTAGTCTATGACTGAATTAATATAAAATTTAACTAATCCGGGATCATTTATATCACCAAAGTAATCTTTTATTGATAGATTAGTTAGAATATTTTGAATACTCGTCCATAGAATCAACAATGTTATAGCTGGTAAGAACATAAAAACAGCTGAATATATTCCATGGTAGTAGGGTTGAGAGTGAAGATTGCTAAACTTGGCTAATGAAACTGCTCTACTTTTATTGATTATAAAGCTATAGACGGCAAGTGCAAAAATCGCAAGATATGTAATCGTAGTCATGTACAAAGAATATATTATTTCAATGTTACACTTTTGTTACATTTCGTTTAATTTTCATGTATCACATAAAAATTCTGTTCTAGTACCTCATATTAGCCAATGATTTTGCATCATTTTCATACCTTAATAGTTCATCTTCAGGAAGTGGGATAAGGCCTTTATCAATTAAATATCCATCTTCACCAATTGCATCTTCACTTACAAAATGTGTAAGAAACTCTTCAATGCCAGGTATAGAGCCTATATGAGCTTTTTTAACATAAAAATATAAAGACCTTGATATTTTATAATCTCCGATAGCTATGGCATCGAATGTAGGGTATACACCATTAATTTTTGTACCTTTTACCTGATCGCTATTTTGATCAAGAAAACTGAATCCAAATATTCCAAAAGAATTTTTGTTAGAGTTAAGTTTTTGTATTATCAGATTGTCATTTTCGCCCGCCTCGATATATTTTCCATCTTCTCTAATAGTTCTACAGAGCTTTTTCCATTCATTTTTATTTTTCTTTTTAAGGTCTTTTATCCAAGAAATCGAATTACATCCATCAGTCATAGCAATTTCAACAAATGCATCTCGTGTTCCTGATGTAGGTGGGGGACCATAAACCATTATCGGAAGTTCTGGAAGTTCAGAGTTAACATCACTCCATAGTTTAGATTGATTCTCGCATGTAACATCATCTTGAGCACCACATGGTACTTCCTTAGCTAAAGCAAGATAAATGTCTTTTGTAGTCAGTTCTAAATCTATGCCATTTTTAGAATTTGCGAATACAATTCCATCAAATCCAATCTTAATTTCAATAATATCTTTTACGCCATTAGATTTACATAGAGAAATCTCTTTCAATTTAATACGTCTAGATGCATTCGTAATATCTGGAGTATTAGGTCCTAATCCTGAACAAAATAATTTCAGACCGCCACCAGAGCCAGTTGACTCAACAATAGGTGATTTAAAAGATGCATTTTTTCTTCCAAACTCCTCAGCTACAGTTGTCGAAAAAGGGTAAACAGTTGAAGAACCCACTATAGATATGCTCTCTCTTGCACTTAGGTCAAATATAAAAATAAAGGTAAAAATTATTATCAAAATTGTACTTCTAATCATGTCTACTCCAGTTTGATACATCTTTTTCATCTTAGTATTAAAACTCTTAAAAATTAAACTCGAATTAAGGATTTATTAAAGATTTGTTAACGATGCTATTTTTCGATATAGACAGGCAAGAAGACCTTAAATATACTTCCTGTATTCTCTTCACTTTCAATGACTAATCTTCCTGCATGACGATTAACAATATGTTTAACAATTGAAAGTCCTAGGCCAGAGCTAGATTTTTTAAATTGAGCTGCATTCTTTGATCTATAAAATCTCTCTGTGACTTTCAAAATATCTTGTTTTGGAATACCACATCCTTGGTCTTCTACTATAAAACATATCTCTGAAGACCCTACTTCAAAATTAATATTTATTGTCGTCGACTCTTGGCTATAGGTTAATGCATTTGAAATTAGATTTTCGAATATTTCTATAATTTGATCATCATTGCCACGAATAAATAATTCATTTTGACTGTAAGAACTAGACAATTTTATTTGAATATTTTTTTTATCTGCAGTTTGTTTCGCCGCATCTATAGCTGAAGATGCGCAGCGGTAAATATCTACTTTTTCATTAGGAATCTGATACTCAGTCTCTTCTACCCTTATGAGTGCTAATGTATCGTTAACAAGCCTTTGCATTCTCTCAGCTTCAGTTTTTATAATACTAAGGAATTTGCTTTTTTGTTTTTCATCATTTTTAGCTGGTCCATCAATAGTTTCAATAAAACCCATAATGGCAGTTAGAGGTGTTTTTAGCTCATGTGTAACATTAGATATGAAATCTGATTTTATTTTTTCAGAGACTTTCTGGCTTGTCTCATCGGTTAATATAACGAGCACGAATTTTTCTTTTTCGATTTTGATAGGAAATAATTGTGCTTGTACATATCGATGAACTTGATCATAAATAATTAAATTTACATCAAGTTTAAGATTCTTCTCGAATGCTTTGTTCAATCCTTCGTTAAGCTCATTTGATCTCATTGCTAAGGACAAATGTATATTATTAGAATCTTTACCTACAAACGAGTTAAATGCTACATTGGACTTTTCAATAATAAAATTCTTATTAACTATAAACATAGGAAATGTATTTTGATTGAATATACTCTTATCATATTCAGAAAAGAATATTGCTTTATTTTTCTGTTTTTCCTTTTCTACTCTGACTGAGGGCTCATTAATAAATCTACCCTCTCTGGATAAAAATCTATATATAACAAAGTAAGAGAAGATTACAAAAAAAATTACTACTATGGGTGAATTAACTATGTAAAGTATAAAAACAGTTGCAATGGAAATAAGTAATAACAGTATCATAGGTATTTCTCGAATTTAACTATTGATAGTCTAGACTTCATGATAAAATCTACCTCTATAATATCAGATATATGACAGATATAATATTCCATAAATCAAGCAAATACATTGAAGATGACATTGATTATTATGCATCAGACACTCGCGATAAGCATGGTGCAGTCAAGCCAAGTAAAAATATAAAAAGCTATTCGTTAGACTCATTTAACTTCGACAATCAATCGGAATTACCCTCGCTATTTTATCCATTTCCAAAATATTCTCTTGATAGGGTTTATCTAGGTATAAGTTTTCCTCTGTATGCAAATAACTGGGGAGCAGAGTTTTTAAGATACCTGATGTACATTATTAAAAAAGATGGAGCGGTTATTTTTCCAGTCTATGCAGAAAGACAAGGTGTAGAGAAAAATTACTGGTCAAGGAGTATTCTCGAAGTAGCTTTCCAAAGTCGTCAAAAATGGTGGGGTATGAGTAATATCTGGGCAGAAAACGATGGTGTGATGTCAATGCGAATTGGGAAAAAGGAGCCCAAAGTAAGAAATAGTACATTTACTTATTTTATTGATAAGAAACTTCCCTCTCTTTTTGAGACTAATGATAAAGATTTAATTGAGAGCGAAATAAGTAATCAGGTTGAAAATATGAGGCTCAGTGCTGTTATTGAAAAAATTATACTTGATCATCATGGTAGGAATAAAAAAGTTCACTTAGGTGTAATAAGTGATAGCGCTCTTCTTGGAATGGAGCTCTCTTGTAGTGATTATATGAATATAAAAAATGTCGAGATTTACTCGGATAATCGTGTTGATAGTCCAATGTATCGCGAGTATCTTCCAAAATCGATTCCATCAGATTACAAGCAAATACTTACAGATATTAATAATTTTGATTTAAATAAATTACATAATGTTATATTGATTGATGAAAAGTATTTTGATGAAAAAATGAGTGCTCAACTTATTGATAAGTCATTAAGTGCTCTAACTGAGGATGGGTTTATTATTCTAGTTAATAGACATATAGATAATGATTACAAATCTAAGCATCACTCTCATACTGTCGGCACCCAGTTAAAAGAAGGATACGACATACCTCACTATTCGGATCTCATATTCAAAGAACTGCAAGAAGAAAACGAAAATAGAGCTACTGCAGTTCAAGTAATTCACAAAAAAGACAATGTATGACATTTTAAATTATGTTAGTGGTTTTATTTGGGGTCCTTTTACGCTGATTTTGATTCTTGGAACAGGTATATTTTTAAGTCTTGGTTTAAAAGGTTTTACTCTCACTTATATAGCTGTTGCTTTCAAACAATTATTTTCAAAAGAGGAAGAATCATCAAGTGGAGAAATCTCCTCATTTCAATCACTCACAACCGCACTTTCTGCAACAGTTGGAACAGGCAATATTGCAGGCGTGGCAACAGCAATATTCGTCGGTGGACCAGGTGCAATTTTTTGGATGTGGGTTTCTGCAGTATTTGGAATAGCTACAAAATTTGCTGAGGCATTTCTTGCGATTAAATATAGAGAGAAAAATGAACTTGGTGAGACTATCGGTGGACCAATGTATTACATCAAGAATGGTCTGACTTCTAAATTTATAGTTTTTGCCTACCTCTTTGCTGCAGCAGGCATGATTGCAGCGCTAGGAATTGGCAACGGTGTTCAAGTCAATTCTGTATCGCAAGTAATTAATAATGAATTTGGTTTTTCAACGTTTTCAATTGGAATTGTTATCGCTATATTAGTAGCACTTGTAATTCTTGGTGGAATTAAATCCATTGGAAACATCACATCGAAGTTAGTACCTGTAATGTCTCTTGTCTATATTCTTGGTGGCTTGCTGATTATTATTTTAAATGCAAATCAGGTTGGATATGTATTTAATTTAATCGTAACATCGGCATTTACTACAACTGCTGCTACTGGTGGTTTTGCTGGCGCTACAGTTTGGATGGCTTTGAGATATGGTGTGGCACGTGGCGTCTTTTCAAATGAAGCAGGACTCGGTAGTTCTCCGATAGCTCATGCAGCAGCGAAAACAAATAATCCTGTTAAACAAGGGATGATATCAATGCTAGAGCCACTGATTGACACGCTCATTGTTTGCACAATAACTGCTTTTGTAATCCTGATGAGTAATCAGTGGGTCGGTGAGATTAATGGCGCGGTGTTGACAGTCGCATCTTTTGAAAACCTACTAGCCAATGGTAAATATATTGTAATTTTTGGTTTAATACTGTTTTCCTTCAGCACAATAATCGGATGGAGTTATTATGGAGAAAAATGTGTTGAATTTTTGTTTGGATCA
>CACAVP010000019.1 GCA_902535975.1 uncultured Gammaproteobacteria bacterium | reverse complement strand
ACAACAGATGTAATATTGCATGCTCTATACCACCTATATATTGATCAACAGGTAGCCATGATTTAAACTTTTTGTTAAACATTTCTTTTTCATTATGCGGATCAAGAAATCTTAAGAAATACCAAGATGATTCAAAGAATGTATCAAATGTATCAGTCTCTCTTACAGCTTTTTTGCCTGTCAGAGGACAAGTAATATTTTTCCATTCATCATTTGCGTCTAACGGGTTTCCTTCGCCATCTAATTTAATGTCTTTGGGTAACTTTACGGGTAGATCTTTCTCTGGAATAGGATAAACTGTGCCATCCTCATGATAATATACAGGTATAGGACACCCCCAATATCTTTGTCTAGATATACCCCAATCTCTAAGCCTATATGTAACTACCTCCTCCCCGAGGTTATTACTCTGAAAAAAATTTGTTATCTTTTCTTTAGCAATATCTGATTGTAAACCGTTAAATTGAGAAGAATTAATAAGGATGCCTTTTTCGACATTGGGAAGATTGTTTACAGTCTTTTTGTCGTCAATTACTTTGATAATTTCAAAATCGAATTTTTTCGCAAAATCAAAATCTCGAGGGTCATGCGCAGGGACACCCATTACAACACCTGTACCGTAATTATCAAGAACATAGTTGGCAATCCATATCGGAATTTTTTTTTGAGTAATTGGATGTAGACAATATTTACCTGTGAATACGCCGTCTTTCTCCACTTTAGCAGAAGTTTCCTCAGAAAGTTTTTGTTTTTGATACTTAGTTATGAACTTTTTAATGCTTTTATCTTTTTGTGATAGGTCTGTAGCTAGATCATGATTAATACTAATAGCTATGTACGTGACACCAAATATAGTATCTGGTCTAGTGGTAAATGCTGTAAAAATTTCAGGACCATCTTCCGATACAAAGTTTATATTAAGACCCTTAGATTTTCCTATCCAATTCTTCTGCATTAACTTGACTGATTCAGGCCATCCGTCTAGTTTATCAATATCATTAAGCAAATCCTCAGCAAAGTTAGTGATTTTTAAAAACCACTGAGGTATCTTTTTGCGCTCTACTAATGCTCCTGATCTCCAGCCTCTCCCATCGATCACTTGCTCATTGGCAAGAACGGTATTATCAACTGGATCCCAATTTACTTCGGAGAGCTTTCTATATACTAAACCCTTCTTTAAAAGTTTTAAAAAAAACCATTGTTCCCATCTAAAATATTCTGGGTCTGCCGTTGATATTTCATTGTCCCAATCATACAGTATTCCAATATTTTTTAGCTGATTCTTCATATGCGCAATATTTGATTTTGTCCAGTCTTCAGGATGAACCTTATTTTTAATAGCAGCATTTTCTGCGGGCAATCCAAATGAATCCCAGCCCATTGGTTGAAAGACATTTTTACCTTGCATTATATTTGAACGCGTTATTACATCACCTATGGTGTAATTCCTAACATGACCAATATGTAATTTTCCACTTGGATAAGGAAACATACTAAGAACATAATATTTATCTTTACTTTTAGATAGTTTTTCTTTTGAGTAGCTTTTGTGACCCCATGCCTCTTGGGCAATTTTCTCAATCTCTCTAGGATTATAATCTTTGTTCATAGTGTTTTGTTGCTCTATTTAGACCATTGATGAGTAGTGAGAAAAATATTAACATCAAAATCAAAATATCACCATATTCTGAGTAGAAAGATCTCTTAATTTTTGTTGGGATTTGACCCTTTAATGTTCCTTCTACGTTATTTTCAATAAGATCAATTATCTGCCCATCATTTTTTATCACTGCACTTATGCCTGTGTTAGTTACCCGAAGAATATATCTGTTGAATTCGAGTGCTCTTATTTGTGTAATCTGAAGATGTTGATGTGGTGCCAATGACTCGCCGAACCACGCATCATTGCTTATGTTAACTATAATCTCTTGATCAGAAGAAGATTCAATAAGGTTTGGAAATGTACTCTCAAAACAGATCATGGGTATGATGTTGATGTTACCAAATGATATTTTTTCGATCCTTTCAGGACCACTTGAGAGATTTGAAAGTGGGATGTTAAGATTTTCAGCTAATTTTAGGAGGGAATTGTACCACGGTGTGTACTCACCAAAAGGAACTAATTTTCTCTTATTATATATATTAATATTATCTGAGAAAAAAATCATACTATTAAAAAACTTATCGTCGCTTTTTGAAAATAATCCAGCAATAAGCATATTGTTATCATCAGTTGTCGTTTGAAAAGATTTAAAAAATTCATCTTCTCTAGTAAAAGGGATAGGTATGATCGTTTCTGGAAAAATCACTATGTCACTAGTCTTATTCATATTAATTATGGCGTTATACTTCTTCATTATCAGCGAATATTGAGCGCTATCATATGATTGCTGAGGATAAATATTGGGTTGGTATAGTGTATAGCTGACTGTATCTAGATCTCTTGTGTTTTCATTATTGTGGAGTATTGGGTTAAGAAAATAAACTGCTAACAGCACTGATGAAAAAAATAAAGATATTTTATTTCTATCACTGAAGGCCTTATAGAAAAATAACGAAGTAAGCACAACTAAATAACTAACTGCAAAACTTCCTAGAATGGGGTATACAGAATCAAAAATAGTTCCATTTTGACTGTGCCCAATAAGAAGCCATGAGAAGCCGCCATATAATATTGATTTCAAATATTCAGCTAACACAAAAAGAGAAGCTATGTAGCACAAGTAAAAATAATTATTCGATGATATAGATTTATATAGTCCTATTAGGACGTATGGCAAACTGATAATTAATGCAAATAGAAAAGTAATTGTATAGCTAAGAAGATGACCGAGAGAACCGTAATTAATCAACGAATAATTTATCCATGATGTACCCAAAAGATGGCATAGTAATGAGAAATAAATTACTGCTTTAATCTTATTCTTGATCGATAAATTCTCTAGTGAATGGAAAAGAAAAGCTAAAGAAAAAAATATAAATACTTTATAGTTAAAAGGTGAAAATGATAAGACGTACAGTATAGAAGATATTGAGAGGTATAGAAGCTTCAAATTTTCTTAAGATCTTTTCTTATAGTAAGTTGTATGCGATTAATTTTTTTTGAATCCGCAGAGAGAACAGTAAACAAGAAACCCTCAGTTTCCAAAGTCTCCTGCTTTTTTGGAACTTTTTCAAATTTATTAACCAGGAAACCTCCAATCGTTTCAATATCATTATCAACCAAGTTACAGTCAAATTTTTTATTAAAATCATCTAGAGATAACAGTGCATCAATTATATATTTGTTATTAGCTTGTTGAATTATGAGCTCTTTGCTAGAAATATCATGTTCATCATCAATCTCTCCAATTATCTCCTCAATTAGGTCTTCCAAGGTAACTAACCCTGAAATGTTACTGTGTTCGTCAATTACGATAGCAATATGATTACGACTTGCTTTGAACTCATTTAACAGAATGTTTAGTCTCTTACTCTCAGGAATAAATTTGGCTGGTCTAATATAATCATGGAGATCGAAATCATTAGAACTGATTATTTGATTTTTTAATAAGTCTTTTGCATGTAGGATTCCTAGAATTTCATCTGGTTTGTCATGTATTACTGGAAAACGAGAATGCCCTGATTCAATTACTTTTGTCACAACAGCATCATGTTCCTCATTTACATTTATCGTTATCATATGAGGACGTGGGATCATAATTTCTCGGACCGGGATTTCTGATACACTGAAAACGCCTAAAATCATTTGAAATATGTCTTGAGTAATTAAACTATTCTTCGCAGCTGTATCCAGAAGAGCAATTAAATCGTTCTTATCTTTGGGTGTATCGCCTAATAAATCCTTGATCTTATCAAGCCAGTTGTTATCTTTAACTTCGGACATATGGATTACCAAAATTCATACTATTTAGCAATTTAACCTCTGTCTTTTCCATAAACAAACGCTCTCTTTTTGTAACATGATTATAACCTTGTAGATGCAACATCGAGTGGACAATCATATGTGCCCATCTAAAATTAGGTGAAAACCCATATTTTTTTGCTTCCCTATTAATAATTTCTGGGCACAAGATAATATCACCATAGAAACCATCATCGTCATAAGAAAACGTGAGTACGTTTGTTGATTTATCTTTTTTTAAATACTTGCTATTTAAAGTCCTCATTCTTTTTTGGCCTACGAAAATAAGATTAACATGATTTATGAAGCTCTTCATGAGACTAAAGCGTATCCAAGTCTTAAAGTTGGATGTTGATGGCACGTACTGTTTTTTTATGTAGTTAACGTAATTAATTTTTATTTTTTTTTCTTTTTTCATATTCACTGACTATCGATGAAACAATCTTATGCCGCATTACGTCCTTTGGACCAAATTTCACGGCATCAATGCCTTTTATATTCAATATAAATTCCAGACAATCTTTTAGACCAGATTGTGAGTCTTTTGGTAAATCTATTTGACTAACATCCCCTGTTACCACAGTCGTAGAGCCGTAACCTATTCTTGTTAGAAACATCTGCATTTGTGAAATGGTGGTATTCTGAGCCTCATCCAAGATGATAAATGCATCATTAAGTGTTCTTCCTCTCATATATGCCAACGGTGCTATTTCTATAACTTTTTTTTCTAGAAGTTTGTTGACGGTTTCAAAACCTAAACATTCATACAATGAGTCATATAATGGCTGTAAATATGGGTCTATTTTCTCAGCTAGATCCCCAGGTAAAAAACCAAGCTTTTCCCCTGCTTCAATAGCTGGCCTGACCAAAATTATTTTTTTAACAAGTCGCTTCTCTAGTGCGTTTACAGCACATGCCACTGCTAAAAAAGTTTTTCCTGTTCCAGCAGCGCCGATCCCAAAGGTAACAGTGTTCGTATTTATCGTATCGATGAATGTCTTCTGATTATTTGATTTGGGTTTAATAATTAATTTTTTGAGTTTTATGCTGCTATCGATATCATCTGTATCATCAGATAGAAATTCACTCGAATTATTCAAATATAAATGTAATTGCTTAGGAGTTATATCTTCACTTTCAGATAAGTGATATATCTTTTCGATGAAGTTTGAAGTATTTTCTACGTTAGTATCGCGACCTGAAATTTTGAAAGCATTGCCTCTATTCGAAATTTCAACTTCAAAAAAGTTTTCTATTTGTCTTATATTTTTGTCAAGAAGACCGCATAGTCTTATCAACCTATCATTATCAATTGGCTCAAGCTTTATATGTTGATCGATGTTTTTTTGTGTCAATTTATATCCTACAATGCTCCATCTAATGAATTCCGATTAGATTCTGTAATTTTGATATCTATAATCTGTCCTATTAAATCTTTTGAACCACTAAAATTTACGATTTTATTAGTAAATGTTCTGCCAAATAGTTTCATAGGGTCTGTCTTAGACGTTCCCTCTATCAGCACCTGCTGGGAAGTTCCTACTAATTTAGATAAATACTTTTCGGAGTTGGTTCTAATAAGATCCTGGACAAGACTTAGTCTTTTTTTCTTTTCAGACATAGAAATATTGTCTGGTTCAGATGATGCGGGAGTTCCAGGTCTCTTGCTATATATGAAACTGTAACCATCATCGAAACCAATCTGCTCAATTAAATCCAGAGTCTCTTCGAAACACTCATTTGATTCGCCAGGATATCCAATAATAAAATCTGAGGTAATACTGATATCAGGTCTAACATTTCTAACTTTCTTAATCATATTTTTATATTCTAAGGCAGTGTGTTTTCTTTTCATTTTCGAAAGGATTAAATCTGATCCCGATTGAACTGGTAAGTGAAGATTGCTGCATAGTTTTGAATTATTATACTCTTCTATTAATTCATCGGTAAAATCAATTGGATGTGATGTAGTATGCCTTATTCTATCTATACCGTCGATTTTGGATATATATCTGATTAACTCAGAAAAATTTATGGATCGTTTGTCTCTATTTCTGACACCTTTATAGGCATTGACATTTTGTCCAAGTAAAATAATTTCTCTTACACCATTACCGGCTAAGTTTGAGACTTCGAAAAGTATTTCATCAAGTGGTCTGCTAACTTCCTCGCCTCTGGTGTATGGTACAACACAAAATGTGCAATACTTACTACAACCTTCCATAATCGATACATATGCAGAAACATCTGATGATGTCGATTGGGGTAAGAAATCAAATTTCTCTATAAGAGGAAAAGAGATATCGATCGGTTTTGTATTTTTCGAAATAGACTCATCAATCATTTTTGGCAACCTATGAAGTGTTTGAGGACCAAAAATTATATCTACAAACGTCGCTCTTTGTTTTAAAGCTCTTCCTTCCTGAGAGGCAACACAGCCACCCACTGCTATGAGGGTTCCTGGTCTAGTCTGTTTAATTTTTTTCCACCTGCCTAACTCAGAAAAGACTTTCTCTTGTGCTTTTTCTCTTATTGAACAAGTATTTAAAATTAGAATATCTGCATTATCGGGATCTTCAGTGCGAGTCATACCATAATAATGAACTAACAGATCTGAAATTTTATCAGAGTCATAGACATTCATTTGACAACCTTGAGTTTTGATAAAGTACTTTTTATTGTCTATCATCTATTAAAAAGGTATGTCTTCATCCTTAATGATATCTTGATTTGAAAAATCGTTGTTATCTTGACTCTTTGGAGTAAAAACATCTGATGAGTCGGACTTGCTGCCAACAAAGGTAAAATTGTCTGAGATAATGTCAGTAGAATACTTTTCAATTCCATCTTTGTCATTCCATTTCCTGGTTTGTAGTCTGCCCTCAACGTATAGCTGCTGTCCTTTCTTAACATATTGACCAATTGTCTCAGCCGGTTTGTTAAAAAAAACAACTCTATGCCACTCTGTCTTATCTTCGTATGATCCAGAATCCTGATTCTTGAATTTCCTATTCGTAGCAATAGAAAGATTCACGACAGCATTACCGCTAGGCATAAATTTGACTTCAGGATCATTTCCAACCCTGCCTAACAGAATTACTTTATTGACCGACAATACTAGCTCCTTTATTTTTCATAGTAAGACAATTAAATGTCCACACAACAGATATTACAGCAGTAAAAAAGAAAATGCCACTTAATCCATATGTATCGTATAAGTATCCACCAATCAAACCCCCTAAGAAAGTTCCAAAAAACTGAAAAGATGTATAAATACTCATAGTCAGACCACGGTTATCTTTATTTGTATTCTTTGATAAAGCAGATGGAATGCCAGCCTCTAAAACACTAAAAGATCCAATGTAGCAAATTAATGCACTAGTTATGATGATTAAACTAGTATCAAAAAATAAATATATGAAGATAAGTGATAGCGAGAGCAGTAGTATTGATGTATTTCTTGTTAAATGCGGTTTACTTCTCTCCAGACCTAATAATGGTAACGTTATAACTAAAGACAATATAAAAATTGAAGAATAGAGCTGTGGAAAATCGACTACTGCAATGCGGTATACCTCAGACATCATCACAGGTATTGCAATGAAGATTGAAGTTAACATCATATGCAGTATCAAAATATCAAAAAAGAAATAGTTAAATTTTTTATTTGATACTATTTCAAATAAGTCATAATTGAATTGTCTTTTTGATAACGTAGTTGTTGTTGGTGCTAGCATATTTAAAAATAAACTCAATATTGTTAGGAAGATGATCAAAAAGAAAAGACCTGACAAATTAAAAAATTTGGATACTAGTGGGCCTAATATAAATGCACTAAAAAAAGCAGCTCCGATTGCAACTCCAACGATTGCCATTGATACTGTTCTATTTTTCTCCGCGGTGCTATCAGAGAGCAGAGCCATTAAAACGCCAGAGATTGCACCTGCACCCTGGAGCGCTCTACCTAGAACAAGATAATAAATATTGTTTGTGTAGGCACAAATTATAGAGCCCACTAAAAATATTAACAAACCTATTAAAATTATTATTTTTCTACCATAACGGTCAGATAATAGCCCGAAAGGAATTTGCATTATGGCATTTGTGAGGCCATAGATTCCCAAAGTAAGGCCAATTAAAAATGGTGTAGAATAACTATATGAATCAGCATAAACAGATAGTACAGGAAAAATCATAAAAGCACCAAGCATCCTAAAGAAATACATTAGCGTTATTATGGAAATAGACTTTTTTTCTGAGGGTGAAAACATATGCTAATAAATACTTATGAATTATATCACAAGCAAACAGTTGGTCTTACAACAATAAAAAATGTTAATATTGTCTGATGGACAAGTACATTAAGATTAAAGGAGCAAGAACTCATAATCTTAAAAATATCGATCTAGACCTCCCAAAAAATAATTTGATAACTATAACTGGTTTATCAGGATCGGGAAAATCTTCTCTAGCATTTGACACAATATTCGCCGAGGGACAAAGGAGATATGTGGAGTCACTGTCAGCATATGCTAGACAGTTCTTGTCAATGGTCGATAAACCAGACGTTGACAAGATAGAAGGATTATCACCAGCTATATCTATTGAGCAGAAATCTACATCGCATAATCCAAGGTCCACTGTTGGTACAGTGACAGAGATCCATGACTACCTGAGATTATTATATGCAAGAATAGGTGAGCCAAAATGTCCAGAGCACAATGTCGGTTTAGACGCGATGTCTACATCTGACATATATCAGAAGCTCATCGAAACCGTAGAGACAAAAACTGTGCTTATTCTCTCGCCTATTGTAAGACAGCAGAAAGGTGAGCACATAAAAACAATACAAAGTTTTTCTCAACAAGGTTACAGCCGTGTGAGAGTTA
>CACAVP010000018.1 GCA_902535975.1 uncultured Gammaproteobacteria bacterium | reverse complement strand
GGTATTTTTCTTCAAAAAAAGAAATATTTATACATTGACTACCATCATCCACTTTAAATATGTTTATATATTTATTTTTGCCAATTTTTTGTGATCGTGAATCTAGTATTACTCCTGATACAGTTGTAGTCATTTTTGTAATAGAATTATTAATGATGTTGTCATTGATTTGTGAAACATCTTTTAGTTTCATTTCAATCAGTTCCTTTTTATATTCATTGATAGGATGACTTGATAAGTAATATCCTAAAACCTTTCTCTCTCTGATAAGCTCATCATTTGATGGTGGAATAATAGATAGTTTTTTTTCTTTTCTAGAAACTATTGCATTCATTTCACTAGTAAATAGTTCACTTTGCCCTGAAGCTATATCTAGCTGAGTTTTTAATCCTTGAGACATAAGTTTGTTTAAATTATCAATATTATATGTCCTAGATTCTTTGCTAATGCTATCAAAACATCCAGAAGATATAAGAGATTCAATAGTACCTGAGTTTACTGTATTCAAATTTATTCTTGAACAAAAGTCATTAATATCTGAAAATAAACCATCCGCCAGTCTAACTTCAGTTATATGTTTTGCTGCAGTTTCACCGACCCCTTTGATTGCACAAAGGCCATAATTAATAGATTTATTATCACATGGCTCAAAATTATATTTTGAAGAATTTATATTTGGAGCATTAATTTTAATATCTAATTCATTACATGCTGCCAACAAGTTTATTATTTTATTTGTATTATCCATATCTGAGGATAGTGCAGCAGAAAAAAATTCTGTGGGGTAATACGCCTTTAAGTATGCTGTTTGATAGGATAATAGTGCATATGCAACTGAGTGAGATTTATTAAAACCATAGCCAGCAAATTTTTCCATTTTATCAAATATTGATCTAGCAATATTCTCGCTTATCTTGTTTTTACTACATCCATCTACAAACCTAGATCGGTGATTTTCCATTTCTTTTTGTTTTTTCTTTCCCATTGCTCTTCTGAGTAAATCAGCATCTCCGAGAGTATAATTGCCCAGTGATCTCGCAATCTCCATGACTTGCTCTTGATAGAGAATTAAGCCATTAGTCTCGGATAAAATATTTTCTAATAATGGATGCTCATATTTAATCTCAGCTCCATGTTTATTTGCAATGAAATCATCAACCATATTTGTACCAAGAGGACCGGGTCTATACAATGCAACTAAGGCTACTATATCCTCAAATCTATCAGGTTGGAGTTGTGCCATATATTTTTTCATACCTAAAGATTCAAGTTGAAAAATGCCTGTCGTCATTTTATTTTTGAGCAGATTAAATACTTTTTGATCATCTAAGGGTATAGAGTTCAGACTAATAGATTCATGATTATGAGAAATCATTTTCAGTGCTTCATCTATGATGGTAAGTGTAGTGAGTCCTAATATATCAAATTTGACCAAACCCAAGGATTCAATATCATCCTTATCAAACTGTGTTATTAACTCATTCTTGTCTTCAAGTGAATAAATAGGCATGAAGTCTGTAATATCAGTTGGGGAGATGACTATCCCTGCTGCATGTGTACCAGCACCTCTAGGTAATCCCTCAATTTTTTTTGCTAAATCAATAAGTACTTTGACATCATCTCTTGTTTTATATTCACTTTTGAGTTCTTTGCTGACTTTTAATGCATCATCAATTGTTATTCCTAGAGTAAATGGGATTAATTTTGCAATGTAGTCAACGAACCCATATGAGTAATCTAAAACCCTTCCGACATCTCTGATAACTGCTCTTGCAGAGAGTGTGTTGTAGGTAATTATCTGGGATACTTTATCTTGTCCATATGTGTTAATTATATGATCTATAACTCTCTGTCTCTTATTCATACAAAAATCAATATCAAAGTCAGGCATTGATATTCTCTCTGGATTTAAAAATCTTTCAAACAGAAGATTATATTTTAAAGGATCGATATTAGTGATTCCAAGAACAAATGCCACTAGCGATCCTGCTCCTGATCCTCTTCCCGGCCCAACTGGAACATCATTATCTTTAGCCCATGAAATGAACTCTTGTACGATTAGAAAATAACTTGCAAATCCCATTTTTTGTATAACAGATATCTCATTATCAAGCCTATCAGTATATTTTTTCTTACAAGAATCATTAGATTTAAGATACTTATTTAATCCCTCATCACAAAGATCTCGAAAATACTGATCATCATCTTTTTCAGTAGGATTTGAGAATGTAGGAAGATGATATTTAAATTTTGGAAATTTAAAATTACACCTTTCAATAATATTAGAAATATTTTTTAAAGCGGAAGTTTGATCTTTAAAAAGCGACTGCATTTGATCTTGAGATTTAAAATATTGGTCAGGTGAGTATTCATCTTGATTAGCTCTGTCATCTAATTTTGTTTTTTGGATAATTGACACCTTAACTTCATTAGCTTCGTAGTCAGTATCATTCATAAATAAAACATCGTTTGAAGCTACTATAGGTAGACTAAGATCTCTCGCACAAGACAAAGCAATATTATTGTATTTATTTTCATTTACTCTGTTCGTTCTATCGATCTCAATATAAAATCTATCATCAAATATTTCTGAGATACTCTCTATTCTTTGTCTTGTAAAATCTACAGGAGTTTGAAGTATGTTCACACCGCATAGCCCATTGCGTGCTCCTGATAAACAAATTAAATCACTATTATATTTTTTTAGAAGCTCTAAGCTAGCTCCAAGATTGGATGATCTTGATTTGTGGATAGATGATAATATTTTATTAAGATTATAGTATCCATTAATATTTTGACATAATAAAACTATATTATCGATCCTGTTATTTTGTTCAATTATAAGAGGGATTTCACATCCTATTATGGGTTTAATATGCGCTTTAATGCATTTGTCATAAAATTTAACTGCTCCAAAAATATTTAGATGATCAGTCATCGCCAAAGAAGAAATATTTCTCTTTTTAGCTATATTTATAAGATCATCTATTTTGATGGTACCGGAATTTAATGAATAAGAAGTATGTAAGTGAAGATGTGTGAAGTATTTCATATTTGTTTAATAAAAGATTCTCTATGGTAAATCGTTTTTCCCAAACTTTCTATAGCCTCTAAATGTTGTCGTGTTCCATAGCCGTTATTCTTCTTAAAATTATACATTTTAAATTTATCATGTAAAAAATCCATTTCAGAATCTCTAGCAACTTTTGCAATTATCGAGGCAGCAGATATTTCTTCAACTGTGTCATCCCCTTTAACAATACATTCACAGTCTATCTCAACTTGTGGTTTATATAACCCATCAATTAACACAAGTTCCGGTTCAATAACTAAATTATAAACTGCTCTTCTCATACTTAGAAGAGTGGCGTGATGAATATTGATAGAATCAATCTCATCCTTCGTAGCTATCCCTATAGAAATGCATACAGACTCTTTAATGAGGCTATTTGCTATTTTTATTCGTGATTTACAAGTAAGTTTTTTTGAATCTTTGAGCTTCAAGCTAAATCCATGATCAGGCAATATAACAGCTGCAGAATAGACTGAGCCGATAAGACTACCCCTTCCAACCTCATCAACTCCAGCTATTATTTTTCTTGATTTCATCTAAATGGTATATAATGACCATTCTATCAATCAACATAAAAAAATGACATATGGTGAATAGCAAAATTAGAGTTGGAGTGATTGGGTTAGGCTATTTGGGTAAATTTCATTTTGAAAAATATAGGTCAAATAAATCTGTAAACTTGACATCCATTGTGGATATTGATGAGAAGAATTTACATGTAGTTGACTCAGAAAAAATTTATAGGACTACTTCTTATAAGGATATAATCGGGAAGGTAGATGCTGTGTCAATAGTCACTCCTACCATAACACATTTCTCAATTGCAAAGTTTTTTCTAAAGAATAAAATTCATGTTTTACTTGAGAAGCCAATGACTGAATCAGTCAGTGAAGCAAGAAAGTTGAATGCAATTGCGAAAAAGAACAAATGCATATTGCAGATAGGTCATTTGGAGCAATTTAATCCTGCAATAAGAAAATTAAAATCTCAGCTAATTTCTCCTGAATTCATTGAAGTACATAGATTGTGTAAATTTAATCCCAGGGCTACAGATGTTGATGTAATACTGGATCTAATGATCCATGATATTGATATAGTTTTATCTCTTATTGATAAGGATATTAAAAAGATATCAGTATCTGGAAAAAAAGTCATAACTAATCTTATTGATATTGCAAATGTCAGGATAGAATTTGAAGACAACGTGGTAGCGAATCTAACTGCAAGTCGGATAAGTACAAAAAATGAGCGAAAGATGAGAATATTTCTAAAAAATGCGTATTTCTCAGTTAACTTTATTGATAATGAATTGAAGAGGCTGATAAAAAATAAAAACAACTCTTTTAAAACAGCAAGCTTTCAATTTAAGAAAAGCGACTCTCTCAATGAGGAAATAAAAAATTTTATAAAAGCCTGCTATGGTAAAGAGAAACCAATGACATCAGGTGAATGTGGACTAAAGGCTCTTATTGTGGCAAAAAAAATAACAAGGGGATTCATAAGAAAATGAAGACTTTCGATTTAACAGAACAATATAAGATTTTTAAAAAAGATATTAATAAAAAAATACTTGATATACTCTCCTCCGGCTCATACATACTAGGTGATAATGTCAAGAGTTTCGAACAAAATGTTCGTAAATACTTAAATACAAGATACGCCCTTAGTTGCAACTCAGGAACTGATGCTTTAGTGATGTCACTGCGTGCACTAAATATTGGTAGCAATGATCAAGTAATAACCACTCCTTTTACATATTTTGCAACCTCTGAAGCAATATCACTTGTAGGGGCAAAACCCATATTTGCAGATATTAATCCTCATACATTTAATATTAATCCAAAAAAAATAGAAAAATTGATTACAAAAAGGACAAAAGCGATATTATCAGTGAATTTATTTGGACAAGCCTGTGAACTTGATAAAATTTCTCGAATAGCAAAAAAATATAATTTGCCACACATAGAAGATTGTGCGCAATCATTTGGAGCTACATATAAAACAAAACAGACTGGATCATACGGTGATCTGGGATGTTTTAGCTTTTTCCCTACTAAGAATCTTGGATGTTTTGGAGATGGGGGCCTCATTACAGTTAAAAGTAGAAAAATCTATGAAACGTTACTAAAATTACGTACCCATGGTGGGACAAAGAGAAACCAGCATGACATGATCGGTTATAATAGTCGCCTGGATGAAATTCAAGCTGCAATCTTAGATGTTAAATTAAAACATATCAATAAGCTTATCAAAAAAAGAATAGACGTAGCACAGTCTTATTATAAGCTCATCAAAAATAAAAATATTAGGCTTCCGTATAAAGATAGTAATGGAAAACATACATTCAATCAATTTACAATAAGAGTTGAGAATAGAAATAAACTAGAAAAGCACCTTCGGAAACATAAGATACCATATGGCATATATTACCCTAAACCAATATATAAATATAAAGCCTATATCAACAGTAGATATAGTGATCTTCCTATGGTTGAAAAAGTATCTAATCAATGTCTCTCACTTCCTATTTATCCAGAGCTAGAACTTAGAAATATTAAAATAATTAGTAATGTCTTAAATGACTATGAATAAGCAAAAAAGAGTATTAATCATCGCTGGAGAATCATCAGGAGATCAACATGCAGCTTCCTATGTAAGGCAACATCAAAAAATAAACCCTGATATTATTTTTGATGCATTTGGACAAAAAGAATTGAAAAGTACATCTGCTAATCTCATTTATGATACTGAAAAGATTGCTGTGGTCGGAATTATTGAAGTTATTTCAAAATATAAACAAATAACTGATGCTCTAAAATTAGCCAAAAGTCATATTGATAAAACAAGACCAGATTTAATTATCCTAGTTGATTATGTAGAGTTTAATTTAAAAATAGCAAAGTTTGCAAAGAGCCTAGGTATACGGGTAATTTTTTATATTGCACCACAGTTATGGGCTTGGAGAGAGAGAAGAGCTCGGGATTTAGTCGAAAATATAGATCATCTTGCGGTAATATTTCCTTTTGAGGAAATTTTTTTCAAAAATTATACAAATAATGTTTCATATGTTGGCCAGCCATTATTTGAAAATAAACAGTTATTAAACTCTGTTACAAAATATGAGGATAGGAGCATTGATTTAGGAATATTTCCAGGAAGCAGAGAGTCTGAAATTAAGAATAATATATATTCTATGCTTGATTGTTTGCAGAAGAACAAGAATGAAAATGTTAAAATATTTTATGCAAATAAAACGTCATTAGAACTCCTGAACAAATTGCTACCACCTGAATTTCACTCAAAACTTGAATCTGGGAAAGATATAGATAAAGTCAGCTCATGTAAGAAAGCGCTTTGCGCATCAGGAACTGTGACACTTGAGTTAGCAATATTAGAGATTCCTATGATAATTATGTATAAATTATCTTTTCTAACATTTTTTATTATGAGATCTCTAGTAAAATTAAAACATATAGGTCTGGTTAATCTTGTTCTTGGTGATGAAATTGGTTCCGAACCAATAGTACAAGAATATATTCAACCATCATACTCTGATCAAATTGATATCATGGTCGAACTAAATAAGATTGATAACGATCATCAGTACAGAAGTAATATGATAGATAGATTTAAAGAGATCAAAGATAAATTATCTATTAAATCTGAGATAAAACTATGGGAAATAGCAGAGCGTCTAATCTCAACTAACGTGTGATACCTCTCTCACTTTCTAGAATAAATGTAACGAATTTATCAGTAAATTGATTGGATAAGTTTGAATCTTTAAATAATTGCTGTCTACTCTCCTTCGTTTTTTTCGATTTTACAAATAATTTAAAAGTTTTTTCTAAATCCGATATGCTTTTCGCATCGAAACCCTTTCGTTTTAGACCTATAGAATTAATTTTATATGCTTTTGCATGATTGCCAGCAACAAGAGTATAAGGTGTGACGTCTTGTGATATGACAGTGCCTAAACCAGAGAAAGCATATTCACCAATATGACAAAATTGATGAACAAGTGTAAATCCTCCCAAAGAGACGTATGAGTCAAGGTTAACATGTCCCGCTAAACTTGCAGCGTTTGATAAAATACAATTATTTTTAATTGTACAGTCATGTGCAACATGAGTATAAGCCATAAATAAATTTCCGTTTCCGATGCATGTATCAGAAATGCCGTCAGATGTACCTCGATGTATGCTGCAATATTCTCTAAATATATTATTATCTCCTATAGTGCATGTAGTTTTTTCATTTTTAAATTTGAGGTCTTGAGGTGTTTCCCCTATAGTTGCGAATTGATAAATTAAATTGTGTTTTCCAATTGTTGTATTTTGTCTGATAACTACATTTTCTTTTATAACTGTGCCTTCAGATATACAAACATCTTTATCTATGATTGAATAAGCACCGATTTCGACATTATCAGCAATTTTCGCTGAGGGATCAATTATCGCAGATTCATGTATCATTTTTAGGTCTTATCGCTCCAATAAGGTCAGCTTTACACACTATCTCACCTTCAACTTTACAATCTGCAGTGAATTTGTGAACTTCACTTTTGCTTTGGACGAGTTCTGCATTTATGACGATAACATCACCTGGTACAACTTGTTTTTTAAAGCGCGCATTATCAATTCCTACAAAATAATACAGCTGTTTTGACATGTCTCTATTGTTACTTTGAACATCCAAAATAGCTGTGGCTTGGGCCATTGCCTCAAGTAAGAGAACACCAGGAAAGACTGGATATTCTGGGAAATGACCCTGGAAAAAAGGTTCATTGTTACTAACATTTTTTTGAGCAGTTATCATTTTACCTTTTTTAATATCAATTATTTTATCAATCAAGAGAAATGGATATCTGTGCGGAAGATAGTTTTGAATATTCATTTGCTAATTACCTATTTTTATAGAGATTTCTGAATAATACTTGATTTCTGCGCCAATTACGAACAGTATCAGCTGCCATGGCAGAAGCGTACTCACCCTCGGATTTTATAGATTTAGTAATCATGCTCATTCCGTGAATATGCACGTTATCGCATATCGAAATATGGCCATTAATGCCAACCCCACCACCAATTGTACAATTATCACCAATGACGCTACTACCTGCTATACCCGTACAAGCTGCAATAGCGGTATTTCTACCTATTTTCACATTGTGCGCGATGTGAACTAAGTTATCTATTTTACAATTACTCTTCAAATACGTGTTGTCAATCATTCCTCTATCTATTGTCGTGCAGCTCCCTATTTCCACATCATCCTCAATGACAACTTTGCCTATGTGGGGTATTTTATGCCATATTTTTTGATCTAAATATAAGCCGAACCCATCCGAGCCAATCACAGCATTGGGATGTATGATGACATTATCACCGATCACAGTATTATGGTTGATAAAAACGCCAGGATAAACAACACAATTTTTGCCAATTTTAACGTTTTCTCCTATCGTTACATGCGGATACTTTTCAGAGTGAATATAGATTTGATTCTTAGAGACATCTTTAAGTAGCAATGAAACAGATCTCATTACATTTCTGGTTTTAAAAAGAACAATATTATCAAACTGATCATTAGAAGATGATTCATCAACGATTAATGCTTTGAATTTACTTGTATCATAGTCACCTGTTTTATTAATAAAACCAAGTGAACCATTGATAGGATTGGATAATGTTGAAATTGTATCAAGCTTTAGGTCTGTAGTTACGGAACATTTCGCATCAAGTAAACTTTCTAGTTCACTAGAATTATATGCTTTACCTAAATTCATTTTAATTAAGTTTTTCTATTATCTCTTGTGTTATGTCTACATAAGTTTTGGCGTATAATGTGGTACCGTCTGCCCTTAGAATTAAATCATAATCATTATCTTTGGCGTATTCATTTATTGCATTTTCAACTATTACTCTAATTCGATTAAGCTCTGAATTTTGTTTATTCTGTAGTTCCTGCTGTAATGTTTGTTGTTTTTTTCTAAATTCTTTTTCAACTTTGTTGATCTCATCAATCTTATTCTTTCTTTCATTCTTTGACATTACCCTCTCGTTTTTTAGATAATCATCATTTAATTTATTCCATGATGTTTCGATCTTTTTTAATTCATTTGCTCTAGGTTCAAACTCATCTTTCATTTTCTTTTGAGATTCCTTGTAAATAGGAATTTCTTTAAAAAGAACATCAAGTTTCACAACTCCGATCTTTACCTCAGCTTTTACAGCATGAGTAGTTAGAACAAGAATAGTAAATAAGAATGTTAAATATTTTCTGTAGCTCAAAATGCACCTCCTAAAGAGAATATTACTGGTTTTGTATCATCACCCTCTTTTGACTTAAACGCGTCTACAAAGCCCAATGATACGGTGCCCACAGGTGTTCTAAAGTTTGCCTGTACACCATAACTACCTCGTAACTCACTATAACTAAAATCTCCAATATCTTCAAATACATTGCCAAAATCTACAAAAAGTGAAGCCCTGAAATTGCGCTGATCTTCCCCTAAAAATGGTGGTGGTGGAAAGACCCAGTTAGATTGAATAACAGCAAGAAAATCTCCGCCTATCGCATCACAAGTTTTTGCAGTGCAAGTAGTATTATTTCTTAATGGTCCGAGACTATTTGAATCAAAACCTCTAACTGTTCGATCGCCACCTGCAAAAAATTTATCATGAAAAGGTAATTTAGATATCTCTATAAGACCAATACCAAGTCCAAGCTGAGGCTTTGTCTGGAGCACTGTATTCCAGTCAAATAAACCTAAAAAATTAAAATTAAACGGCTTGTTGTATTCCCCTGTTAGTCTTAGAGAGGCATATGAATACTCTAAGTCTGGAGGTAAATAAAGTGATGTAGTTAAGGCTTGTCTTCTCCCCATTGAGGCATAGATAACCCTGTCTCTGGTGTCTTCTGTATAACTTGCCTTAAATCTAAGTCCAAAATGAACATCACCGTAGTCATCTAGGAAGCTAGTTACATTAGAGGGTGATCCGCTAGTTGTTGCATAATCGGTTATTATCAATTCGCCTCCATATCCAAAAAATTTGGTCTCAGAGATTGGAACACTGTAATTTACTCCATAAGAATATGTATCTGATAGGTAAGAAGCGGTTGATGTTCCTGATACATCAGATTCACTGAAAACAAAACTAGTGGTTTTAGACGTACCATCTTTTGTGTAATAAGGGTCTGTATTGCTGTATCTTATTAGTTTTTTATAATTAGTTTTTTCAAGCTCTAAGGCAACATTGTTTCCCTTTCCAAGAAAATTATCTTGCTGGACTCGTATATTGAAAACAGCACCTGATGAATCAGAATAACCAGCTCCAACCTTAAACTCTCCTGATTGAGTTTCTTCAACAATAAAGTCAATATCTACTGACCCTGTGGACTCATTAACTATATTTTTTTTCACCTCAACATTATTTACAAATTTTAATCGCTGAAGTCTTACTTTTGATCTCTCTATTTTACTTTCAGCATATACAGATGACTCAAACTGTCTTAACTCGCGCCTATATACTTCATCATTTGTTTTTGTATTTCCAACAATATTAATTCTTCTTACAAATGACTTAGATTTAGGATTTATTCTAAAATTGATATCAACTACAGACTTATCATCTTTAAAATCTGTATTATATATAATATCAGGAAAAGCATATCCGGCTTCTCCAAGGACAAATTTAATACTTTGTTTTGCATTTTCGATATTTGCTCTAGAAAAAGTTAGGCCTGGTTTAAGGTTAAATTTGACTATATTTTTAAATATTTGGGAATCAAAGTCTTCAAGACCATATACTTTTGTATTACCAAACTGATACAATCCGCCTTCACCAATAGAGATAGTTATAAATATATCACTCTTGTCTGAGGATAAGTTAACTTGTTTTGAGACAAGTCTTACCTTAGCGTATCCTCTGTCCTGATAAAATTTGAGTAATGACTCAATATCCTGATCGAGGAGAGTGCTGTTATATATGTCTTTGCTTGACCAAACCTCAAACCAATATTTAGGACCAGACTTTATGATAGATTTTAACTGTCGAGT
>CACAVP010000017.1 GCA_902535975.1 uncultured Gammaproteobacteria bacterium | reverse complement strand
TAAATTCATATTAAAGGTTACAAATACTAAGCGCATCATAGTTCCACTAAACTATACACTGTCTTATTTACAAGCATTCGGTTTCACCTATCTTGTCCCGGGTAATATTTTTACACTTGATAATCTTAAATCTCTTCAAAGGGACAACATAAGTTCTGATGGCTTGAAAGGTAATACCTCTATTGAAGAGGTAGTTCCATCGTATTTATCTAAAAAAAGTAATAAACTTGATACTTATAGAAAAAAAGCAGGCAGATAATGAAGACTTACCTGGTAGGTGGTGCAATTCGTGATAGATTACTTGGTTTTCAACCTAAGGAGAGAGATTGGGTTGTTGTAGGTTCATCACCTCAGGAAATGAAATCTAAAGGCTTTAGACAGGTTGGAAAAGATTTTCCTGTGTTTATTCATCCTCAAACGGGAGAGGAATATGCACTTGCAAGGACAGAGAGAAAATCGGGACACGGTTATTCAGGTTTTGAGTTCAATACTGATTCAAATGTTACTCTTGAACAAGATTTGGAGAGAAGGGATCTTACCATTAATGCGATAGCGGAGGATGAGCATGGAACCCTTATAGACCCATTTGATGGACAAAAGGACATTGAAAATAAAAAATTAAGACACGTATCCGATGCATTTTCAGAGGATCCCCTCAGAGTTTTAAGATTAGCAAGATTTAAGGTGAGATTTGATGAATTTGAAATAGCATCAGAGACTCTTGATAAAGTTGCAGAAATAATAAAGAGTTCTGAGTTAGATCATTTAACTGGCGAGAGAGTTTGGCTAGAAATGTATAAATCTGACAATCCATGGTTGTTTAGAAAAGAGCTCACTCATCTGGGTGCCGATAATGTCCTTTATATCGACTCAAAAAAAAGTGATGGGATTTGTTTATCTCCAAATATCAGCAATAAACTACATATGATTTCATGTTTTATTCATGAAGAGGTATCTAATATTGATGAATTTTGTCTAAAGCTAAAAATACCGAATGAATACAAAGATCTCGCAAATTTACTAAATCAATCTAAAGCTAGTATAGAAGAATATGAGCCAGTTAAGGATAGCTATGAGCAGCTTATTGATATTGTAAAAAAAACTCGACATAAGAAAAAAAGATAGACTTAAAAATTTCTTTGAAGTGTACACCAACGATGGAAATAAAGGTAAGGTTGACTTTTTTCAATCATTCATAGAAAAATTAAATCAATTCAGATTAGGAGAAGAGGACCGCAAAAAGCCAAATGATGAGATCAAAAAAGTGATTGAACATTCCCATAGAATACTTGCACAGGATCACATTAGAGAGTATTTAGATAATCAATAAGACAGTTCCTAAGACAATTCTGTATATTATATATGGAGAAAAAGTCACTCTATTAATTGTTGAAATAAATAATCTGATAGTTAAATAAGAGAATACAAACGAAAGTAAAAACCCTAAGATATAATCTTTAATTATGATAACCTCATCTGCACTCAAAAACTGTACAGTTTGGTAGGTTGATGCCATGAAAATAGCAGGTATTGACAAAAGAAAAGATATTCTAATAGAATCTTTTCTTGTGAAACCAACTAGCAATGCTGCAGTGATAACAACGCCTGCCCTAGATACACCAGGCATTATTGCAAGGGCCTGCATTAGACCAATAAAAAACATTAGACTGTATGAGCAGTTAACTATTTTTTTGCTCTCTTTTCTATTTTTATCTGTAAAATATAAGGCTAGAGCGAATATTATGGTCATTATTGCAATAGGTTGAATATTTCTCATGTAGGGAGAAACATAATCAATGAATATTATTCCAATAATTGGTAAAGGTATTGAGGCAAATATCATCAACTTCAAATAGTGTCTACCATCATCAGTCATGACAAAAATCTTTTTTATTTCATCCTTGAAATAGATCAATATAGCCAGCAAAGATCCAGTATGCAATGCAATATCAAAGCCCAGTTTTTGATCAGGAAAATTACTAAGTTCAGATAATAAGACTAGATGTGCGCTACTTGATATTGGTAAAAACTCTGTCACACCCTGAATAAAGGATAGTAAAAATATATTTATTATTTCCATTACAATTTCATTATGTCATTTTTAATAAAATTCTTATTAGAGTTATTTTTTATATTCTTTCCAGCAATTAATACTTTAAATATTTCACCCATCTGATTTGGCATAATTAATTTTTTAATTGACGTTAATTCGCCTATATTTTCTATGTCAATATCATCTAGAATATCATAACTTAGTAAGTAATTAGCTTGACTCATAAAAGCATAAGAAGACCACTTATTATATTCTAAAATGTTTTTAAGGTATGAAAAATTTACAAAGGAGCTTACATCCTTCTCACCGATATCCTCGAGCGGATTAAAATCGGATAAATGATTTTTAATACATGCTATAGTCCCATTCATCCTATCATTGATATACAGCTCATTTGCAGAATAACCGTAGTCAAAAATTAGAAGATAAGCCTTGTCAATGTATCTACTAATATTACTGATTAAGTCATGTTGTGCCGGACTAAACTCAAACAAGTAATTATCTATTAGTTCACTGGGTAGCGACAGGTATTTAGCTTGTATCTCTGAGAACAGGTCATATTCCTGCCATGATATTTTAAATTCATCATTTACATAAGCTTTATGAAATAAGTTATTTTTATGTTTAATAATTTCAGTTGGAATACAGTCGAATAATTCATTAGTTATGATAAATGCTTCACTCGGTAAGTCTTCATATTTATTAATCCAAATAAAATCTACAGATTCTCCTAGTTCAAGAGCATCTACTACTTTCTTTTGTATTTTTGTTAACTTGGATGACTTCTCTAGGAAATAATATCTTTTAGGTAGACATTTTTTCTTTTTCAAATACAGAATCAAATCTCTTGCAAGTTTAGCATTACCAGCACCAAATTCTAAAATATAATTTATCTTTTCGTCATTAGAAACTCTGATAAAATTTTTTGCGATGCAATGAGAAAAATGTTTTGAGACTAATGGGGATGTTATAAAGTGGCCTTCTTTGCCTAATACGGGTTCTTTTTCATAAAGACCATAATCTTTATCAAAGAGGATTATTTCCATATATTCTGAGAAACTTATATTTTTATCTTTCTTTATTCTTAATTTTAGTTTCTCTCTCAACAAATCTAGCCTCTCCTAATAATTGCTTCACAATCAGTATAAATTAATTTTAGATTATGTAATTATATATTAATGATGAATAAAGTCGTATTAATTACTGGTGGAGCGAGAAGAATAGGTGCGGAAACAGCAAACTATCTCCATTCAAAAGGGATGAATATTTTGATAACTTATAGTAAGTCTTCAAGTGCAGCAAGATCACTGAGAAAGTCATTGAATTCTAAACGAGAAAAATCTTGTGAGATATATAGAGTAGAGTTTAAATCTAACTTGAATTACAAGAAAGTTGTGGATGATATTTTAAAAATATTTGGTCGAATAGATTATCTCATAAATAATGCATCTAAATTTTATCCAACTAAAATCAACGATGTCTCAGAGAGAGTATGGCTTGATACTATTGATACAAATATAAAAGCACCGTTATTTTTATCAAAACATTTGTTTAAAGAATTAAAGAAAAGAAAAGGGGCTATCATCAATATTATCGATATTCATGTGGAACCACCACTTAAAGATCATATTATTTACAACATTAGCAAAGCTGGTTTGCTTGCACTTACAAGATCTCTTGCAAAAGATCTGGCACCACATATCAGAGTAAACGGAGTTTCTCCTGGAGCTATCATGTGGCCTGAGAGTGATTCAAGCAAGAAGAAAAAACTAGATATTATAAGTAAAATACCAATGAGATCTACTGGCGAGCCACTTGACATAGCTAAAGCGATATTTTTTCTTCTAAATAGCGCACCATATATTACTGGTCAGAATATTAATGTTGACGGTGGTAGACGACTAAATATGTGAGTCGTACAACCGAGATAAAATTATCAAACTCAGAGATAGAGTAGCTGTTATGGGAATACGTAATCTTAGATAATATTTAGTAGGGAACAGCCCTCTAAGAGTTAATAACAAATCAGCAATCAACTGCAATAAAAATGCAAATACTATAGAATTTATTAGGATTACTCTATCGAAATCAAGCAAGGTAAGAATAATTATAATCATTGAAAACAAGCTTGGTAAGAAACCATACAATTCAAGAATTAAATTATTATTTTTAAAGTCCCAGTTATATGCGCCTATAAATGTAAAAATAATACATGCCATAAAAATTGATACATCTAAAATAAAGGTTATATCAAGAATTTCTATGAAATAGCCATCTAAAATTAGATAAAGAAAAGGCACAAGACCAAGATATGAGACAATATATTTTAAATTCATACTGTTAGAGGTAAGGAAATTCTTTTGATTATCATTTTCTGGTAGATGTTATCAGCAAGCATCTTATTATGAGTTTTTCTTGTATTAGGGTGAATGTGCCCTGGAGCCAGATCGTATAGAGGACGTAAGACAAAATCGAATTTAATAATCTCACTTCTTGGAATATTCTTTTCTTCATCAATAATATCGTCATAGTAGAGTATATCTATATCTAGTGTTCGTGAACTAAACTTAACTTCTCCTAAGGATCTTCCATTTTGAGTTTCAATATCATTCAATAATTTTTTTAGTGATATTAAATCATTCTTTGTCTCAAAAAAGGCAGCTAAATTATAAAAGTTTGGACCATCAAATCCCATTGATGATGATTCATATATGGGGGAGAGTTGCAAATTGGAAAAATTTTCCTTAAGTGATTTTATACATTTTTTTATATGTGCAATTGGTTCTATATTACTACCAATACCTACATAAACCTTATGTGTTGTCTTTATATCGCTCAATTACGACTCCTACTTCTTTCGAACCAGTTACAGCACCCGGCTTGCTAAATCTTCCTTTAATGTAGTTTACATTAAACTTCTCAAAAATCAGCTTAACTGACTCCTCTGCAAGAGCCTCGATTAGTTGAAATTCACTATCGCCAATAAATGATTTCAATGTCTTCGAAACGGCCTTATAGTCAACAGTATCATCAATCACATCACTATTTGATGCATTACTGATATCTGTTCCTAGTTCAAGATCAATGCATACGAACTGTTTTATCTTTCTCTCCCAGTCATATATGCCTATAACAGTCTCAATACAAAGTTCTTTAATAAACACAATATCCATATTTTTCTCTCAATTTAAATAATAAACAGTATTGTATCTGATTAGGTTTCTGATATCATTACTGAGTTACAAAATCATGTCTAAAATATGCGAAATAACAAAAAAAAGGGTTATGGTTGGGAATAATGTGTCCCATGCCAAGAACCGCACTAGACGCACATTCGAACCTAATCTTCATTCTCACAGGCTATGGTCTGAGAAACAAAATAAGTTCATCAAACTAACTCTCTCGAATAAAGGGCTAAGAATAGTAAACAAACTAGGTTTAGATGCAGCTTTAACTAAATATGGATTAGATCAATGAGAGAGAAAATTAAACTAGTTTCATCTGCAGGAACAGGACACTTTTACACTACCACAAAGAATAAGAAGACCATGCCTGACAAAATGGAAATCAAGAAATTCGATCCTGTTGTTAGAAAGTATGTGATGTATTCAGAGAAGAAAATTAAGTAACTTTATAACTTCTTAATCTAACTAGAAAATCATCTAACGCTTCAATCCCATGACTCCTGGCTTCTTCTGACCATTTGTTCAATATTTGTATGAAGTTGTCATGTTTAATTTCTCTGGAGTGAAGAAGTTCATGAAGTTTGTTTTTAAGACTGTATACAGTGCTAAGCTTGATATTTTTAGCTAATAGATCTTTGACTTTGCTTTCTTGATTTTCGCTTAATCTATTTGGATGATCAGCTAAAAGTTTGAAAGAAAGATTAAAGTTTTCTTTTTTATAAATTGGCTTTAATACTTTTTGTGTAAAATCTGTAATAACAGCTAACTTGGATTGTAAGATTGATTGTGTGATAAGCTTAGAGTCAGTATTTTGTTTGTTTTGTATGATAGGTCTCGGCGCTAATCGTTTAACTTTACAAAGCCCGAGAAAGCCGAATACTTTTATATACATCCATCCGATATCAAACTCCCATGGTCTTAGAGAAAACTTTGCGGCTGTTGGGTAAGCATGATGATTATTGTGTAACTCTTCGCCTCCGATAATAATTCCAACAGGAGACATATTTGTTGAGTCATCATTTGTATTGTAATTTCTATATCCCCAATAATGACCCGCGCCATTTATTCCACCTGCTGCAAATATAGGCGTCCACATCATTTGAATAGACCAAATAATAATTCCAACTGTGCCGAATAAAATTATATTTAATATGAACAAAATGAGTATTCCTAAGTTATTTCTCCCAGTATATATTTTTTCTTCTACCCAATCTGTTGGACAATTTTGTGAATATTTTTCAATTGTCTCTTTGTTGTTTTTTTCCATATGGTAGAGGTCTGCACCTTGTAACAAAACTTTGTTGATACCAAAAAAAGCAGGACTGTGTGGGTCGTGTTCAGTTTCTACCTTTGCATGGTGTTTTCTGTGAATTGCAACCCAATCTGCAGTTCGCATAGATGTAGTTAACCACAGCCAAAATCTAAAAAAGTGTGAGAGCAATGGGTGGATATCGATTGCAGAGTGACAAACCCCTCTGTGTAAATAAAGGGTAATAGCCACAATTGTGATGTGAGTCACTGCTAAGGTATAAATTATGTAGCCAAATGTTGTGAGTGGTATAATTCCGTTAATGAATATTTCAATCATATTAGTTTCCAGTAAGCTACTATATTAACAAGAATTTACACTATATCAAATTATTATGCCTGAATTACCGGAAGTTGAGACTGTTAAGACCTATGTGTATGAGAGAGTCCTTCATAAAAAGATTAAAAATATTAAGGTTTTAGATAAGAAACTAAGATGGCCGATCGATACTAAGAAAATTGGCAACACAAAAAGCAAGACCATAAAGCTAGTAACAAGGCGAGGTAAGTATATTTTACTTCAGTTTGATGAGCCTATGTTAACTATCGTTATACATTTGGGAATGACGGGCATAATTTACTTTAAAAAAATTACTGAATACAAAAAGCGGAAGCATGATCATCTTGTATTATACTTTGATGAGTATGTCCTTGTTTATAATGATGTGAGAAAATTTGGTTCCATACACGTCACCAATGAACCTAGTAATATGTTTTTGTTGAAAGGTTTAGGACCAGAACCTATGTCGGAGGGATTCAATACAGATTACTTATTTGATAAAGCAAATAGGCGGACCTGCTCTGTAAAAGAACTAATTATGAATCAGAAGATTGTTGTCGGTATAGGTAACATCTATGCTGCTGAGGCATTGTTTCTATCTAAAATTCATCCATCATCTTCAGCAAATAAAATCTCTAAAAAAAAATATGCAATATTGGTAAAAAATATAAAACAAGTTTTATCAAAGGCAATATCAATGGGAGGATCAACGATAAAAGATTTTGTAAATGCTGAGGGCAAGCCGGGTTATTTTACACAGGAGCTCTTGGTCTATAAAAAAAAATATTGTCCTATCCATAAAAAAAATTTAATTAGTAATATAAAAATTTCAGGGAGATCATCATTTTTTTGTGATAAATGTCAGAAGCTTTGATTAGGAACCTATATCACTTCTAAAGAAAACTAACGATCCATCTTCATTTCGCAATTCAGGATCTTTGAAAGCTTTAATTCTTCTAATGTTCTCATAAGCTAGGTCTATTGCTTCTTGTTTACTATCACAGTACGTATTAACAGACAATATTCTTCCTCCTGTGACTTTTACTGCACCATTATTAATTTTGGTACCTGCATGAAAAACTTTTAAATTTGAACTTTCCTTTATTTCAGATAAGTCCACAAAAAAATCTTTCTTTGGCTCTGAGGGGTAGCCGTCTGCTGCAAGTACGACTGTGCAACAAAAGCCAGAATATTTTTTGTCATCTATGAATGTTAGATTAAAGTTATCAGGATATTCTGAATTATTAAAACCAATCAAATCAAGAAAATCGACATCATTATTGTATAAATACATCATTAGATTCTGAGTCTCAGGATCTCCCATTCTACAATTATACTCTAGGAGGTATGGCTTGTTGTCTTCTGTGGATATCATTAAGCCAAGATATAAAAAACCATTATAGTTACTTTGATCACCAGAGCTATTATTGATCGATACAATGGTTTTGATAATAATCTTTTCAATTTCAGTATTGAGCGAGTAGACATCATTTTTTTTGAAGGAACAATATGGATGAGTGATCGCACCCATGCCTCCTGTATTTGGACCTGAGTTGTATTCATCACGTGACTTATAATCTTTTACCCAAGGCAAGCCAATAGTTTTCTTCGATGCATTTGGATTACAGATATATATTGATGAAAGCTCTATGCCTTTGATGAAATCCTCAACTATTATACTTTCGTTGGGTTTGAGAAGATTTTTTATAGATGATTCTGCATGATCTTGCGATTCGCATATATCAACTCCCTTACCAGCTGCTAAACCGTCATATTTAACAACAATAGGTGGTTTCTTTGATTTTACATAACAAACTGCTTTTTCAATATCATCAAATTCTTCATAATCGGCCGTAGGCAAATTATTATCTTGCATAAATTTTTTAGAAAATACTTTTGATCCCTCTAACTGCGCGAAATACTTTTTTGGTCCAAAAATATTAAGATTATTCCTCTCAAACAAATCACTTATTCCATCCACAAGAGGGACTTCTGGCCCAACTATCGTAAGGTCAATTGTATTTTCAATAGCAAAATTTAACACTTCATCTTTGTTGTTTATATCAATATCAATATTGAAAACATTTTTTTCTGTTATTGTTCCAGCATTTCCTGGCATCACATAAATCTTATCAACTTCACGTTTTGACTTAGATATTAACCACGCAATCGCATGTTCTCTTCCACCGGACCCAATAATTAATATTTTTAAGCTCATTAATGCTTGAACACTCTTGTATGTGAAAAACACATTGCTAGCTTATGTTTGTCTGCAACGTCAATTATCTTATTATCATTTAAAGATCCGCCAGGTTGAATGATCGCAGACACACCAATTTTTTTAGCTAAATCAACATTATCTCTAAATGGGAAAAAAGCTTCAGATGCCATCACTGACCCCTTAAGCGATATTCTCTCTTTTTTTGATTTATTGAACGCTATATTTGTAGAATCAATTCTGCTCATTTGTCCCGCGCCTATAGCTAGCGTCTTATTATTTTTCACAAAAACAATTGAATTTGATTTTACGTACCTTGCTATTTTAAAAGCAAATAACATATCGTCTAATTGTTTGGTTGTAGGCTTTTTTTTCGTTACAACTGACAAAGATTTTTTTGTTACAGTCTTCTCGTCTTTTTCTTGAATTAGAAGTTTATCTCTTAAGAGTTTTGTTTCGTATATCAAATCATTTTTACCTTTCAACTTTATTTCAAGAATTCTTATATTAGGTTTATTCTTGATAACATCTAGTACTTTTTTATCAAATGAGGGAGCTGCAATGACTTCAACGAACTGTTTTTCGACAATTTTTTTTATAAGTCTAGAACTTGGTTTCTTATTAAATACAATAATCCCTCCAAACGCAGAGGTGGGGTCAGTTTTATAAGCATAATCGTATGCTTGTTCTAAGTTATCCGCACAAGCTGCTCCACATGGATTTGCGTGCTTTACAATTACACAACTAGGGCGACTAAATTGTTCTACACATGAATAAGCACTCTCTGTATCTACAAGATTGTTAAAAGAAAGCGCTTTCCCTGAAAGTTGATTATAATCAAAAGCAGCCAGTGAAGGTTTAGATATCTTGTATAATTTAGCTTTTTGATGAGGGTTCTCTCCATACCTAAGCTTATCAAGTTCATGCGCATTTATATTAATCACCTCTTGCATAAAATCCTCAGCTTTTATTGATTTACTATTCAGGTAAGACGATATTAGTGAGTCATATTTTGATACTTTAGAGAAAACCTTAGCTGCAAGCTTTAATCTTGTGGATGATCTTACCTTACCGTTCTTAGCAAGCTCCTTGAGGACCAGACTATAGTCAGAAGGATCAGTCAATACAGTCACACGATCATGATTCTTAGCTGACGCTCTCAAAAGTGTTGGACCTCCAATATCAATATTCTCTATAGCATTACTAAAGGTACAACCTCTCTTAGATATCGTTTTCTCAAAGGGATACAAGTTAACTATTACAACATCAATCAGGGAATATTTTGAGTCTCGAAGATCTTCAATGTCTTTTTTAGATTTTGCAAGGATACCAGCATGAATAATAGGGTGAAGCGTTTTTACTCTTCCTTCAAGAATTTCCTCAAATTTTGTAAACTCTGATATGGGTATAATTTTAATACCTTTACTGATGAGGTATTTAGCTGTACCACCGGTTGATATGATATCGTACCCCATCTTTGAAAGTTCTGATGCAATTGAATCTATGCCCGTTTTGTCAGAAACGCTTATTAGAGCAATTTTCTTCATTTAATCTTAAGATTATACTCTTTTATTCTTTTTATAAGTGTCCCGCGGCTTATTCCTAGAAAATCTGCTGATTTAGTGACATTTCCGTTGCATGTTTCTAGAACGGTATCTATTAGAGTGCGTTCTGTATCATTCAAAAATAAGCTATGCATATTAGATTTACTGCCATTTCCATTCATGTTTTTGATAAATGCGTTAGCTTCTTTCTTTACCACAGCGCTTAGACTACTATTTGATAAATTTTTTGTGATTCTGTTCTTCTTCATCTTAAATTTCGAGAAATGAATACCCCTGAATGGAATATATTACAATCAAAGGAGCTATTGATAAAGTCTATTTGAAAAAAAACTAATTATTTTTAATATATTCTGTAAGCGTGTTAATGGAGTACTTACCTGAGGTGAAGAAATCTGTTCTGAGTAACTTCTTGTGTAATTCTATATTGGTCTTTACACCTTGAACAACAGTTTCACTAAGCGCTTGATACATTTTCTCTATAGCAAGCTCTCTAGTCTTATCATATGTGATCAACTTAGCTAATAAAGAATCATAGAAAGGAGGTACAGAATACCCACTGTAAACATGTGTATCTATTCTTACTCCTGGTCCCCCTGGTGCATGGAATACCTCTATTTTGCCAGGCGAGGGTATGAATGTTTTGGGATCCTCAGCGTTTATTCTGCATTCTATGGCATGACCTTTAAGCGATATATCCTCTTGCTTCATACTCAATCTCTCGCCAGATGCGACATTTATTTGTTCAGCTATCAAATCTGTATTTGTAACAAGCTCAGTAACAGGATGTTCAACTTGGATTCTCGTATTCATCTCTATGAAGCTAAATTGCCCATCTTGGTATAAAAATTCGAAAGTTCCAGCACCTGTATACCCGAGTTTTATACAAGCCTCGGAACATATAGCGCCTATTTTATCAATCTCTTCTCTTGGAATGTTACACGCCTGGGTCTCTTCAATTATTTTTTGATTTCTTCTTTGCATTGAGCAATCTCTCTCACCAAAATGAATAGCATTTCCATGTTCGTCACTCATTATTTGTATTTCAATATGTCTTGGGTTATCGTAATATTTCTCAAAATACAGGTCCCCATTACCAAATGCATTTTTTGCCTCTGTTCTAACTAGATTCATGCTATTTGCTAAGTCTGATTTTTTTTCTACAATCATCATTCCTCTTCCGCCGCCACCATGAATTGCCTTTAGCATAATTGGATATCCTACCTCATCAATTTTTTTCAACATTTCTTTATTTGGCTGCTCAGGTAAGACACCATCATATCCGGGGATGCATGGGACACCAAAATCTTTCATCGCTTTCTTTGCTTTGATTTTGTCACCCATTTTATTTAGGACTTTGCTTGTAGGCCCAATAAACTTAAACTTATTTGTTTCTATAATTTCTGCAAACATCTCAGATTCTGATAAAAAACCATAGCCAGGATGAATTGCATCTGAATTTGTTAATTCTGCAGCGCTTATAATTGAGGGCATATTAAGATAACTTTCTTTTGGATTTGGTCCACCAATGCAAACTGACTCATCAGCTAGCTTGACATGAGCGAGCTGTCTATCAGCAGTAGAATGTACTGCTACTGTCTTGATACCCAGTTTTTTACATGCTCGCATTACTCTAAGTGCAATTTCACCTCTGTTAGCTATTAGTACTTTACTTATCATTCTAAAACAAACAATGGTTGGTCAAATTCTACTGGTTCGGCATTATCAACAAGTATCTCAACTATTTTTCCATCAGATTCTGCTTGCACCTGATTCATCATTTTCATTGCCTCTAGTATGCATAATGTGTCTCCCTTCTTTACAGATTGACCGATGGTCACGAATGGCTTAGATTCTGGCGAAGCTGATGCGTAGAACGTCCCAACCATAGGTGAATTCACAGTATTCCTTTTTTCTTTTTTTAAATCATCAACAACGTTAGTACCCATATCGGAAGCTTGTTGATTAACAGGGGGTTGACTGGTTTGTACAGGTTGTTGAATTATTTGTGGGGGCTGCATGTTCGTGGTAGAAGAGATATTCCTTGATAGTTTTATAGACTCCTCACCCTCTTTAACTTCAATTTCTGCAATCCCACTTTCCTCAAGAAGCT
>CACAVP010000016.1 GCA_902535975.1 uncultured Gammaproteobacteria bacterium | reverse complement strand
CTAGAGAACCGCTGTGACAATAAACTTTTTCTTCTTTGCGATATTTCAGATCAAAAATTTTTATCTTTAAGCCGGGTTTAAGGATGGATTTTGCCTCTAGTAGTTTATGCAATCTATTCATATCAATAGCATCGCTATCAAAATATATTGAATTTGGCTTAAAAGTGATGGTAGTGCCATGAGATTTTTTTTGAGTTTTAGATACTTTAGTTAATTTTTTGCTGATTAGTCCATTTTTAAAAACTATCTCGTAGACATCAGGATCATCGGCTCTTTCAACGTTAACGGTTAATATCTCGGAGAGTGCACTGACAACAGATACTCCAACTCCATGTAATCCTCCTGAATATTTATAATTTTTATTACTAAACTTTGCGCCAGAGTGAAGATTCGTCATGATGACTTCGACTCCAGATTTCTTATATTCCGGATGTATATCCACAGGCATCCCTCTTCCATCATCTTTAACAGTGAAAGAGCCATCCTTATTAACTGTGATATCAATATTGTTACAGAAGCCAGCAATAGACTCATCTACGCAATTATCGATTACCTCTTGGAGTAAATGGTTAGGTGTTGATGTATCAGTATACATACCAGGTCTTTTTTGGACTGGTTCGATACCTTTTAAAATTTCTATATCAGATGCGGTATATGTCTTTTTAACCATGTTGTGTATAATAAGATTACACTATCCCGAATATAATATAAATGAATTATGTTTTTTATGATTTTGAAACATCTGGATTAAATTTCTACTTTGATCAGCCAATTCAATTAGCAGCTAAACTTGTAGATGAGAACTTCCATGTGCTCGATGAGCTTAATGAGAAGTGTAGACTGAGAGATGGGGTTATACCCTCACCTACAGCAATGCTTATCACAAAAACTGATCTTAGGGATCTTGATACCAAACAATCCTTCTATGAGTTCATGGACAAAGTACATCAAAAACTAACATCATGGTCACCTGCTGTATTTATTGGTTATAACAATATTAATTTTGATGAAAAATTTTTGAGGTCGAGCTTATATCATTCACTTCATGCTCCGTATTTAACAAATACAAATAATAATTCACGGATAGATTTATTTAAAATAATTCTATCAATATGCAACTTAAATAAATCATATATAAACATACCCGTAGATAAGGAAAAAGGAAGAAAGAGTCTAAAGCTGGAAAAGCTTGCAGCAAATAATAACATCAGACATGAATTTGCTCACGATGCAATGAGTGATGTTGACGCTACGCTAGGTGTCGCAGAGATCATCAAAAAAAATGATGCCGACTTTTGGGATCATCTGATGATTTTTCGAAATCATAATAATGTAAGAGAGTTTCTTGAGGAAAATAAAATATGTTTCATTCCGCCAACAACCTCCACAGGTGAATATACTCCCGTTTGCTTTCTTACAAGTAACCCAGATAATGCAAAAGAACTAATTTTCTTCAACTTGTGTGAAGATGTGACAGAGGATGTTCTCACCTCAAGAACAAGAAATATAGGATCTTTATTTAAAAACAAAATTCTAAAAAAAATTAAAAGTAATGATTATCCTATATTACTCAAGTATGATCATCTTGATGATGTACTGAAACAGAAATTTTCAATAAATGAAAATAATTATGACGCTAAGTTTAATTTACTAAATTCAGCAAGTAATTTTATTATGAATATAAATCAGTATCTTGTAGATCAACTTGCAGATTATCAAGTTGATAGTAGAGATTATTTGTCAGCATCAGAGCATGTAGATGAGATGCTCTACAATGGTTTTACTGGACCAAGTGATTGGGCATTGATAAAAAAAATTGATGGGCTTAATAAAATAGATGATATTTTGACTAAGCTTGGAACACTCGAAGATAAAAGATTAGTCGAGTTATACAAGAGAAAGCTCTACTCTGATAAGAAGGAGCTCTTGACTCGGGAAAATATCAGTAGTTACAGAGACTACATAGCTAATAAAATTTTTAATGATTCTGAAAAAGTGCCTTGGACTACCATTTCAAAGGCTAAAACGGAGCTTGTAAAAGCATCCAACGATAGTAGATTCGCTGACATGAAAGATGAAGTTGAAATTATCAAAAAGTATATTGATGATTTAGAAAAAGACTTTAGTTCTTAATAAATGCAAGTATTTTATCATAACTTTGATATCCGGGAATAATCCTACCATCCTCTAAAAATATTGTTGGAGTGCCCTCAACGGACAGTGCACTAGCGTACTCAAAGTTCCTATCAAGAGGGTTTATACATGTTGCATTATCATCTATCAAATCTCCTTGAAATATACTATCAATGGCCTCCAGTCTATTGTCTGCACACCATGCGGATACAAGTTGTTCATAAGCATCAACGTCTTTGCCATTTCTAGAAAATAAAACATATCTAACCTCAATATTATTCTCAAGAAGTCCAGATAGCTCATTATGTAACTTCTGACAATATGGACATGATGCATCAGTAAAGATAGTAAGAACATAATCTGTTTTGTCAGGCTTGTATATTACTTGATAACTTTGATCAATTGAATTAATTACTTTTAAACGTTGTTCCATTTTGGTATTTTCAGTAATGCTTTCTTTAGTGTCTAAATCAATCACACTACCAACTATTAAATATTTACCATCGTTTGTTGCATAATATATTTGATTATTAATGATAATCTCATGAAAGTTTTCATCTATTTTTTTAAGGCTCTCTATTGAGACATTTGGATATGCATCTGAAACAATTTTATTTATATCAGCATCTTCTTTTTTAGCGCATGATACGAACAATATTAATGATAGCATTATAAATATACTTTTCATGATTAGCCTCTAGGATGATATTTTTGATGAAATTTTACAAGCCTGTCTTTTGCAATATGTGTATATATTTGTGTTGTAGACAGACTAGCATGACCTAATAGCATCTGAACAGTTCTCAGATCTGCTCCGTTATTAAGTAAGTGTGTTGCAAAAGCATGTCTCAGATTATGAGGTGATATATTTTTATTAATCATTGATTCTCTAGCATATTTTTTTATCATCTCCCAACAAGATTGTCGTGTAATGAGATTTCCGTTTTCCGTTATGAACAACATATCTATATTATTATTAGCTATGATCTTAGACCTATAAGTATCAATGTATGTAATTAGTAAATTCATAGCAAAAGATCCGATTGGAACAAGCCGTTCCTTATTACCCTTTCCTCTAATTTTGAGAAATGGTTGCTCAGGTGATATTTGATTTACCTTTATGTTCAACAATTCTGAAATTCTAAGGCCGGCAGAATATAGTAACTCAAGAATACATTTATCTCTCATGCCATTAGCGTTATTTTGATTAGGGGCATTCAAAAGCTTCTCAACCTCGCCCTCAGATATAATAGTTGGTAATTTTCTCCTTTTTTTTGGGTTCTCAATCAGGATTGCTGGATTATCCTTAATAATTTCTTTGTTTTGTAAAAATGTATAAAAAGACTTAATACATGTTATGGTCCTTTGAATTGTGCTTACTGTAGAACCGTTATCTAATTTTGACGCAAGATAATTGTTAATAAGTATTCTATCGACATGGAGTAAATCATGATTTCTCGATACTAGCCATTTCAGAAAGACTGTAAGATCTGATTTGTATGCTTCTAGTGTATTTTTTGCTAGATTTTTTTTATATGAGGCATCGTTACAATAATGATCTATATATTCCAGTGACTTTGAATTCTCTAATAAAGACATAATATTTGATATACTAATATATTATAGATTATATGAAAAAAATGAAAGATAACTGTTTTAATGAATTTGATCCTAATGCGATGAGCGTAGAGGCTGCTTTAGAAAATATTTTAAAATCTATTAGTAGTATTAAGACTAGTGAATATGTTGATCTCAAGAGTGCGTTCGGAAGAATTTTATCAAAGAACATAAAATCGAAGATCAACGTACCAAACTACAAAAATTCAGCAATGGATGGTTACGCGGTAAATGTGGGGGATTTCAATGAAAAAAATAAGACTTATGACTGTATCGGTGAATCTTTTGCAGGAAATCCATTTTTAAAACCAGTTAAAAAAAATCAAGCTATAAAGGTTATGACAGGAGGCATGGTACCCTCCGGCTGTAATGCAGTCATCATGAAAGAACTGATTACGCAGAAAGGCAGGGTTATAAGCACAAAATCTAGAATTATTAAAGATCAAAACATCAGGTTTCCTGGAGAAGACATCAAGAAAAATGAAATTGTCTTGAAAGCTGGCAAAGAGATTGATGAGATTGATATCGGCATACTAGCATCCTTAGGAATCGATAGAGTGTTTGTTAAAAAGAAGCCTAAAATAGGTTTTGTATCAACGGGAGATGAATTAGTAAGTATTAAAAAACCAATAAAGATCTCGCAAGTCTATGATAGTAATAGATATCTTTTACATGGGCTTCTTAAGAAATATCCTGTTGAAATAAAAGACTACGGTGTAGTGAAAGACAAGATAAAATCAATTGAAAAAAAATTTGTAGAGGCTTCATTAAATTGTGATGTTCTTATTACAACTGGTGGAGTTTCAGTAGGTGATGCTGATTATGTAAAAGAAGTTCTAGAAAAACTTGGTAAAGTAAATTTCTGGAAAATTGCTGTTAAACCTGGAAGACCTCTAGCTTATGGTAAAATAAAAAAGTGTATCTTTTTTGGACTGCCTGGAAATCCGGTTTCGGTTGTAGTTACATTTAATCTTTTTGTAAATGCAGCATTAAATAAATTGATGGGGAAAGGTCAAGATCACGTCTTATCATTGGAGGCCGAGTTATTAATGAGTATAAAAAAAAGAAAAGGTCGAAAAGAATATAAGCGAGGGATCTTACTTAGTAAGAATAATAAATTATATGTGAGAAAGTCTGGATTACAAGGGTCGAATATCCTTTCATCTGTCAAAGATGCTAATTGCTATATTGAACTAGGCGAGAATATGAGAGAGGTTCCTAAGGGAGCAAAAGTTAAAGTATTACCATTTACATTGACCAGTGAGCATTATGAGCAATAAAGTTGGCCTTTTTAAAAGGTTGTTAGTAAATTTTTATGATTTGATATTATTATTCGCAGTATTATATTTTTTTACTATTCCAATTATTTTGTTATCTAAAGGCAATGCGGTTCTTGATAATATTTTCTACCAAGCATATCTTATTGCAATAATATTTTTATATTACGCTTGGTTTTGGAAAAAATACAATCAAACACTTGGTATGAGAATCTGGAAGATAAAAATATATAGTAGATACTCATTAGAGATTTCATATGTGCAGTCGTTAAAAAGAATAATCGTGTCTCTTCTCGGTGGTCATATTTTGTTATTAGTTAGCGATGAATCTCTACAAGATAAAGTATCTCAAACTTACCTCGAAAGGGTTGATTAAATTGGAATATCTTTCTTTACTAGTAAATTAAACAAATATATGCCAATTGCAATAAAGAGAACCATTGATATTAAAACACTTGTTAGTGCAGGAATGCCGATAATTAAAGATAAGTTAGTTATGATACTTGTCAATACAAAATAAGTAATACCAAATAAGACTCCGAATATTAATCTTTGACTCTGGTTTGTGGACCGCATCCTAGTGAATAAGAAAGGTAATCCTATAAAAACTATAATACAACACGAGAAAGGCAATAAGACTTTTTTCCAAAAGATAACTTTATGATTTTCATATGGGATCCCAGCTTCGTTATGATAATTAATATTCTGATACAGGTCTTGTATCGATATATATCTTTTTTTGTTGAATTGACTTTCAAGTATCTTCGATGGCACAAAGTCATCAGACTCTAAATAATAAGATTCCTTGGTGGATACTCTATTTAATTTCGTATCATGAATTTCAACATTTCTCAGAGTCCATTGCTGATTATATAAACCTTTTTCAGCAGAAATTACTGATGTTAATGATCCATCTCGTATATTATAAATAATAATATCCTCCAGCCTTTTGTCTGTAATAATTTTGTTGACATTTACAATATAGTCACTAGACCTAAACCATAATCCTTTGTCTGATAACGCTTTGTTCAAAGAAATATTTTTTAGTGTTTGTGCTTCATTTGAATATTTAGGTGCAATAGAATTAATAGTAATAGTCAACAGCGATGAAATAACAAAGGTTTGTAAAATAATTATGTACATGATTTTTTTTATTCCAATGCCATGAGAGTTTATAGCAACAAATTCAGAATGATAAGCCATAGAACCAAATGAAATCATACTCCCAATAAGTAAAGCATATGGAAAAATGTCAAGAATATTTTGTGGAATTAGATAAATAACATAATTGAGTAAAACGGAAATTGTATATTCATGGGACCCTATATTCTTAAGCTCGGCAATAAATACCAATAAAAGGTTGATTCCTAGAAGAACAGCTATTGCTAAAGAAAAACCTATTAAATATTTTTTCAGCATATAAATCGTTATTTTTCTCATTTTAATTGATCGCCGTTGTGGTGTATTTGTACAGAGCGAGTGTGAGGTAAAGGTAAGATGAGTGTAAAAAAAAGGCAACCATCATAAGATCAAACTCACTGGATACAGAACTTGAAGCTAATTGAATAATGATTATGTAGCTAAAATAGATCAAAGCTCCGATAAAGATGTTTCTGTATTTATCATTTCTTTTTGCATAGTTACTTAAGGGAATTGCTAAATATGCTAATATTAGACTAGCAATCACAATAGATACTCTACTAAATATTTCTCTAGCTGAGGATAAATCAGTCATTTCAGCTAATACAAAAAAAGATTTAGACTCAACATCTGTGCTAGAAAATTCAGGAATCTCATTTGCTAAAATCATATCTTGAGTTGAGTACTCTGTTGAGCTAAAACTGCCATCAGGATTAAAAACATATGATACCCCGTTATTCAAACTAATAAGATCAGAATCAATATCATTTGATGTGACTCCCGAGGATATGTCTATCCGTATGCCAGATTTTGAGAGTGATCTTATAAATATGTTAGCTAGCTCACTATTTTCTTTATTATTTATGTAAACTACTTTTGATTTGTCGTTACTTACATTGAAACTACCTTCTTTAAGAGAATAAATCTTCTGTTCATGGGATATTTGATGTTCGATTTTAGACCTATACTCCACAGCTAAAGGTGCTAAAAAAAATTTCAAGATAATCATGAAAATAGTAACAAACATAATAAGTATGGAAAGTACTCTTGCTAAGTGATAATTTGAAAAACCATTTAGTTTTATTATTGTCATTTCATTGGTAACATAAAGCTTATTGAGTGTGACAATAATCCCGAAAAAAAGGCTTAATGGAATAATAACTGATGAGTACTGAATAACTTTTAGAGCTAATAATTCAATCAAAAAAATAGAGGGAATATCACCCTCATTTACATCCTCAACCAGACGTAGTCCCGTATTAGCTAGTAAAATAAATAAGAGAACTACAAAAACAGCAATAGATGCTTTGGTACAATTTTTATATAAATATTGGCTAATTAAATTCAATGTAGTAATTACATGATCACATAAAAATGTTAATCTAATTTATTATTTATTATAACTTTATTATATGGAAATATCATGAAATACACCAAATTTGACAAAAGTAAAAAATATGACCTAAATATCATTTTCGTGTTTGAGGACAACCTGGCGTCCATTAATCGAGTTATTGATAAAGGTCCAGCTTCTGATGATATAAAGATGTCTATATCAAATAAAGTTATTACAGGTAAATCAGGAGCGCGTAATATGCTAGCAAGTAAAATGTATGATAACAGCTACTATTTTATTGGATTAGGGAATAAGAGCGAGTTAACAATACAAGGATTTGAGAAGAATCTTAAAGCAGCTCTAAAAGAGATAAATTCATATAAGATATCTACTATTTCTATTGATCTAACAAACCTCAAAATAAAGAACTTTGATATTATAAATGCCTCAATCATAGAAATTGAGAAATCACAGTATTCATATAAAGGAACTGCAACTTCAGAACTAAAAATATGTGCATTAAAAATTTCATCTACTTTAAATGATAGGCAGTTTAACAAAACTATTTCAGAATCGATTGCAGTATCTAATGGAATAAACAAGGCTAGAATGCTTGGTGACACACCTTCGAATATATGTAACCCGACTTTTTTAGCAAAAGAAGCAAAAAAACTCGAAAAAATACATAAAAGTATCAAAGTTGAAATTTTAGACGAAAAACAAATGCGATCACTTAAAATGGGTTCGCTGTTATCTGTCTCTCAGGGAAGTAAGCAGCCAGCTAAACTAGTAATCATCAAATATACTCCCATCAAGAAAAAACAACCTATTGTATTGGTTGGAAAAGGTATAACCTTTGACACAGGAGGCATTTCTTTAAAACCATCTGCAAATATGGATGAGATGAAATATGATATGTCTGGAGCAGGATCTGTGATAGGTACTATGCAAGCATGTGCAGAAATGAATTTGAAAAATAATGTCATTGGTATTCTTGCTTGCGCAGAGAACATGCCGGGAAGTCAAGCGACCCGCCCCGGTGATGTAGTAACAAGTATGTCGGGAATAACAATTGAAATTCTAAATACAGATGCTGAAGGAAGATTAGTTTTATGCGATGCACTTACATTTTGTAAAAAATATAAACCAAGGTATATTTTAGACATGGCAACACTAACAGGCGCATGTCTCGTAGGCCTGGGGAAATATCCTTCTGGATTGTTCTCAAATAGCAGTGAACTTAGCTCCAAAATAAAAAAATCAGCAGATAACACTGGTGATCGTGTTTGGGAGCTACCTCTTTATCAAGACTATTTTGATGAGATAAAAACAAATTTTGCGGATATTCAAAACATAGGTGGTAGATATGGGGGAGCAATCACTGCAGCAGCTTTTTTAGCTACTTTTACAAAAGATCAAAAATGGGCCCACTTAGATATTGCAGGTACAGCATGGGAGATAGGTCAAGACAAAGGTTCAACAGGCAGACCTGTCAAACTTCTAACTGATTTTGTCATGACAAATAAATAAATTGAAATCGACAGTTAATTTCTACTCACTAGAAAAAAGTCAAGATCTCCACTTATCTATCTGCACTCTTATTAGAGAATTATATAAGTTGAGTGGACAAATTATAATTTGTGATTATCATTCTAATTTAGAAAAATTTGACAAATTACTCTGGACTTTTGAACAAAATAGTTTTTTACCTCATAAAATCTATGAGCCGAGAGCAACACTGGATACTCCAATCCTACTTTTAACTGAAAAGTATTTAAATAATCTGTTAATATTCAAAGAGTATGATTCGATAATAAATAATCTTGACGAACCAATTGTTCAAGCTGAAAATCATTTTAAAGTGTATGAGTTTGTAGAGAGCTCTGAAGAGAAAAAAATTATTAGTAGAAAAAAGTATACGATTTATAAGAATAACAATTTTGATCTAAAGCATAAAAAATATAATGGATAAACAATATAAGCCTAGAGACATCGAGCAGAGAATCTACGAATCATGGGAGAAACATAAGTGCTTTTTGCCAAAGGATTCGGCCTCAAAATTTTCAATTGTTTTGCCACCTCCCAATGTAACAGGGACTCTCCACATGGGTCATGCATTTCAACATACAATTATTGATGTTCTAGTTAGATATCATCGTATGCTTGGAAAAAGCGTATTATGGCAACCTGGAACAGATCATGCCGGTATTGCGACACAACTTGTTGTCGAGAATAGAATCAATAATTCTGGCATCAATCCTAAAACTCTTAGTAGAGAAGAATTTATTGATGAAGTCTGGAAGTGGAAGGAATTATCAGGTAATACTATTATCAGTCAAACAAAAAGAATTGGTTCATCTGCAGACTGGTCCAGGAATAGATTTACTATGGATGATGGACTGTCAGAAATTGTGAGAAACATTTTCATAGATTTATATAATAATGGATTAATTTACAGAGGAAATCGACTTGTCAATTGGGATATAAAACTTCAGACTGCGATTTCTGATCTGGAGGTTATCAATGAGGAGAGAGAGGGCTTTCTTTATCATCTTGAATATGGAGTTAAAGACTCTACTGATAAAATTATCGTTGCTACAACAAGACCAGAAACATTCTTCGGTGATTCTGCTGTTTGTGTTAACCCGTCTGATACAAGATATAATAGCTTGATAGGCAAAAGAATAATATTACCTATGATAGATAGGGAAATTCCTATAATAGGTGATGATATAGTCGATGTGGAATTTGGCACGGGCTGTCTCAAAATTACACCAGCACATGACTTCAATGACTACAAGATTGCTAAAAAGCATGATCTCGAATTCATTAATATTCTTAATAAAGATGGGAAGTTAAATGAGAATGTTGCAAAAAAATATACCGGGAGAAATATTCATGATGTCAGAGAGGATCTACTTAAAGATTTAGAGAATCTCGGAGTTTTCAAAGAGAAAGTTCCATACAAGAACACTGTCCCTGTTGGCGAGAGAACTGGTGAGGTAATAGAACCACTTCTGACAAATCAATGGTTTATGAATATGAATGATCTAGCAAAAGAGGGTATTAGAGTTGTCAAAGAAAAAAAAGTAAATTTTGTACCGGAACATTGGGAAAAAATATATTTTAACTGGCTTGAAAACATAGAAGACTGGTGTGTTAGCAGACAAATTGTATGGGGACACAGGATTCCAGCATGGTATGATACCAACGGAAATGTATATGTTGGTAAAGACGAGGAAGATGTTCGTGTACGACATAGCTTGTCAGATACAGTAAGTTTATCTCAAGATACGGATGTTTTAGATACATGGTTCTCCTCAGCGCTATGGCCATTCTCTACGCTTGATTGGAAAAAAGATGATGCTATTTTTCAGAGGTATTTCCCTACTAATTTACTTGTTACAGGTTTTGATATCATTTTTTTCTGGGTCGCAAGGATGATTATGATGAGTTTAAAATTCACAAAGAATATCCCATTTAACAAAATTTATATACATGGTTTAGTTCGAGACTCTGAAGGTAAGAAAATGTCCAAATCCATTGGTAATGTTATTGACCCACTAGATGTTATAGAAGGCATATCTCTTGATAAATTGTTGGAAAAAAGGACATCCAGCTTAATAAATGATAAACATAAATCAAATGTCATCAAAAAAACTAAGCGAGATTTTCCCGATGGTATAAAAGAATTTGGTGCAGATGCACTCAGATTTAATTTTTGTGCAATGGCTTCTACTGGAAGGGATATTAATTTCGACCTAAAAAGAATTGAGGGTTATAGAAACTTCTGTAATAAAATTTGGAATGCATCAAGATTTATATTACTCACCTGTAAAGATTATCAATACAATGAGAGTCTGAATTCTAAGGATTCAAATATCTTTGATAAATGGATTTTATATAAACTTGATAGTATGGTTGCTGATTTTAAGAGATATACAACAAATTATAGGTTTGATTTAATGGCAAATAGTATTTATGACTTTGTATGGAATGAATACTGTGACTGGTACTTAGAGATAGCTAAGAATAATATTAACGAAACAACCCAAAATAATCTTATTTTTTCTATGGTTCGAATTATAAAAATATGTCATCCAATTATCCCATTTATCACAGAGGATATTTGGAGAGAGTTTTACAAAAAAGGCTTTGTGACTGAACCAATGCTAATAAACAGCAGTTTTCCATCCCAAATAAGGATCTCAAAAGAATATGATATTGAATCAAGAGTCGAAAATATTAGAGATATAATTAGGAAGATTAGGAAAATTCGTGCTGAATTGAGTATTCATCCTAAAGAAATTATTAATGTAAAAATATATATCAGTGAATCTAATCTAGTCAAAGATATAGCACAACATTCAGACTTAATTGATAATATGACAAATATAAAAATAGAGATCGCTGATCAAAAAGATGAGTATATAGATTACATCGATCTCATTGATGAAAATTACACATTATATTTAAAAATAAGAAGTATGATTGATGCAGATGAGGAAACCGCTAAGATTGATAAAAAAATAACTGACCTTTCAGGTATAGTGTATAAGATTGATCAAAAACTTAACAATAAAAAATTCATAGAAAGAGCGCCCAGTGACATTATTAATCAAAATATTTCCAATAAAGCAAAAATTGAAAATGATATTTTATCTTTGAGGAGCCTCAGAGATACCTTATCTGATTAAGCTGTATAATCTCTCAAGCGTTAATCTGAAACTAGTTAAGTCGTTTGCAATGTTAATATTCAATTGATTAGTTAATTGCCTAAACTCATTACACTGACGACCAATTAGGATGATGTCTTCAGTTTTTTGTGCATTATCTCTAATGTGCTTAATTTCATATATTTTTCTCGCAATGTCTCTTTGATTATTAATAGCTAAAACAACTAGTTGAGCCCTCACATTTGATGCTGCATAAGTGATCTCATCATGTGGAACTCCATTACCGATATAAGTAATATCCCAGCCTACATTTTGTGCAACTATTAAGTGCATTATAGTATCAAGACTCTCATGCTCCGATAAGAGTGATGCAATAACTAGTCTTGGACAATCTTCTTTAGACGAGCGTAGTCGTAAGTACATATTATTAAGACAAGTCCTAATACACAACTTCGACATTTTCTCCTGAGCATATCTAATACTTCCTCTCGAGCACTCGTCGTGTATATAATTAGTTAGTGGTTTTATGAATTCGATAAGAAAGTCATTTGTACTCAAAACCGCAACAGCGTTTGATAGAACATTATCTAGTTTCCAACTATTCATTTCTCTCACACATGAAACAGATTCATCAAATAACTCCATTATAGTTCCTGTACTAGGTCTTCTATAACCAACTGCGGCACTCGATTCATCGCCCATCACCAACTCAAATAAGTCATCATAGGACAGCGCAGCTATGTCGCCTATCCTTCTTCCTGCGGCTATAGCTCTTTTAAGCAATGTTAATTTATCTATATCTTTGTCAGAATATAATCTGCGGTTGGTATCATTTCTATGAGAAACAACTGCTTGATACCTCTTTTCCCAGACTCGAATGACATCAGAACTCAATCCTGTTCGTCGATTGACGACCTGGATAAGATGTCTAGGTTTCGCAGATAAATCTTCTTTCATTTGAAGGCCATTAGTAGGCTTCTCGCTCTCATTGTTGTCAATTATTATACTTTCCATCGTTTTTGTCAAAGTCTTGTCTAATATTTAACAGACAATATCACCTTTTACTAAGTTTGTATAGTTTTTGTTCACATTATTTATTGACATGTCTATATTATTAAGATAATGTTTTAGACAGGATACAGACAACAAGTCATATCCCCACCCCTTTAATGAAAGGCCGAATTTACCCCCTTCGGCCTTTTTTTATACAGATTTCCTATATCCTTTTGGGCGCCATGCAGGCGCAATAACATCCGGACTATCATTAATATCAGATTTTAAACGTGCAGGCCTTACAATATCCTGTCCGAACCTTTGGTTGATACTATCAACTACACTCATATAATTGCATTGTTCAGTTTGTGGGTCGAAGAGATCGGTTTGAATATTTTTTTGTAGTGGATTAACTGCTGTTACTTGGACCTGATAAATGCCAACATTTTTATCAAACATATCCAAATATAGTTCACAAAAACTATATATAACGAATTGATCACATGTGGGATACTCCAGCTTAATTTTCTTTTGGACCCAACCAGCTTTAATCTTAATATTAACTAAGAATTTATTTGATTCATAACCTGAATTACGTAAGCGTCTTGATAATTTGACCGACATTTTTAAAAAAATTTTTTTTATTAAATATCGGTCTTTTGTATTTGGCATCAAAACTTTACCATGACCAAGACTTTTTGGATGAGTTGGATCTAATGTAAGACCTTCAAAATCATTTCCGGTTGCCATAAGCCATATCTTCCTTCCAATGTTACCAAATCTATTTGAAAGTATACTGATAGGAATATTCTTCATGTCAGAGCATTTATATACTCCATGAATATTTAAAAATCTCGTTATTCCCTTCGATACTCCACATAATTTATTGATAGGAGCATTATCCAAATATTGATGATAATTTTTTCTAGTAATAAAGGTAAACCCATCTGGCTTATTAAGTTTTGAAGCAAATTTAGCCAATGATTTACTATATGATACCCCGACTGAACATTTTAAATTTTCAGATGAATATATTAAATCTTTAATTTTATAAACAATTGTATTTATATCCTTATAGATTCTCATACAGTTTGTTACTTCCAAAAAAGCTTCATCGACAGAATATATTTGAATATCAGGAGTGATAGTTTGTAAAATGTTCATGATATTGGCTGATGTATTAGCATATACATTTGGCCTAGATGGTCTTTGTATTAAATGCGGACATATTTTTTTTCCTTCACGAAGTCTCATTCCAGTTTTAATACCAAATGCCCTTGCTTCATATGAAGAAGTTATAATGCAAGATCCATGGTCTCCGTTGGTTACTGCTATTGGCATTCCTAAAAGTTCAGGAAAGTCACGTTGTTCAATTGAAGCAAAAAAAGCATTCATGTCAACATGAATAAATATTTTTTTATTCATTTAATATATTCTTACTTGTCCAACTACATGTCCTTGAATAGAGACTCGTTCAGTTGAATAAATAATTTCTTTGAATTTTTTATTTGCAGGAATCAACTTTATTTCTTTTGAATTAATTTTCTCAATAAATTTCAATGTCACATCTTGATTGTCTATTAAAATTACATGTACTTTTGATTTATAGGGCTTTGTTCCTTCTTCAACGATTACCCAATCTCCATCACATATACCTGCGTCAATCATTGAATCACCTGTAACTTTTAAGGCATATGATCTCTTATTTGTAAATAAATATTCCAGCTCAATTCTTTGTTGATCAGTTATTGCTTCTATTGGTCCGCCTGCAGCAATTTTCCCTAATGACTTTAGGAATATAGATTTTTCTTCTTGTAGCACAATCCCCCTATGTTTGTTTGATACTCTTTTTAGTTTTCCTGCTTTCTCTAAAGCCTT
>CACAVP010000015.1 GCA_902535975.1 uncultured Gammaproteobacteria bacterium | reverse complement strand
CTTCAAGCATGTAATCTACTGCAAGTTTGACCTCTTCATCGCTTAATGACATTAAGCCGCCTTTAGCCGGCATGACACCAATACCATTTATGGCATTAGCATAGAGTGTATCATTACCTTTTGCTAATCTGTCGCCCCACTGGTCTGCCTTACCAGTTATTGGAGCACCCGCGGCTCCGCTCATGTGGCAAGACATACAAACAGAGTTATAGACATCTTTTCCAGATTTGGATGATGCAACCTGAACCACTTCTGATTTGAATGTAGGATTACTTGCTAGATTTATTTTCTCTGGCGATGCTAAACGCTGCTCAGTAGCAGTTGCTTTAACTTCATCGTAAACGTCATTTGATATAGAAGAAGCAAACACCTTTGACAGAATAGCAATAATAATTGCAAGGACGATTATACCAATTGTGATGTAACCAAAAATCGTGTAGAAATCTTTATCTGATGTTGGTGAACTCATATTCCCTTAAAATTAATGTTTTATTTTACAAATATTTTAATTGCCTAGATTATACTTGAAAAGATATTAATTTGAATAAATATTTGCGTCTGTAGCTCAGTTGGATAGAGCATTAGCTTCCGAAGCTAAAGGTCAGAAGTTCGAATCTTCTCAGGCGCTATTTATCCTCTCGGCCGCAATTATTGTATTTTCAATCAGTGCACATACTGTCATAGGACCTACACCTCCAGGAACTGGAGTGATGGCAGATGCTTTTTCTTTAGCAGATTCAAAATCAACATCTCCGCATAGCTTGCCGTCAATATTATGAATGCCAACGTCTATAACGACAGCGCCTTCTGGGATTTGATCTCCAGAGATAAATTTTGGGACGCCTACAGCTACGATTATTACGTCTGCATCAGAGAGTTTATGATTCAGATCTTTCGTACGAGAGTGGCACATCGTAACAGTTGCATTTTCGGATTGACACAATATTGAAACGGGTTTACCAACAATGTTTGATCTTCCAATTACGGTAACGTTTTTACCACTTAGATCAGTTCCTGATATTCTCAACATTTGCATAATACCCTTTGGTGTACATGAAACTAGTGTATCTTCACCTAAAAACAATTTTCCAACGTTATTGGGCGTGAATCCGTCTACATCTTTTGAAGGATCAATTCTGTTAAGAACTTTTGCAACAGAAATGTGGTCAGGGAGAGGAAGTTGAACTATTACTCCGTGAATTGATGAATCATTATTAATTTTATCAATTTCTGATAAGATCTCCTCTTCACTAATCTCGTCAGTAAATCTTCTAACCTCAGACTTTATACCTGCTTTAGCAGCAAACTTTTCTTTTTGAGCGACATAGCTTGCAGATGCTTTCATTTCACCCACTAGTATTACTACCAAATTAGGAACAATGTTTTTCTCTTTTAATTCTCTAACCTTAACGGAAAGCTCGTTTTCTAAAATGTGTTCTGCAACCTCTCGACCACTTATGATTTTCGCTGTCATTTTTTCCTCCTCTCAGTCATTTCTTTCGCGTTCAACTAAAAAATTCACAACGCTATAAAGTTCATCGTAACTTGAGACGAAAGAGCCACTTGTTAAATATTTTCCGTTTACAACCAAAGTTGGTACAGAATCGATTTGATATTTCCTCGCCAAATTACTTGCTTTTTTAACTCTTGCTTCAGTGCCGTAACTATTATACTTTTCCGAGAAAATTTCAGTATTAATTTCACTTTTACTCAAAAATTCAATCATAGCATCCTCAGTATCAAGTCTATTGTTCTCTATGTGTATTTCCTCGAAAATTAAATTATGTAAATCATCAATTTCATTCATCTGACTCAAAGCATAATAAAGTTTGGCATGCGGCAACCATGAATCTCTGAGTGCTACAGGAATTTTTACAATTTTTGCATCTGTATCCAAGTCTGCTTCAATCCTATCAATAGTTGGTTCAAGATTGAAACAATGAGGACATCCATACCAGAAAAATTCGTAAATAATTATGTCTTTAGATTCTGATTGTCTCTCTGTTGAGATTTGAACATACTTTTGAGCATAAACATCAGAGGATGTCGCAGTGATTAAAAGTAGTGTGAGTACAAGATAGCGCAGTTTAATCATCAGTATAAGCCTTCAATATAGCTGGCTACAGCTTTCATTTCTTCATCTGTCATTCTGTGGACAATATTTCTCATCATCTTATTATAATCGTTTGATCTGACAGATGCTTGAAAGTTTTTCAATTGTTGATATGTGTATTGTGAATGTTGGCCTGAAAGCATAGGAATTGCAGCAGCGTAATTTCCTTGTCCATTTGGCCCGTGACAGCTGATGCATGCTTGAATTTTGATTTCCATATTACCGCCTCTGTATATATTTCTTCCCAGGTCAAGATATTTATCTTGTGTTAGACCCACTTTAGATTCTAAGGAGGCATAGTAAGCTGATAGATCCTCTATGTCGCTGTCTGATAGCGTCATAGCGATTCCATACATTACAGCGTTATTTCTATTACCCTCTGCTCCTTTCCGAAATTCATACAATTGTGAAGCCAAGTACTTTGGATTTTGACCCGCCAATTTTGGCCAAACTGGGTTTAGAGAGATACCGTTATCGCCATGACATGCAGCACATGACACTGATAATTCTTTACCCTTAGCTATGTCTGAAGAATACGCAGGATTAATAAGGTTGCTTACAACAAGAAATATGTAAAATAAAGACAACAGAAATTTCATTGGGCTAATTATAGCGAAATAATTTTTTAGTGCAATGAATGCAATTTAAGTCCCTTGCCAGTTTGAACCGCTGAATGTGTTTACGATGAGTGGGACACTGAGTTTTTCAGCTGAACTCATAAGGTCAGAAATTTTATCTCCATATCTATGAATATCTGAGTCTTCGATTTCAAACACAAGCTCATCATGAACTTGCATTATCATAAAAACATTGTGGATATTCTCCCTAATCAACCACTCCTTTATATTGATCATAGCAATTTTTATAATATCCGCAGCAGTACCCTGAATCGGTGCATTAATAGCTGTCCTCTCTGCTGCGCTCCTAACTTGGAAGTTGGAGTGGCTGATGTTAGGCAAAAATACTTTCCGACCATGCATAGTCTCAACATATTCTTGTTTGCTTGCTAATTCTTTTAACTCCTCCATAAACTCCTTCACCCTTTTGTATTTAGCAAAGTATGTATCAATAATGCCTTTAGCCTCAACATTATCTATCTTAAGTTGCTTAGCTAGTCCGTATGCTGATATTCCATAGATTAAACCAAAATTTATTGCTTTTGCTGCTCTACGTTGATCACTTGATGGCTCGTCTTTAATGTTAAAAACTTTCCTCGCAGTTGATGAGTGAATATCTTCACCGGTTAAGAAACTCTCAATCATAGCAGGGTCTTTAGCTAGGTGAGCCATAATTCTCAGCTCAATCTGCGAGTAATCTGCTGAAAAGAGTTTATGCCCCACTCGCGGAATAAATGCAGATCTAATTTTTTTTCCATCATCTGTTCTTATTGGTATATTTTGCAAATTAGGTGAAGAAGATGAAAGACGTCCAGTAATTGTGATGGTCTGATTATATGATGTATGTAATCTATTAGAAATATCACTGACTTGATCACCAAGTTTATCTGTATATGTATTTTTTAATTTTAATAAATTCCTATAGGACAGTACTAAATTAGGTAATTCGTGATCTTCGGCTAATTGTGACATTACATCTTCATTAGTTGAAGGCTGTCCTTTTGGTGTTTTTTTTAAAATAGGAAGTTTTAATTCATCATAAAATATTTCTTGAATTTGTTTTGGAGAACTTATGTTAAATTCTCTACCAGAAATCTTATAAATGTTTTTTTCAATCTTATCAATACGCTTTGCTAAATTTTGCGATTGCTTACTCAATTCTTTATTGTTTAAGGAGACGCCTATATACTCCATGTCTGCAATTATCAGCATCAGCTTGATTTCAATTTCTGTATAGATTTTAAGTAATTTTTTGTCTTTTTTAAGAAGTGTACTCAACTTTTGATAGAGTAAGAATGTTAAATCAGCATCTTCACAAGCATACTCGACTGCTTTAGATATTTCGACATCCGCAAAAGATATTTGGTCTTTACCTTTCCCGGCAACGCTTTCATATGAGATTGGTTTATGATCAAGGAATTTTGATGATAACGTATCCATGTCATGCTTACCGCTGGAACTTATAACATATGACATGAGCATCGTATCCTCTATCCTGTTTTTAAAAATCACGGAATACTTCTTGAGGACATTGATATCGTACTTAAGATTCTGGCCTATGACGGTTAAACTTTCATCTTCGAGTAACTCTCTTATTATATTCAAGGTATCATCAAACGGTAAATTGATATCATCAGCAGAATTGTGACTTAAAGGACAATAGAAACTTGAATTATTTTTATAGCTCAAACTAAATCCAACAAGTTCTGCCTTATGGAAATCGAGCGATGTAGTCTCTGTATCAAAAGAATATATTTTGTTCCGCTTACATTCTTTTATAATTTTTTTTAATTCTTTGAGGCTTTTAATTAAATTGTAATCTTTTTTTATAACTTCCTTTTTGGCTTTAATATTCAGTTTTTCAGATAATGTTTTGAGTTCATACTTTTTTATGATTGTTTCCAGTTTTGTTTTATCAGCTGAGCCCCTTTTGAGCTGATCTGGATCAAGAGATAACTTTAAATTATCTTTTAGAGCTACTAATTTCTTTGCCAACTCAATAGTCTCTAGTGACGATTCAATATTTTCCTTTAGCTTACCTTTTAGTTGAGATGAATTTTCGATTATGTTATCGAGATCATTATATTGCTCTAATAATGTAACTGCAGTTTTAGGTCCAACTTTAGGTACCCCAGGAATATTATCTGATGTATCACCAACAAGGCATAGATAGTCAAATATTTGACTAGGCCTTACTCCAAACTTCTCTTTCACACCCTCAACGTCAAGTACTTTGGAGTCAAAATTATTCATTAATATAGTATTTTCGTCTACAAGTTGAGCTAAGTCTTTATCTCCAGAGGATATAATTGTTCTCGAATTCTTTATTTTAATCTGTCTTGCTATAGACGCAATTACGTCATCTGCTTCTACACCTTTTTCTTGTATAACCATTACACCAAGAGCTTCGACAAGATTGATAATTGCACCTGTTTGCTCAGATAGCTCAGCGGGCATAGAATTTCTGTTTGCTTTGTATTGATCGTAAATATCGTGTCTAAAATTCTTTCCTTTAGCATCAAAAACCATAACTAGATATTTAGGGCTGTACTCATTGAGTATTCGATTCAACATGTTAGCAAAGCCATGGATGGCCCCAGAATTTAAGCCTGAGGATGTTTTGAGGTTTGGTAAAGCATAGAATGCTCTGTAGAGATAGGATGACCCATCAATGATTATAAAATTATCGGCATTTTCTTCTTGGAAAACCATATAAATTTAGATATCGTTTGTTCATTAAAAGTTATATATCATAATTACATGTCTGTATACACAATTCTAAAAAACAAAGATGTCAGAAGAATCCTCAGTAGTTATGACATTGGTACCTTACAGTCATTCAGAGGAATTTCAGAAGGAATAACCAATACAAATTATTTTATAAACACCTCAAGCGGGAAATATGTTCTGACAATATTTGAAGATATCAAAAAATCTAAAGTTACTAAATATCTAAAGTTAATGAATTTCTTTTCAAGTGATGGTTTATGCTCTCCTGAGATAATGTCTACGAAGACTGGAGATATCCTTACTCTGGTCAAAGATAAGCCTTGTTCAATAATGAAAAAACTTTCAGGGAAAACTGTTGAAAATACTAGTAATCAACTTTGTAAATCTCTCGGGGAGCTCATAGGAAAGTTTCACATATCAGGAATGAAATTAAAAACCAATATATCAAATAGTAGAGATATAGTATGGGTTGAGAAGACTATAAATAAAATTAAGAATCATATAACCTCTGATCAATTAAAACTTCTCAAACACTCGCATAAAATTTTTGAGAAACTTTTTAATTTAGATTTGCCATATGGAGTTATTCATTCTGATCTATTCAGAGATAATGTACTCGCTAGTAAAAATAAAGTCACAGGGATAATAGATTATTATTATTCATTTAACGGACCATTAATCTATGAATTAGCAGTGATAGCTAATGACTGGTGCATAAATAAAGACGGTACAATACATCAAGGAAAGTTTACAAATCTAATCTCTAGCTACAACTCAATTAGAGAAATTAATAAAAAAGAGATGAAATATATGAATAATGCGATGGTTGCAGCCGCATTAAGATTCTATCTCTCAAGGTTAACGGATATGATTTTCCCTAAAGTAGGTGAAATCACTCACATCAAAGACCCAAATATTTTCGAAAATATTTTATTGAAGAGAATCGAGCAAAAGTGAAAATATTCGATAAGATTACTTATTGGTCACATGTTATTACTAAACAGTGTTTTTATGTGATGTTCATTCTAGTTATTCTAAATATTTTTCTTAGATATGTATTTAATATCAACTTTATTTTTATGCAAGAACTTGTTATGTATATGCATGCTTTCGTTTTTCTTTTCGGTATATCAATATGTTTAAAAGATGATAAACATGTTCGCATTGATGTAATTTCAAATAAACTCGATGATAAACTAAAAAGGGTAATAGAAAAGTTAGGGTTGGTTCTTCTTATAATTCCTTTTTGTATCTTTGTCATCTATGAGAGCAGTCCAATGATTCTTAGATCTTGGGATATGTTGGAAGGTTCAAGCGAACCAGGTGGTTTGCCTTTCACTTATCTTCTAAAAACATCTATTTATATATTTGCATTATTAATTTTATTGCAAGCCTTAAAAAGGCTAATTGAGATAAAATAAATGGAAATCATTATTATTTTTTTAGTCGTAACTTTTCTATTTCTTCTAAGTGGTTTCCCGGTGGCTTTTATACTAGCTGGTATTTCACTTTTATTTGCTCTTGTAGGTGTAACCTTTGGATATTTTGACTATTCTTTTTTGATGGCCTTTCCTAATAGATTATATGGTGTTATGGGTAACCAAAACCTTCTTGCAGTTCCATTATTCATTTTTATGGGCTTGATTTTAGAAAAAACAAAGATTGCAGAAAATCTCATACATGATATGAATGCAATGTTCAATCAGACAGATAGTGGCTATGCAATATCAGTAGTTGTTGTAGGAGCATTAATGGCTGCAAGTACCGGAATAGTCGGAGCAAGTGTAGTTACCCTAGGCCTTCTAACTTACCCTGTGCTCGTGAAAAATGGTTATTCTCCAAGTCTTGCCTCTGGAACGATTTGCGCTTCGGGAACATTAGGGCAAGTTATCCCACCATCTCTAGTTTTAATCTTACTTGCAGATGTATTGTCTTCATCATATCAGCAAGCTCAGTTGAATATGGGAGTCTTCAGCCCAGAAACGATAACAATCGCAGATCTATTTGTAGGCGCTATTCTACCAGGGCTCATCCTTCCTCTTTTGTATATAGTTTATTTGAAAACTCTCAAGATTAAATCAATTGAGAAAACTAACAGCAAAAAGTTTAATCTTTTCAATATTATTTATCCGCTTGGTTTGATGTTTATCGTTTTAGGCTCTATTATTTTTGGGATTGCTACTCCTTCTGAGGCAGCTGGTATAGGTGCACTAGGAGCAATCATAATAGCTTATGGCAGGAAAGATCTATCAAAAGATATTCTCGATAATTGTGTGTATGACTCTATTAAGCTAACTTCGATGGTTTTTATGATTCTTATAGGGGCCATTTTATTCTCTCTGGTCTTCAGAGGGCTAGAAGGCGAAGAATTTATTCACAAATTATTAGTTGAGTTGCCTAATGATAAAGTCTTAACTCTTATTATTGTCCTTGTCATTATGTTCTTACTAGGTTTCATCTTAGACTTCATTGAAATCACATTTATTGTAATCCCTCTAATTGGTCCAGCGCTATTTACTCTTGGCTTTGACCCTCTCTGGTTGGGTATTTTAATCGCACTTGTGTTACAGACATCATTTATAACACCGCCATTTGGTTTTTCTTTGTTTTACCTCAGAGGAGTTTTACCGCGTGATGTGAAAACTATCGAAATCTATAAAGGTATTGTACCCTTCTTGATCATCCAGGTGATTTTAATGATTTGTGTGTTTAACTTTCCAAGCTTAGCGACTTTTCTTCCAGAACTACTACTTAAATGAGCTCAAGTAGGCATCCTCAGATATCAAAGTCCAAGGTCTTACCCTACTCAAAAAATTGACATAAGAATCATAAACTTTCTTAGATAGATTATTTTTTTGACTTAGTTCAAGTAGTATCTCATCGCTGATTTTATTTAATTTTGATAGTACTTCAGCTGGAAACTGCTTAATTTGAACCTTTTCCCTCTTAAAAAATTCAAGAGCTTGATAGTTTTTAGCCATGTAATCGGAGATCATATCAACGTTTGCTGCCTTACAAGCTATATCGATAATAGATTTGTGTTGATCTGATAAGCTATTATAAGCATCTTTATTGATGATACATTCCAATGATGGTCCTGGTTCATGCCACCCTGGATAGTAATAGTATTTTGCTGCCTTGTGCAAACCAAAAGCCCTGTCATTGTAAGGTCCGACCCACTCAGTCGCATCTATCACACCTGTTTGCAATGAGGTGAATATCTCAGATCCTGCCAGTGTAAATGGTGTTCCTCCAGCTCTTGCAAGTACCTCGCCACCAAGTCCGGGTATCCTCATTTTAAGTCCTTTCAAATCATTAGTTGTATTTATCTCTTTATTGAACCAACCTCCCATTTGGACACCTGTATTACCGGCTGGCCTTGGAATTAAATTAAAATTTTCGTAAACCTCTTCCCATAGTTTTAGGCCATCTCCGTAATATAACCATGAGTTCATCTCTTGCGAAGTCATGCCAAATGGCACTGACGAAAAGAATTGTGCCGCTTCTGTTTTGCCTTTCCAATAATATGCGCCCGAGTGTCCCATCTCTGCACCTCCAGAGGAAACAAAATCAAAAACACCTAATGGTGGAACTAATTCATTAGCTCCGAAGACCTTTACCTCAAGGCTTCCGCCAGACAATTTGTTGATATATCTTGCGAGAGTCTCAGCACCTGCTCCTAGCCCTGGAAAATTCTTAGGCCATGAAGTAACCATTTTCCATTTAATTTTTGTTTTAGCTAATGTATTTTTTGGATGAAGACCACCAACTAATGCAGTTGCCGATAATAATCCAAGTGATTTGAAGAATTTGCGTCTATTGTTCATTTATAAAAACTCAAGATGAGCATAGGTGAGCACAAGCCATTTAGATCCATAGTCCTCAAAGTTGATATAGAGCTTTAAATTATCATCTTCTCCCTCGTAGCTCAATACTACACCGCTACCGAATTTTTGATGCTTCACTCTCTGACCTACCTTGATGCCATGTTTATGGTCATCTTTTTTTCTTAATGGAATAACATTTTTACTTTTAACATGTTGGTAGTTATCAGATTTAACACTCTCTAGTAGCTCTTCAGGAATCTCACTGATAAACCTTGATGGCATGAGATAATTATAAGAACCGTGTAGATATCGTGCATTTGCAAATGTAATGTACAAAGATTTCATAGCTCTTGTAATAGCGACATAGCATAGCCTTCTCTCCTCTTCGAGAAAATCTTCTCCGCTCTTTCGGTTCTCGTTTGGGAAAATACCCTCCTCTAAACCTGTTAAAAATACAACTGGGAACTCCAATCCTTTCGCTGAGTGAATTGTCATTAGTTGTACAGGATCATTATCTAATTTTGATTGATAGTCACCAGCTTCAAGAGCAGCATTATCAAGAAAATCATCAATGATATTCTCACTATCATAGTTATTTTTTATGAAGTTCTCTGCTGTGATAAACAGCTCTTCTATATTTTCTTGTTTAGATATAGCCTCCTCACCTTTTTGTTCAGAATAATAAGACTTAAGTTTTGATTCTTTATAAATTCGTATCAATATCTCATCCAATGATAAGTCATTAATTTCTTTCGATATAATCTCAATTAGCGAAATGTAATTTGTCAATGATGTTTTTACGCGTGATGATATTTCATCGTTATTTTGATTTTGGAGGGATTTTATTGTCTTCCATAATGATCGTTTATCTGCTTTTGCAAATTTTCTGATGATATCGATCGTTTTTTGACCTATACCGCGTGGTGGATTATTTATGGTTCTTTCAAATGCAGAGTCATCGTCAGGATTTACTATAACCCTCAAATAAGCAATCATGTCTTTAATTTCAGACCTCTCAAAAAATCTGAAACCGCCATAGATTATGTATGGTATGCCCCTTCCATTTAGCTCTTCTTCAAGCCTTCTCGATAAAAAGTTATTTCTGTACAAAATAGCTATTTCGGATTTTTTGTAACCATCTCTCTCTAACATTTTAATTTTATCCACAATAAATGATGACTCCTCATCATTATTATATGCCTCAAATATTTTTACTGTTTCGCCTCTCTCTGAAGCTGTCCACAATTCCTTGCCCAGCCTATTTTTATTATGTGAAATCAGTGAGTTTGCAACTTTGAGTATTTTATTAGTGGATCTGTAATTTTGTTCAAGTTTAAATATTTCAACATCAGCAAATTGATCTGTAAATGATTTAATATTTTTACTTAATGCCCCTCTCCATCCATAAATTGATTGATCATCATCACCGACTGCGTAAAGTGAACCCGTGTCATTATTTAGGAGTTTTAAAAGCTTGAATTGTAGTAGATTAGTATCTTGAAACTCATCAACCATGATGTGTCTAAATCTTTTTGTGTAGTAATTCAAGATCTGAGTGTGAGAGCGAAAAAGTTCATAAGTTTTTAGTATTAGATCCGCAAAATCAACAGACATTGTTTGTTTCAAAATATTCTCATATTCTTTAAAAATAGCTACATAAACCTCGTCATCTTTATCGCTAATGTTATCGCTCCTGTGTCCATTATCTTTCTTTCGATTAATAAAGGATTGAATTGATTTAGGATCATAGAGCTTTTCATCATAATTATTGCCCTTTAGTATTCTTTTTATCAGTCTTAATTGATCCTGAGAATCAAGTATTGTGAATCTCTCAGATAGTTCTGCTTCTCTCCAGTGAATTTTTAATATTCTTCTACAGATACCGTGAAAAGTCCCAAACCATAATCCTTGAGATGATATTTTAAGAATTGATTCAATCCTATCTTTCATTTCCCTGGAAGCTTTATTAGTGAATGTTAGTGCCAAAACATCTGATGGGCGTACATTGAAGTCTTGTATCAGTTTTGCAATTCTGTATGTCAGAACTCGTGTCTTCCCGCTGCCAGCACCTGCTAGAACAAGCTTGTTTCCCTCATTGCAATTAACGGCAATTAATTGTTGATCATTTAGAGAGTTTTCAAAATCTAGTTGACTCATTTGGGTCTAGTTAAGTACAGTAATGCGGCAATTATAAGAAGTAACTCTCCCTTGAATGAACTAAAATATTCAAAAGGTATAAGTAAAGTTCCCAACAGAATAACTAATGAGAAATAAAAATGATTTATTCTTCTATTCGAACTAAGCTTTTCTTCGATAATTCTCAATTGTTCAAAGTTTTTTGTTAGATCAGATGAGTTTCCACTATAGTGGTTTGATATTCTTCTAAAAAAAGATGGGACCTCTGGCAATATCTCTAAGTAATCATCAAAGTTCGTGAATATTTTTTTGGCTATGACCCTAGGACCCTTTTGTTCTTTCATCCATTTTTCGAGGATAGGTTTCGATGTTTTCCAAAGGTCTAATTCAGGATTAAATTCTCTTCCAAGCCCTTCTGTATATAATAAAGTCTTTTGCATGAGGATGAGTTGAGGTTGAACCTCTAATTTGAACCTCCTAGCTGTATCAAAAAGTCCAACTATAATGTCGCTTAATGAAACATCTTTGATAGGTTTATCTAACATGCATTCGCAATTTTCTCTTATAGCGCTCTCCAATGACGGAATATTTGTATCTTTTGGAACCCACTCACACTCTACATGTAATTTAGCCACACTAGCGTAGTCTCTATTGAAAAAAGCAATAAAATTCTCTGCTAAATATTTTTTATCAAACTCACTTAGGGAGCCCATTATTCCAAAATCAACTAATACAAATCTGAATGAATCATTATGTTTTTGGATGAATATGTTGCCTGGATGCATATCAGCATGAAAGAAATTATGTTCAAAGACTTGGATAAAAAAGAGTTCAACTGATTTCTCTGCAATATCCTCAAAAGATATATTCTCCATTTCTAATAATTTCTTATCGTTTATAGGAATGCCGTATATACGTTCCATAATCATGACTTTATTAGTTAAATAAGAGCAATAGACTGTAGGAATATATATGTTGTTTGAGTTTGAAAAATTTTTACGAATTTGTTTCGCATTAGCAGCTTCTTTTATTAAGTTTAGCTCATCATAAATAACCATCTCATAGTCATCTACGATGTCAATGAGATGCATTCTTTTGAAATCATCAGATAGATTCTCAAGATAATTGGCAATTCTTTTCATGAGTGAAATATCTTGAATGATTTTAGATCTTATATCGGGCCTTACAACTTTTACAATTACATCTTCGCCAGTTTTTAGTTTAGCTGGATGGACTTGAGCAATAGAAGCTGAAGCCATGGGGCTTGAATCAAATGATTCAAAGATGTCATTTATATTTTTTCCTAGTTCATCCTCAATGAGTTTCCTAGCAATCTCACCATCAAAGGGCGTAACATTGTCTTGTAGTTTTGCAAGTTCAGTAGCTATATCTTCACTTAGAAGATCTTTCCTAGTTGATATCATCTGACCCAGTTTTACAAAAATTGGACCTAAATCTTCACATATCAATCTAATATTTTCTGCGATGTTGATAGTTTTTTTAAAAGTAAACAAATTCCAAGGTATAAGAAAAAACAAGTATTTTTTGCTGCCCATAAGATTTGATCGTATTAAATATTTATCAATATCATACTTAAAAAATAAGAACGTAATTTTCGATATGCGTAAAAAGTTTTTCATTTTAATTTCTTAACAAGTTTCTCAGTCCTAGTTTTTATCTCATCAACTTGATCAAGATAATCATTAATCTCTTGCTTTGTGGGAATCAAGTTAATATCGTATTTTAGAAAGTTTGACAGTGACTCATTATTACTTTCATTGGATTCTTTGAGTTTATTTTTGAGTGGATCAAGGATAGAGAATAGAGTTGATGTAGGTTTTTGGCCAATCAATTCAATAATAATAATGCGCAATAGGTTAGATTCCTTGAAAAAACTATTTAATGCATTTGCAGATTCTATATCGCCAGTTATCGTTATCTTTGATGAAAAAAGATCGCTAGCTCCAGTAGATGCATAAAATATGAACGATGATAAAGTGCCCGATATTTCAACATCCTGATGATCTGAATCTGTTAAGACGCTAATCTTGTCCTCGCTAAAATTCAGGAGCAATTCGAGTGGAATATCTTCAATAGAGAGCTTAATAATTTTTTTAGTGAGATTTTCAGGTACCAATTCTTTATAAAGTTTGATGGATAAACCTGAACTCAAGACTTCATTTACATTCTTTATTATCTTTTCTTTCATAGTTTTCTTGCAATGTGTATTGTAGCAACATCCTCAAGGAGATTGACTATTTTAGTGCATTCAAACCCAACATCAAGACACATCTCTTCAATTTGCTCAGGTAAGAAGTATGTTTGAATAGACTCACCTAAGTATTTATAACTCTCGAAATCATCAGCAACTATTTGGCCAATTTTGGGGATAATTTTAAGTGTATAATTTTTGAATAAAGTCGAATAAATTTCATTTCTTGGCTTTTTGAAATCCATCAATAAAAATAGTCCACCAGGTTCCAGACAATCATAAATATTCCGCAATCCTTTTTCATGATTTGTGAAATTTCTAAATCCAAATACAAGTGTAACTAAGTCATACTTATTCTTTAGAAGTTTAAAGTCTTCCATCCCGCTATTTTCATAGATTATGTCTGTGATACCGCTATTTAAAAATTTTTGTTTGCATATTTCTATCATCTCCTTATTAGGATCCAAGCATGTGAGATTAATACTATTTTTTTGTTTTTTAATTGCTAAAGCAATGTCACCTGTCCCGCAAGCAACATCCAGTATATTTTTCTTGTCACTTAAATTGCATAACCTCAAAAACTGTTTTTTCCAAAACCTATGGAGTCCAAAAGACATAATATCGTTCATTAAATCATATCTATTTGATACTGATGTAAAAATTTGATTTACTTTGCTTGGTTTGTCTTTTTGATCAATCTCTTTATATCCAAATTTAGTTTTTTCCATTTTTAACTTCTCTTCCTCTCAACTCTGTAAACATTTTTTATTTTGTTGAGTTTATCTATGAGTTTATTGAGGCTATTCAGACTTTTAACTGATATTATAAATACCATCATATTGTGACCAGCTTCATGTGTATCAGTGTAGTTCACGCTCTCAATATTATGATTACTCTGTGCAATTACCGATGATACTTGTGCGAGGACACCACGAACATTCTCTACCTCAACCATGATAGATGCACTGAAAAGATTATCAACGTTTTCACTCCATCTTAATTCTATATTATCTTTATCCCGCTTAATGTGACGTATGCTTTTGCAACTACTTCGGTGAACTACTATTCCTTTACCTTGAGTTATGTGTCCAACAATAGTATCGCCGGGTATAGGATGGCAACATTTTGCATAAGACATAACTAATCCCTCTGAGCCTTCGATATCATATATAGTCTTACTAGTATCTTGCTTGAATGATGGGGCCATCCTCAATGCAATTAATTTTGGGATAACGTTACCGAGCCCAATTTCAACATATAGGTCCTCAATGGTTTTAAATTTGTACTCCGAAAGAATGAAGTTTAATGTTTTAGAAGGAACATCATTCAATGATACTTCCATCTCATTCAAACTAGACATCAGTAGTTTTTCTCCTAGCTTCTGAGCATCAGACTCATGAATGCTTCTTAGGTAGTTTCTTATCGATGTACGTGCTTTTACTGAAGTAACAAAATTTAACCATGATGGATCAGGTTTAGCAATTTCTGATTTCTCTATTACAACCCTTTGACCGTTTTTTAAAATAGTATTTGGAGGTTTAAATTCCCCATCCACTTTACCAGATGAGTATTTGTTGCCTAAATCAGTATGAATAGCATATGCAAAATCAATTAAGGTAGATTTTTTTGGTAACTCTATAATCTCGCCTTTCGAGGAAAAAACGTAAACTTTACCAGGATTCAAATCATCTTTTATACTGCCGAGAAATTCTGTTGGATTACCGGACTGCTTTTGAATATCCAAGAGATTATTTAACCATTGTTGCTCTCTGGAGAGTTTTGAGATTGATGACGTTGTCTTGTAAAG
>CACAVP010000014.1 GCA_902535975.1 uncultured Gammaproteobacteria bacterium | reverse complement strand
GAGCAAAAGGAAAACATTTTTTAATATACAATGGCAAAGATAATATAATATTTGATGACATGCCTGAGCCACGTCCAGATGGAGCATCGGATGTATGGAAAAGAAGGTGATTTTAAAGTAATTTATTGGTGACTTCACCTATAGAACTTACATTCACCGTGACGGTTTGACCTGATGTAATGGGACCAAGACCAGAATTTGTACCACAAGCGATTATATCACCAGGATTGAGTGTCATATCATGTGACAAAAAGCTTACTATCTCAAAAACATCAAAAAACATATCGCTGGTCTTGTAGCTTTGCTTTACCTCACCATCAACCGTGGTTGTGATTTCCAGTGACATCGGATCAATATCAGATGTGATACATGGTCCAAATATTCCAAATGTGTCATAGCTTTTTGATCTTGTCCATTGATCGAATGTTGGATCTTTTTTCACAAGATCCATCGCAGTCACATCATTTATACATGTATAACCAAAAATATAATCAGATGATTCACTTACAGACACCTCTTTACATGTCTTTCCGATTACAATACCTAATTCACCTTCATAGAAAATACTTTCATCATAGTTTTTAGGTCGAATAATACTTTCACCTTGCTCTATAATGCAAGATATAGCCTTATTCAAATAAAGAGGATTTTTAGGTTTAGTTAGGCCTTTCTCATTCGCTAAGGATTGATAATTATTCCACAATGCGATCATTTTTGATGGTTGACAAGGATTTTTGATAGTGACGTCTTTTAAATCAAATTTTTCATCTGTTTTAGATGGATTATCAAACATATCTCCATCATAAACATTAACCTCAGAACCAGAAATAATTCCAAAAGCTTCTAGATTATTATGTGTAAACTTTATCCAATTAGACATGATGGTATATAATGCTGGTGTGTATTTTAAACGAAATCATGACTAAAAAAAAGAAAAGAATATTAATCATCCGATGTGGACTATTAGGAGATACAATTGACTCAACTGCAGTTGTTAAACCGCTTGTTGATCATTACGGTGATGAATTAGAGATTGATTGGGTAACTAAACCAAATTTAGAAAAACTTTTTCAGTATGATACAAGAATCGAACCCATTATAATTAGATTTACTAAACTGCCCTTACTTTTTAACTTTGATAAGTTAAAGATAGTATTTAAGTCTATCCTTAATCCATACGATGCTGTCATAAACCTCGAAGTTGGAAAGAAATTCATCAGTCTAGCAAAATACACAAAATCAAAAACAAAAGTTGGCCTTCCTAACAAATATATCCCTGAAAATATCAAAAATGAACACAGAGTTCATCACCAACTTAGAATACTTCAATCTGCTTACAAGGACATAGATATCCAAAACAGTTATCCTTATTTGATTGGATCTAATATTGATATAGAAGATGTATACAATATTAATCAAAAATATATTGTCATGTGTCCCACAAATAGTAAATATAATAAAAATAATCACAGAGGCTATAGAGCATGGCCACTTAAAAATTGGCAGGAATTGATTGATAAAGTTCTCTTAAACACTGATTTTGAAATAGTCATAACAGGAAATTCAGATGAAGCAAAATTTATTAATCAGTTAAAGCTAGATCATGCGAGAATTCATAATTTATGTGGCAGGACATCACTTCCAAATCTAATCGAGTTAATGAAGAAGAGCTCATGCACTATAGCAAATGACAGTGGATCGGTACATGTAGCAGGAGTGAGTTGTCAAAGAGTGATCGCATTACACGGCCCAACACCTTTTAGGGAGACAGGTCCATATGGTAATGGATCTAATAAAATAATTGAAGCTAATATTAATATGAAATGTTCACCATGCTACAACACTGAAGTCATTAAAAAATGCCCATCAAATCTTTGTATGATAAATCTATCAGCAGACATGGTTTTCAATTATGTCATGAAATGACTATTTTTTATTAATATAACGACTGATGTGTTGGAGTATAGATTCCTTGGATTCCTTTTTAAAACCTTTATCTGATAAATCTTCAGATAGGTTCTTTAAAATACTGTCAATTCTCTCGGAGAGCTTAGAATATTTTCCCAGGTCTCTAACTAAAAGAATAATAATAAAAACTAGTATAGGAAACATTACAAGAGCTGTTACAGTATATGCTTCCACAAATGATTCAAAGTTCATTTTTGTGCAGACTCGAGTTGTTCAAGTTTTTGTTGCATTAGATCATCTATTTCATCTTCTATTTTCTGATTTTGAAGTCTTGCGTTTCTTAAGGAAATTTTTTCAGACTCAAATGCCTTCCAAACTTTGATTCTTTTTTTCAAGGCATCAAGCGTTACCTGATGGTAATGTCGCTGCAGTCTTGTCATTTTATTAGTGAACGGTCCTAATACGTCATTTCTCGCATCAAACCTACATTTCAAATGAACAGATGATTCTGTTATTAGCATGCCTTTAGCTTTTAGTTCTCTAAGCAGTGCTTGGCCTGATTCTGAAAACTCGCATTGAATCATCTGATTATATGACTTATTTCTGGCCTCTGAGAATGTATACTCTGGGAATTGATAGGTAATTGTATCAGATATAACTTTACCATTAGTGGAGATATCATGATCCAAGTTTGTACTGAGAATTACTTTAATTTCATTGATACCCACAGGTAATATTTTTACAAAATGATACTCACTATATATCCTGCTAACGTATTCACCATTTATAAAAAGTTTACCATAGCCCTCAGTTGGTAAATTATTTTTCATATTTTTTTCTGGTGTGAAATTAAAATTTTCTACAGTTGTCTTGATTTGATAAAAGGGATTGTTCTTTATCAGTGAAATATCAATAGTAGGTACTTCTCTAGAAGTTACCTCAACTTTAGGATTGTAGTATTCCTTCCAGAACTTAATTCTTGATTCATTATCATCATGAGAGTGAACTGTACTTACAACAAGGGGGAAAACAAAAATTAGCAGTAATCTTTTCATCTAGGGTCTATAGTATCAAAATGTATCGAAAAATTCCCTTTTTTCTTATCCTGAAAATATAATTTAAGTGTTTTTTCTATTACTGAAAAAGCAATTTCATTCCAAGGTATTTCTGATTCAGAGAAAAGTTTCACATCTTCACTTTCAGGTCCAGCAGAATATTCACCTTTGGATAATTTTCCTAAATACATCATATAAATTTGGCTGATATGTCTTAAGTCACACATAAAAAATAGTTTTATATCATCAGATGTAGCGTTTGCCTCTTCACTAGTTTCTCTGAGGGCGCCCTCGGATACTGTCTCATTATTCTCAAGGAAACCAGCAGGGAGTGTCCAATACCCGCTTCTTGGTTCAGTTGCTCTTTTACATAATAGAATTTTGTTTTCCCATTCCAAAATACAGCCTGACACAACTTTTGGGTTTTGATAATGAATGTGCCCACATACAGTACACACTGCTCTTTGTCTATTATCATCCTCGGGTATTTTCAATTCCGTAGGGGATCCGCATACTATACAAAATTTCTGAATGGGTTTGTTGATTTTAGACATAACAGACGCATCGTATCATATCTATGTTATTAGTTAAAATCCCATAAAAAAAATAGAAATATTATATTCATCAAAAGATTCTAATAAGTTTTATTTATATTATCTTTTTATAAAATATCTCTGTATAATATTTCAAGCTGTTAAGTCCCCATCGTCTAGAGGCCTAGGACACTGCCCTTTCACGGCGGCAACAGGGGTTCGAATCCCCTTGGGGACGATTTTTCAAAAGCCAAGAAATTTTGTCAAGTTAAGAAAATATGATTGCATTTTTTTTCAAGTTGCTCATAAATAATTGTTATCATGATCTATGAGAAAAAACTCAAAATGTGTTTGGTTAACTGGATTGCCCTGCTCGGGTAAAACAACACTAACTACTGGCCTAAGAGATAAATTATCTAAAGATGGGGTAGATTCGCTGGTATTAGATGGTGACATTTTGAGAAAAACATTAAATTCTGATTTAGGGTTTGATCTTGAATCAAGAAATATTGCAATGGAAAGAGTAGCTCAGCTAGCACATTTGATATGTTCTCAAAATATAAATGTTCTCGTTTCTGTGATTTCTCCTCTCAAACAACATAGAAATTATGCAAAAAAAGTATTTGAGAGTCAGAATAATTTTTATGAAATTTACATATCAACTAAATTAGAGGAATGTGAAAAAAGAGATATAAAAGGTATGTACAGAAAAGCTAGAAATGGAGAAATAAGGGATTTTACTGGAATAGATAGCATGTACGAAGAACCTAGTTCACCATTTATGTCGGTTGATACATCAAAATATACTATTCCCGAAAGCATAGATCTTATATATGAAAAAGTTTTTCTATAAAACTAATTATACTCCTTTAAATCGTCAAATACTCCACCTAAGAATGGTTTATATTTCTCCCATTTTGCGGAACTACCTTGATAAACTTTTTTACGGACTTGTAGAGTTGAGGCAGTTCTTACTATTCGTTGATTTTTTTCTGGGAAAAGGCACTCATTATCCCACTTTACACCAAGGTGTTTTAATAAATTTTTTGTTTCAATCTCTTGATTTTCAACAAGAGTCTCGTATTTCAATTCATATATTTTATCATGAAAATAATTAGAGTAAGATTTCATTAATTCTGCATAACGTATAAAGTAACTCTTAATGTGTTCTAGATTGTATGAATAGCTCACTGTATCATTTCCAAAACTTTTCTTATATATCCCCCAACATGTCGCCTCAGGACACCTTCTGACATTTATTATTTTAGCTTCAGGAAACGCGGAAACTATAGCACCAAGATAATTGAAATTTGCAGGCATTTTGTCAACTATCATTTTAGAGCCATCAGAGATGTTATTTATTTTCTCAAAGTATCTGTATCTAAAATTCATAAGATTTTCTTTTGTTGGTTGGGTCAGTCCTAGAGAAATTTCCCCTCCGAATTGCTTTATGTACCATAACTCACCGCAACCCTTAATATTTTCGTGAGACGACAAAATTTGCTCTACCAAGGTTGTGCCAGATCTTGGCATACCGACAATAAATATTGGTATAGTATTAATTTCAACGTCCTCAAATTTAAGTGAATGCTTACTAAGATTCTGGAGATTCGATATTATCCTTTTATTATAGTCTATATCTTTGGCTTCATCATATTTAAGATGATCATCTTTTATTGCATTTCCCTCTTGAAGAAATGAAAATTGTTTTTCTGTATCACCTATGTCCTCATATGCTTTTGCAAGTGCAAAGCATAAAAGACAGCGATCATGCTCAGTTATATGATTTGATTTATATAAACTTTGCATAAGTGATAGATGAGAATCATCAAGAGTATACTGCTTCATCTCTGCCAGATGAAAGCTAGCTTCCACACTATTCAAGGAAACTGCTTTTTTAAAAGCAACAAGTGCGTCGTGATGTTGACCTTCATGCATGAATAAAAATCCTCTATTCAAATGTGCATCAGGGTTCTCAGGATCATCATCCAGTATTTCATTAAAACATTTTAGTGCCTGCTCATATCTACCCAGTTTACCTAAACAATTACCATAATGGAGTCTAAGCTCTACATCTCTGGGATTCAAAGTTAATGCATGCTCAAGATATACAACTGCCTCATCATCCCTGCCCTGAGACGATAATGTCTTTCTCAGTTTAATATAAGCTTGCTTATTTTCAGATCCATAGTTTACAGCTTTTAAATTTGCTTCATATGACTGACTCCTCTCTCCCAGAAGATCGAGAGCATTCGACAAATTATAATAAGCATCAGAGTAAAATGGATTGAGTTTAGTTGCTTGTTTAAATGAAGTTACTGCCTCGTGAATAAGATTAGAATTTTTATAACTTATGCCTAGATTATTGTATGCATTTGGATCCCTAGAGTTAATTGATACTACTTTTTTGTTATATTCTAAAGCTTTGTCATGTTTTCCTTGCTTGTCGTAAATAATAGCTAATATTTTTAAGGAAAAAACATTATTTGAATGCTCTTTAAGTAATAAGTTAGCCATCTTTTCAGCCTCTCCCAAATTATTTTGATTAAATTGGCTGAGTATTTTGTTTAAAATCTCTTGTGATGGCTGTTTATTTGACATTGATTATAGAATTTTGAAAGCTAGAAAAAATTATATTGACACAATGATAAAATGTCTTTTGGTTACTTTGATTCGACTTTAGCTTGAGTTTCTTGACCTCTGTTTTAATCATCTGAACTGTCATTTCTGCTGAATACCCTTATTAAATCCCTAAGACTTTCTGTCTGGGATAATAGTCCGTAGACTTTCCTTCGCTATTGTGTACGATACATTCATTATATTGCAATACCTAAAACAAACATTAATATATGCTATAATATCATATATTATTGTTTGGTATCCCTTGGGTACGACAGTGTGAAAAATCTATCAATTTAGAGCAGGAAATCGGTATTGAAACTATGAAATTCTTTTGGAATGACAGATCGAACGGAAGCCCATATGTAGAGTTAGTTGTTTACGCACTAATTGCTTTCGTGGTTATATCACTCATATAGGAATGCGAACGAATGAAAATCCTTAACGTGATAATGTTTTGGAAGTCTTAATGAATAACTTTATCGCATATGTTTAGAATATATGATTACATCTGGTCAATTACTCACTAAAGCACTTATACTGTTAATAATGATATACATATTACATGAAGCCAGCTGCATACTTTTTCAAAGTAAATTTATGTTTTGTGGTTAGATTTGTGTTTTGCTCGTTAATTATTATTACATTAAGGATTTGACATGATAAGTATTGCTATCATTATTATACTTTTCATATTAGCTATAATTACACTAAATAATAAATGGCTCAATCAAAGCGTAAGCTATATGTTATCAGGGATATTTTCTTTTTTATTTGTTATAGTTCTTATATTTATGCTTACATCAATTTTATAGATCTAAGTTGCGATATCACTTTTTGTTATCTTTGAAACTTACCTGCATACTTTGCTCGATGGTGATTATGGTCTTTCATCATTTGAATATTTATGCTCTCATTTAAGACCGATAACACTATGTCCTTTTCATCTTCTGTAATATTATTTTGGTGAATAGCAATGCATAAGTCGAGGCCGAATCGACATAATTCTCTTTCGCCGAAGTCATGATTCTTTCTCTCAAAACCTATTTTGACCAAACTAGATGATATTTTAAAAACATCTGCTACTTGCTCATAAGCCAGAGAAATAGTTGTTCCTTTCAAAATTAAATCCCAGCAAAAAGAATTCATGCATACGAATAGAACCTCTTTACCTGGTCGCTGACCAGGGCCTCTTAAGCCAAAAACAACATCTGTGTCAAGAGGATTGTTCAGTGCTGCTCTACTATTATCATTTATCCACCCGTTTAAAGTAACGGATGGTAATGTATTTTTAACAAAATGTGATGAAAACTCTTTTATCAATACCTCAGCTAATTCAGGGTTTGGTGCTCTTTTATATTCCCTGATTAGACTATCTTCAAACAATAAATAATTCTCATTAATCACAATAAATTTCTCGAAATATAAAGAATAATATGTTTCGATATATTAGTGAACAAAAACGCTCAGACTAAGATTAAATTCAGGACTATGGTAAGGGTATATCTGATATCATTGTTCGTTGTAATGCCTATCATTTTTTTGATTTGGTATCTGACAAAATAACTAAATCAATCAAAAATTTAACAAATTGGTTAGCCACATAGTTTGATAGGGCTTTAGACTTATCTCACTAGTTATATCATCAACTTCAGTTTCTGTTATAAGATCTCGCCAATGATCAAAGCCAATGAGATTAAGGTCAAGTAAACTAAGTTTAACCTCCTTGTCAGTTAAATTCGAGATACAGAATATGCTTTGTTTTTTATTCAGGCTTTGTCTCCAAATTCCGTATAAATTCTTGCCTAAGTGTAAGGTGAACTGTACTGCATTAGGATGGAATGCGGGCTGTTTTTTTCTAATAAGCATTAGCTCCTTAAGTTTGAGAAAAAGATATGACTCAGATTTAGATTGGTTTGAGAGATCAAGCTCTGATATCTTTATCTTGCCTCTATTAAGAGACCTATTATTATTAGTTTGTTTATATGATTCATAATCATTTCTAGTGCCAAAAAGACTGTGTATGTAAAACGCGGGGACGCCTTCAAGAGACAACATTATTGTATGAATGCATATATATCTATCAACCGACAGATTTACCTCCTTATTAAAAGATTCTTTCACGGCATCAAACAATGTTATATTTATTTCATAAGCCTCGGGAGTATCTGTATTATTCGAACGATAAGATACCTTCCCTCCATTTTGCTCCATCAAATTAATAAATTTAGTCACCTCATCTTTATTGAGAAAGGTTTCTGCAGGGCGAAGGCCTATGCCATCATGAGATGCAATAAAATTTAGGTATGATGTACCAAGTTGTGATGGAGGCATACTCATTGTAAGCTTCTCGAGATAAGATGAATCTCCAGCAAGAATAGAATATATCAATATCGGCGGTAGTGAAAAGTTATAAATCCAATGCGCCTCATTTGCATTACCAAAATAAGAGACGTTTTCTCTAGCAGGTGTATTTGTTTCAGTCACCAATATGGCTTTAGGGCTCAGATAAGCAAGTAATGTTCTAAACAGTCTTACGATTTCATGTGTTTTTTCTAGGTTGATGCAACTTGTTCCAATTTTTTTCCATATAAACGCAACAGCGTCAAATCTGAACACTGTAATACCTTTAGATAAATAAAAAATAATGATTTGGACAAATTCAAATAAGACTACGGGATTGCTAAAGTTGTAATCAACTTGATCTTTACTAAAAGTACACCATGTATACTTAATTCCATCAACAGTTTCAACTGGATTAAGTAGGTCGGAGGTTCTTGGTCGAACAACTTTGGATGTATCGAATGGCTCATCAAAGTTTAGAAAATAATCACTTCCCTTTCCTTTTCCTTTGATAAAGTTTTTAAACCAAAGACTTTCAGACGACCCATGATTGATGACTACATCAGCCATCACTCCAAAATCTTTTGATATTCTCAAAATATCATTCCATTGACCAAATTTATGGTATACAGAGTAATAATCTTTTACAGAAAATCCTTTGTCTGAACTCGATGGAAAAAAAGGAAGTATATGAACGATTTCAAAGATATCAGTACAATATGTATTTAAAAATTTATTTATTGAATTTATTGGAAGACTATTCTTTTCTTCTAATGTATCCGCGTAAGTAATTAATACAATGGTATTCTGAGACCATGACTCTCCATCTTCCGTTACATGCAAAGGCATATCATTTTGAGTTTCAATTACATGCTGCAAAAGAGAACTAGATAACTGAGTTATATTGTTTATGTCAAGAACATCTGCGTATATACGATTTAAATGTTGAGATACTCTTTTTTCTAGATCTAATTTTTTGTTATCAGACATTTTCCCTCAAATCTTTGAATCAGACTCAACTATATCTAAAAACCTTTTTTTTATCTCTGGCATAGCAGTCTCCACCCTGTTCCAATTTGTAATAAGTGGATTCTGATTAGGATTATCTAGAAATTCCTGTCCAGCAATAATTATATTATTTGAAAAGAGTTCTATCGCGATTTCCTCTTCGTTTATGTTTAATTCAAGACCATTAATTTTCGCATCATTATGATAGATTTCCAGTAAATCTAGTGCAGTTCGATAATATGTTGCCTTTAATGTTCTAAGGGTATTATATGTAAAAGTATCACCTTGAGCAGCGAGTTTCCTGATAAGGGTCTTGGTTATATCAATGGACATTTTTGAAAGCCCTTTACTTGTATTATTCTCAGACAAGACTTGGTGTTTATGGTCATACGTGTCAGCAATATCGACTTGACATATTCTATTATAAGCTTGATTTCTCTGCATTTCGGATAACAATCCAATCTCTAAACCCCAATCACATGGAATTCTTATCTCTTTGAGCAGTCTACTTTTAAAGGAAAATTCACCAGCTAATGGGTATCTAAAGACATCGATAAACTCAATATAATCTCTATGACCAAGAACTTTTTTAAATGTCTTCAGAAGAGGTGTAACAAGCAATCTAGTTACTCTGCCGCTAAGAGTCCCCTCTCTTATTCTTGGATAATATCCTTTACAAAACTCATAATTAAAGTGGGGATTTGAAACTGGATAAACTAAGCGTGCTAAAAGCTCTCTGTTATATGTAATTATATCACAATCGTGGAGTGCTACTGAGCCTGCCTCATTTCTAGAGTAAGTATAGCCCATACAATACCATACATTTTTACCCTTGCCTGGTTGGCTTGGAGCAATTCCTAGCTTTTTAAAATCACTGTCAAGTTTTTTCATTTTAGGACTATCATTCCATATGACTGAGTGAGGCTGATTTAGATTAGAAAAAAATTTTTTCGCTTTAATAAATTCTGACTTGTCAGCTTTATCTAGGCCAATAGTTATATGATTGAGATATTTAACATTGCTCAGACAAGATACAATATTTTTCAATGCTACTCCCTCAAGTTCGGAGTATAATGAAGGCAGAATTAGTTCAATCGGTGCATCTTTTGAGTATTCTCTGAGTTCTTGCTCTATCTCATCTAAAGAGCGATTAGATAGATTATGAAGTGTGCTTATTACACCATTCTGATGGAAGTCAGCCATATATATGCTCCTGTGATTTTATATGTGAAAATACATCATGAATACACTCTGACCATCCCTCAGGCGCATAATTTGTGCTCAGTATCATCTTGTTACTATCAATTTCTTTCATCAAGTTAGTATTATTCTTGGATTTTACAATACACGCATGGTCCACACTATCAAACATTTCTAGGTCATTGGTACTATCGCCAATACCAATAGTTATAATTTTATTGTACATCCCGGAAGATTTGATTTGTTTTAAAAAAAAAGTTACAGCCTGTCCTTTATCGTGAGAGGCACAAATATGACAAAATCTTCCGCCTTTTATAAGCTTGAGACCATATCCATGTAACACAGATTCAAATTGACTATAGCGTAACTCATCTGACTTCCAATTTATTAGCATAGAAAAATCTCTTCTAGAAGCTAAATGTAAGTCTTCTCCTTTCAAGCCTGAAAGTCGCAACTTTTCATCAAAGCAAAGGTCGTCGAATATATCTAAATCATCTCTAAAGTTTTTTTGTATCTCTTCCTCAATGATCCCTCTAAACATCTCTATTTTTTTTGACTCATACATTATTGAGTAACCTTCTCTTAATTTATCAGAGTCCTGATTAAAAAGATTTTTATGATATATCCCTCCTCCAGTTTCGCAGATAAATGGAAAACTTGTATTAAACTTCTTTTGCATAAATACAATTTCATTAAAGGTCTTGCTTGAGTTGTAAATCAACAAATGATTGTGTTTATGAAGTGTCTCTGCAACTCTAATATTGCTTCCCTCATGAAATGTATCATTATTGATAAATGTTCCATCAATATCGGTAAATATTAACAGGGTAATTTTTTTTAACTCAAAATTCATAACATATACATTATCTATTTAAACATATGCAAATAATATGCCGTTTTTATCTTTTTGGCATGATTTATGCTTAATTATAGACATGAAGAACATTAACTTGCATAAACATAAGATTTTCAGAAAAACGAAAGATGTTCTTTTTTTTGATATAACTATGCCAAAATCTAATGCCTCTGATCTGGTAATACACGATTCTTCTGCCGTATCTCCTCCTGATGATAATCTAGGTAATAAGCAATTTTACATTCATTATCATCAGGTAGATAACAACAGGGTTGTTCACGGCTCAAGAACATTCGAGTTAATTAATTTTGACTGGGATAGACCATATCAAATTGTGAAACTTGATCGTAATAGTGGAGCATTGAAAATACCAAAGAAAACTTATCATAGATCTGTGTCATGCGATGACGGGTCTATAGTTTTAAATCAATCTGAGAGAGATGATCTGTTCCAAGCAAAAAAAGAGTTCAAACCTGTATCGATTGCAAAAAATAAAAAACTTGCCTACATTCTAAAAACAGTAAAGCCAATAATTATTAAGATTTAATGTATTGTTTCCTTAGCCTATTATTTATAAATCTCTAAGAATCTAGATATTCTCTCTACAACTCTCTTTTTCCCTAAGAGGAAACAAAGATCGTCTATAGAGGGAGCATTTAATTTGCCAGTTGTAGCAAATCGAATTAGTGGCCCTATATCTTTAAACTTAAGCTTAAGATCTTCGCATGATGATTTAACACAGGCGCTTATTGATGGTTTATCGCTGAAATCTATAGTGAAAAATTTAGTAACTATATCTTTCAATATTTTTATAGTCTGAGCTTTATCATACTTCGCGATTATATTAGTATCGTAATCAATTTCATCCTGATAAAAATATGTAATGCTACTGGCAATATTTTTAAGAGAGAATTCTCTCTCTATACCAAGTAGCAATATATTTTTCAGATAATCATCATTACATGCTTCAATCGGTAGATTTTGATCTTGTAAATATGGAAGTATTTGCTCTGCCACATTATCGATGTCATCATTTTTTATGTAGTGTTGATTTAGCCAGTTTAATTTATCAATATCAAAAGTTGCTGCAGACTTTGTGATCCGGTCTAAATCAAAAAGTTCTAGCAGTTCCTTTTTACTGAAAATTTCTTTATCTCCATGTGACCAACCAGTTTTCACTAAATAATTTATCAGTGCATCTACTCGGTAGCCTTCCCTAAGAAAATAATTTATGTCAACTGCGCCATGCCTTTTTGATAATCTCTTGCCATCAATTCCATGGATCATAGGTAGATGACAAAATATAGGAACATCTGCCTCGAATGAGTTAAATAGATTTACTTGTACAGGTAAGTTACTCAAATGATCATCTCCTCGGATGAGATGTGTAATTCCCATATCAATGTCATCTACTACAGATGTAAGATTATAGGTTGGTACACCATTTGATCTGAGTATTACAACATCAAAAAAAACTTTAGGATCGAAGTTTATTTCTCCATGAACAGAATCAATGATTCTAATCATATTTTCTCTTTGGTTTCTAAATCTAATTACATGTCCTTCTTTATTAAGTCTATTATTATAGACAAGTGCTAGGTCAGTCTCTCTAGTCTTCTCATTTTTCTCAACTTTGTCATAATATGCTAAATCTTTGTTAAGAAGTTCCTCGACTTTATCAATGTAGTGACTGAATCTTTGTGATTGATAAGTAATCTGATTGTCATGTTTTAGGCCAAGTTGATTGAGTGCAGAAATAATTGAATCCTTGAATTCATCTGTACTCCTAGAAGTGTCTGTATCATCTATCCTTAAGAAGAATTTTCCATTATTTTTTCTTGCATATAACCAACTATAGAGAGCTGTTCTTACTCCGCCAATGTGGAGCCATCCCGTGGGGCTAGGTGCAAATCTCGTGTTTACTCTCATAAGGTCATTTTAAATTTATTCACGATTGCTCCTGGCAATCTTGCGCTTGAAGTTGATCTTTCTTCATACGTTCCTGAGTCAATTAATAGTTTTCTGTTTGAGGTTAGGCCTATCAAGTTTTCGCCTAGCATACTATATACACTATCATCAAATCTCATAGTATTAATTGGAGCCGTTAGCTTACCATCTTCCACAAGAAAGCAGCCGAACCTAGTTAGACCAGTCATTCTTCCATTATTGCGATCAGAAAAATTTAGATACCAAAGGTTACTGATGTAAATTCCATTGTTGATGGTGCTCAATATTTCATCGTCATCAATGCTACCTGCTCTCATATCTATAGAATAAGGATATTCGGAAGTACTTGATGCATTATGAGCCACAGAGTATTCAAGAGATGACCGTGGAGAAGTAAGAGATTCAGCAAACTCACCGCCTTTAATCATACTTATTTTATCTGGCTTTATGAAACCATCAGCACTAAAGTTTGCAGAAATTCCATCTTTAATGTTCTCATCAATTGATACTGAAGTATCGAGTGATTTCTCACCTTTGCTTAATAAATGTAATGGACTTGTGCCAATTTTATTCGCTTTATAACTAAATCCACCCCACGACATCATATCTATAATTTCATTTAAAGCAGATGGCTCTAGATATACCGTATATTCACCCTTTTGTATGGTCCTGGGTGATTGAGATAATATTTTGAGTTTTTTTATTCCTTGATTAAGGCTTATTTCAAACTCTTCATTCTTCCATTTTTTAGAGGAATAATTTAATTTTATTGCGTTGTTATTTTCATTGTATATCGAATAATCAAAACTGAAAGAATAATCACTGTGCCAATTAAATTGACCTAATGAATTTGCTAATCCTGTATAGATGTATCCTGATGAGTATATGCCTACTAGATCTAAGCCCGAAATATTTGTAAGTATATAATCCAAATTCTCTTCATCATTTATATACTTTTGTTCATGTGTAATTTCAGTCGACTGTACCGATTTTGAAAATAGCAAGTAAGGATCTTTTGGTAAGTCAGGAAGTTCTCTTCTTAAATAATTGAGAGTTTTTATGAGAGTTGCTAGATCTCTCTTAAAACTTCCGTTTAGTCTGAGGTGAGATTTTAAATTCTTCTTGTCCCGATTAGACAGGCTTAGAGACATTGATATTTGTTTGACGTTGCCTGGTTGTCTAATTTTTGCTTTATTTAATCTGACAAAGTTTGATTCCTCTGCATCGAAATTGATAATTAGAAATTCATCTTTTTGAATGTATTTAAATAATTCTAGAGCAATACTTTGAAAATAATCTCTCATTACTCTCCACCAAAAATATCTATTTCTCTGAATAAACACGGGGGTGTTGCGTGACCAACAAAAATAGTTTGATTTGGCTCTCCCTTCCCGCAATTTGCTGTACCTAGAATAGAAAAAGATGTTTCGTCCCCTACCATAGATAAGTTATGCCAAAACTCTTTTGTGATTCCTCGATAGTTTGGATTTTTTGTTATATGTTTCAACTCACCGTTTTTGATAATTGTTCCTTTCTCACAACCAAATTGGAATTTATTTCTGTAATCATCTATTGACCAAGAATTATTCGTTTCAAGTAAAATGCCGTCTTCCACTGAAGCTATCATCTCAGAAAAAGATGAATTCCCTGGCTCAAGATTTATATTTCCCATCCTATCAATTGGAGGTCTGTTCCAACTTGTTGCTCGAGAACACGCCACATGATTTTGATCGGCTCTTTGGGATGAGTAAAATCCTCCGATTGGTCTTTGTAATATACCATCTTTGATAAGATGTTTTTTACTTGCAACCGTTCCATCATCATCATAGTTATATGTAGCTAATTCAGATTCTTGTGATGGATTAAATGAAATGTTTAATTTATCTGATCCGTATTTATATTTTCCAAACATATCTAAGCTTACAAAACTAGATCCGGCATAATTTCTCTCATCGCCTAGTATTCTGTCGAGCTCAAGTGGATGTCCAATCGACTCATGTATTTGGAGAATCATCTGATCAGGTGCGATTAATGCGTCAACTTTACAATCAGGACAGTTAGGTGCCATGGATAACTCTATTGCATCATTAGCGATTTGGTCTGCTTTGTTAATTAGATCAGAATCTTTTAAGAAATTGTATCCAGTCTGTCTGGCATGAGCATGACCACCAAATGTTCGTGTTTGAATTTGTTTCTTATATTCAGCACATGCAACGAGTTGCGGTAAAATATAAGATATATTTTGTCTGATATCACTGCCATTTGTGTCAGTGAAAAATGTCTCAATTTTATTATATCTAAAGCTAGCTCCCCAATTAGAAATAGTAGGTTTTGATTTCAGTGACTTATTAATCTGCATGAGGTATTCAACTTTATCCTTGTTAGACTCTTTCCCCCAGCTGTCTTTCTCATGAGTGAAATATTTACCTCCATCTATTCTTACAGAAGGTGGATGAGGTACATGTACTAATTTACCTGATGAGTATTCTGCCCACTTTTTTGCCTCTTCAATAGCTTTAAGAATGCCCTCTTGTGTCAGATCGCTACTCGCACCGTATCCGTAACCTCCATTATGGATTACAGTTACCATAACCCCCTCATCCTCTGAAATTTCAATAGGCTCAAGAACATTCCTTGTGACAGAAATAATATTCGTGTATTTGTTTACAAATCTAAAAGAACAGTAGTCAACACTAGGAAAATAAGTATTTATTTGTTTGAGAAATTCGTTTTTCATGATTTAACAAGAAATACATTGTATCATTGAAGTGAAATTATGTATAAAATTTATCCACTCTTACAAGGAAAAGACTTTCCTCATATAGAGAGAAATGACCTTAATATATTACAGGTAAATCTTGGCTATAAATGTAATCAGAGATGCCTACACTGTCACGTTAATGCTGGCCCAAATAGAAAAGAAATGATGGATCTGAAGACTGTGAAGCAAGTAATAAAATTTTCTGTAGAGAATAATATCAAGAAAATAGATTTGACAGGTGGTGCTCCAGAGATGAATAAGTACTTCAAATATATTATCCGAGCTTGTAAAGAAAATAACATTCATATCTCCGATAGATGTAACTTAACAATACTTGATAGTGATGGTATGAGAGATTTACCAGAATTTTTAGTAAAACATAAAGTAGAGATAATTGCTTCACTACCTTGTTATATTGAAGAAAATGTAAATTCTCAACGCGGAAAAGGTGTTTTTGAGAAAAGCATCAAAGTACTAAGAAAACTTAATTCACTTGGGTATGGAGAAAATAAGGAATTAATATTGAATTTGGTTTATAACCCACAAGGTCCTGAGTTGCCACCAGAGCAGAGTAAACTTGAAATAGACTATAAACATTTTCTCGCTGAAAAATATAAAGTATTCTTCAATAAACTTTATACAATCACAAATATGCCAATCAATAGATTCGGAAGCACACTAGTTAGTAAAAAAATGTTTCGTGACTATATGCGCGTCCTTAAGAACTCGTATTCTGAGAAAGCATTAGAACATGTTATGTGCAGAGGGCTTATAAGTATTGATTATAATGGTTATGTTTATGATTGTGACTTCAATCAGATGCTTAGTATGCCTTTATCTGGTAAGAGGATTCATATATCAGAAATTAATATTAAAAACCTCATAGGAAAAAAGATTATGACGGCCGATCATTGTTATGGTTGTACTGCTGGGACAGGAAGTAGTTGCACTGGATCATTACTTTAGTAGATGAAGTTTTCTATTATCATACCTACTTTAAATGAGGAACAAACACTCTTCGTCAATCAAAAAAATTTAATTACATTAAAAAATAAATTAAATGCTGAGATTGTCGTTGTTGATGGTAAAAGTTGTGATGACACAAGTACTGTTGCAAAATTATTTACTGATAAATTTTATAATCAATCACCCTCCCGATCAGGCCAGCTAAACAAAGGGGCAAGTCATGCCAGTGGAGATTATCTAATATTTCTTCATGCCGATACATACATAAATGAGATAGGAATAGAGGAAATATTGCATATAGAAGACGACTTTAATTGGGGATTTTTGCGGATAAAACTGGATGATTCTCAACTTAAGTATAAAGTACTCTCTCATTGTATAAACCTCAGAAGTAAGATTTTTTCTTATTCTACTGGAGACCAAGTACTTATAATTAAAAAAGATTTATTTTATAGCATCAAAGGCTACCATGATATTAATTTGATGGAGGATATAGAAATCACTCATAGATTAAAAAAGATGTGTAAGCCATATTTATTCTCAGGAAACGCTATAAGCTCTGCAAGAAGATGGAAAAAGAATGGTTTTCTTAAAACTATTTTACAGATGAGATTATTGAGAGTACTTTACCATCTGGGTGTCTGCACAAATAAATTAAATAAAATGTATAAATGAAATCAATTGTTCATATCTTATCGAAAAACCCGGATATGTGCGAGTGCAAAACACGGTTGAAGAGCTTTTTGTCTGATGAAGAACGAGTTTATCTATCAAAAACCATGTTGAGGATGATGTGTTCAGAAATTAATAAAATTAATGCATATAAACTATTACATCTTTATCCGAGTAATCAAGGAGTATTCTCAAAAAAACTATCAAATAGATTTAATATTAATACTACAAGACAAACGTCAGGCTACTTGAGTGATAAAATATTTTCAGCATTTGAAAATACTGAGAAATCATACAAAAAAAGAATACTAATAGGATCTGATATTCCCTCACTTTCTAAGCATGATATTGAAGATAGTATACATTACCTAGATAGTTGTGACGTTGTAATTGGTCCCTCTCAAGATGGCGGATTCTATCTGGTCGGGACAAAGAATGACTCACACCATATCTTTAAAAATTTAAAGCTTGATAAAATTACTAAAGATAATATTGTAAAACTCTGCTGTAAAGAAAAATTGAATTTCAAAATATTAAGGGTTTTGAGAGATATTGATGTCCCTGAGGATTTACTTGTATTGTAAATTACTTCTTATATAGATCATTTAATTTAGTATACTTGAGATAGGTATTGAACATTGTGGTTAATGCTACTTTAAATCCATTTTTTCCCTGTAATATGCCTCCTTTGATGATGAGTTTTTTAAAAAATGCAAATAATGCTCTCATGATGGGACGAACATCCGATGGCTTTACACCATCTTTGTGCAGCTGTCGTGCGCTCATTGAACTTCTGAAATTCATTTTGTCCACCCATTCTTCCATAGACTCATAGGTTGTATGAACAATGTGACAACTAGTTTTTAGAGTGTTCTTACTATCCACAGCAGCATGATCAGCTCTTGAATCATAGTTAACTTTGCTTTTATCATACAGTCGTGTCACATAATCAGGATAAAAGCCTGCAGCTCTTATCCACTCATCTGCGCAGTAATTCTTTCTTCTAAATGAAAAGCTATCGTGACTAGCATTTGATAATTCTGTCTTATTAATAAAATCAATCAAATCCTGATCAAGATACTCATCCGCATCTAAACTAAAAATCCAGTTATTGGTTGCATAATTAGATGCTTCTTTTTTTTGAAGGCCATCGCCAAGAAATTCTTGAATATACACTTTTGCGCCCGCAGATTTAGCTATGTCTCTAGTTAGGTCAGAGCTTTTTGAGTCAAGAACAATTATTTCATCAGAGATATTCTTCAAACTATTAATAGCGCGAAGAATATACTTTTCAGCATTCAATGTAATGATTGTGCCTGTTATTTTATTCATTTTTCACCACTCATTATCAATTCCTCAAATCTTACAAAATGTTTATCATAATCATAACGCTCATTTGCAAAATTGGAGGCTTTATTTACTATTTCTTTAGTAGATTGTTTTCTTTC
>CACAVP010000013.1 GCA_902535975.1 uncultured Gammaproteobacteria bacterium | reverse complement strand
AAAGTTAATATTGTGTAGTCAGTAGTACTACTCATAGCTTTGTGCAGAGAGTCAAAGAGCCCATAACTTACAAGGATGAAGCTAGAATCATCAATTTTTTTTGAAATACCCAAGAATCCTCTTCCATTTTTATCTAAAATTGTGGCAGTATACTCAAAAATATCATTGTCACGCTCAACCATGACGCTAATGTTAGTATTCGGATTTATCTGTATGTATTGTACTAAATCTAGCCAGGATTTGGTCATGACTCCGTTGACAGATATAATTCTATCTCCGACTTGAAGATTTTTATTATTAGGCTGCTTGTTGATAGATCCAATGATAGGCAAATTATTTGGATAGACTACATTAATACCAATATTCTGAATAATATCTCCCTCTTGGTTTAGTATAGACGGCAAATATGGTAATCTGTGCGTTAGTTCTTGGTTTTCATCACTCCTCAAAGATAGGTCAATAGTCTTGCTATTAATTACATTATTCAATATTTCTACTCTGACATCCTGCCAACGTTGAACATCATTTCCACTAACAGAAATTATCTGATAGGTATCATTTCCTAGATTAATTTTAGGTTTTATGCCTCCAATGCCATTTAAATAAGTCAATGTAAAAAAAACAACTGCTAAAATTAAATTAAATATTGGACCTGCGGCAACAATAGCAAATCGCTGATAAACACTTTTTTTATCAAAACAAAATTCATAATCACTTTCTTTTATCTCATTATTGTTTCCATCAGCATTTTTTGATTCAAGCATTTGTACATATCCGCCTAGTGGTATCATACAAAGAGAATATTCCGTTTTAGAAAATTTTGAAATATGCGAATAGATCGGCCGACCGAATCCAACGCTGAATTTAAGAACTTTTACATTACAGAGTCTTGCGACAATAAAATGACCATATTCGTGGAATGTTACTAGAATTCCAATCGCTATAATGAAACCAATTATACTATTAAGAAGCTCCATATTTTTCCTTTATTAATTTTTTTGTAATGATTCTCACCTCTTTATCATTATCTAAAATAGATCCAATGTCACTATTACTAGTTATCTCAACTCTGTCGAGGACTTCTTCAATGATATTTGGAATATCTGTATAGATAATTTTATCACTTAAGAAGTATTCTACACTAATTTCATTTGCAGCATTAAGAATTAATCCAGAATTTTTACCAGTTTCTGCTACAGTTCTTGCAAGCTTATAGCATGGGAATTTTGACATAGGAATATCTTCAAAAGTAAGATTATCAAAAATAAATTTTCTAGATTCCGATTTATAAACTCTTTGAGGAAATGTAAGTGCATAAGATATAGGTATTTTCATATCTGGCTCTGACATATGCGCAATAATTGTACCATCAAAGAATTCTACTAAAGCATGGACTTTACTTTGTCTGTGAATAATTGCATTTATTTTTTCTAAATTTAAGTTAAATAGTAATTTTGCCTCTATGATTTCTAACCCTTTATTCATCATAGTTGATGAATCAACTGATATTTTTTCTCCCATATCCCATGTAGGATGTTTAATAGCATGTTTAGATTTTATATTTTTAAATTCTGAGACATCAAGATCTATGAATGGGCCACCAGATGCAGTAATAGTAATGTTATTAATGTTTGACTCATAGTATTTCATGTCATTCACTTTATATTCAAGGCCAGAGGATAAGATAATCTGAAGCAAAGCATTGTGCTCACTGTCCACAGGCAAAAGCCTTGCATCTGACTTATTCAAAATAGACATTATCATCTCTCCTGCTGCGACTAATATTTCCTTATTGGCAATGATGACTGTCTTATTTGTAGATATAGCATCTGACACAGGCTTAAGGCACTGAAAACCAACAATAGCTGCGACCACAATATCTACATCTTCGTGTGATGAGATTTGATGAAGGCCCTCCTCTCCAAACAAAATTTTTGTTGAATCAATTCTGTCACCATAATCATCTAGGAATTCCTTGTATTTTGCATGATCTATGATCACAGCAAATCTTGGTTTATATTTAGTGATCTGTTCATGTAGCAATAAAGTATTCTCATTACACGATATTGCATAAAGGTTAAATTTGTCAGACAGTTTAGATACTACTTCTAAAGTGCTTTTGCCCACAGAGCCTGTAGATCCAAGAACGCTTACTTTCTTCAAAACAAAAACCATAAATAAAAAATTGGAAGTGATGTAAAGTAACTGTCTAATCTATCAAGAATTCCACCATGGCCTGGTAACAGGGAACTAGAATCTTTAATTTCAAATACTCTTTTTATTAGGCTCATTAAAAAATCACCATAGAAAACCATTATTGTGAATATCAGCAATAAAATAATATCAAGCGAGGTCCATTCAAAATTAAAATAATTTGATATTATAATAAAGGTAAAGATGGTGAATGCTAAAGCTCCAATGTAACCCTCATATGTTTTATTTGGACTTATGTCAGAAGTAATTTTATTTTTACCAACTAGTTTTCCACTTATATATGCTGACATATCAATAAATGATACTAGAGAAATTAGAATAATAAAGTAATGCTTATTCTCAATGAGATTTGATTGAATCCCTAGTCTGTTATCATATGGGTATAAGTTAATTAAGAATAAAAAAAAGGATAAATTGATGATAACGCCATATAATAATGAATATTGTTTTATCTTATCTCTAAGATATGACTCATGATTAAATGTTAAATAGATCATAATTACAAAAAGAATTAGGATAAGTATAGATAATAATGCAATGTCAATCCATTTGTTGTGATCTATTAAATATAATAGTATGAAAAATGGCAGGATATAATATTTTGATTTTGATGAAATATTAAGCCACTCATGGAATGCTAACAGAGTGATCAAATATATTGCAATCTCTAGAGATGTGTTTGAGCCATATAAGAACAGTAAGGCTAAAATAGATACAAGCACTGTTATTGTTGCCAGTCTTTTAAAAAATTCACTCATTAATCAACTTTTCCGAACTTTCTCTTGATCAATTTATAATTATTAAGAATATTAGATACATCCTTAGATGAGAATTCAGGCCATAATGTATTTAAAAAAATTAATTCACTGTATGCAGCTTGCCACAACATGAAGTTACTAAGTCTTTTATAGCCACCTGTGCGGACAATCAAATCAGGAAAATCACTTCCAGTTGAGAGATACTTGGACAAATTTTCATTTGAAATTTCAAGTTTATTATCTAATAAAGTTTTAATAGAATTTAGAATATCCCATTGCCCGCCATAATTATATGCGATGTTCAATTTATATCTTGTAAACATTGATGTTACTGTTTCTGCATGCTCTATAGTTTTTTTGATATTTTCTGGTAAGTGAGAAATATCACCAATTACTTTGAATTTAATTTGATTATCTAGTAGATCTGGTAGATGTTTTTTTATCGAATTATCAAGAAGTATAGAAATGAATTCAGTTTCTTCTCTTGGTCTATTCATATTCTCGCTACTCATCGCAAAAAAAGTAGCAGTGTTAATATCAAGCTCTACACAAGATAAAAAAATATCGTATACATTTGAGGAACCTTGTTCATGGCCAAACTGTCGGGTCTTACCATGTTTATCTGCCCACCTTCCATTGCCGTCCATTATAAAGGCTATGTGTCTCACAGCTAAACTTCGCTTATTTCTTCTATCTTTTTTAAAACTATATCTTCAGATGTACTAATATACTCGTCAGTTAAATCTTGAATCTCAATTGTATAATCCCTTTCAAAGTCTTTAGATATTTTTTTTTCTTTTTCTAAATTTGATATTGATGTATTTGCTGAGCGCCTTATGTTTCTGAGAGTTACTTTAATATTCTCACCCTCTTTTTTTACAATCTTATTTAGCTCTTCTCTGCGCTCTTGGGTGAGTGGCGGAAATTTTATATGTATATTAGTCCCATTAACGGATGGGTTCACACCGAGGCTGCTCTCATTAAGTGACTTTTCAATCAATGAGACTGCATTCTTATCCCAAACACTGAGAGAAATAGTGGAGGCGTCTGTTACAGATATATTTGCTAGTTGCTTGATAGGAGTGTTTGACCCGAAATAGTCAACAACGACTTGATCTAGTATGCTTGGATTGGGCCTTCCGGCTCTAATTTTTGAGAGCACTGACTTAAAATTATCTATGCTTTTATCCATTGATGACCTGGTATCAGATTTGATTTTTTCAAACATTAGTTTAGTTTAGCTTATTTGATTATAAACTTCTTGAGCAAAATCCTCTGATTTTTTCTCTAATCCTTCACCAACTTCGTATCTATTATAGGATAAGATTTCATTACTTTTCATTATTTTAGACAGAGTAGTAGATGGATCTTTTACAAACGGCTGATTGAGAATTGTATTATCGTTAATAAATTTCTTCATCTTACCTTCGAGAATATTTCTTTTTATGTCTTCTTTTTTATCAAGTTTATCAAGCTCTTGTTTATAAATATCTTTTTCTGATTTTAAAATATCCTTATCAAGTGATGACTCATCAATAGCAAGAGGATTTGAGGCTACAATTTGCATACAAATATCTTTAGCAAGGTTTTCGTCAGATGATTTCAACTCAACCATTGAAACAATTTTATTGTTGTGTGAGTAGGCGTATACATAATTATTCTTATCAAGTTTATAGTATCTTCGGAGCTTGATATTTTCACCTAACTTCGATATTGATGTATTTATCATTTCAGCAATAGCCTGTTGTGCTTCAGGTTCTTCCTTATTAAGTAGCTCATTAGCAATTGACTCAGCGAGTGCTATAAAATTATTATCTTTTGCAACAAAATCAGTCTCTGAATTTAGTTCTAAAATGAGTAAACAGTTAGAATTTTCATAAAAGTTTACGAGCCCCTCTGCAGCAATTCTTGAACCTTTTTTTTCAGCTTTTTTACCAGACTCTGATCTAAATAGCTTTACAGCTTCATCAAGATTGTTATTTGCCTGTTCGAGATATTTTTTACAATCAAGCATTCCTGCTCCAGTAATTTCTCTAAGCTGTTTGACAAGTTCTAAAGACCCACTCATTTATTTTTCCTTTTCTTTAGATATTTTTTCTTTATTGTCTTTCTGAGATTTTGATACTCGCTTAACCTCTGAGGTCTTTACTACTTTTTTAGCTTTGACAGATTTTTTTTGATTAGTGGACAAATCTGAGGCCTGTGAAGTTTTTTTTGGTTTATTCTGAAGAATGATCTCAGAAACAGATTTTAGAAAAAGATCAATTGATGACATAGCATCGTCATTCGCAGGTATCATATAATCAACGCCCTCGAAAGAATTATTAGAGTCAACTAATGCAATGACTGGTATGTTAAGTTTATTTGCTTCCTGAATAGCAATCCTTTCATATCTTGTATCTATGACAAAGATAGCATCGGGCAGTTTAGTCAAGTTTTGTACTCCTAGAAGGTTTTTTTCTAATCTTTCAATATCTCTTTTAAGATCAATTATCTGCTTTTTTGATAAGTTATAAATTTTCTGATTTTTCAATCTTGTTCTTAAGTCTTCAAGTTTTGAGATAGATTTTCTGATAGTATTAAAGTTAGTAAGCAATCCTCCCAACCATCTATTATTTACGTATGGCATAGAGGTCAAATCAGAGTATTTTTTTACTATGTCTGATGCGGCGCGTTTAGTTCCAATGAACATCAGCTTACCGTTGTTAGATATCAACTTCTGTATATATTTTGCAGCTTCATTAAAGCGCTCGGAGCTCTTTTCTAGATTTATAATGTGGAGTTTTTTGTGAGTGGTGTATATGTATGGCTCCATTTTCGGGTTCCAATACTTAGATCTATGTCCGAAATGTACTCCTGCGTCGATCATTTCTTTGATAGACAGACCATTCATACTAAAAATACTCCAATAAAATTCATAAAGTGTTGTATCATATTTGTGTGATCACAACAACTATTTACTACTATTTTTTTGTTGATTTGCACAAATTTACCATAATATGAACGACTTCATAAAAACATATGACGAAATAGCTAAAATGAGAGTGGCAGGTAAACTTGCTTCTGATGTTTTGATGATGATTAAGGACTTTGTTAAACCTGGAGTCACAACTGGTGAGCTGGATAAAATATGCCATGATTATATTGTGGATGTTCAAGATGCAATTCCGGCGCCATTGAATTACAAAGGTTTTCCAAAATCAATTTGTACTTCAGTTAATCATCAAATATGTCATGGCATACCGTCTGATACTAAGAAACTGAAAGATGGAGATATCATTAACATTGATGTTACTGTAATAAAAAATGGATATCATGGTGATACTAGTAGAATGTTTTTGGTTGGTAATACATCGATACAATCAAAGAGACTGTGTGAGGTTACAAGGCAATCAATGATTGAGGGAATAAAAGCTGTGAGACCAGGTGCTACTACTGGTGATATTGGAGCAGCTATCCAAGAATATGCGGAAGCAAACAAATACTCTGTTGTAAGAGAATACTGTGGACATGGAATAGGTAAAAAATTTCATGAAAGTCCTCAAATACTTCATTATGGGAAAAAAAATACAGGTGTCAGATTAGAAGAAGGTATGATATTTACTATTGAACCAATGATAAATGTAGGTAGCTATAAAACAAAATTACTTAATGATGGTTGGACAGTGGTTACTCAAGATCATCAATTGTCGGCTCAGTATGAGCATACTGTTTTGGTAACTAATAAAGGATCGGAAATATTAACCATAAGGGCTGAGGAGGATGAAAGTGAATTCAAATAATGCTGTTGTAGAATTACTCTCTGATTTGGTAAAATTCGAATCTGTAACACCGGATAAATCCAACTGTCAAAAGTTTATAGCAAATTATCTCTCTAATTTTGGTTTCAAAACAGAATATATTAGATATGGTGATGTTAATAATATGATTTCAACTTTTGGAGATGAAGCACCGTGTCTAGTTTTTGTAGGCCATACTGATGTTGTACCCCCAGGAGATTTGAGTCAATGGAAATATAATCCCTACAGATTATCGCAACATGAAGGGATGCTAATTGGAAGAGGTGCAGCAGATATGAAAGGGGGGATTGCGTGCTTTATGGCAGCTATAAAAGAACATTGTGATACTGCCAAAGACATTAATGGTTCTATTAAGATTATATTAACGGCTGATGAGGAAGGTGATGCAATAAACGGAATACGGAAACTCATTGATGAAAGAGTCTTTAAAAAAGGTGATCTAGATTACTGTTTAGTTGGTGAACCATCGTCATCTGATGAGATAGGTGATGTAATAAGAAATGGAAGAAGAGGATCGATAACAGGGCACCTCACCTTACATGGAATCCAAGGTCATGTGGCTTATCCAGAGAAAGCTGAAAATCCAATTCACGCATCCTCGAATATTATCTCAAATCTTCTTAAAATAAAATTTGATGATGGAAATGAGTTTTTTCCTCCCACTTCATTCCAAATCTCCAACATTAACGCGGGAACTGGTGTAGATAATGTTATTCCTGGAAAGATAGATTTGGCTTTCAATGTAAGATACTCTACCGAGACAAATGCACATGAGATCAAACAGAAAATTGAAGATGTTATAAATAAAGAGAATGTGAAGTATAACATAACTTGGAAGCATTCAGGTGAACCTTTTTTAACTACTAAGAAGAAATTTATGAATGTTTGCAAAGAATCTATAAAAGAAGTAACTGAGTTAGATACTGTTGTGAGTACAAATGGTGGAACCTCTGATGGCAGGTTTATGGCAAAGGTCTGTGACCAAATAATTGAATTAGGACTGACAAATAGATCAATTCATAAAATCAATGAATCCATTAAGGAAGATGACTTAGAAGTTTTAAAAAATATTTATAAAAATATTTTATCAAAAGTATTTAGTAGTTGATGAAAGATGATTCAAGGAGATTTCTTGTATATCCTTCTTGTGGATTTTTAAAGATCTCTCTAGTTGTGCCCTGTTCAATTATAACAGAATCTTTCATTACATATGTTCGATGACACATCTTTTTAATCAAATTTAAGTCATGACTTATAAAACAATATGATAAATTAAATTTTGATTGTAAATTAAGTAAAAGTTTAACTATACTATCTTGCACTAAGACATCCAATGCGCTTGTAGGTTCGTCAAGGATCAGTAATTTCGGCTGGAGCACTAATGCTCGAGCTATTGCAATTCTCTGTCTCTGACCCCCTGAAAATTCTTGTGGATATCTATATAACATATTCTCCTCAAGTCCAACCTCATTCAGTATATTAATACACATTTGATGAATTTTTTTGTGCTCTGTAATTTTTAATAGACTAACTATTCCCTCAGAAAGAATTTGTTTTATTGTCATTCTTGGAGATAAAGAAGAAAAAGGATCCTGAAAAATTATTTGAAAGTTCCTTCGAAGTTGTCTATCCCCAAGTAATTTTTCTTGAGTTATTTTATCGCAAATTCTTATTTCCCCATCATAAGATAAAAGATGCATGATTGACATTGCAAGCGTTGTTTTTCCCGAACCAGACTCGCCCACGATCCCGACTGATTCACCTTCGTAAATATTAATATTAATATCTTCGAGTGCATTAAAATATTCTTTTTTCTTTCTAAAAAAACTATCCTTTACCAAATATTTACAGCTTAAGTTCTTAGTCTCAAGAACTTTATTTTCTTTAGTTATATAATCTTCTCTAAATTTCGATGTTTTAAAATTAACCAACTGTTTGGTATAAGCATGGTCAGGGTGTGAAAATATTTTACTTGTTGGCTTATTCTCAATTAACACCCCATCTTTCATGACAAGTATCTGGTCGCAGTATCTCTTTATAAGCTCTATATCATGTGAGATAAGCAGCATCGACATATTTAAATCATTTTTTAAATTGTTTAAGGTATCAAGTATTTGTTTCTGAAGTGTTACATCCAGAGCAGTGGTAGGTTCGTCTGCAATCATAATGTTCGGTTTTCTAAGTATAGACATTGCAATCATGAATCTCTGTCTCTGGCCACCAGATATCATATGCGGATAACTGCTGAGTATCTTATTCGTATTAGTTAAACCTACAGCATTCAAAGAATTCTTGATATCATTGTGGTCAAGATTTTTATTAGACAGCTCAACACACTCGTAAATTTGAGATTGTAGGTCTTTCACTGGATTGAGTGAAAGCATTGGTTCTTGAAATATCATAGAGATTTCATTTCCTCTGATATTATTTAGCTCTGTATCAGTTAATTCAAATATATTCCTTCTGTTTAGTAATACTTGACCTCTAGTTGAAAAAATCCTTCTGTTCAATAAGCCAAGTGCTGAGAGAGCAGTTAATGATTTTCCGGAGCCTGACTCACCTACTATTCCGAGCGATTGCGCCTCCTCGAGCTTAAAAGATAAGTCCTTGATGAGTGGTGCGTTTGAATTATTGAGTAATACGCTATAATTTATGAACTCCAACATAGTCATGATGATTTGCCACTTATAGACTCTCTTATACCCTCACCAATAAAGATCAATAACATTAGTGTCCCAACTAAAACAACAAATGTAGTTAAAGAGAGCCACCAAGCAGAAATATTCTCTTTACCTTGCGATAAGAGTTCACCTAAGCTAGGTGTAGTTGATGGAACACCAAGACCGAGAAAGTCTAAGCTGGTTAGGATAAGAATTGCGCCACTAATCCTGAATGGTAAAAAAGTTACCACAGAGATAAGACTATTCGGTAATATATGTTTGATAATTATTTGGTAATCAGTTAATCCAAGTGTTCGAGCTGCATTTACATAATCCATGTTTCTTCCTTTTAAAAATTCAGCTCTAACATAATCTGATAGACTGATCCATCCAAAAAGAGAGAGTAGAAAAATTAATAATAAAATACTAGGCTCAAATATAGAGGCAAAAATAATTAAGATATACAATTCAGGCATTGATCCCCAAATTTCAATAAATCTTTGCAAATACAGATCTATTCTCCCTGCAAAATATCCTTGTATGGCACCGAAGAATAGACCTATAACTATACCTATTGCTGTAAGTGCTAGGGCGAATACAACAGAAAGTCTAAAACCATAAATAAGTCTAGCAAGCACATCGCGACCTCTATCGTCAGTACCCAATAAATTATCACTAGATGGAGGTGCGGGATTCGGATTCATATTATTATAATTTATTGAGTTATATGAGTGAGGATTAATTGGGAAGATAGCCCAGTTATCTCCGCTCTCAAGTAAATTCGTGATAAAATATCCTTTGTAGTCAGGAGTAGTCTCTAACTCGCCCCCAAAGTCTATCTCGGTATAATCTATAATATAAGGATAATATACCCTGTCATCTATATTCATAATGATTGGTTTATCATTGCTAATCATTTCTGAAAAAAGACTTACAATAAACAAGAACATAAAAATGTAAAGTGAGTAAAGACTCCTCCTGCTACTTTTAAAGTTTTTCCACATGATTGAAAATGTGTTCATTATAGATTTCTCTGTGTATTTGAGGATGTAAATTTAATCCTTGGGTCCACATAGACATACATTATGTCTGTTATGAGTTTAGTGAGTAAACCTATTAGGGTAAAAACAAAAAGAGTACCCATAACTACAGGATAATCTCTTTGTATTATTGCTTCATAGGAAAGTAAGCCTATCCCATCAAGTGAGAAGATTGTTTCGATAAGTATGCTTCCAGTGAAGAAAGCAGAAACGAATTGAGCAGGAAAACCTGTCAATATCGGTATAATTGCGTTTTTAAAAACATGAGAATATAAAACTTTATTTTCGCTTAATCCTTTTGCTCTAGCAGTAACTGTATATAATTTATTTATCTCGTCTATGAAACTATTTTTGGTCAGCATAGTCATAACCGCAAAACTACCTATAATAAGACATATTATTGGTAAGGTGATATGCCATAAGTAGTCTAATATTTTTCCAATGACACTCAAATTAGACCAATCATCTGAGACTAGACCCCGAGTTGGGAATATATCAAAAAAACTCCCGCCACCGAGTAATACGATTAATCCGATACCAAGTACGAAACCTGGTATGGAATATCCAATTAATACAATTGTGCTTGATATTATGTCAAATCTACTCCCATCATTAACTGCTTTTTTAATTCCCAAAGGTATACTGACCAAGTAAACAATTATGAAAGACCAAAGACCAAGGCTTATAGAAACAGGTAATTTACTCAGTATCAAGTCACCGACGCTTTGATTATGAAAATAACTCATCCCTAGATCAAAAGATGCATAGTTACCAATCATGATGAAAAATCTTTCCAAAAAAGGCTTGTCGAATCCATAAAACTTGTTCAGTTGTTCAATATGTTCATCTGATAGCCCATTAGAACCTCTATATGTATTTGACGAGGATGAAGACTCAGTGATTGAATCAAGACCAGATAGCTTATTGACTAGTTGCTCAACAGGGCCTCCTGGAACAAACTGTATAATCAAAAATGTAAAAAATAATATTCCTAATAGTGTAGGCAACATCAGAAGTAGTCTTTTAAAAATATATAAAGTCATTTTGATGACCAGGTCTGTAATACATAGTTTGTTGCTTGATAATAAAGCGGGGGTTCTTTAGGCATATTGAACTTATTATAAAATGCTACTCGGTGAGTATTTATATACCAATTTGGTACCATGTAGAACTGATTCCAAAGCAAACGATCCATTAGCTTAGCTGCTGTAATCATCTCACCCCTATTTTTTGTATAAATTATTCTTTCTATTAGCTTGTCGACGTCTTGATCCTGAATACCAGGAAAATTAAATGCACCATTTTTATTGGCGCTGTCAGAAGAAAACATGCTCATTAATTCAGAACCAGGTGACTGAGATTGTGGATAACTGACAACAGTCATATCAAAATCGTAATTATCAAGGCGCTGTTGATATAAGGATAGATCTACAGTTCTGTAGTTTAGCTTAATACCGAGTCTCTGAAGATTATTTCTAAATGGGGCTAAAATTCTTTCAAAACCTTTTTGAGCAAGTAAAAAATTGATTATAATTGGTTCTTTATTTTTAGAATAGAGTTGATTGTTCCTGATGTAGTAACCTGAATTATCTAGTATTTTTTTTGCACTGATTAGTGATCTTCTGTATTCAGATGCACTTAAATTGATAGGGAGTAAGTATTTTGGTTTAATTCTATTTGAGTTTATATCCAATTCTTTTGCTAATTTTAACTCATCGGTATCAACCTGTATCTCGCTCTTCATTTCACTATTAGTAAAATAACTATCAGATCTTAGATATTGATTATAAAATAATTTATTATTTGACCACTCAAAATCAAAAACATAACTTATAGCCTTTCTTAGATTAATATCTTTAAATATTTTATTTCTAGTATTAAATGCAAATCCCTGTATACCAGTATTATTGGAGTGTATTAATTCAGTTTTTATAATTTTATTATTTTCAAAATTTGGCCCCTTATAATCTCTGGCCCATCTTTTAGAGTGATTTTCATGAATATAATCGTATTCACCTGCTTTGAAGGCCTCTAATGCAACTGTCATATCTTTATAGTATTTGATTATAACCCGATCAAAATTATACATGTGTCTCCTAGTGGGTATATCCTGTGCCCAGTAATTTTTATTTCTTTCATAAATAATGTATTTACCTATACTATAATCTGAAATAGTGTATGGGCCGCTTGTGATAGGTATTTTCTTTACATTAGAGGGGAACTCGCGCTTACTTAGCCATTTTTTTGAAAACACTGGAAGATCGCCTATTATCATGTGCAGTTCTGGATTTCTTCTTTTAAAATTGAATTTCACTGTATAGGCATCCAATACCTCAGCAGATTCGACATCAGTCCAGTAAATCCTATATTGGGGATGAGCTTCCTCCGACAACAAAAGATCAAAAGAATATTTTACATCGTAGGCTGTTACTTGATCTCCATTTTTGAATCTTGCATTCTCATCTATATAGTAGTTCACAGAAAGTTTATCATCAGCAAGTTGGTATGCCTTTGCAAGTAATGCATAGCTTGATGAGGGTTCATCTAGGCTCCTAGTCATTAACGTATCAAACATCAAGTTATTTATCTGAGCTGGAGATAGTGATTTTAAAAGGAATGGATTTAGAGAATCAAATGTCCCAAAAGCAGAAATAGTAATGTCTCCGCCTTTAAATGCTTCTCTATTGACATAATCAAAATTATCAAAATTTTTATATTTAGCTTGATACCCAATGCTTATAGATGTATTGGCGAGAGTATAGCTAGTTTGAATAATTAAGACTACTATAAGAATAATAACTTTCTTTAATCTCATCATTCTATAATGTACTATATTACAATTATATTATGAATCTAAAAGGAAAAAATGTTTTAGTCACTGGGATAGCAAGCAATAGATCGATTTCGTTTGCAATTGCTAAAGTTTTAAGAGAAAACAGCGCTAATGTTATAATTTCATATCAAAATGACAGACTGAGGGAGAGGGTTCTTAAGTTAGCAGATGAGTTAAACATAGATAATTCATATCAGTGTGATCTATCAATTGATCAAGACATTGCAAAATTAAGAGATAATATTAAACAAGACTGTGGAAATCTTGATGGAATAGTTCATTCAGCTGCATTTGCACCTAAAGATCATTTAAGTGGAAAATATCTAGATAATATATCAAGGGATGGGTTCGCATTAGCACATGATATAAGCTCATATAGTTTTACTGCTCTGGCAAAAGCTTTCAAAGATGATTTAAATGAAGCTGCGTCACTTGTTACACTGTCATATATTGGTTCTAATAAAGTTGTTCAAAACTACAATGTCATGGGTGTTGCAAAAGCAAGTCTTGAGAGTAGTGTCCTTTATCTTGCCGATTCTCTAGGAGACAGACGAATTAGGGTTAACGCTGTATCTGCTGGTCCGATTAAAACATTAGCAGCTGCAGGTATCAGTGGATTTAATAAGATTTTAGATGTTTATCAACAGAAATCAGCAATCAAAGATAATATTACGACTGATGATGTTGCCAAAGTGGTTTACTTCTTATTATCTGACTACTCAAACGCAATAACAGGTCAAACAATATACGTAGATAATGGCTTCAATATTATTGGCTACTGATTTAAGTATTCTTCGTTAATATCAACATCGAAAGATTCGAATTTTGAAGTGTAAAAGCTATTGTAATCTGACTCAGACTGAGTATTACGGAGATAATCAAGATAATTATCTGATTCAATTTTATCTTTGTCTATGTATCCAGTATCCATTCTCTCTATTTTTAGAAAAACAAAATCTCCTGTCTCAGTTTTATGAGAAATAAATGAGGATGTTGTTGGTTGATTATTTATTAAGGACATAATCTCCTCACTATATTTTTTGTCATACTTATAAACAGAAAATAGCTCGAAATCTTGATCTGTCCCATTATTTAGATTGATCAGTTTTTCGCTTGCAGCTTTATTAATATTATTGATATTAATTTGAGTTGTCAGTAAAGCTCTAATTGCGTCCTCAGAGTCATTTGCTGATAATTGCTCTGAAGGATAATATTCCATTTTTTTTACAAACAGCACGTCATCATTATCAACGTATATTGGAGGGTATAATTCTTGGAATTCAATCTTAGAAAACAGACGATTGACTATATTTGAGGTTAATAGATTATCATTGTATGTCTGATTTATACGCCCTGATTTGAAATAATTCAGATTGTATGAATCAGCAATCATTGTTAAAGATGTATTATTTGCGTATATTTTCTCTTTAATTGAGTCAAGTAGCGAGAAGTACTTTTCGGTTCCTTTAGTATTTCTAATTTGATCTATAATTTCTTTTTTAGTTTGATCATAAGACTTAGCAACTGGCGTGACAATATCTATCAACTTAACAATATGAACTGCATTAGACTGTGAGGAGATAAGCTTAATCTCTCCAATTTGCATATTACTTATGTTAGATTTTATAATATCAGGTAAATCAATAGTTGGTTGTCTACCAAGATAACCTGAGCTATTTTTTGTATCCTCACTGACATCATAATTATCAGAGATATATTCAAAAGATTTGTTTGATAGTAATTCTTCGTATGCTTTTTTTGCACTAGCCAGAACATTTTCTTTATTATTTTTTATAGGAAAAACAAGATGGTTGATTTCAAAAAGTTTATCAACCGAATAAAGGCCTGCTTTGAGATTTTCTTTATATCTGGCTTTAATCTCCTCCTCCGCAACTTGAATCGATGATATGATATTATTTTTATTTAATCTAATATAGCTAAATTCAGCTTCAGGGTTAGACGTGAAATCGTCTTTATTATTTTGATAATATTCATTTATATCATCAAGAGATATTTGGACATCAGTATTTATGTAGTTTTTATTTAGGATATATATTTTCCCTGTCTTTTTATGATAATTGGAATGTATATTGATTTTTTTGTCTATAGTACTCAAAAATGATGAGTTAGTAATTGCTTCTCTTAATTGATCCCTTATACCCTTCTGATAAATGTATTGTTCATATACGTCAGGATTCATATTAATCATGTATAATCTTCTCTTGTACAACTGAGAATTAAAACCATCCTCATCTCGAAATGATGAAGTATTCTTAATATCATCAACAATTGATTCATCGCTTAAAACTAAACCAGAACTAGTAGAGATATTATTTTCGATACTTCTTCGAACTAGGTTGTCAAATGTAATTTTTTTAATAAATTGATCAGTGTAAATAGGAGGAATAGAACCTTGATAATTTTTTCTCAAAACATCTTTAAACTGACCCATCTCTTGTAGTACTACGGATTTGCTAATCTCTTGATCATTAACTTTAAGAGCATACTGTTCCTGATTTGTCCCGTAATCTCCCACGCCCAGGAATACAAGAGGTATCGCAACAAGAGTTACTAGCATTACGACGACCCATGTTTTTAATTTGTCTCTTATTAAACTTAACATATATATGATTTAAACTACGGAGACGAAGGGACTCGAACCCTCGACCTCCTGCGTGACAGGCAGGCATTCTAACCAACTGAACTACGCCTCCGTGTGTTTGTATATTAACATAAAAAGACGATAACTAAAGAAGCAGCTCTCGCTGCTTCTCAGAATATATCATGGTGGGTGATGTAAGAGTCGAACTTACGACCTCCGCCTTGTAAGGGCGGCGCTCTAACCAGCTGAGCTAATCACCCTTAATTAGGAATACTAATTAAGAGCATCTTTAAAAGCTTTCCCAGCTTTAAAAGAAGGTACTACTGAAGCTGCAATTTGTATGGATTCTCCTGTTCTAGGATTTCTTCCTGTTCTTGCTTCACGTTTTTTTGCTTTGAAAGTTCCAAAACCAACAAGAGCGACTTCGCTATCACTCTTTAATGCACTTGTCACAACACTAATCATCGCCTCAACATGAGCTGTGGCATCAGATTTGCTACTTCCCGCTGCTTCAGAAACAGCGTTTATAAATTCTGCTTTATTCATTTAACACCTCTTTAAATCGCAGTTATAGAATGTTGATAAACGATCAACACATTAGCCATTTTACAACAATATGTACAAAAAGTGGGGTATTATTTATAAAAAAAACATCAAAAGTGAATGAAATATGGTTTACTTTTAATTTTTTTTGTTTTACTGAAGGTTTTTTGTAATGTCATTACTTCCGTCTTTTCTTCCTAGAGGCTTTTTCTGACGAGGTTTTAATCTTGTTGGCTTAGTCTTAAGAGCAATCGTAAATAGCTCGTCAACAAATTTAACTGGATGAATTTTTAGTTTTTCAGTGATATTTTTTGGTAGGTCTCTTAAATCTTTTTCATTATCTTTGGGAATAACAACTTCTTTAATTCCTGCTCTTAATGCTGCTAATAGTTTTTCTTTGAGTCCGCCAATCTCCAGTACCTCTCCTCTGAGTGTAATTTCGCCAGTCATTGCTATATCAGACTTTATAGGTATAGATGATAATGTTGAAGCAACTGCCAGGGCCATTGTTATACCAGCACTGGGCCCGTCCTTAGGAGTGGCGCCCTCTGGGACATGGATATGGATATCTTTATTATCAAATTGATCAACTTCAATACCGAGATCATGACATCTAGTTTTAACTACTGTTATTGCTGCCTTGATCGACTCTTGCATTACCTCTCCTAGTTGGCCTGTTTGAGTAATCTTCCCTTTACCTGACATTGCAGCACACTCTATGCGTAACATCTCGCCACCAACAGATGTCCAAGCAAGCCCGTTCGCTTGGCCAATCATGTCTTTCTTATCGCGCATTGTTGATGAGTATCTTCTGACTCCAAGAAAATCCTCTATTTGACTTGGAAGAATTTTCTGCTTTTTAATGTCTGACATTAATATATTTTTAACAGACTTCCTACAGATTTTATTTATCTCCCTATCTAATGCTCTAACACCTGCTTCCCTTGTGTATGATGTAATAATATCCTTGATAGTTTTAATTGGTATCGTCAGTTCTGAGTTTTTGAGTCCATTTAATTTAAACTGTTTAGGAATGAGGTATTTTTTTGCAATTTCTAGTTTTTCGTTTTCTGTATATCCTGGTAATCTTATTAATTCCATTCTATCTAGAAGTGGTGCTGGAATAGTATCTGTAGAGTTAGCAGTAGCTATAAACATTATGTTAGAGAGGTCAAAATCAACCTCTAAGTAATGATCATTGAAAACATTATTTTGTTCAGGATCTAGAACTTCTAATAAAGCAGACGATGGGTCTCCTCTGAAGTCCATAGCCATTTTGTCTATTTCATCCAGCAAAAAAAGTGGATTATTTGTTTTGACTTTTGATAAATTCTGCATGATTTTTCCAGGCATAGATCCTATATAAGTTTTTCTGTGTCCTCTAATCTCAGCTTCATCCCTTACCCCTCCAAGGGACATTTTGATGAATTTTCTTGAGGTTGCTCTAGCAATTGATTTTGCGAGTGATGTTTTTCCAACCCCAGGTGGACCTACAAGACATAAGATAGGACCTCTGATTTTATTGACTCTTTTGGTGACAGCTAAATATTCAAGCACTCTCTCTTTGACTTTCTCTAATCCATGATGATCATCTTCCAAGACATTATTTGCTTTGCTCATATCGGTTGATATCTCTGTCGAGTGATTCCAAGGTAGATTTACTAAAATGTCTAAATAATTTCTTACAACTGTTGCCTCAGCGGACATAGGTGACATCATTTTTAGCTTATTAAATTCACTCATAGCTTTCTCATTTGCATCATTAGGTAACTTTAAGGATTTAATTTTATTTAAAAGCTGATCTAAATCGTTACTTTCATCACCTATCTCTCCAAGCTCTTTTTGTATAGCTTTCATTTGTTCATTGAGATAATACTCTCTTTGACTTTTTTCCATTTGTTGTTTCACACGGCTTCTAATTTTCTTCTCTACATGAAGAATATCAAGTTCACCTTCCATCGACTTTATGAGAAATTCACATCTTTTTTTTATGTCTGTAAGCTCAAGTACTTGTTGTTTTTCCTCAAGCTTCAATGTCATATGAGCTGCAATGCTATCTGCAAGCTTTGATAAATCATCGATTCCGGTAATTGATGATATTACCTCTGGTGGCACTTTTTTATTCAATTTCACATAGTTAGAAAACGTATCTTCTAACGTCCTAAATAGAGCATCCGACTGGTTGTCATTTGCAAGATCATCTGAACTGATATCTGAATAAGTGCATGAGAGCTTATTATCATTTTCAACTTTATCTATCTTAACTCTTGAGGTTCCTTCAACTAAAACTTTCATAGTTCCATCTGGTAATTTTAAAAGCTGAAGGATATTTGCCACTGTTCCAATTTTATACAAATCATTGAACTCTGGATCATCAACTTGCGCGCTCTTTTGAGTGACTAGAACTATATTCTTTTCGTGGTTATTCATTGCATCATCTAGTGATTTGATGGATAGTTCTCTACCTACAAAAAGTGGTACAACCATATTAGGATATATAACCACATCTCTTAGTGGTAGCAATGGCAAGGACATATACTTTTTCTTCATAGCATTAACATATGGGCATATCAGTCAATATCAAGACTTGTTAGCTTCTTTGTTATCAGATTTAGATTTATAAATTAGTAGAGGTTTAGATTCAGTATCAACAACATTTTTATCTATAACCACTTTGATAATGTCGTCATGGCTAGGTAAATCGTACATTGTATCAAGAAGAAGGCTCTCAATCAGAGTTCTGAGTCCTCTTGCTCCTGTCTTTCTTTTCATTGCTTTTTTAGCAATTGCTGATAAGGCATCTGCTCTAAATTCAAGCTCACATCCTTCCATGTCAAAAAGCTTTTTATATTGGTTTACAAGTGCATTTTTGGGTTCAGTTAGGATTTTTATTAAAGATTTTTCATCCAACTCGTCGAGTGTAGCCGTAACTGGTAATCTACCTACAAATTCAGGAATCAATCCAAACTTAATTAGGTCTTCCGGTCCAACATTTTCTAGAGCCTCAGCATATGTTTTATCAGTTTTTATATCCTTAACTTTAGCAGAGAATCCAATTCCTGAATCATTTTTTCTCTGACTGATAATTTTATCCAATCCTGAGAATGCACCGCCAACTATGAAGAGCATGTTTGACGTATCAACTTGTAAAAATTCTTGCTGCGGATGTTTTCTACCTCCTTGAGGAGGCACCGAAGCAATAGTTCCTTCAATAAGCTTTAAAAGAGCTTGTTGCACACCTTCACCTGATACATCTCTAGTGATTGAAGGATTATCAGATTTTCTTGAAATTTTATCAATCTCATCGATATATACTATCCCGGTCTGCGCTTTCTCGACATCATAGTCACACTTTTGTAACAGCTTTTGAATTATATTCTCTACATCTTCCCCTACGTAGCCTGCTTCTGTTAATGTAGTCGCATCAGCTATTGTAAATGGCACGTTGAGGAGTCTTGCTAAAGTTTCCGCAAGAAGTGTTTTACCAGAACCTGTTGGCCCTATGAGTAGTATGTTACTCTTATTTAATTCAACATCATTTTTTTTAGGTATTATATTTAATTTTTTATAGTGATTGTAAACTGCAACTGATAAGACCTTTTTAGCGTGGGGTTGACCAATCACATAATTATCTAGTATTGCGTTTATTTCATGAGGTTTTGGAAGTTTCTCGTTGGATTTTGATGATTTTTCCTCTAATTCATCACTTATAATTTCGTTACATAAATCTACGCACTCATCACATATAAATACTGATGGGCCAGCAATTAATTTAGCAACCTCGTTCTGGTTTTTACCACAAAAAGAGCAATGTAAAAGTTTTGATGAGTTTTTTGTATTATCTTCCATATCAATACCTTTCCTTTCAGTATACAAGGAAACATGTTCAAAAATCAAATTCTTGAGATTTACTCTCTGGATAGGAGTATCTGATCAATTAAACCATATTTTTTTGCATCTTCAGGCTGCATGAAATTATCCCTTTCAGTGTCAGCCTGTATCTTTTTAATAGTTTGTCCGGTGTTTTTCGATAAAATTTGGTTAAGTTTAGATCTAATACTTAATATTTCTTTTGCTTGGATATCAAAATCAGTTGCTTGGCCCTGGAAAGATCCAAGTGGTTGGTGAATCATCACTCTAGCATTTGATAAACAGAATCTTTTTTTCTTCTCACCACCACTTAGAAGAACAGCGCCCATGCTTGCTGCTTGACCAACACAAAGAGTGCTTACAGATGGTTTAATAAAATTCATTGTATCAAGAATCGACAAGCCAGCGGTTACACTCCCTCCAGGCGAGTTGATATATAGAGAAATATCAGCCTTTGGATCTTCAGATTCAAGAAATAAGAGCTGAGCTACTACTAAATTTGACAAATTGTCATCTATTGGGCCAGTAAGGAATATAATTCTCTCTTTCAAGAGCCTTGAATATATATCAAATGCTCGCTCTCCTCTTGATGTAGACTCAACGACCATAGGTACTAGATTATTGAATGTTTTACTCATCCATTATCTCCGAAAATGACATATTCAAAGTCTTAGCATTGGATTTTTCAATTACATACTCCACTATACTATTCTCCACCATTTTATTCTTTACGTCCAATAATGTTGTAGCTTTATCTTTTTTCAATTTTTCACCATAGAATTGTCTAAAAGCAGGTGATTGATCGTTACAGAAATCTATTGCCTCTTGATCGCTTATGTTTGTTTTGATTTCTTTGGCTAACTTAATATATATTATGTTTAACTTAACCCTTTTTATTGCTATGTCCTTAATCTTTTCATCTACATTATCATTAGCTTGTTTGAAAGACGCATACTGTTGCTTTAGTTCAGCCTCATGCTTATTAACTAATGAATCAGGCAAATCAAATGCAAAAACATCAATAAGCTTTTCATTTACTAGACTATATTTTTTAGAAACTAATTTGTCCTTTAATTCAAAATTCATATGAGTTTTAACGCTATCTCTAAATACTGATTCATCTTCAGTTGAGATTCCCAAGTTTGAAAAAAAATCTTTGTCAAGAGCTGGAAGTTTACCTATCAGTATTTTTTTAATTTTTATACTGTAAATGACGTTCTTACCTGCTAACTCCTTCTCAGGGAAATCCTCAGGCATTTGATTAGCAACCTCAACGATATCATCTATATTCTTACCAATACATTTCAGTGAAAACTCTTTGAAAAGTGAGACCGTAGCTGGATCACCTTTGATATTATCATTTATCACGAAGCTGAAATCGTTCTGTTTGTTATTTTTAAAATCTTTACCATTAATTTTACCCTCATAATCAACCACAATTTTATTTCCTTCAGCTGCTATTTTACCTGAATCAGACCATTCAGTGTTCTGTTTGCGAATATTATTAATAACTTTGTCAATATCTTTATCATTAATTTCAACATTAGGCACCTCTAGCTTTATTTTATCTAATGCAGCTAGATCGATATCTGGCATGATATTGTAAGTAACTTCAAATGAAAGGTTCTTCTCTTTTGATGGTGTATCTAAAAGTTTTGCTGATGGGCTATCAACAAGATCGAATTTTTTTTCTGTGCTAATTTTATGCGAATGGTAGTCTATTAGATTAGAAATACTTTTTTGATGACACTGGCTCTCAAATTTTTTTTTGATTATATTATGAGGAACTTTTCCTTGGCGAAAACCATCTAATTTTATGGTTCTCGCAATTTTTGATAACTCATCATCAAATTGTTTTTCATATTCACTAGCTGTGACTTCAACGGATACTGTATACTCTGAAGTCGAATCTTTAATAGTTTTTACTTCTGCCATGAGTGCTCAATTATCAACCATATCTTTTATTTTATCAATAAAATATAACAAAGCTTTGTGTGAATCTGAAAAAAATTTTGAATCATCATAGGTTTCTGATTTTTTGTTGTAGAGTAAATACTCCCATGTAGTTAGAGTCTCATCTTCATCATCTGAGAATTCTTGAAGAATTAGTGTAACCTCTAGGATAAAGTTTTTAGGACCAAATTTTAATGCGCAGATATCATATGATCTGTCGCATCTTTTTATCATGTTATCATCCAGAAATTGATGTAGGATATTTTTGAAATATTTCCGTTTAGCTTCTAAGTTTGTTTTGTATTTATTCTCATGTCTTGGCTCATTTGTCCAATCTATCTTATTCTTCTCATCTAGCTTCTGTTTGAATTCTTTATGATAAATTTTTGCCATAGTTCTAAACTTCATAGTTTACGAGAGGAGAGACTCGAACTCTCACACCAAAGGTACTGGTACCTAAAACCAGCGCGTCTACCAATTCCGCCACTCTCGCAAATTTAGTGGGTGGATGATGGGATTCGAACCCACGACAACCGGTACCACAAACCAGGGCTCTACCACTGAGCTACACCCACCATATATCTATTATAACATACGCGCCTGGAAGGACTCGAACCTCCGACCCTATCGTTCGTAGCGATATACTCTAATCCAACTGAGCTACAGGCGCATATTTCGGGGTGATAGGATTCGAACCTACGACCTACTGGTCCCAAACCAGCCGCGCTACCAAGCTGCGCTACACCCCGTTTTGAGCATATTATACCTATACTAGATATATATTAAATATATCTAATGTTTAATTTTCCACGAAACTCCCTCGGGGCCATCATTAAGAGAAACGCTCATATCTAAGAGCACATCTCTTAATCGATCTGCCTCGACATAATCTTTATTTTTTCTAGCAGCTTCCCTGAGAGAGATAAGAGATTCAATTTTATCAATCAGAGACTTATCTACTATACCTTCGTTGGATTTAATGCCCAACAGACCACAATTATATCTCAGCTTTGGCAATACAGTATTGTCTTTTTTAGCATATCGTGCCTGCTTAACAATGTATTGTAGTGCATTAGGTGTATTCAAATCATCACAGAGAAGATCAATAAATTTACTATCTCTCTCAGTTGCTGTAGATGATTCAATATCAAGAGAAGAGATTATTTTTTCGTAGATATTGCGTGAGTTATTAATCGTATCTTCTGTCCAATTCAAAGGCTGTCTGTAGTGTGCGCTCATCAATGCAATTCTAACTACAATTGGATTTTCCTCCTCTAAGAGATCTGAAACTAATATGACATTGCCCAATGATTTTGACATTTTTTTCTTGTCTACTAATACAATTCCATTATGAAACCAATAATTACAATAATCTGATGAAGAGCAGC
>CACAVP010000012.1 GCA_902535975.1 uncultured Gammaproteobacteria bacterium | reverse complement strand
AGTAGAACTTTCTCTAGAAATCCAGAAGCAATTTTCAGATTAGCATCAAGATATATAATGGGACATATTGATAACGGAATTATGCCGGTTCTTAAACATTTTCCAGGTCATGGTGCTGTTTTATCTGATACTCATACTACTATATCAGAGTGTAATTTAGAATATGATGAATTATCTTCTCATATTAAGCCATTTAAAGAATTATATAACAAATTCAAAATTCCAATTATGACTAGTCATATTACCTATAGAAAAATATCACCAGAGCCAGTAACTGTGTCTTCAAACTGGCTATCTGAATTATCGAAGACCATATTTGATCAGAAACCTATATTTATTAGTGATGATTTAGAAATGTCTGCTATTTCCGAGAACTTCAAGAATGAATCCAAGGTTGATATTCTAAACAAAACATTTAATGCAGGATGTAATTTGGCGATTATTACTACAATGCAAAATAAGGAAATCATTAATTGCAAAGAAAGTTATTACTATTTTCAAAAGGAGTATATTGATCAAAGTAATAATATTGACAAGACTATTGCTGAAGATATTAATCTGCTATGCTTTAAAGATAAAAGCTTTTATGAAAATAACAACAAAAAATATCATAACGCGCTTGAGGGTTTAAAAAGTCAAATAGAAATATAATGAATATAATTTTAGATAATACATACTCAAGTTTAATCTCAATAACAATCATTGCTTTAGTCTTATTGTTTATTAAAAACAGACTTATAAACATAATCCTAAAAATATCTGAAAAAACTAATACTGTGTATGATGAACTTCTACTTCATTCAATTAAAACCCCGTCATCTTACCTTATTGTAATCGGTTATCTGTTGATTGTATTTGATTATTTTATTAAACAAGATTTGATTGAATTTACATTTTCGTTATCAAGCTCAATTTTTTTACTAATTATACTTATGATCTCTTTGTCAATCTTACGGGGATTAAATTTTTACTTGGCATCGAAGCCTTTTATTAAAAATCTAAGCAGTGACGATGATGCGACGCTTGTGTCTGAGACTTACGAAATTGTCATCAGAATTATAAAAGTTATCGTTGTAGTAATTACATTATTAATTATCATGCAGGAACTTGGTCTGAGCATTTCTGGACTACTTGCTTTTGGTGGTGTAGGCGGTCTAATTGTTGGTTTAGCTGCCAAAGACCTTCTTTCAAACTTTTTTGGCGGAATGATGATATTTTTTGATCGTCCATTTAGAGTAGGAGAATTCATTAAGTCGCCTGATAGGAATATTGAGGGTATTGTTGAAAAGATAGGTTGGAGGTTAACAGTAGTTAGGACTTTTTCAAAGAATGTTCTCTATATTCCGAATACTGCTTTCTCAAGCATAATAGTTGAAAATGCTACTAGAATGTCAAATAGACGAATTAATGAGACTATTGGCATACGTTATGATGATTTAAGTAAGATGAAGTCTATTATTGATGACGTTAACACGATATTGTCAAACAATAAAAAAATTGATCAGTCTCAAAAAGCTAAAGTATATTTCAAAAGTTTCTCAGCATCTTCATGTGATTTCTTTATATATGCCTTTACTGTTACAAAGGATTGGGAAGAATTTTTAGCTATCAAACAAGACATTCTCCTTGATGTCTCAGATATTATAGAAAAGCATAAAGCAGAAATAGCATACCCAACTACAACAGTTTTTATAAATAAAGACTAGTCCGCTATATCTTTCATCATCGAAATAACTTCTTCACATAACTCACAGAAGTTATCTTTTGAGATGCTCTGATATTTTAAATTATATTGATCAATTAATTTAATTTTATTTTTTAATACAAAGTTATTAATTAATTTATCATTATCTATCAGACTTTTAGGATTTAAAGTTATGACAGTATTCTCTCTGTTAATTTTAATTTTATCGGCTTTAATACGATTGCCTTCGATCTTCACTCGAGTTAAAGAAAAGAGATTTCTCAGATAATCAGGTATAGGGCCATATACATCTTCAAGTTTGGTTACAATATGATCAATATCATAATCATTCTTTGCATTAGAAATATCATTATATATCTCTAAACGAAGGAAAATATCTTCAACATAATCTTGTGGTATTAAAGTGGAAATATAGCAATCAACGTCTGTATGGATATGATTATTAGTTTCATTTTGATTTTTCAACTGCTTTATAGCTTTTGATAGCATCGATGTATACATTGCGTAGCCTATTTCAAATATTTGTCCACTTTGCTCTTCTCCTAATATCTCACCAGCACCTCTTATTTCTAAATCATGGCCTGCTATTTCTATACCGCCTGCTAAACTTTTTGTTTTCACAAACGCATCAATTCTCTTTTTTGCATCTTTTGTAAAATTATTCTGATCACACAAGATAAGAGCCGCATAAGCTTGCTTGTTACCTCTACCAACTCTTCCCCTAAGTTGATGTAACTGTGATAATCCAAAATTTTGCGCATTATTTATAATTATCGTATTCACATTAGTCATATCTAGTCCACTCTCAATTATGCTAGTGCAGACTAAAATATTAATTTGTTCATCAAGAAAGCTATTCATAATTTTTTCAATTTCATTATTTGATAATCTTCCATGAACTTTATCGATGATAATATTTTTATTACATTTCTTAATTAAATTTATCTCATCATCCATAGTTTCGATATTATTATGGATATAGAGAATCTGACCACCTCTTGTTATCTCACGTTGAATATATCTATTCAGGTTATCATCTGATTTGTTGATTATAGCTGTTTCAATATTCTTCCTACCTACAGGTGGAGTATTAATGATACTCATATCTTTTATTTCTGAAAGTGTTGAACTCAAAGTTCTAGGAATTGGTGTTGCAGTCAAAGTCAATACATCTATATTCTCTTTTATTTGTTTTATAGACTCTTTATGTTTAACTCCAAACTTATGCTCCTCATCAATTATCAATAAACCCAGGTCAGCACATTTGAAATCTTTATTCAACAATGCATGCGTCCCGATTAGGATATGTATCTGATTATTATATAATTTATCAATGATGGATAATCTGTCTAGTCTACTAATTGCTCTTGTCACGATGTCGATATTATAAGAGTATTTCGCAAACCTTCTTTTAAAAGTTTCGAAATGTTGTTTTGCTAAAACTGTTGTTGGAACAATGATGACCACTTGTTTGTCATTATTTGCGGCAACGAAACTTGCCCTAAGTATCACTTCTGTTTTCCCGAAACCAACGTCACCACAAACTACTCGGTCCATAGACTTAATTGAGCACATATCTGATATCACATCATTGATAGTATTTAGTTGATCGTCTGTTTCCACATAAGGAAATAAACTACAAAACTTGTCATAAGCTAAGTTATCTAAGCTGAATTTATATCCATTACTTAATTCTCTTTTAGCCTGCACTCGAAGTAACTCAACTGCGATATCATCAATCTTCCTTTTAGCTCTCTGCTTAATTCTATACCACTTGTCAGAACCTAACTGTGAAAGTTTCGCATTTATGCTCGTGTTACCAATATATTTCTGAATAAGCATCATTGAGGTTACAGGCATATAAAGATTATTGTTCTCGGCATACTCAATCTTCATTAGCTCAGTTGTCTTATTTTCAATATCCATAGTAATAAGACCTTTATATTTACCAATGCCATGATCTTGATGAACTACTAAATCATTCACTTTTAGATCACTCAAGTTATCAATTACTGATGCTTTTATAGATTCTCTTGAAGATACTCTGGCCTTTACGATACCAAATAGGTCACTTGAAGAAATGAATACTGTTTTAGTAGCATTATTGATAAACCCTTCGGTTATATCTGTTCTTAGGATTTGTATCTTATGATTTGCAGCTTTTATATCGTCTATTAAAGTATATGAGACTTGCTTTGAATTAAAGTAATTAATTAAAGTTCTAAAATTGTCATCTCTTTTAATGAAAAATATATACTTATATTGAGAATTATTGAAAAACTTCTCGAAGTTGATAAACGGATTTTTATAGTTATAGTTTATGGATAGAGTAGGAATAGAGTTATATTCTGAATGAGTTTTAACATCAGCATCTGTATAATCTGAGATTTGGTAAAAATAATTTTCTTTAAATATTTTTTCTAATGTTTCTTTTTTTACTAACAAACTCTTTGGATCAAGAATATATCTCTTCATATTCTCCTGGAGATATGCCTCATTTAAATTATCATATTGTTCATCAAATTCTAATAAAAGATCTTTTTGTAAGACACATGCAAAATTATCATTAAATGATGATAATAATGAATCCGTATGATCAAATAATATTGGAATTAGGTTATGGATATATGAATTATTTTTGTCATAAACGATTCGTTCATACTCGATATCCTGTTTATACTCATCATCAAAAAAATTTTTTATACTTTTTAGATAAGTATCAATATTTGATTTTTGTATATTATAAATTGCATTTGTACAAATAATAATCTCATCAAGCTCTTTAGATGATATCTGTGAAATTGGATCAAATTCTTTGATTGTTTCAATTTTATCCTCAAAATAATTAATTCTAGTTGGCTTATTAGATATGATTGAAAAAAAATCAATGATTGAGCCTGATATTCTGTATTGTCCGAACTCTTCGACTTTGGATGTTTTTTGATATCCGAATGATCTCAGCATGTCAATTAGTTCGTTATAGTCGAACTGTTTAGTAACTCTTTTCCAAGATTTTGATACATCATTAAGTAAAGGCACTTTATAAAAAACTGATTTATACGTAGCAATCATTATTTTCTTTGTATTTGTCGCATTGAGTTTTATAAAACAATCATATCTATCTCTAATGACAGTCTTATCAATCTGCGACAGATCATATGGCTCGAGTCCATAGTCAGGAAATTTTAGAATATTTTTTTCTTTAAAAAGACTTTTTAATTCATTATATAGTGCATCTATTTGATGATTATTATCTAAAATTATTATTACATTATCATACTCTTCAGCTAGTTTATCAATTTCCAATAGGTAGGATGATCCAGATAATTTCTTAATAATATTGGATCCTTTCGTTAGAAGTGTCATCTAGATTAGTGCCTATAAAAAAAGCAGCACATAAACATGTGCTGCTTGTATCTAATTAGTTGTTAGATTTATTTAACGGTATTAAAACCTAGGTTTTCCCAGTTTTGCATACCGCCACGGTACCATTTAATTTTATTTGCTGGATATCCGTATTTTAACAAACTTTTAATATTATTAGGTGATTGTCCACACCACATACCATTACAGAACATAACTAATGTTTTTGCATTGTCAAAATAGAATAGACCATTTTGTTCTTTTGCTCCAAATTTAGTTGTCATTAGTTCAGCAATTGATAATGGATCAGCACCTTTTCTTTCACTCAATAATGTCCATGGTAAATTTACAGCACCTGGAATAGTTCCTTTGGCTACCCAGTCTGGCGTCCTTGAATCAATGATCATGATTTCAGAACCATCTGGCATCTTTTCACCTTTGCTCATCATTACTGCGTAATGAATGATTTCTTGTTCACCAAGAGTTTCTATACCTGGTCTCAGTTGCATTGGTTGTATGCAGAATGGTGGACATGGTCTAGATGTCTTAGCAAATGCTGGATTTACTGTAGCGCTGTTATCTTGATTTCTCATAATCTTATGCTCACCAACTGTAACAGATAGTCCAATTTCTAATGAATTGTTACCGTCACCTTTTGATATAGCAACCGGTTTACCTGCAACTGCAGAAAATGACACTAGGACTAGAGAAAGCAGAGCAGCTGATAAAATATTATGTTTGATTTTTAACATATCTCCTCCCATTAATTATTCGCAATCAGGCTCTTCATCATCTGAAGGCTTAGTTTCCTCTTCAGCAAAGATAACATCACACTGAGTGAAATTTTTTGCAAAAGATGGTTGAGACACTGAAAAGCTCATTATTAAGAGCATTAACATTAATATTGATATTCTCATTTATATAAAATCTCCATGATATAAGAACTGATTTAACAGTCATATTATAGTCGTTACTCTTAAGATTTGACACGTTTATTTTGCAAAATAATGACCTGAAAAGCACCTAATCGATAAAATTCCACATACTTTTTGCAGTAATTTGGTCTTCAATTGCTATTTTATGATGTAAGACACGTTGATCTGTAAGACATCTTTTTACTACAGTTCCACTGCTGTCAGTAATAAAACTTGATCCCCAAAAAGATATTGAGTGATCTTTCTCAGATTCTGTTCCTATTCTATTACAAATTACAACAGGTGTATTAATCATAAGGCTATTTGCTGTGATAACATTCATCCATTTTTCACGTTCACCTCGTAGACTAATACTTTTATTTTTTATTTTGCAAAAGCCAATAGCAGTCGGACATATGATAAGGTTCACATTGTTTTTTCTCATATATTCATAAGATCGTGCATACCATTGATCCCAACAAATTAATATTCCAATTCTAAATTTTCCAATATCAAAAAACTTAAAGTTATTCTTTGGTTGATTGAAATAGTATTTCTCTTGATAACATTGTTCGGAGGGAATATTCTTCTTATTATACTTTTGAATAATCTCACCATTCGGATTAATGATTAGCGCTTTATTAAAGTAATTATCTTTTTCTCTAGAAAAAATAGTAATGCATAAATATATTTTAAATTGTATTGAGATTTCTCTCATACTTTTTATTGCAGAAGAACGAATATCAATTGCTTCTCTGAATAATTTTTTATTTTTCTTTATACAAATATAGTCTTGAATTGATAATTCTGGGCAAACAACAACCGTATTTTTTGATACTTTTGCTTTAATTAACAAATTATATATTTTCTCTATACATTTCTTCGTATCATGCAGAGGTTTATATTGCAAAAGTAGTAAATCTAAATATTTGCTGTCAGACAATGTAAACCTCCATATTCAGTTAGTGCTGCCTCTGTATTTATAACATATATTTTTGTTTTTGATGGCAAACTATCCAGATCATGTTGAAGCGATTCTCTATTGTTACTGATACATGGAAAAATAAAGCACTCTGTCGTGGCGATAAAATTAAGTTTTGAATAAGGATAAATTTTACCATTTTTAATCAACTCATCATCCTTGCTGTGATATAAAGGTATAGCTCGCTTTATAATTTTACTTCTATCAACAATATCACTTACTTGTTTCTCTAATTTACAGGCGAGTAGATAGTTACAATATGATTCATCTTTCGATGCAAAATAGACAATACTCTCATTATCAATGAATCTTATAAAATTATCTATGTGACCATTGGTATCATCACCAATAATTCCATTTAAGTTTATTGTAAATAATTCATTGATTCCAAGTTCTTCTGTCATTCTGTTGATCTCTTTTTCTAAATTAATGGTACAGTTAGCTATATTATTCTTTTTGATACAATGCATGTTTGTAATGAGGATTCCTCTTGCAGAGAATTCAAGATTTCCACCCTCGAGGACGATGTTGTCTAAATCAATCTCACCTGATATGTAATTGAGTATTTCTTTAAAATTATTATCATTTTTATAATTATATTTTTCCCCATATGCATTGAATCTATATCTAATCATTTTCTTTGAACCTTCTGAAATATATATTTTTGGCAAATAGTCCCTTATCCAAATGTCATCACAGTTATAGAATATTTTACTGACTGATGGATCCGTCAAATCATACAAGTTCTCAGATTTACCATTTTCATTAAAAACAATTGTTTGCTTAGTTTTATTATGTAAGAAAATTTTATTTAAACTAGAAAATATCATATATAAATCACTGTAATGACTTTTGTCTCGATGCATGTGCGGATGAACCATTACAATATGATTGGATTCATAGTCAGCCAATAATTTCTTTTTAATGACACTCATCTTTTCATTATTTTTGGTATAGTGAACGTATGAAGTTCCTCATTGCGTATAGATTGTTATTCTCTAGATATAATTTATCATTCATATCAATTATTTCAAAAGTATCAATTTTCGGACTTATGCTGGGCGTAGGAATCCTTATCACCGTACTTTCAGTTATGAACGGCTTTGAGAAAGAACTGAGAGATAAAATTCTCTCTTTTACCTCTCATGTCAATATCTACCCGAGCGATAGAGTAACTATTAAAGGCTTAGAGGATATAATTGATACAGATAAGAATATAAAAGGTTATTCTATAGTTCAAAAAAATGAGGTTTTATTATCATCAGATGAGATAAAAAACATACCGGTAATAGTTCATAATGTAAATCAAGATCTTGAGAGCAATGCAAGTGAAATTTCTGATTTAATAATCGATGGCAAGTTTAAGCTTTCGAGTCCACAAGATATCATTATTGGTAATATCCTTGCAAATAACCTGAGAGTATCAATAGGAGATAAAATCCAGTTCACAAACTACAATAAAGTTTTTACACAAGATTCATTCATAATTACAGGAATTTTTGATTCTGGAATATATGAGTACAATCAACGATTTATCTATGGCAGTGATCTAGCTCTAACAAATAGAGATTCATACACTTATATAAAACTTAAACTATCAGATCCACTTAATGCAGCAAAAATATCTAGAGATCTATTTAATCAATATTCAATAATTTCAAGTAACTGGACAGAGACTCATAATGCATTATTTCAAGCTATTGGCAATGAAAAAAGAGTAATGTTTATAATACTAATGCTAATTATAGCAATCACATCATTCAACATTATATCCTCGCTATCACTGTTAGTTCTAAATAAGCAAAAAGACATAGCAGTATTGATATCACTGGGCTTCTCTAAGATCTCCATTCAATCAATTTTTATAATACAAGGCATTATCATCGGCATTGTTGGTATTTCTCTGGGAGTTTTATTGGGTTTTGTGTTGTCTACGTACATAAATGAAATTGTTATTGCAATAGAAAGTTTTTTTAATATCTCTTTGATAGCTCCGGACATTTATCATCTTGATGTTGTTCCTTCCATAGTATTATTATCTGATGTTTATAAGATCACAATAATTTCATTTCTTATCGTATTATTGTCGTCCATCTATCCAGCAAAAAAAGCCATTGATATCACTCCATCTCAATCTTTAAATCTATGAAAATTAAATGTAAAGAAATTTTTAAAAAATATAGAAGCTATAATGCTAAAAGCGTGATCAATGGCGCATCTTTTGAATTGGAATCTGGAAATTCACTATCAATCTCAGGACCATCTGGTGTAGGAAAGTCAACGTTACTTAATGTATTAGCTGGAATAGATGAAGTAGACAAGGGCGAAATCTTTTTTGATGATATATCTTTCACAAATTTATCAGACTCAAATAAAACATTATTTAGATTAAATAATATTTCTCATATCTTTCAATCTCCTAACTTGCTAATGGATTTTAATGTAACTGAAAACATTATGATTCCTCTCATTTATCAAGGAAACACAAAACATAAATCTAAGTCACTTGCTATACAGTGCCTCGAAGAGGTTAACCTTATTGAACATTTAAATTCTCCAGTTTCAATTCTATCTGGTGGTGAAGCGCAAAGAGTAGGAATAGCTCGTGCTATGGCGATGAAATCTAAAATTATATTAGCTGATGAGCCAACTGGAAATCTTGATTCAACAAACTCTCAAACAGTCATCAGGAATCTCGTTGAGATATGTGAATCACATATGATCACATTAATTGTTGTCTCTCATGACAATGATGTCATAAATACAATGAGGAATAAAAAAACAATGATTGATGGGAAGATCATTTAGCGATGTCTTATTTTTTTTAATTTTCGATATGCCAAAAACTTCCATATGAGATGTATAGCGAGATACCCTAAAATAGCTGAAATAACACCTATAGCTAGAGTGCCAATGAGTAGAGGTTGCCATATAAGAGAAAATACACTGCCTATCCACTCGATACTAGCCTCAAATTTCTCGAAAAGCGGATCAATTCCTAAAATAATATTTCCAAACTCATATCCTAGATACATCATTGGCGGCATAGTGATAGGATTACTTACCCAAACTCCCGCAAGGGAGAGAGGTAAATTTGCCCTAAAATATACAGCACAAAACGCAGCAGGTATCATCTGAAAAAACATAGGCATCCAGCCCCAAAATAAACCGATTGCTATTGCTCTGGACAAAGTATGTTTATTTATAGACCATAGCTGCTTTTCAAATATTGACTCACCGAGAATACCAAGTGCTTTATATTTCTTGATATCCTCAGGTTTAGGCAAATTATCTTTAAAAAACTTTTTCATTTTCTAGAACTATAGTTGAAAATTATTGTTATATATTTCAATGCTTAAATAATATCATGTATGATAGTCAAATATCCTCAGAATCCAACTAATTTATAATGACACAAACAAACAACAATGCACTTCACCTTTACAAGAGGCTCCTTAAAAGCACAGGTATATATAAGAAGACATTTTTTTTAGCAATCATAGGAATGATTATTCATGCTATAACCGACACGTCATTCGCAGCAATCATTAAGCCATTATTAGATGGGAGTTTTATCGATAAAGACCCCAGCTTCATTCAGATTATGCCCATTCTAATCATCCTTATATTTGTGTTTAGAGGTATCGGATCATTTATGTCAACGTATGGAATGGCTTACGTTGGACGCAGTATAATAAGAGATATCAGAAGGGATATGTTTGATAAGATATTACTCAGATCATCTTCACTCTATGATGAGTCAGTCACTGGTAAATTAGTCTCCAAAATTACGTTTGACGCAGAGCAAGTTGCTGAAGCAGCTACTAAGGCAGTTACAACAGTGATTAAAGATGGTTTGACTATAATCGGTCTCTTGTCATTGATGTTTTACTATAGTTTTGAGTTATCAATAGGATTGCTTCTTATAGCTCCTTTAGTAGGATTTTTTCTAAAGGTTATGAGTGTTAAGTTTAGATCTTTGAGTCGCGATATTCAGAGATCTATGGGTACTATCACAAATATAGTTGAAGAATCAATTATAGGTCATCGAATAATAAAAATTTTCGGCGGCAAGGATTATGAGAAAAATACGTTCAACTCTGCCAACGCCTATAACAGAGAGAGAAATTTAAAGTTAATATTTGTTCAAAGCATTAGCATACCCTTGATGCAACTACTAGTTGCTATATTTTTAGCGGCAATAATTTTTTTTGTAACATCGAATGACTATTTAGATGAAATATCTATTGGAACATTCATGTCGTATTTAACAGCAATGATTATGATGTTCGCGCCAATAAAGAGACTTTCAGAAGTCAATGTTGTTCTTCAGAGAGGTATAGCGGCAAGTGAATCCATCTATGATTTATTGGATTCTAAAAGTGAAAATATAGATATGATTGATGCAACAAATATCGAAGGAAGTATCTCAATAAGTTTTAAAAACGTTACCTTTAAGTACCCATCATCACAGTCAAATGTTCTTGAAAATATTAATCTAGATATCAGTAAAGGTGAAACAGTTGCGATTGTTGGAAAATCTGGAAGCGGGAAGACTACATTACTCGATCTTATTCCTCGTCTATATGATCCTGATCAAGGCGATATATACTTTAATACATCGAATATAAAAGATATAAATCTGAACAAGATAAGAGCTTACATATCTTATGTAGGTCAAGATTTCACTCTATTTAATGATACCATCTATAATAACATAGCATACGGTGAACTTAGCTCACATGATGTATCGAGAGTGCATGATGCTGCTGAATTTTCTTTTGCTTCGAATTTCATAAATGATTTGCCTGATAAATTTGAGACTATAGTTGGACAAAACGGAGTACTTCTATCTGGTGGACAAAGACAGAGGATTGCAATAGCAAGAGCACTGCTCAAAAATGCACCAATATTGTTATTAGACGAAGCTACAAGCGCACTGGATGCAGAATCAGAGGCCTCTATACAGAAATCTCTTACAACCCTATCTGAGAATAAAACAACACTTATAATTGCACATAGGTTATCAACAGTGATGAATGCTGATAAAATTATTGTAATAGAAAATGGACATGTAGTAGAGCAAGGAAATCATAGTGATTTGATAGATAAAAAATCGGTATATTATGCGTTATATAACTCACAATTTCAGATCTGATGCATAATATTATATTCTTTTTTTGGTATAAGATACCAAGACTAATTCTAATACCATTTCTCCCACTATCATTTATTTTTTATATTATAATTTACATAAGAAGATTTCTTTTACTCAATTATTTCAAAAGGTTCACTTCTAAAGCTAGAGTTATAATAGTGGGTAATCTTGTAGTAGGCGGCTCTGGGAAAACTCCATTTACAATATGGCTAAGTAAATATTTAGAAAGCAAAGATAAAAAGACAACTATTATTTCATCTGGCTATGGGTCAACCATCTCATCTCCTGTGATAATAGATAGTCTATCAAATCCTAATCAAGTTGGGGATGAGGCTGTCCTCTTAAGTAATAAAACACAATCAACGATAGTCTCGAGCTCAAACCGTGTCGAATCAACAAAGTTCTGCGATACAAGTGAAGTAGATTTTATTATTCATGATGATGGGCTTCAGCATTATAGCTTAAACAGACAGTATGAATTTATAATTGAAAACACTAATAAGAGAGATAATAATTTTCTCCTTCCATGTGGCCCATTCAGAGAGCCAAAATTTTTTCATAAGAATGCGGATTTTATTTTCAGTAATTATACTGGCTCTGAGCACCCTGGTTTCTATTCAAGGATCTCCGGTGTATCATCATCCGTTGATAAAACAAAATATAATCTTGCTGATAGGAAATTTTCAAGCTGTATTTTGATCACTGCAATTGCAGATGATTTCTCATTAGTAAAAGAACTTAAAGAACATGATATTGAATTCATTACTTATAAATATCCAGATCATTACCAGTTTAGAGAATCTGATATCCCTAAAGTCGATCAACCTATTCTTGTCACAGAAAAAGATTTTGTGAAAATTAAACCTTTTTGTAATGAAAATATTTATGTTTTAGAACAAAATATTATACCTAATGATAAACTTTTAAAATTAATGGAAAAACTATCATGAAAACTTTTGTAATTTTACCAGCCAGAATGAAATCATCTAGACTACCAAATAAGCTTATTAAAAAGATTGGGGAAATGACTCTTATTGAACACATGATTGCAAGAGCTAAAAAAATTAAAGATGCAATGATTATAGTCTCAACAGACTCAAATATTATTTACAACTATGCAGTTAAACATTGTGTTGAGGCTATGTTATCCAAAAAAGTATTCAAGAACGGAACTGAGAGATGTTATTTTACAGCTAAAACTTACAGAGCAAAACCCTCTGATATAGTCATTAATTTACAAGCAGACGAATTTAATATAAATGTTACATACATCAACAAACTTATAAAGCTTCTTAAAAGTTTTAAAACTGAATCTGTTGCTACGTTGATATACAAAACGAATAGTAGCGATGAGTATTCTGATAAAAATAATGTAAAAGTTATAGCTGATAGATCATCGAGAGCAATTACATTTACTCGCCAAAAATTAACGTCAGCTGGATCTCATTATCTTATTCACTTAGGAGTTTATGCATTCAAATTTAAAACCCTTGCTTTGTATCACAAGCTTGGGCAATGTAATTATGAGAAAGAAGAGAGTCTTGAACAATTAAGGTTGATTTGGAACAATATACCGGTATATTGTGTTGAAGTTAAAAATAACAAATCTATAGGAATTAATTCTATTCGTGATTTAAAAAAAGCAAGATTATCATATGGCAATTAAAAACATATCAATTACTGGTGCTGCTGGGAATATAGCATACTCGCTTATCTTTCGAATCTTATCGAATTTACCGTTTAAAGCGACAGATAAGATAAATCTTAGACTTTTAGATATACCTGAATCACAAAAATCACTCGAGGGGTTAAAATTTGAAATTGAAGATTGCGCATTTGACTCTTTAAATGATTTAGTAACAACTGATAATACTGAATTAGCTTTTTCTGATGCAGACTATATTTTAATGGTAGGAGCAAAACCTAGATCAAAAGGCATGGAAAGATCAGATTTGATTTTAGATAATGCACACATATTCAAATCTCAGGCGGAGACAATAAATGATGTTTGTTCAAAAAAGACCAATATTATTGTCGTCGGGAACCCTGCTAATACTAATGCTTTGATAATTAATCAGAATACACCAAATATCCCTAATACAAATATCACATCTTTGATGAAGCTTGATCATAATAGAGCGAAGAGTATATTAGCTACAAAACTAAATGAAAAAGTTGAAGATATAGAAAAAATAGTAATTTGGGGCAATCACTCTACAACTCAAGTTCCAGACTTGTACAATTGCAAAGTTAGTACAAAAAATATAAACCTAGATCATAGTTGGATTCATGAGACATTTATACCTAGAGTTCAAAAAAGAGGGGGGGAGATAATTGAATTTAGAGGTTTATCAAGTGCGGCTTCAGCAGCTTCAGCAATATATGATCACATCAATGTCCTAGAGAATGGATCAGCAGACTGGCAAGCGCTTGGTGTGTTGTCAAGTGGAGAATATAATATCACACCTGACATCATGTTCTCGTTTCCTGTAGTAGCTCATGGAGGCTCATACAATATTAAAGATGATGTAAATATTCATCAAAGTTTGAGTGAATCATTGAAAGTGACCGAGGAAGAGCTCATAAAAGAGAGAGAAATAGTTAAAAAATATCTTCCTTAGCGAAAACTCTTACAACATGATTTTTTATAAATAAATCATTAAAATCAGAGCTATCACGTAATATACAATGTGAAAGTGTTACCTCCTGATATGTGAAAGTTTCGCCAATCAACTCGCCAGCACTCTCGCCATCTGAATTGACTACGTTAGTCTCATTATTTATTGGAGCATCTACAGCTACTAGATAGGTATGTTTTTTGACGTTTCCGAGGTAGTGTGTTCGGGCAATTACTTCTTGTCCAGTATAACATCCTTTTTTATAGCTTACTGTTTCGAGTTCATCTGAGTTTAATACTTGAGGTATAAATTTTTCTATGTTGTCTATTTTTAATCTTGTATGTAACCTAAATAGATCAATCAAACAAGTTTGAGATTCACTTAATTCATTATATTCAAATTTACAAGTGTTACTTGAATCTAGGTTCACATATCTGATCTGGTATGTATTGTCCATACACATGTTAATCATATACTCAGATTCACTAACTCTACTGCATAACTTATCTTCTTCAATTTTATATTCTCTCATTAATTCTTTAGCCTTGTCACCCAAACTCCAAAGTGCAGTAATCTCATCGTATAACATGAATTTTACATCAGACATGAGTATGTATTTCGACATCTTTTCTATGAAATATTTGCTTAGAGGTTTTGATAAAAGTAATATCACATCATCCTCACTTAAAAAGACCTGAATATTTACAATAACTTTTCCTTGATGGGTACAATATGATGCGTTGACATATTTATCAGATAGTTTTTCTATGTCATTAGTAAGCTGACCTTGAAGGAACTTTTTATTGTCCTTGCCAGTTACTCTAATAGCAGCAAGACTATTATCGAGATAGATATCACTATTATTTGATCGTATTTCTTTTATTAAATTATCCATATAAACTATTGAAAAATAAGGTTACTAATGTAAAGTTAACGACTCCCAACTGTATTTTAGTATATCCTAATAAATTACTATTCATTTTAAAAATATTTTCATATAATATCCATCAAAGTATTTTAGGGATAATCATGGGAAATAAGAGCAAAAAAAGTAAGCTTATAATTCCTGCCAATAAGGATAAAGCACCCAAAGAAATTGGCGGTAGGAAAGGACCTGAACCAACAAGATATGGTGATTGGGAAAAGAATGGACGCTGTATAGATTTCTAGTTATGAATGCTACAAAAAGACCATTATCGCCACATTTACAAATTTACAGACCTCAACTTACGTCAGTGTTATCAATAACACATAGACTAACAGGTTTTGCTTTAAGTTTGGTTATATTACTATCACCAGCTATTTTGTATTTTTTAACTCTATCAAAGGATTCTCATTCACTGGTCATGAATGTGTTTCAAAATAGTTTTGTAAAATTAGTTCTCTTTTTAGCTATCTTTGGTTTGTCATATCATTTATGTAATGGGATAAGACATCTAGCCTGGGATGCAGGATATGGTTTAGATTTGGACACTAGTTATAAATCAGGATATGCGGTAGTTTTAATATCTTTGGGAATTACATTTTTAATTGTATTAACATCGGGAGCAATATAATGTCAGTACAGCATTGGAAATTTCAAAGAATCAGTGCCATAGCACTCATACCAATTGTTCTTTTTTCTCTTTACTACATTGTTAGTTTAAGTACTGTATCATACGATCATCTCATAAATGATCTTGGATCATTAAACGGATTTATAATCACATCATTGTTTATGGGTTTTATACTATTTCATAGTTCAATGGGAATGGAAGTAATCATCGAAGATTACATTCACTCGGAGGATTTGCAAAAAAATGTAGTTTCTCTATCGAAACTTTTTCATTTAATTTCTTTTTTCTTAACAATCATAATTTTAGCGAGTATTTAATATGGACTTAGTAAAACACGAACATGATGTTCTAGTAGTTGGCGCAGGTGGGTCAGGACTACGTGCATCAATGGGTTTATCACAATCAGATCTTTCAGTAGCATGTATATCTAAAGTCTTTCCTACTAGAAGTCATACTGTGGCTGCTCAGGGAGGTATTAGTGGTGCTCTTGGAAATATGGGTGAAGACGATTGGCGATGGCATATGTACGATACAGTCAAAGGCTCTGATTGGCTAGGAGATCAAGATTCAATCGAGTATATGTGTAAAAATGCAGTTGAATCCATAATAGAGCTCGAACATTATGGCGTGCCTTTCTCAAGAACAGAAGAAGGAAAAATTTATCAAAGGCCTTTTGGAGGTATGACCACTGAGTACGGAAAAGGAATCGCACAGAGGACATGTGCAGCGGCAGATGCAACGGGACATGCTATACTTCACACGCTTTACAATCAGTCTTTGAAAAATGATGTTGATTTCTTCGTTGAATATTTTGTTATTGATTTATTATTTGAAGAGGGAAAATGTGTGGGTGTCCTAGCTTGGTGTCTTGAAGATGGTAAAATACACTTATTCCAATCACACATGGTTATTTTAGCGACAGGAGGATATGGGAGAGCATATCTTTCATCAACATCAGCACATACATGCACTGGTGATGGAAATGGTATGGTATTGAGAGCCAATCTGCCACTACAAGATATGGAGTTCATACAATTTCATCCAACTGGAATATATGGCGCGGGTTGCTTAATCACTGAGGGTGCAAGAGGTGAGGGTGGATACTTAACAAACTCCGAGGGTGACAGATTTATGCCTAAATATGCACCTAACGCAAAAGATTTAGCATCTCGTGATGTTGTCAGTAGAGCAATTCAAATGGAAGTAAATGCTGGAAGGGGAGTTGGAGCTGAAAAAGACCACGCTCACTTACATCTTGAGCATTTAGATGTAGATACAATAAACAATAAGCTTCCTGGAATAGCAGAGACTGCTCGAATATTCGCTGGTGTTGATGTCACTAAAGATCCTATTCCTGTAATACCTACAGTACATTATAACATGGGCGGCACTCCGACTAATATCAATACAGAAGTATTGGATGCCAACAATAATGTTGTTCCTGGTTTAATGGCGATTGGTGAGGGAGCATGTGTATCAGTTCATGGAGCTAATCGATTAGGATCTAATTCTCTTCTTGACCTTGTCGTTTTCGGAAGATCAGCAGCTAATCGTACACTAGAAGTATTGAAAGATAAGCCCGATAGCCATATCGAAGTATCTGAATCTACAATAGATAAAATTCTTTCAAGATTTAACTCTGTAAGGAATGCTAGTGGCGACATTAACCCATCTGAAATTAGAGATAGCATGCAAAAAACTATGCAGAGATATGCACCAGTTTATCGAGATCAAGCGACGTTGGATAAGGGTATAGAGATAATGAAAAATCTATTTGATGATTTCAGTAATATTAAATTATCGGATTCATCATTAATATGGAATACAGATCTAGCAGAAACACTTGAGCTCAATAACTTATTGTATCAATCTCTAGCAACTTTATATTCTGCATCAGCAAGGACAGAAAGTAGAGGTAGCCACGCACGTGACGACTTTCCTGATAGAGATGATGATAAATGGCTAAAACATTCGCTAGTATCTGTGAGTAGTGAAGGTAATGCCTCATACGCGTACAAAGATGTCCAACTTGAGACATTGACAGATGAGATGGAAACTGTAGCATTGAAAGCGAGGACTTATTAATGGCAAAGTTTACACTACCAATCAACTCAATTGTAAAAAAAGGTAATACTTACTCTGATTTAAATAAATCTGAAAATATGCTTACTGTAGAGATATATAGATATAATCCAGATAATCAAAGTAATCCATATACAGATACTTACCTTTTGAACAAAGATAACTTCGGTCCTATGGCATTAGATGTCCTAATATACATAAAAAGCAAAATTGATCCTACTCTCACTTTTAGAAGATCATGCAGAGAGGGTATTTGCGGTTCTTGTTCAATGAACATAAATGGTACAAATAACCTTGCATGTATCACTGACATCTCTAATGAGAGTAAGTTAAAATTTAACCCTCTTCCTCACATGCCTGTAATCAAAGACTTAGTTCCTGATTTAAATAATTTTTATGCTCAGTATAAGTCTATCAAACCTTGGTTAATTAATGATAATAAGCCCGAGAGGGAGCACATCCAGTCTCAGGAAGACAGATCTAAGCTTGACGGTCTAGTTGAATGCGTATTATGTGCATGTTGCTCAACTAGTTGTCCAAGCTACTGGTGGAACTCAGATAAATACTTAGGTCCTGCAACGTTAATGCACGCGTATAAGTGGATAATTGATAGCAGAGATACTGCAAAAGAAGAGAGGCTCTCAGGTCTAGCCGACAAGTTCAAACTTTACAGATGTCATACTATTATGAATTGCACTAAAACTTGCCCTAAAAATTTAAATCCAGCAAGAGCCATATCAGAAATAAAAAAGATGCTTGTTAAAGCTTAAGATGTCGCTTAATAAACTTCGCTGGAAATCAAGAAAAGGGATTAGAGAACTAGATATACTTCTGCAAAATTACTTAGAAACTCACTACAGCAGTCTCGATAGTCTAGATAAAAAGTTGTTTGAGGAGATTCTAGAGATAGATACTTATGATTTGTTGAATGCTATAAGCGGAAAATCTAGTTACAATGAAAAGTATGAGAGTATTATTACGCAATTATCCAAACTATCCACATTAAAAAATGGCAAGAAATAAGATTAGACTTGGCATCAATATTGACCACATAGCAACAATAAAAACTAATCGCAAAACGTCATACCCCTCATTGATAGAGGCAGTAAAGATTGCAGAGGATTCAGGTGCTGATTTGATTACAGTTCACTTAAGAGAAGATAGAAGACACATTCAAGACCAAGATTTAAAGGATATCAGATCAGTTTCTCAAAATCTTAATTTAGAGATGGCATTAACTGAAGAAATGTTAGGTATTTGTCTTCAAACAAAGCCAAATTTTTGCTGTATTGTACCTGAAAGAAGAGAAGAGTTAACAACAGAGGGCGGACTTGATATCAGCGGCATGACTAAAAGTAAATTTAATTTTTTAAAAGAAGCGATCAATGCAATGTCTAAAAATAATATCGTGCCATCTCTTTTCATTGATCCTGACATTAGGCAGATAGACAGTACTCTAGAATCAGGAGCAAAATGCATTGAGTTACACACTGGTACATATTCCGACGCAACTGATCTGGATCATCGAGAAATGGAAATGAGTAGACTTAAATCTGCAGCAGAGTATGCTAGTGATAATAAAATTCGAGTCCATGCAGGGCATGGTTTAAATCTATCAAATCTATCAAAAGTATGTAGAATAACTCAAATAGAAGAGGTTAATATAGGTCACTCAGTAGTTGCAGATTCAATCTTCAAGGGTTTAAAAAGAGCTGTTCAAGATTTTAGGAGCGCATTAGACAATGATTAGTGGAATTGGTGTTGATTTAGTTGATAAAGCTAGGTTCATAAACTTAGTTAAAAAATTTGGTGACAGAGCCGCTACTAAGATTTTATCCAAAGATGAATATCTTGAATATAAAGATATTTCCAATAAACCATCTTTTCTATCTAAACGATTTGCAGCAAAAGAAGCTTTATCTAAAGCTCTTGGATTTGGATTATACAGAAAAGGAATTTATCCAAAATATATCTCAGTTAAACATGACGATTTTGGCAAACCCTTTCTATCACTATCCTTAAAACTTGAGACGATTATCAATAATCATAATATGAAGATTCAGCTTTCTATAACTGATTCGGATACTCAATCAGTAGCATTTGTAGTGATTGAGTCATGAGTGATATAGAAAATTATATTGGTAATACACCTTTAGTACTTATTGATGAGGTGGGAACGAATCAGATATATGGGAAGCTTGAGGGTAATAATCCTGCTGGATCAATCAAAGATCGTCCTGCAATAAGAATGATAAAGGATGCCGAGAGTTCAGGCTTTATTAAAAAAGGCGATACCTTAATTGAAGCTACAAGCGGTAATACAGGCATAGCCCTTGCAATGGCAGCCTCGATAAGAGGATTTAAAATCAAATTAATTATGCCTGAATCTGCGTCCATCGAAAGAATAAAAACTATGAAAGCTTATGGTGCAGAGGTAATTTTGGTTACAAAAGAACAAGATATGGAGGGTGCCAGAGATTTGGCCATTGAGATGTCAAATAATGGTGAGGGCCATATACTGAATCAATTTTCTAATAAATCAAATTATTTAGCACATTATGATACGACTGGTCCTGAGATTTGGAGTCAGACTGATGAGAAAATTACTCACTTCATATCTGCTATGGGAACAACAGGAACGATAACAGGAGTTTCTCGATTTCTAAAAGAAAAGAATAATAAGATAAAAATAATTGGAGTCCAACCAACTGAGGGTTCAAGAATTCCTGGTATTAGAAGATGGAAACCAGAATATGTACCAGAAATATTCCAACAAGCGATTGTCGATCAGATTATTGATATCAGTCAGCAGGATGCTGAGGTCTCGATGGAGCATTTGTCACAAAGAAATGGATTATTTGTCGGAGTCTCAGCTGGTGCAAATGTGTATATAGCAAAAAAAATTGCAAGTGAGCTTGAAAATTCAATTATAGTTACGATATTGTGCGATAGAGGAGACAGGTACTTATCTAAAATCTAGTTTATATTAATAATAAGATTATCGCCAGCTGTCAAATATTTCCTGTTCTTGAGCTTGTTGTCTTTTATTAAATTTTCTTTACTAATATTAAAACCTCTTACAATTTGTTCGTACCTCTCACCGGATCCTACTACATATCTTAATTTGCTCATGTTTTTAGTTGTACTGAGGATTGGTCCTTGAAGTTTAATCTTTACTAGACTATTTATTTTCAGTGTTGTCTTTTTATCAGCATTATTCCACATTAATAGCTTTTTTAAAGGAACGTCATATTTTTTCGCTATCCTATACCAATTATCGTATCTCTTGACAATATGATTAAACGTAATTGATTTTTTGTTGATAAAATATTTTTGATTATTAATAGTGATAAATTCTTTATCGCCAGTACTTAGCTCAGATGGTATTTTAAGTTTCTGGTTGATATAAATAGTATCTTTTGAAAGATTATTGGCTCTCTTTAGTGCATCTATTTTGACATTATATATACGGGATATTTTATACAGACTATCTCCTTTAATAACTTTATGAACTTTAGTTTCATATATGGATCTAGATATTTTATTGTACCTTTTATTAAACACCTTTGCAGCTTTCACTGGGAGTAGCAGTTTATTTTGCTGAGACGGATCCAGTATCCAAGTGCTATAACCGGGATTTAATTTAGTCAACTCATTTTGTGATATCCCTGTAATGATCGATAAAGTCTTGAAATCAATTGGGTCTCTAAAATTAACAGTAGACGTAAATTTTTCGTTAGATATTAGAGGTAATTTAAAACCATACCTATTTGGATTAGCTATTATTTTAGATAAAGCCAATAGTCTGGGTACATACAATTCTGTTTCTCTTGGAAGATTTAAATCCCAGTAAGATGGCTTGGTGAACAAGTTATTTGCCCTGTCTATCGCTTTTCCAACATTTCCTGCTCCAGTATTATATGATGCGATTGCTAGTAACCAATTACCCTTAAAGTGTCTGTGCATATCGCTTAGAAAGTATGTTGCGGCTTTAGTTGACTCCAGGACATCTCGACGTCCATCATATAACCAGTTCATCTTTAGACCGTACTCACGAGCAGTTGGAGGGATGAATTGCCAAATTCCAGCTGCCCTTGATGCCGAGTAGGCAAAAGGCTGAAACCCGCTCTCTACCATCGGCAATAGAGCTAATTCATGAGGTAAATTCTTCTCTTCTAAGTAAGATAGAATATGGAATAGATACGGCTTAGACCTATCAATTGATCTATAAACAAAGTCTTTATTTTTTTTCATCCATTTAAGTTCTTGAGATATTCTCGAAGAATTAATATTTCTGAAACAGAATCCAGATCTCATACGGTTCCAAACTGAATCAAAATCTTTATTCTTTAATTTTATAGTTTCACAGGTACTGTTAATGTTTAATATTGAGTTATCAAGAGTGAATTCAGAGAGTGATCCGGTCTGTACAGTCTTACAGCTAGAAATTAATAATACGGTAATGATTAAAATGTATTTTTTGTACACTATTCTAAACTTATCATATGGTATTATTTAATTCTATAGAGATGATATTTCAAAGGAATAATAATACAAAACAGCAGCTCAAAGAGTGGTACAAGCAAGCATCTGGGCAGCATTTTAAAAGGATAATTTCAAAAGAATTAGACTCAATTAAAGATATTTATCAGGGAAGACACACTCTATTTTGTGGTTCATCTGAATTTAAAAAAATCTTTCAAAAAAATAAAATTGGAACTTTTTTTAGTATAGATGAAGATGTCCTTATATCCAGCTCAAATTTATCAAAAAAGCTACCGTTTGAGGATAATTCACACGATATCATCGTTTTATCTCATGGACTTGAATATACACATAATCCATATCTTCTTATGCGTGAAGTAGATCGAATTGCAACTGATGATGCCACGATAGTTATCATTGGTTTTAATAAGTTTAGTATTTGGACAGTTTTTAAAATATTTTCTTCAAAGGCTCCCTGGAATATCAATTTTATGTCACCTTACATCATAAAAGAATGGTTCAAGATACTTGAGTACAAGATGAGCTATCAAAAAACTTTTGGATTATTCCCATATTTAGGGAAAAATACAGCATCATTTTTGTCCAATATATCATTTCTTCATAAAATTATAAGAAATCAGTTTGGAGGGATGTTCATTTTTACATATAAAAAAAATGTAATCCCATTAACACCTCAAAAAGTTTTATTCAATAAAAACTATAAAGTAACTTCTCTCGTTAAGAATAATCTATGATTAAAATATATACTGATGGAGCATGTAGCGGAAATCCTGGCCCCGGTGGGTGGGGCTACGTAATTGTAGAAAATGGCAAAATATACTCTAACAACGGTAGCGTGAGTCAGACGACTAACAATCGAATGGAGCTCACGGCCGCGATAAAAGCCCTCGAGAGCGCTAGAAAAGATGTGAGTTTGTATTTGTACACTGACTCTACTTATCTTCAAAAGGGTATTACTGAGTGGATAGTGAATTGGAAAAAAAATAATTGGATTACTAGCTCTAAGAAACCAGTATCTAATAAGGATCTATGGATAAAAATAGATCAATTGAATCTTGAGCTTGATATAGAATGGAAATGGGTCAAAGCACATCAGTCAGATAATTCAGATGACACGTTCTATAACAATATGGCAGATGAATTAGCAACTGGAGCTATACATAAATGAGATATATTGTCTTAGATACTGAAACAACTGGCCT
>CACAVP010000011.1 GCA_902535975.1 uncultured Gammaproteobacteria bacterium | reverse complement strand
AAACTATGAGGAAAGTAATTCAAAAAATGTTAAACAACAGAAAAACAATCGATGTAATAGAACCTGGTATAGATGACGTATATTTAAGAAATAACCAGTATGAGCCTAAAAATTACAATCTCATCTGCATTGGATCCATCATACCAAGAAAAAATATCGAATCATGTATACGAGCACTAATTCATCTAGACGATAAATGGAAATTATTAATCGTTGGAAAATATGAGAATGATGATAACTACTTCTTATATATAAACGAAATTATTTCGCAACTAGGTCTTAAAAATAGAGTTAAGTTTCTCGGAGTAATTAATAAACATTCTGATCTATTTCAAATTCTGATCGATTCTAGGATTTATATGTGTATGAGTCATTATGAGGGATATGGTATAGCAAACGTTGAAGCTGGAGCACTTGGACTACCTCTCATAGTCTCAGACTTGCCTGTATTTCATGAAAATCTAAAAGGCTTTAAAAGGAGATATGTTAACAAAAATAACTACCTTGAAATTGCAAAAGCTGTGAATGATTTGTCACGTGATACTATCCAAAATAAAAATTACTCACTATTGAGCTGGGATGATGTAGGCTTCAAATTCAAGCGGGTGTTAAATGGATAGTAAATTTAGTAGATCTTGGATAAATATGAGAATTCACTATGACAATATGGCAAGAAGTAGAATTTTAACTGAATTCATTGAGAAAAATGATCTATATAAAAACTATCATATGATTGATATGTGTACAGGCTCAGGGAGTTTTCTAATATGGGCTCTTAAACAAGGATTATTTCCCAATAGAGCTATACTTGTCGATAATGACATCAATTTACTTAAATCTATAAAAAGTAATCTTCGACAAAATTTTAAAAATATTTATGCAATTAAATCAAATAACAATAATTTAGATCTTACTATAAGTGATAAGTCTCAGCAAAATTCTAATGTGTCTATAGTTAAAGAAAATTGTGATACGTATGAAATAAATGATACACAACCACATATCATAAGTTATTCTGCGGCCATAGACCTAATGTCCAAATCGTCTATTGATATCTGTCTGAGTAAAATAAAACGCGAAAATATATTATTTTTATCATTATGCTTTGATGGTAAAGTCAAGTGGAAGCCAAGTCATCCATATGATAAATACATAATGTCTTATTTCAACAAACATCAATCATATGACAAGGGATTCGGCAAGGCTTTAGGATATAAATCAATTGATTATGTCAAAAAGAAAGCAAAAGAATTGGAGTATAAGATCAAAATTGCTGATTCCCCGTGGATCATTCAGAATGAATCTTCGGATGACATTATATTCTTGAAAAGATATGTATCAGATATTAAAAAGTCTCTTTTCCACATGGATGGCATAGATAGGTCTATGTTAAGGCACTGGTATAATCACAAAATTGATAGTATTTCGAACAAAATAATTAAGGTCCAAGTTGGACATAAAGATTTATTGCTTTATAAAAAGTGAAGAAATATATTAAATACATACTTTCACTAACTCTTATGTTTTATATATTTCAGACATATGGAAGTGAAATAATATATATTTTAGGAAGTGTCGATCTGATCTTTTTGCCGCTGGTATTAGCAGTGAGTATATTTCAATATTTTCTGTCCGCATGGAGATGGTGTTTCATTGCATCCAAGACACAGTCTTCGATAAATTATAGTGATGCAATAAGATACTATTATATTGCAGGCTTTATGAATAATATCTTACCAACAGGAATTCTAGGGGATGTATATAGAACATTAAATATTAAAGTTAACAATAAAAACAGCAGCAATTTTGTAAAATCTTTGCAATCGGTAATTTTTGAAAGATTATCTGGACAACTTGCTCTTCTAGTAACATTCATATTTTCACTTCAGCTCTTTTTTATAATAAATCAAAAATATATGGCTTCTGCTTATGTACTTGTTGTAATAGTTCTATTGTTTGTTCTGACAAAGCTTTTGTTTTTTTATCAAAAGAAAAACCAGTATTTTATCAACTTTAAATACATATTTAGTGGTAAACGTCTCTATAAGCATTTTTTATTATCTTTAATTATTGTTTTGACCTACATAACAACATATATAATCTGTGCGTACTCATTAAACCTGAAAATAGATTTGATAAGCTTCTTTGTTTTTGCACCAATTATTTTATTTTCTATGACACTCCCTGTAAGCATAGGAGGCTGGGGAATAAGAGAGACAACGGCACTAGTTATATCTTTTCTTTTGGGTTTATCGGTATCAGCCAGTGTCACCGTAGCTATAGTTTATGGGCTATGTAATTTGTTATGTTCTTTGCCTGGAGCTTATTTCTTCTTAAAAAAAGACACTGTCAAACCTTAAGATCGAACAAAACATCATTTCCCATATTATAATGCTTTGGATCATAAGATTTTAAATTGTTTATACTTATATTTTTGTTCTGAATAAAAGACGACCTTCCTCCACCGAGTATGACAGGGCATAGACAGACATGAATACGATCAAGTATGTTTTTTTCCATAAAATATGAAATTGTTTTTCCACCGCCTTCAATATATATAGTCTTGTATTTACTAAATTTATTTCTCATTACATCTTTATCACTTATTATTTTTATGTTGTTTGATATTTGATTTGATTTAAGAATTCTTTTTGGATCAAATACATATATTTTCGGATTTTCGCCCTCAACTAAGCGTGTAGTCAGTTTAGGCTTATCCTCATGAAAGGTATTAGCGCCTACAATTATGATATCTGAGATAGCACGTAAACGATGTATATGTTCCAAGTTTTCTTTACTACTTATATATTTTGATTCTCCTGAATTAGTCGCGATAAAACCATCTAATGACTGTGCAATGTGTGCGATAAATTGTGTCTTTTTTGAGGAGCAAACGATAGGTAGGAAAATCTTAAGCAAATCACTTATTTCGTGATCATCTGATAGATTAGAATTTTCTATATGATCATTAATTTTGTTATAGGTAATGTTAATCTTATGGCCTCTTATGTCTTCATTAATATTAACTAAATTATTTTTACATGAAATTTTACTATTAATTTTTAAAATAAGTGACCAAGCAGTTTTTTTTGATATACTGATTTTAGACATTTGGCAAAGCTATGGATTTTATTAAAAGCATTATTAAAAACGTATTACATGGTTCTCTAATATCCATACCATTGTTAATATTTATACATTTCACTCATGGATATTTTTCACAATATAGTCCAATCCCGTCAATATTATATTTTTTCTCATCAATGTCACTTGGAATTGTCTATCTCGTAGTAACACTTTACTTGTTAGGTTTATTTGCTAATTTTTTTGTTAAAAACTTGAATCTATAGGATGGTGGGGTTTGGTGCATCACCATAAACCTCATCAGGATCAAATATTTTTTCATCTTCAATAAACTTGAGTTCAAGTTGTTTTGAGTTAATATCAATTTCTCTATAAAAGCACGATTTGTAACCTACATGACAACTGGCCTCGCCACGAACGATTACGTTCAACCAAACACAGTCTTGATCATCATCGATGTATATATTTTTTACATCTTGTACTAATCCACTAGTCGCACCTTTATGCCATAAACATTTCCTGCTTCTACTGTAGTAATGAGCTTCCTTAGTCGCGATAGTTTTCTCTAATGCTTCCTCATTCATATAGGCGTGCATTAAAACTACTCCAGATTTAGCATCAGTCGTCACGACTGGTATAAAGCCATTTTGGTCGAATTTAGGAGCAAGCTCATTTCCCTCTTCAACCTGTTTTATTGTCTTTCTTTTTTTAAACATTTTTAGCTGCTTTCTTAAATTTCTTTCTCACTTTATTGAGGTATTTCTCGTGAGTATCTTTAGTAACGAACATTTTACCACAGTAATAACATTCTGCACTTCCATCTTTTATAGTTAAATAAACTAATGGATGTTTGCCAGACTTTTCATCACCTGCGCACGAAACTTTATTCACTGTATTCTCAACAACTTTAAGATTTTGACGTTTAATCATATCTTAGAGTGAAGAAAAATCACCTAGTTTCATAAGTCTTTCTCTAAACTTTTCTTTAATCTCTTCAGTTAAAGGTTTAATATCGAGTGCTTTTTTCATTAGGTCTATATTTTTTATATCTACAAATAGGATAGAGGCTATTTCTTTTAAGCTCATTGAATTTTCTTCTGAATGAACCTTTTCTATTTGATCACCGGTTTCAATGCTACCCTGTTGGATAACTCTGAAATAGCTTCCAAGAAGGCCTGATTGAGAAAACATTTTAGGAAAATCTCTGCTATTCATTTTGATCCCAATTTTATAACAGGGAATTCTTGGTTGACTGACTTGAAGAATGCAATCATTTATCTGGAATCTGTCACCGATGTTTATAGTATTTTCATCAAACTCATCAATTGTTAGATTTTCTCCAACTAGTCCAAATTCTTTGAAATCTTTTTCTAAACGTTCACCCCATAGTTTGTAATGAGTATAAGAGTAGCCATATACTGCTTTATCAAAACCACCATGAACGCTTAAATCAGCTTGCCTGTCACCCTCTATACCTTGGGGTGTCACTTGTACCTTTTTTGAAACAGGCTTTTTATAGATACTTGTGATAAGCTCTTTACCATTAAAAATAACCTTTTGTGGTTCAGAAGTGTTTATAGATAAAATTTTCATATGCTTTCAATGATATTAACATGAATTTAGTCAAATCTAACTGGTTCCTACTAATTTTACTATCTGCTATATGGGGTGGGGCATTCACCCTAAATAAGATGGCTCTAGACTCATTCACTCCAGAGGTGATCGTTGCAGGTAGACTTATTTCAGGATCGGTGTTTTTAGTAGCATTGATATATTTTTTGTACAAAAGATTTTCAATAAATCTCGCTCAAGTAAATTATTACTTATTTATGAGCTTGGTTGGTATTGTTATTCCATTTATTGCAATTATCACTGGTCAGAAGAATATTGATAGTGCAATGGCAGGTATATTGATGGCTACAATGCCTATCTCCACTATCTTACTCTCTCATCTGTTTTTAGATGATGAGAAAATGAATAAACAGAAATTTATAGGCTTTATAATATCTTTCTTGGGCGTTTTTATTCTTATATATCGGGATGATCTATTTATTGATAATTCAATAAGCGAAACATTTGAATCTCAATTATTAGTAATATTGGGAGCAACACTTTATGCATTTGCAGCAATCTACGGCAAGAAATATAAAATTACTGATCCGCTTAGTGCATCAACAGGTACAATTTTGTTCGCGACTTTTTTCATGACAATCTATTTGATATTCATAGATCAATCGAAACCAAGTTATTCTAACCTTCTACTAGATATGAATATTTTACTTCTTGGAGTTTTATGTACAGCTATCGCTACAGTAATTTATTTTCAAATACTGCAGAGTGAGGGAGCCTCATTTATTTCAATGATGAATTTTTTAATACCACTATGGGCTATCCTGTTTGGTATCATAATTCTTAATGATCAATTCAGCTGGAATTATATTCTTGGCCTTCTAGTAATTCTATTTGGTATTAAGTTAGCTAATTCTATTCCTTAATTTATTTCACCAGAGATTGATCTGTAGTATTATTAATCTATGGATAAAAAAACAGAAATTGAAGCAGCTACATTTAGACGGATAGTAAGGCACTTACAAGATAACCCCGAAGTGCAGAATATTGATCTAATGAACTTAGCTAATTTTTGTAGAAACTGTATCTCTAAATGGTATGTTTCAGAATCAACAACTCATGGAGAAGAAATATCATACGATCAAGCTAGAGAGTTAGTTTATGGTATGCCATATGATGAGTACAAAAATAAACATCAAAAAGAAGCTACTAAAGAACAGCTGGAAAAATTCAATGCAAGCCAAAAAAACAAAGGCTGAACTTCAAGATAAAGATCTTCTGAGATATAACAGAAATATTGTTTTACCAGAGATAGATATAGATGGTCAATTATCTCTCCTTAAATCGAAAGTAGCAGTAATTGGTTTGGGAGGAATAGGATGTCCCGCAGCTACATATTTAGCATCATCAGGAGTAGGCCATTTGTGTTTAATTGATTTTGATCATGTGTCTTTATCTAATTTAAATCGTCAAGTCTTATTCTCTGAAGATGATATATCTGAAAAAAAAGCTGAGGCAGCAAAAAAAAATCTTCAATCATTGAATTCAGAAATAGATATTAAGTCAATTCCAAGAAAAATTGATAATAAATTTGATAAAGATCTGCTCAAGGATTATGACTACATTATAGACTGTACAGATAACTTTCAAACTAGGAGTGAAGTTAATAATATCTCAATAGCGAATAAGATACCGCTGATAAGTGGTGCGGCAATTAAAATGCAAGGTCAGATTGCTACTTTTAGAAACGACCTTGATAACATGCCATGTTACAGATGTCTATATAACGATTTGCCAGATACTTCTCCATCATGTCTCGATTCAGGAATACTTGGAAGTGTTACTGGGCTTGTAGGTACGATGCTAGCAACAGAATGCATCAAGTTAATTTGTAACATAGGTGATAATTTCGGCAGTAAATTAATGTTGATCGATATGAAAAATTATGAGTTTAAGACTATAAATATAAACAAAGATCATGAGTGCAAATTTTGTGGCTAACACTGTAACAGACAAACTATCAAGAAATTTTGAGTATTTAAGAATATCTGTAACTGATCGATGCAATTTTAGGTGCAGTTATTGTATGCCCTCCGATATATTTAATAAAGACTATAGTTACATATCTCAGGACAATATTTTGTCATATGAGGAGATAATTGATATCTGCAAACTCCTAAAAAAAATAGGTTTGAAGAAAGTTCGAATCACAGGAGGTGAACCTCTTCTGAGAAAAAATATTGATAAACTTATCTTTAAGCTCAAAACAGAGGTCATGCTTGATCGTGTTAGCATGACAACAAATGGCTCTTTGTTATCAGATGATAAAGTAAGTGAACTCAAAAAATCAGGCCTGGACTCAATTACCCTAAGCTTAGATACATTGGATAAAGATAAAATCTCTGTTATTAATGGTACAAAAAAAAATTTCAACTTAATGCCTCTTTTAGAGAGCATTGAAAAGCACTTTAATATTATAAAAACAAATACTGTTGTTATAAAGGATGTCAATGATGATGAGGTAATAGATATTATCAATCATATGAAAAATTTTAAATCTGAGATCAGATTCATAGAGTATATGGATGTTGGAGAGTCAAATAAATGGGACCCAAGCAAAGTTGTCTCATCTGAGAGTCTACTTGAGAGTATAAATGAGCATTATAGTCTCAAGCAAATGAAAACGGAGACTTCCTCAACAGCAAAAAAATGGCATATCAAAGATAGTAATTCTTCAATTGGATTAATATCTTCCATTACCCAACCCTTTTGCTCAAGCTGTAACAGAGCAAGACTTTCTGTAGATGGCAAACTATTCACCTGCTTATTCGCAAGCAATGGATTTGATATCAAAAGCGTAATGAGATCTGATAATTATGAAGAAAAACTTTTAGAGTTATTCAAAAAAATCTGGATGGAACGCTCAGACCAGTACTCTCAGATAAGATTTTCATCAAAAAGAGATCTGCCTAAGGTCGAAATGTCCTACATCGGAGGATAATGTGAGAATTTTGTCATATATTTTCTATTCAATTGCGATACTTTCAGCTTTAGCGGCTGGTTTTGAGATATTAGCTCAAATGTTTCCAGATTATGGTTTGTTCCACATCCTTGTAGGCTTTATTGGAACAGCAATGTTTTTTCCTCTAATCCCCATCTATCCAGCATTGAATGATGGCAACTGGATCTATTTGATTGTATGTTACCTATCGATCTTATTAGGAGTCGTTTTTAGTAATAAAGGAAGGACTCGAGCATAACTCTCATACATTATATTTGAACTTACTCAAACATATATGTATCATTCACTCATAATAATGGTAATTGTAGTAAAATACTTTGCAAGTATCAGCGATGCAGTAGGAAAGACTTCTGAAAAAATAGTACTCCAGCGTGAAATGACTGTTGGAGAAGTTTGGACAGATGTTTCAAAAAATATAAAATATGCTGGTAGGGTTATGACGGCAGTGAATCATGAGTATGTAGATGAAAACTATTTACTTAGAGATAAGGATGAAGTTGCTTTCTTTCCTCCAGTGACAGGTGGTTAAATATGTATATTGAAATTATAAATGAAGAGTTTGATCCGTGGCAGAAGCTTGTTGACTATAAAAAGTCTCAGCTGAAAGATAGAAAAAATATAGGCGCATGCAGTGTTTTTTTAGGGACTATGAGAGATATTAATTCTGGTGATGAGATAAAGTCTATGGAATTACAGCATTATCCTGAAATGACTGAGTCATACCTTGAGAAGATTTCGGAGAACGCCATTAAAAAATATAAAATTATTGATACTATAATTTTACATAGAGTCGGTCTTGTTAGTCCATCAGATCCGATTGTTTTAGTTGCAACATGGTCTGAACACAGAGAAGATGCATTCGAAGCTACTAGAGAAATCATGGAAGCACTAAAAAGTGAAGCTCCTTTTTGGAAAAAGGAATCTACTGATAAAGGTTTTAGGTGGGTAGAACCTCAAGCAGAAATATCAGAGGATATGAATGAGGCCTAAGAAGGTTGTTCTAGCTTACTCTGGTGGCTTAGATACTTCCGTCATCGCGAAATGGCTTATGGAAGAGTATGACCTTGAAGTAATCACCTTTACAGCAGACATTGGGCAGGGAGAGGAAACAAGAGATGCTAGGGTTAAAGCAAAAAAACTAGGTATCAAAAAAATTTATATTGAGGATTTACGTGATGATTTTGTCAAAAATTACGTATACCCAATGTTTAGAGCAAATGCGATTTATGAAGGAGAATATTTTTTAGGAACGTCAATTGCAAGACCATTAATCAGCAAACGGCTTATAGAAATAGCAAAAAAAGAAAAAGCTGATTACATATGTCATGGTGCTACAGGTAAGGGCAATGATCAAGTTAGGTTTGAACTAGCCGCCTATGCATTAAATCCAAAAATAAAAGTAATAGCGCCATGGAGAGAATGGGACTTCGTTTCTCGGTCTGATTTGATGAGATATGCTAAAAAACATCAAATCGCAGTTGATTTTGATCATGGAAAAAAAAGTCCTTATTCAATGGATGCAAACATTTTACATACATCATATGAAGGAGGGATACTTGAAGATCCATGGAGGAAACCAGAAGAATCTATGTGGCTTAGAACGAAATCACTTGAAAATAGCAAATCAAAACCACAGCGTTTAGATCTTACCTTCACCAAGGGTGATATTTCTGCCGTCAATGGCAAGAAAATGAGTCCTTCGAATGTACTTCATCATTTAAATATCATGGCAGGTAATCATGGCATAGGTAGGGATGATATAGTAGAAAATAGATATGTCGGAATTAAATCAAGAGGTTGCTACGAAACACCAGGTGGAACAATCTACTTTAAAGCACATAAAGCAATGGAATCAATTACCCTTGATAGGGAACTGCTTCATTTAAAAGAGGATTTAACAAATAGATATTCTAGACTCATTTACAATGGCTACTGGTTTAGTCCCGAGAGAGAGTCAATACAAAATTTGATAGACCAAACACAAGCAAAGGTATCAGGGACTGTGAGAGTGAAACTGTTCAAAGGCAATGTCATTGTTGAGGGTAGAAAATCACCATATTCGTTGTATTCCGAGGACTTATCTACATTCGAGAACGACTCTGGAGCATATGACCAAAGAGATGCAGAGGGCTTTATAAAAATTAACTCTTTAAGATTAAAAACAAGGCAGAAATAATTAATCTTCGAAGCTCTTTAGCGTTGCTCTAAACATTAGTTTATCTAGTCTATATTGCTCAATCATTACTGGCAGGTGGTTATTGTCTGTAGAGTACCATATCAATGAGCTTCTTTTATTATTAACAATATCTTTTTTAATAATTTTAACGTTCGTGTCTCCAAAAATTGTTTTAATCTTATCATCACGAATATGTCTGAAAGTATATTTTCTCTCACGACCTTTATCACTTATATTTATCTCACCAAGAGCATAACCAAATATTTGAGCAGTAAGTCTATCAAGTTTCGAACTATCATCATATCTAACATCCTTTTCATTAAGGATAGAAACTACTTTACTGTTAATCACTTTACTAACAATACTAGTTATTTCTCCCGATTTTATCCTCTCAAAGTGATAACTTTTAAATCCTAAGTAACCATTTAACAATGGTATGTTTAAATCTTTGTTGTTAGTTTTATGAAAAGTAAAACAACTATTTTCTGTTCTCGTATCTTCTTTGAGACTAAAAATGTTTACTGTATAGCTTATAGTGTTTATACACCATTCATCTCTATTTTTATCATAAGTGAGGTTGTGCTCTGAGTTAGCAAATTCAATTCCCTTCAGCGAAAAACTATAGACTGCTTTATATTGATGAGGCTCAGAATATGAAAGTATTGGTGACATATATAAAAAAATGATTATATATTTAATAATGATATGCATCCTGACTACTCAATTAATAAAACTATAGGAGATTCAATCATTTTATTATTGAAGTATAGTTTCCCCCCTTTCATTTTGATCATGTTGTCTGCAAACCACTTTACTGCAATAGGATATATCATGTGTTCTGCGTTGTGAGTTAAAGTCTGTAGCGATGATTCGTCTGACCCATTTGGAACAGTATATTTACCTTGGATTATTATTGGACCTTGATCAAGATCACATGTAACAAAATGAACCGTCGCACCATTATAGACATCATGATTAGCTAAAACTTTTGCATAGGTATTGAGCCCAGGATACTTAGGTAAAAGAGATGGATGTATATTAACTATTTTACCAGAATATTGATTCACAATTTCAGGAGGAACTATTTTCATATAACCTGCAAGCACAATTAGATCTGGATTATGTTGATTTAAAAACTTAGATAATTCTGAGTTAATATCTTCATCATTACATACACATACATCTAGATTGAAATTTTGACAAATCTCTATGCCTCCTGCTTTTGGATTATTCGTGAAGGCGCCTTCATAGACTAATTTATCTTTTATATTTGAACTATTTTCCAAAAGATTTTTTAAATTAGAGCCATTACCTGAGAACAAAACTACGCTTTTTTTAATCGACATATATTATTTTTTCTTTGGAGGGTTTGTGAATTACTTGGCCAATAATTTTGTATGGTTGTCTATTTTTTTTGAAAATTTTATCTACTTTTGAAATATTCTTTTCATCTACGATAACTGCCATACCAATGCCACAATTGAAAGTTTGAAGCATTTCAAGATCATCTATTTTTGACAAATCTTGAATATATCTAAAAATGTTAGGTATCTTTAGAGTATGTAGGTCAATGCTTGCCGATAAATTATCAGGCAGTATGCGCGGAACATTATCTGTAATACCTCCACCAGTTATGTGAGCTAATCCATTTATTTGGATTTCTTTCTGGAGAGAATTAATTATTTTGAAGTAAAGTCTCGTTGGCTTGATAAGAATATTGCCTAGGTTCGATTTCTGAAAAACTTTGTTTAGCTTTAATCTTTTTGATTCAATTAGTTTATTGATTAAAGAGAATCCATTTGAATGAAAACCGCTCGATGGAAGACCAATGATGATATTTCCAGATTTGACTTTTTTTGGAGATATAATTTTTTTTTGAGATACTATACCGACACAAAATCCTGCTAAGTCATAATCATCTTTATGATACATTCCTGGCATTTCTGCAGTTTCACCTCCTATCAAACTCATTCCACATTTATAGCATGCATTTTTTATACTTTTGAGCACATCAGAATGTATGTTCTGCTTTATTTTACTTGTTGCTAGATAGTCCAAGAAGAACAAAGGCTTTGCCCCACTAGTTATTATATCATTCGCACACATAGCAACCAGATCTTGGCCGATATGTTTGTGGCACTTAAGCTTATTAGCGATTTTTAATTTTGTCCCTACTCCATCTGTCCCTGAGACAATAACTGGATCTTTAATCTTTGTGTCTATTTTATAGAGGCTAGAGAACCCTCCAATATTTGACAGGACATTCTTATCTTTATTTATATTTTCAGATTTGAGTGAAGAAATTAGCTTATCTGCTCTATCAATACTAACGCCTGATTTTTGGTAATTAATTTTCGTTTTTTGCTTATTATTCATTACTGTAGATAGGGTATAATTATATCGCAAAGGAATTATTATAGATACTTATATGACTCAAGAGCTTCATTATAATCAGATACCAATAGATTTCGGATTTTTTACTGTGAAGACGTTCGATAATTTTATTATCGGTGATAATAAAAAACTATATAGCTCTTTACAAAATATCATAGATACTGATCAACTAATTCTCATATACGGTAATAAATCATCAGGTAAAACTCATATCTGTGAGGCCTTATGCAATACGTACCTTGATAGCGTTACGTTGATAGATAGTAAATCTAAATTATCGAACCTTGTATCACTTGATTTTTATGAGTTACTAGTTATAGACGACCTGGATAAGTTAATCTCATCGAAACAAGATGAGGAGAGTCTTTTTAACTTGATAAATAATCAAATTCTTTATAAAAAACCCGTAGTAATATCATCATCAAAGGATGTAAATGATTGTGGAATCCGACTAAAAGACTTATCTTCTCGACTACTCTCAGATAAGATATTTACTATAAGTGATCTTAGCGACTCAGATAAATTAGACATGATGACATTGTATTGTTCTCAGAGAGGTCTTGAGATACATGAAAAAGTTCTACAATACATAATGAATAACTGCAGTAGGGACTTGTATTTTTTATGTGCACTAATTAAGAACCTTGATATAGTTTCACTTTCAATGCGAAGAAAAATAACTATACCATTTATAAAGAAGGTTATTATGCTACATAACGATTAAGAATTTAATTTATCCACTAATTCAGCAAATCTTTTACCATATGATAAACAAATTAGTTTTTCTTCTTCTGTCAAATCTACTTTTTGATTATGAGAAACATGACTAGGGCCATAAGGTGTTCCACCTGACATTGTCGACGATAGATTTTTCTCACTATATGGGACTCCAGCTATGATCATACCATGATGAATTAGAGGCATCATCATACTTATTAATGTAGTTTCTTGTCCTCCGTGCATACTTGAAGTAGAAGTGAATACACCACCTAATTTACTCTCAAGGGTATTATTAAACCATTCATCTGTTGTACTATCGAAAAAAGCTTTAAGAGGAGCCGCCATATTTCCGAAATGCGTGGGACTGCCAATTATCATTCCTGAACATTTTTTAAGATCTTCTTTAGTTACGAGTATGTCGTCGCTTTCTTTATAACTATCAGAATGGACTGTCCTTATAGATGAACTTGCCATATTCGATGATTCGATTCCACGCGCTATAGCACGAGCCATTTTTTTTGTTGAATCATTTTTTGAGTAATATAGTATTAAGATGTCATTCATATGCATAGGATACCTTTTATGAACTTTAAAAAGAACACATTTGCACTAATTTTGTTTTTCTTAGTCATAACCTTATCATCATGCACATCTCAAACCATAGATATTGAAGGCACAACAAAGTTTTCTAGCATCAAAGCTGATGATAACCCAGTTCAGTATCACACTGTTGTTTATGGAGACTCACTCTGGGATATATCTCACAAATATTATAATGATCCTTATGTTTGGCCAAATATTTTCAAAAAAAATCAAAACAAGATATACGATGCAGATTTGATTTTACCTGGCCAAAGCCTCATAATACATAAAAATATTTCAGACAAATCTAGAGAAAAAGCTAGAGATTATGCGAAAACAAGGGGTCTCTGGGTTGTCGGTTATAGGGAAGAATCAGACATAATATTTTTGGAGAATGATAAATGAGAATTGCTTTATTTCTAGTTTTTATATTTTCATCATTCCAAGCACTAAATATCAGCGCTGATCAATTCGATGAGCAGACGTCTTCTAAAATAATTCAAGAAGCTGAGAAAAAATATAAAAAAGTTTTAAAGGTAAAAAATGCATGGCGAGATACCAAGAAGATAATTAAAAATGCTAAGAAGGCACACAAAGAGCAGAATTATGAGAAATCCGTCACATTAGCCAAAAAAGCGTTGAATGAAGCTAACATGGCATACGAGCAGTATGAGAAACAAAAAGATAAATATCGTTTTCTAGATTAACTTTGCAGAACATTATAAAGTTCATCGTGTTTTAGAGTATCTTTTTCCGCAGCCCCTCTTTTTATGTATGTGACCTCATTGTTTTGGGCTTCAGATCTCCCAATGATAATAAACTGAGGAACACCTATCAGCTCCCAGTCGTGAAGCTTATTGCCCAGTTTTGCATTTCTATCATCTAAAATAACATCTATGTCTCTATCGATTAGAATTTCATAAATACTTTCAGAATATTTTCTTACTTCTTCATTTTTTTCGCCGTCGATTTCGATAATGACTACATCAAAAGGTGAAATACTTTTAGGCCAAATGATTCCCTTCGTATCGTAGTTTTGTTCAATAGCCGCCGCTATTATTCTAGATACCCCAATACCATAGCAGCCCATTTGAAGAAAATGATTATTATTTTCTGAATCTGCGATAGAGAGATTCATTGATTTGCTATATTTATCACCTAACTTGAAGATATGACCTACTTCTATCCCTTTTTTGTGAATAAGGCTATTTTCATTTCTGATTTTTTCTATATTATCTGTTTTATATTTTTCTTTTGCGATTTCAAAATTTATACCTACACCATCTTTATCAATTAGAAGATCATCCTCACCAGTGTTCGCAATAACATGAAATTCATTTGATTTACTCCCACCAATATTACCACTATCTGCATCAACCATAGTATATTCTAATTGTAGGCGCATAAATATTTTATTGTATGCCTCTTTATAGATTTCATACCACTCATCTAGACAAGCCGTATCTAAGTGAAATGAGTAAGCATCTTTCATTATGAACTCTCTCGCACGCATTATTCCAAACCTTGGCCTTATTTCATCTCTAAACTTTGATGATATTTGATAAAGATTTATAGGAAGTTGTTTATAGCTATTAAGTTCTTTTCTTATCAAATCTGTTATAACTTCTTCAAACGTCGGACCAACACAATACTCTCTGTCATGTCTATCATTAAGTCTTAGAAGCTCGGGACCGTAATCATCCCATCTCCCTGATTCTTGCCATAGTTCACGTGGCTGAATTGAGGGCATAAGAATCTCAGCAGATCCAATTGCATTCATCTCTTGGCGAATGATATTTTCTATCTTTTTTAGTATTCGTAGGCCCATTGGTAGAAAATTATATTGGCCAGAAGATTGTTGTCTTACTAAGCCTGCTTTAATCATAAGCTTGTGACTAATGATCTCAGCGTCAGATGGTTCATTTTTCTGGGTAAATAGTGGGTATTTAGATGCCTTCATTATACTTTTTAGAAACCTATAATTGTTTAAGTTTACCATGATTGTATGTATCATATATATCAATAATCTTGATAAACTGATCAATGCTTAATTATTTAAAACAATGGTACGAAGAAAACTTTACTGACCCCAATCAAGTATCACTTGCTTTGATAGTGATTTTTTCTGTTTTAATAACTTACATTCTAATCCAAACTATATCACCTATTCTAGTGGCTGTTGTTTTAGCATATATGCTTGAGGGTCTTGTTCAAAATCTCATGAAGACTGCTCATATTGTTAGAAATATTTCTGTAATCGTAGTCTTCCTTATATTCTTAATTTTAAGTGTAATTACATTATTTATGCTAATACCTTTGTTACTTGACCAACTTACATTATTTGTAAAATCTCTCCCTGAAATATTTGATAAAAGCAAAAATCTTATTTTGGGGATGTATGATCAAAATGAGTATATTCCCAAAGACTATATTGATAGCCTCTTTCTTGGTCTTCAGGGAGAAACATCGAAATTAGGAAATTCTATATTTGCATTTTCTCTAGCATCAGCAGGTGGACTTTTTGCAATAATTGTCTACACGATTCTTGTACCGATTATGATTTTTTTCATGTTGTTTGATAAGGATGCTATTAATGGTTGGATATCAAAATTTTTTCCTAAAAAATTAGAGTTAACTCAAAAAGCATACTCAGAACTAAATTTAAAAATTGGAAATTACATTAGATGTAAATTCATTGAAATAATTATTGTCTGGGTAGCATCATTTATTTTATTCATATCACTGGGGCTCAATTATTCTCTATTGTTGAGCTTTCTATGTGGTGTCTCTGTTATTATCCCATACGTGGGTATGATTGCTGTCACTATACCCATAGTACTAGTCGCTTACTTCCAATGGGGAATTGCATCAGAATTCTGGTACGTTGTGATTGGCCATTTGTTGATACAGGCCATTGACGGTAATGTAGTGGTTCCAATTTTATTCTCAGACGCTGTAAACATTCATCCATTTGCTATACTATTATCTATATTGTTCTTTGGGTCTGTCTGGGGTATTTGGGGGGTCTTTTTCGCTATACCTCTAGCAGTATTGATTAATACCATCTTAAACGTATGGCCACGCGCGACAACGTAGGAAAATTTATGAATATGTTTAAAGGAAGTATGGTTGCAATAGTAACTCCTATGAATGAAGATGGTTCTATTGACTTTCTTTCTCTTAAAAACTTAGTTGAATTTCACATCCAAAATCAGACAGATGTAATCGTATCTGTTGGAACAACCGGAGAATCTGCGACATTAGATTTTGATGAGCACTCACAAGTCATAAAGAAAACCATTGAGTTTGTTAATGGCAGAATTCCAGTAATAGCTGGTACAGGCGCTAACTCCACCTCGGAAGCTATTGAATTAACAAAAAGCGCAAAAAATAATGGAGCTGATGGTTGTCTGCTTGTGACTCCATACTATAACAAGCCCACACAAGAAGGACTTTATCAGCATTATAAAAAAATTGCTGACATAGTTGATATCCCTCAAATTCTATACAATGTGCCAGGAAGAACATCTGTAGATATGCAACCGGAAACAGTCATGAGGCTGTCAACTCATAAAAATATTGTCGGCATAAAGGAAGCATCAGGCAATAAAGATAGATCTTTATCTCTTATGAAATTATGTTCTCAGGACATGAAGATCTTCACTGGTGATGATAAAACATCTATGTCTGACATAGCAGATGGATTTTCAGGGAATATATCTGTCACTGCTAATGTGGCGCCTTTACAAATGCACCAAATGTGCCAAAGTGCTCTTGAAGATGATATCGAGAACGCATCAAAATTAAACTCAAATTTAGACATCCTCCATGATTTATTATTCTGTGAATCTAACCCCATACCTGTGAAATGGTGTTTACATAAAATGGGACTTATCAAAAAAGGTATCAGACTGCCTTTAACATGGATGGATGAAAAATTTGATAGACCGTTAACTGAAGGCTTGATAAAATCAGGAGTCATCGATGAATAAAATTTCAATTGTCGCATTGTTCTCAATACTTTTGACAGGGTGTAGTGGTCTTAGCAACTACGCGAAAAACATATTATCGGATCCAAGAAACGAGAAACTGGTATATAAAACAGACGAGGATTACTCATCTTCACAAATTGACCTAATAATACCGCCAGATTTGACTCAACCAAATACTCAAAGATCACTGTCTTTGCCTGATATTGTTAGTAATGATAATGATAAATTATTCACTGTAGACACCCAGTTAGATAATATTAAAATATTTAGACAAGGCCAAAGCACATTTTTGTCTGTATTAACGACTGATAAAATCGCACTTTGGAACAAAATAAAATCATTCTGGCTGACTGAAGGATTTCAAATTCTTAATGAAGATATCACCATTGCCTCTATAAGAACAAACTATTTAGAGAATCTTAGTGAGGCGCAGCTTGGTACAGTACAGCGAGTTGTTGGAAGATATGTTCCTTTGTTAGTTTCGCCTGAGACAAGGGATAGTTACGCTACTAGATTAGTAAGAAAAGAGAGTGGTTACGATATAGTCGTAACCCATTATGGCAAAGAATTCATGTCTGATGGAGACACCGAATTTAGGTGGCAAAATAGACCAAGAGACATTGAATTTGAGAATGAGATGATAAGCAGAATGTATATGTATCTTGGAGGTGATGAAGCAAGAGAAGCAGGATATGTTGTAGCAAAACTTAATAGGACAACTGATAAAGTGTTGCTATCAAGTGATGAAAATGGATTTCAAACATTATACATTCCAGATGCTTATGAAAGAGTTTATCCTAGAATCATATCTAGCCTAGATAAACTCGGGATAAACATACTCTCTCAAAAGCCTTCGGATGGATTAATATTGGTATCATTGAGTGAATCAATAAGTTATAGTACGGAAGTTTCCGAGGAGCTAAGCAAGCTGACATCTTTACGCGATAGATCAATCATTACTGAAAGTGAGTACCTTGAAAAAAGAGAGATAATTCTGAGTAATAAGACTGTAAAAGAAAGCCCGGGATTCTTTAGTAAAATTTTTGGTGGTAGCAATGAAGCTGACACATTTATCGTAAGAGTTTCTCTTGGTGGAGAAAAAGGGCAGCATACACTTGTGACTATTGAGAATGAGTCTTACACTCAAGTTCAGACATCACCAACAGAAGAACTTATCAGGGGTCTTTACGCCAACCTTCGTTAGATATTAATCTTTGACTTTATGAATCTGAGCATAAGCTGAGTGATTATGTATAGATTCAAAATTTTCAGACTCAACTACATATTCAGTCACTCTATCATCACTGTTGAAATGCACTGCAATGTCCCTAACCATGTCTTCAACAAATTTAGGATTATCATAAGCTCGCTCAGTAACAAATTTTTCATCTGGTCTTTTTAGTAAACCATAAAGTTCAGATGATGCTTCTTTTTCTACTATATCAATTATTTCCTCAATCCATATAAAGTCATTGATCGTAACTGTGATCGTTACATGAGATCTTTGATTATGAGCACCGTAATCCGAAATTTTTTTCGAGCATGGGCAAAGACTAGTTACAGGCACCAAAACTTTTACTTTTAATTTTGATTTACCGTCTTCGATTTCACCTATCAAAGACACAGAGTAATCTAGCAAGCTTTTTACTTTTGAAACTGGTGCTGTTTTGTTGATAAAATAAGGAAATTTCATTTCAATATGTCCTGATTCTGCTTCAAGAAGAATAAGCATTTCATCGATCATTTTTTTGAAGGAATCCACTGTTATTTGTTCCTCATGATTATTAAGAATATGCACAAATCTTGACATATGAGTACCCTTGAAATCATGAGGTAAATTCACATACATATTGAAGTTTGCAATAGTAGACTGTTCTTTACCTGATCTTTGCTTGATGATCATCGGGTGAACTATATCTTTTATACCTACCTTGTTGATAGGCATGTTTCTTGTATCAGCCTGACCTTGCGTATCTGGAAGGTTGCTGATTTCTAGTTTTGACTTTGATGTTGACATTCTACCCCCTTTTGTTCATTCCGTGTAAATCACTGCAGAATTGTTTGTTTCCCAAAGTTTTATCTCACTGACTTTTATGTTATCAGTATTAATATTTTTTGATAGCTCTTTATAAATATATTTTGAGATATTTTCCGCTGTGGGATTATTCTCAATGAAGGGTTCAATTTCATTAAGAAATCTATGGTCTAGTTTAGATACAATATCGGCTAGATTTTTTTTAATATCTTTAAAATCAATTACCATGCCAATTTTATTGATATTATCTCCTTCAACTTTTGCTTCCACAATCCAGTTGTGGCCATGCATCCGCTTACAATCTCCTGGATGACCATGCAAAATATGAGCGGATGAAAATTCCTTTTTAACAATGAGTTTGAACATTATTCAACTATTTTTTTGTTACTTGAAATGTGATTGTATATCTCATTTATTCTGTATTCTAATGATTTTTTATCTAAACCTATCTCAGCATATAATTCGCTCTGACTACCATGCGATACAATTTGATCTGGTATTCCAAAATTTGTTATTGTAATTTCGTAACCTTTCTCAACAAGATATTCATTTATAGATGATCCAGCACCCCCTGTAACAACATTATCCTCAATGGTTATTAAGTGTTGATGACTGCTTGCTAATTCATCTATTCTATCTTTATCTATGGGCTTAGCAAATCTCATATCTACAAGTGTAAGAGATAGCTTCTTAGAAATATCAATTACTTCATTCAATAATTGCCCAAATACAAGAATAGCAACTTTTTGACCTTTTTGGATCAGTGTTGATTTACCAACAGGTATTTTCTCTTCTGTTATGTCTATATCACTACATTCAGTGTTGCCTCTAGGATATCTTATTGCTGATGGGCCTTTATGATCTAATCCTGTATTTAACATTAGTATCAATTCTCTCTCATTTGAAGGCGTCATAAGAACAATATTAGGTAATATGCGCATGAATGAGATATCATAAATTCCATGATGGGTTTCACCATCGGCACCAACAAGACCAGCTCTATCTATGGCAAACATTACATCCAAATTTTGAAGATTCACATCATGTACTAACTGGTCAAATGCCCTTTGTAGAAAAGTCGAATATATTGCTACAATTGGTTTTAGCCCCCCTGTAGCAATACCTGCTGCTAGGGTAACAGAGTGCTGTTCTGCAATTCCTACATCAAAGAATCTTGAGGGAAATTTCTCCTCAAATTCTACAAGTCCGGAGCCTTCTCTCATTGCCGGAGTAATTGCTACAAGGTTAGAATTATTTGAAGCTGCAAAATTTATCCATTTACTGAATATATTTGTAAAGGTGAGCATCTTTGGTGTTTTTGGCTTTTCACTGACACCTGTTTTTACGTTGAAAGGAGTAACACCATGATACTTAATCGGATTTTGCTCAGCTATTTTGTAGCCTTTACCTTTCTTTGTAATTACATGCAGCAAAATAGGACCACTCTTATTTCTGAGATTGCTCAAAACTTTATTCAATGATGAAATGTCATGTCCATCAATAGGTCCATAGTAACTAAACCCAATTTCCTCAAATAAATGTCCGGGAGATAGTATGTTTTGTGCATTATCTTTTATTTTTTTAATAATTCTTTTTATGGGGGATTTATCACTTAGGAATTCACCACCTTTTTGCTTAATAGTTGATACAGTCTTGCCAGAGAGAATCTTAGTTAAATATTTATTCATCGCTCCTACATTTGGTGATATCGACATCTCATTATCATTAAGAATTACTAGCATATCTTTTTTTAGATACCCAGCATGACACAGTGCTTCATATGACATACCAGCAGTAATACCGCCATCACCTATAACTGAGACGATCTTATGATTCTCACCCCTCATATCTCTAGCGATAGCCATACCTAAAGCTGCACTAATGGATGTACTAGAATGACCAGCACCAAAAACATCATACTCGCTCTCATTTTTTTTCAAGAAACCGCTAATGCCTTTATACTTTCTTATTGTAAGCATCTCATCTTTCCTACCCGTCAGTATTTTATGTGGATAACATTGATGTCCTACATCCCATATGATTTTATCAATTGGAGTTCTGAATACATAATGAAGTGATATCGATAACTCCACAGTTCCTAAGCCTGCAGCAAGATGTCCTCCTGTTTGAGAGATAACTTCTAGTATGTATGCTCTGATATCTTCAGCAAGTAATTTTAATTCTCTGTTATCTAGTTTTTTAAGATCAGACGGAACATTAATTTTATTGAGGACGGGATAATTGTTATTTTTCATTATCAAGGACTTTAATTATTTGTTTAGCGTCTTCAAGTGCTTTCTGACATTTTTTAGATAGCTCCACACCCTCTTTGTATTTTTCAATTGATTCTTCTAGAGATAACTTATCTGATTCAATATCATCCAAGATATCTTGAAGTTTTTTTAAATCACTCTCAAAGTTACTTAAATTTGTGTTTTTCTTAGCCATTATTAGTAATTGTTGCCTTCTCCACGTAATTATTATTCACTCTATCTACTTCTATAATAATATTATCCTCTCTAAAAGTCATACCCGCTTGAGGAATCTCTTGCAAAGCTTCAAGAATATACCCGTTGATAGTTGTAACCGTAGAGTCTGATAAGTTTATACCTAATCGTTTATTTATATCTCTAAGTTGTATAGACCCATGAACTTCTATTTTATTCTGAGATATGTCCCTTATAAGAGTGTCTTTTTGGACAGATACACTGTATTCTCCCACAATTTCCTCTAAAATATCATCGAGCGTGAGTATACCTTTGATATCACCATACTCATTTACTACACAGCCAATCCTCTTTTTTTCTTTTTTAAAGGTTATAAGTTGGCTGAGCAAAGAAGTATCTTCTGGAATAAAATAAGGCTCTGTGATGTACTCAAGTAAATTTTCAACTTTAATTGTATTATTATTTCGTACCATAGACGGGATATGTTTCTTATTCAAGAAACCTTTTATATTGTTAAATGATTTTGTATAAATCGGCATTCTCGTATGATTTATATCTATTAATTTTTTGTTAATATTTTCCTCAGAGTCATTTATATCTATTCCCTCTACATCATTTTTTGGAATCATTGCATGCTCTACAGTAACTTGCTGTAAATCCAGTAAGTTAAGCACCATTTCCTCATAGTTTTCAGTTATTTTACTTGATGATTCTTGGATGATAGTTTTTATTTCCTCATTGGAAAGATTATCTGATCCTTTTAATTTTTTATTTACTCTAAATATTTTTAATATAGATTTTGAAAAAAAATTAATGAAAACTACAATCGGAGTGAAAACTTTAAGAGCATAATAAAATATAAAAGATATTTTATACGCAATAGCATCAGCATAATGTGATGCGAATGTTTTTGGAGTAACCTCAGAAAAAACTAGTATCAAGAAAGTTAGAATTCCTGCTCCAATAGCAACACCTTTGTCGCCATAAATTTCAATAGCAATAAGAGTTGTAATGGCCGAGGCTAGAATATTAACAAAGTTATTTAAGAGCAATATCAAGCCTAGCGTTTTATCTGTATTATTCAGCAAATATTCTACTCTTATTGCTGAAGGCTCATTATTTTTTACACGATGTTTCAGTTTATATTTGTTTACACTCATTAATGCTGTTTCTGATCCAGAAAAAAATGCCGACATGAATAACAAAATTATCAGGACTAAAAAAAGGGTTTCTAGAGTTATAGAGCTCATAATGGTGAATTATCCAATAAAGAGTTTTGTTCCTAAATATGCAAACAGGAGAAATACTAAACCACCAATTGTCATGTTTGCCGCAGTTGTATCATTAATTCCGTAATTTGATTTTTTAAACAATAGGTATAGATACGCCATCCAAGCTATTATAGAGAATACTATCTTCTGACTATTATCGTTTCCAACAGCACTAGTCATATATGGTATTCCAGAGAGAAGTGACAGTGTTAGTAAGATAAATCCAGACAGAATCAACCTGTGCATAATTTTACCCATTTCCTCAATAGAAGGGAATGAATTAAGAAGAGTTGAGTGATGAATGTTTTTAATACTTGTTATTTGATATTTCAAAATCAAGGCCTGAATACCAGCAAGGAAGAGAAATCCATATGAAGACAATGAGAATATAATGTGTATGTACAAATTTTTCTCAACAGTCGAACCTGCTTGTGGTAAATCAACTAAAATAAAGGTAAGTAGTGCAAGAAATATTACTGGATTAAGTATAAGGCCGATGTAATCAACAGGTCGGTAAAAATTAAGGACTATAAAGAATAGATTTATTATAAAAAGTATAATGAATAGCGAACTTACAAAACTAAAAACGTTAAATGGATACGCAACCTTAAAAACAAATAATCCTAATAAAAATAAACCAATAATTCTTAAATAAGAAATGCTCAATGGAATCTTACAGTCTCTGCCTAAATATAAGTTAAATAGACAAACAGACATTGCGAGATATATAATTCCGATTATATGCGGTAGATACAGCATTATTGCTTTATTGATCTGATACTGTTGTTTTAAGTAAACAAGTTTTATAAAGGTCCATCACTGATGATTATATATAAAATTGTCTATTAATAGGCTAAATTTTTGTTATTTTTGTTTAAAAAGTATGGGTTTTTTACTATGTGGTGATATAATCACATGATTCAAAAATGAGGTATAAATGGTCAGAGTAAGATTATCTAGAGGCGGAGGCAAGAAACGGCCTTATTACCATATTGTGGTTGTAGATCAAAAGTCTAAAAGAGACGGGAAATGCATTGAGAGAATAGGTAGCTACGATCCTAATCTAGAAAATGAAAAAAGAATTACGCTTAAACAGGACAGACTCGAGTATTGGCTAAATCAAGGTGCTCAAATGTCAGACAGAGTGAAACTACTCCAGAAATATTCGCTTGATCCAGATAACCTTGAGAAGAGGTCGAAGATTAAAAGTGAGTTATTAGAGAAGAATAGATTAAAAAAACAGAAAGCTAAAGAATCAGAAGAAGCACCAGCTGAAGAAGCGAAAACAGAAGAAGCACCAGCTGAAGAAGCGAAAACAGAAGAAGCGCCTGCAGAAGAGGTAAAAGCAGAAGAAGCTAGCACACAAAAAGAAAAAACCTGATCCAATTTTCCACGGATTAGATCATGAAAAAACATAGCGCCATTGTTATAGGTAAGATAGTCTCTACACATGGAATTAAGGGCTGGTTTGTGATTCAATCGTACTCTTATCCATCACATAATATCAAGAACTATAATACTTTTCTTCACATTAAAAATTGTAAAGAATACATCAAGATTACCAATTTGAAGACTATGCCCAAAAAAATCATAATTAAAATCGAAAACTATGATGACATCAACATCTCAGAATCTCTTGTTGGACAGAATATTTTTATTGAAGCTTCGGATATTCCTGCCTTAAAAAAGGGCGAATACTACTGGAAAGATATCGAAGGATTAGAAGTTTACACTACAAAAGATTCTTATATAGGATCTGTAGATTTTATTTTCAACAATGGAGCAAATGATATTCTAGCCATAAAACAGAATAAAGAGCTCGTATACATTCCATATATTAATGATCACATCAAAGTGATACCCAATGAAAAAATTATCATAGATCATGAAACTATTTAACTTACTGACTGTCTACCCAGAATTTTTTGAGTCTTTCAAAAGCCATGGACTCATAAAGAAAGGATTAGATAGAGGGCTCATCAGCATGAATGTTATTAATCTGAGAGATTACACAAATGATAAGCACAAGAGAGTTGATTTTAAACCTTTTGGTGGGGGTCCTGGTATGATAATACAGTACGGACCTGTAAAGGAAGCACTCAAAGAGATAAAGCCCTCAAAAAAGATTCTACTATCTCCACAAGGTAAGCTTTTAACACAATCAAAACTTAATGAGCTGTCTGCTGAAAATAGTATTACTTTTATATGCGGTAGATATGAGGGATTTGATGAGAGAATATTAGATAATCTTGTAGATGAGGAGATTTCAATTGGAGATTACGTTTTATCAGGTGGCGAAATTCCTGCT
>CACAVP010000010.1 GCA_902535975.1 uncultured Gammaproteobacteria bacterium | reverse complement strand
CCCTGAAAGGACCATAATAACTTGATGAATATTTTGCAGAGTAAGATAAAATTTTAGTATTATAAAATTGATTCTTCTCTAGTTCTTTTCTTATAAGCTTTATTCTTCCATCCATCATATCTGAGGGAGCTATAATATCGGAACCAGATTCAGCATGGCTTAGTGCCTGTTTTACAAGAATGTTATTTGTATCATCGTTGACAATATAACCCTTCTTATCAATTATTCCATCTTGCCCATGAGATGTATAAGGATCTAAAGCAACATCACTTATAACTAATAAATCAGGAAATTTATCCTTTATCTTCTTTATACATGTTTGGACTAACCCATCTGGTTTATATGCCTCTTCTGCATTTAATGTTTTCTTTGATGCTGCTATCTTTGGGAACAAGGCAACTGCAATGATTCCTACAGTTGATAGTTTTTTGATTTCTTTTAAAGCATGGTCAATCGATAATCTAAAAATATCAGGCATAGAGGATATTTTCTCTTTCTTGTTTTTGCCCTCACTCAAAAAAATTGGTTGAATAAGATTTTCTGGGGCTAATTTCGTCTCTCTTACGAGTCTTCTTATGTTATCGGTACTTCTTAGCCGTCTCATCCTTAAGGACGGGAATGATTGTTTAGATAATTTTTTCATTAGACTTTTTATTTTAAGAGAAGATGATATATTAATCTATCAAGTTTTAACATATGAGGTAGATTGATGAGAATTTGGCATGAAAATTATACTCTTGAGCACGTCATTACACTTCGTGACAACAATATAAACAAGCACTTGGGAATTAAATTTACTGATATAACTGATAATTCAATCTCAGCAACTATGCCTGTTGAAGATATCACAAGACAATCTCGTGGTGTGCTTCACGGTGGCGCTTCATGTGTTCTTGCAGAATCTCTTGGAAGCATTGCCTCAAATTTATGTTTAGATATGAGAAAACAAAAAGCAGTAGGACTCGAACTTAATGCAAATCATATTAGACCAGTTCGATCTGGAATTGTAACAGGCATTACAAAACCAATCGCCCTCGGCAAGTCTGTGCATGTTTGGAGTATAGAAATATTCAACGAGGCAGGTAAGATGAATTGTGTTTCAAGACTTACAACGGCTATAGTTGATCTAAAAGATGAGGAGAAAAAGGTTAATACAGATCTGGTGGACTCTTTACTTTCTAGCTAGAGAAAACATTTCCATCAGTTTTTTTTCATACTTACTAAAGTCATATTTTTTATTCCATGTAACCTCAGGTGGTAGAGACATAAGAATCGATTCAGCTCTTCCGCCTGACTGAAGTCCAAATAGAGTCCCTCGATCATACAGTAAGTTAAACTCTACATATCTACCTCTGCGGTATAATTGAAATGATTTTTCTTTTTTCGTATATTTTTTATTTTTTTTCAGGTTGAATAGGTACAAATATGAATTTTTGAATGTACTAGCGCAATCAAGAGAGAACTCTTTACATGTTCTATAATCAGGCGAATTCATTTGATCATAGAATAATCCGCCTACTCCTCTTGGCTCTTCTCTATGCGGTAAGAAAAAATACTCATTACAATTTTTATTGTATTCTTCATACATTCCCCTTTTGTATTTATCACAAAGTTCTTTTGCTGAGTTTTTCCAATAATGAATATCTGATTTATTAATGAAGTAAGGAGTTAGATCAAAACCTCCACCAAACCACCAAACATTCTTCTTATTCACTTTGGCTTCAAAAAATCTAATGTTCATGTGAGCACACGGTATTTTCGGGTTAGTAGGATGAATAATTACTGAAACCCCTGTAGCTCTATATTTATTGAGACCACTTACTCCAGATTTTTGTAAGGCGCTCGCTGGAAGTTTATCGCCTACTATACTTGAAAAATTAACAGCTGCTTTATCAATATATTTTCTTCCTTCCATTTCACAGCTTATCCCACCGCCACCTGTCCTATGTTTCCAAGTAGATGATTTCTTGACAATTGTCGAGTCTAGTGTTTTTATAGCTTTGATAATTTGATTTTGAGTTTTTTTAAAGCTCTTTGATATTTCATTTGATTTCATTGTTATGCTCTTATAACTTCTTTTGTGATTATATGTTTTATAGTTGAAGGTTTTCTCTCGTTGCCCAAGATGCCTTTAACAATACAGTCTATTTTCTCATCGAAGACTTTTTCAATATTTACTATATCACCATCATATTGAGTATTTGACAGATTTGCACTGGTTGATATTATAGGCGCATTCATGTGATCACATAGTAGCTTTACGGTCTCATGTTTTGTCAATCTTATCGCAACTGTATTATTTTTCTTAAGCCACGGTGGACAATTTTCATTTGATGGAACCACCCATGTAGTAAAACTCTCAGACTGTAATGATTCATCCATAAAATATGTATTGTCAATTATATTATGGAAATATTTAATATCAGAGCCAAGAATGATAAAACTTTTATTTTTGCTTCGTCCTTTAGCTTTAAAAATATTTTCTACACTTTTTGAATTAAAAGGATCGCAACCAAGGCCATATATTCCCTCAGTAGGATAGATTGCCGTTCCACCATTTTTTAGTACCTCAGAAGCATCACGTGGATTTAGCTTAGGTATCATCGCTTCGCACGAGTTCTTCTAGCCCTCCTTTTAGGAGCATTCTTGATCATCTCAATACATGTATTTTCATTCAGTGATTGAGGTTCGATATCTTTTGGTACTCGAACATTTTTTTTCCCATCTGTAATATAAGGTCCATACATTCCATTTAAAACCTTAATTCCAGATGACTCAAAAATTTTAATTTCTCTATTTGCATCAATCTCTTTTTTTTCTTCTATTCGAGATATTGCTTCTTGTTCTGACAAGGAAAAAATATCAATTTCTTTCATCGAAACATTCGTTTTTCCACATTTAACATATGGTCCAAATGGTCCAATATTAATTAAAATATCTTCTCCTTCGAATTCTCCGATTTTCTCAGGCAATTTAAATAATCGAATAGCATCATCTAGTGTGATAGCATCGATATTCTTTTTTTGTTCTGGCGTTAATGCTGCCCATTTTGGTTTCTCTTCATCATCTTTAGTGCCCATCTGAATTGTAGGACCGTATCTTGTGAGGCGAACAGTTACGGGCCTGTTAGTCTCTGGGTGCACTCCAAGATCTTTTAGTTCTCTTTGTTCAGATATATCAACTGTTTTAATTTTATCATCTAGATTATTTTTAAATGGTTTATACGTCTTCTCTACACAATCCATGTATTCTTTCTCACCATTTGCAATTTTATCTAAGTCTTCCTCTAGCCTTGCAGTAAAATCAAAGTCTACCAAATCATTTTTGAAGTGATTTATGAGGGTTTCATAAACGACTTTTGCTAGGGCAGTGGGTTGAAAATTACTCTTATCAGGATCTACATAATTACTTTCCATAATTTTATTAATTATTGTAACGTAAGTGGAGGGCCTACCAATCCCAAGTTCCTCAAGTGCTTGAATTAGACTTGCTTGATTATATCTGGCAGGGGGTTGAGTAAATTTTTGTTCTGTGTTTACAGAGTCTATATTTAATTCATCATTTATCTTAAGACTTTCGAGAATTTTTTTATTTTCTCTCTCTTTTTCATCATTATCACCAAAGCTATATACTTCTTTAAAACCTGGGAAATCTAAATACGATCCAGAAAACTTGAATAGAAAATCATCTCCCGCTAATAAATCTATTGATACTGTTTTACTTATGGAGTCTTTCATCTGTGATGCTAGCGCCCTTTTCCATATCAAATCATAAAGGCGATAATCATTTTCTTCTAAATATTTTTTTATTTTGTCTGGCGTATTAGACATTGATGTAGGTCTAATTGCCTCATGTGCCTCTTGTGCATTTTTTGTTTTACCTTTATATATTCTAACTTCATCTGATGCGAGCCCTTGGTGATTATTATTCAAGTAGGCAGAGATATCATCTAATGCATCCTTTGATAAACTTGTCGAGTCTGTCCTCATATAACTAATCAGCCCTTCAGGTTGTCCACCTCCTATGTCCATGCCTTGGTATAATCTTTGGGCTATTGCCGAGGTTTGTTTAACTGACAATCCCAGACTAGTGTACGCAGTTTGTTGAAGAGATGCTGTTGTGAAGGGCGCCCTTGGTTTTGTTTTCCTCTGTCCATGCTTTATATTTGATACTCTGACTTTGTCATGTGATCCAATCATAGACTTAATCTCATTTGCCTTTTTGGAATCATTTATAATGGTTATATTGTCTTTCTTCACTTTTTCGCCTTTTATCTGAGATAAATCAATTTCAATATTTCTCTGACTGTTTGAAACACTTGCAGTGATATTCCAAAATTCTTCGGGAGTGAAGGCATTTATTTTTATTTCTCGTTCTACGATTAGTCTCAATGCAGGACTCTGGACTCTCCCAGCACGAGCGTCTCTACTAACCTTTTTCCATAAAAATTCTGAAATGTCATAACCCATGAGATAGTCAAGAGTTCTTCTTGCTAGGTATGCATCCCATAAACTCGTTGATATTGACCTTGGCTTCTTTAGTGCTTCGGTCACAGCATTTTTCGTAATCTCATTGAAGACTACTCTATGTGTTTCTTTCTCTTTAAGTATTTTTGCTTTATCTAAAATGTCATATAAATGTTTGGAGATGGCTTCCCCCTCTCTATCTGGATCGGTTGCGAAGTAAATAACATCAGCATCTTTCGTAAATTTTTTTATGTCGTCGATTACTGTTTTCTTATTATTTGAAACTTTCCAAACGGGCTTAAATCCTTGATCTACATCTATCCCTTTTCTAGCAGAGGAAACAAGATCTCTTACATGACCTACAGACGCTATTACCTTAAAATCTGGACCAAGAAATTTCTCTATACTTTTAACTTTAGTGGGAGATTCCACAATCATTAAGTTTTTCATACGTATACCATGCTTAATTATTCTATTTTTTACTTTATACTATCAAAATAACGATAAGTACAAGATATTAGAATAAAAAAATGACTTTGAGAAGTATTCTACATTACCCAGATAACAGGCTAAGACAACATTGCCCAGAGCATACATCCTTCGACGACAGCTTAAAAGAGTTAGTTTCAGACATGTTTGAAACGATGTATCATGAGAAAGGCATTGGACTATCTGCTATTCAAATCGATGTAATTACACGCGTTATAACGATTGATGTTTCCAAAGAACAGAATCAAAAACTAGTATTGATAAATCCAGTTATTTTAGAAATGAACGAACCTATCCTCTTCGACGAAGGATGCCTTTCTGTCCCTGGTTTTTATGAAAAAGTCGAGAGATTTAATCATATTAAATATGAAGCAAAAGATGTTAATGGAAATAAATTCAATTCAGAAGCATCAGAACTTTTAGCTGTATGCATCCAACATGAAATAGATCATCTTGATGGCAAGATATTTGTTGATTATCTATCAGATATGAAAAGATCCAAGATTGAGAAAGGTCTAATAAAACAAAAAAAAAATAATACAAGCCCACAAAGAACAGAGAATCCATATATCAAATGAAAAGTTTGAAAATTATTTTCTTTGGTAGTCCCTATTATTCAGTTCCTTTATTGCACAAAACTATTGAATTAGGTCATGATGTATCGCTAGTAGTGTCTCAAGGTACTGCTAAAACACGTCGAGGAAAAGTTATTAAGACATCTGTTCATCAATGTTGTGAAGAACAAAATATTAAATACATACTCCCAGATCGGTTCAATGATTCTGTAACTAAAAAGATTATGAGTTCCAATTATGACCTTGGTATAATTTATGCATATGGCAAGTTAGTTCCCATCAGTTTAATAGAGCATTGCAAGTACGGGATTATGAATTTACATTGTTCATTGCTGCCTAGGTACAGAGGCGCAGCTCCAATACAACATGCACTTATTAACGGCGAGGAATATACTGGTTATACCTTTTTCAGGATAAACGAAAAATTAGACGAAGGTAATATTATACTTCAAGAAAGATACCAAATTTTAGAAAGTGATAATTGTTCATCAATTCAAGATAGTTTGACAGAGTTAGCAGTAAATAATTTATCAGTTGCTATTAACAGGCTAATTCAGAGAGAATTTATAGATAGTGACCATCCCGATGAAATTTCATATGCAAATAAGATCCAAAAAGAAGACAGTATTTTTTATTGGGATCTAGATGTCGTTACTATTTTTAATAGAATCAGAGCACTAAGCACATGGCCTGTTGCACGAACGAATTTACTAGGAGAGGATATTAAAATTATAGATGCTACTTATATCCAACAGGATCATGATATGACTTTTGGTGAGATCAAGTCTTTTTCAAAAGACGAATTGCTTGTGAGTGCAAAAGGAGGATACATATCAATTAATAAACTACAACTTGAGGGGAAAAAGGTCATTACAAATAGAGATTTATTTAACTCTAACTCAGAATTCAAAGTTAGGCTACTCAATAATCTCGGTTTAAATTAGTATTAAATATATACAATTAACTTTTAGATGATGTAGAATTGTCACCAAAGCAACATCCATGAAAAAAATAGCAGTATTAGGTGGAGGACAAGTTGGCGCTTCTGTGGCCAAGATCCTTACTGATGATGGAAATGATATTACCCTAGTGGATAATAATGCATCTGTGCTAGAGGATCTACAAGAAGACAATGATATAAAAACCATACAAGGAAATGCATCATCACCATCGGTTCTTAATCAAGTAGAGTTAAATGACTGCGATATCCTAATTGCGACAACTGCAAGCGATGAGGTTAATTTAGTTTCATGTCATCTAGCAAAAAAAATGTTCAATGTTCCAAATGTAATTGCAAGACTGAGAAATGCAGAGTACCGAGAAGAGACATCTGATTTTAACCTTGATTTATTTTCTATTGATTCAATAATTAGCCCCAGTCTTCTTGTTACCGATTTTATCAAAAATATCATAGAACACCCTGGAGCATTTCAAGCTTTTGATTTTGCTGATGGCAAATTACAAGTCATTGGTGTAACTGTTCTTAAAGATGGCCCACTAGCTGGCAAAAAACTCTCAGAATTTAAAAAACATATGCCGAATGTGAATGTAAATGTTATAGCAATATATAGAGATAGAAAATCGCTACCAGTGAATGGCTCTTCCATAATAGAAACAGGAGATGATGTATTTTTTTTAGCAACTGAAGAAAATATGCGATTCATGAGTGAGTTACGAAAGAATCAGTCCCGTGTAGAAAATATAATGATAGCCGGAGGTGGAAATGTAGGAACTATCCTTGCAGCAAAGCTATCAGAGAAATTCTCAACCAAGATAATAGAAAAAGATCAGTCAAGATCGAAATACCTCTCAGAAACTCTAGAGAGCGTCGTAGTTTTGAATGATGATATATCTGATGAATCACTCTTAGAGAATGAGGGAATAAAAGACGTTGATTTTTTTTGTAGTGTTACGAATGATGATCAAATGAATATTTTATCATCTAAGCTAGCGAAGGATCTTGGTGCGAAAAAATCGATCGCAATAATAAATAAGCCTTCATATCGCAAGTTAGTCTCTAAAGAGATAGATGTTGTTGTATCACCTGAAGATGTAACAATTGGTTCACTTTTAGCGTCTGTAAGAGCAAGTGATGTTGTGAAAGTCCATTCCTTAGGCTTTGGCGAAGCTGAATTGTTTGAGGTTATTATTCATGGAGATAAAAATACCTCAAAAGTTGTTAGTAAAAAAATATCTGATCTCGAACTACCTCAAGGCTGTAGAATAGGTGCCATATATAGAAATGAAGGTGTAATACTTGCACAAGGTGACATAGAGATATGTAGTGAAGATAGATTAATTATATTTCTATTAAATAAGAGAGACTTTCCGAAACTGGCAAAACTGTTTCAAGTCGGTATTGGATTCTTCTAAATGAACTATTATCAAATACTTAAGATCACAGGTATTATTTTACTGATTTTTAGTCTGTTTATATTAATTCCAATTAGCGCTGCATTCTTTTATGGGGAGAGCATAGATAATTTTCTTCAATCTTTTTTAATAATTTTTTTTGTAGGCCTCCTTGCATACTTTCCAAATAAAAAAGAAAGATCACAAATCAAAATACGTGAAGGATTTTTAATCGTAGCAATATTCTGGTTTGTCTTAAGCTTTTTTGGAGCTATTCCATTTCTCATGGATGAAAGTCTAAAATTCAGCCTAGTAGACGCTGTTTTTGAATCTGCATCTGGTTGGACAACGACTGGTGCTACAGTTGTATCAAATATTGATAACCTTAATAAACCCCTTCTTCTATACAGGCAGTTACTTCAATGGTTGGGAGGTATAGGAATTGTAGTTTTAGTGCTCGCCATACTTCCTATTTTAGGAGTTGGAGGTATGTACTTGTATAAGGCTGAGACCTCATCTCCTGTTAAGGATAATAAACTTTCCCCCAGAATCACTGAAACAGCAAAGAGCTTGTGGGGCGTATACATCGTACTAACTATCGCCTGTGCAGTATTATATAAAATTGCAGGTATGAGCTATTTTGATGCCATCGGGCATAGTTTTTCTACTGTCTCTATAGGGGGATTTTCTACACATGATGCAAGCATTGGATTTTATTCAAGTGATCTAATAAAGATTATATGTATGGTTTTTATGCTTCTGTCTGCGCTAAATTTTGTCTTGCATTTTTTATTTTATAAAAACAAATCTCTGACGGTTTACACATCTAATTCAGAAATGAAATCATTTCTTTTGATAATTATTATTTTATTGTTGCTAGTAGCTATCTTCTCTACTGGCGGCAGGACTCAGTCGCTAGAGAATATTGATATTATGTTTCATATTCTTTCATTTGCTACCACATCTGGTTTTACTGTATCAAACTACAGTAATTGGCCTACTTTTATAATAACTATTGTCTTCTTATCAAGTTTCATTGGTGCGTGTGCGGGTTCTGCTGGTGGAGGAATGAAAGTTATAAGGTTTACTATTGCGCTGAAATCAATCAAAAAGCAGCTACTAAAAGTGATACATCCAAAAGCAGAAATAACAATCAAAGTGAATGATAAAAAAGTTGATGATATGACAATAGAGACAATATTATCTTTCATAATTCTATACATAATATTGTTTTTTACAGCATCAATATTAATAATGCTGTCAGGACATGATGTAGTAACATCTTTTTCATCAGTCGCAGCATGCATAAATAACTTAGGCCCTGCTTTAGGTGATGCATACGGGAATTATGCATCATTAAATGATTTTTCAAAATCATTGTTACTTCTCATGATGATAATAGGAAGGCTAGAAATATTTACCTTCATCATTCTTATAACAAAATATTTTTGGAAATACTAAAATGCAAAAAGCATTCATATCAAAAAATAATCCATTTAATGAGCATCCATCTCAAGGAGAGCAGTTCTCATTTACCTATCTTTATCCGAAGTATTGGTTTATATGGATCTTCCTATCTTTAACACTATTGATTGCATATCTTCCTGCGCGGGTTCGAGCAAGCATGGGAACTACCTTAGGTTGGCTACTATTTAAATTTAGTAAATCAAAAAGAGATATTACCAAAAAAAATTTATCTATGACTTTTAAGAATCTGGATGACAAAGGCATCAACAATCAATCTAAACTTTTCTTCAAGCATCTAGGTCATATGTACATAAATCTCCCTTTGTTATGGTGGAGATCTGATAAATATTTACAGCAACTAATAATTAAAAGTGATTTACATTTGATTGATGAAATCTTAGATAATAAACAGAGCGTTATTCTGCTGGCACCGCATACACTTTCGTTAGACTTTGGTGGCAGAGCTTTATCAACATTCGATTTGTTGAGTATATATAAACCATTTAAAAATAATTTGATGAATTGGTTTATTGGTAAATCAAGAAGTAAAGCCACTGATAAAGTAATAGTCTACCCAAGAGATAAAAATAGCTTTAAAAGTATAATAAAAAAAATGAAAAAACCGTGTGTTTTATATTTACTTGCAGATGAGGATATAAGTTTAGATGATTCAATCTTTACTGATTTCTTTGATACTCAAAAGGCAACACTAAAATCAATTAGCAAGCTGGCGAAATTGACAAATTCTAAAGTTCTTCCCTGCATGTGTACGTATAACTTTGAATCAAACGATTATTTTTTCAAAGTCTTTCCTGAACTTGATAATTTTCCTTCTAATAATATCGTTGAAGACTGCTTGAAAATAAATATGTGTCTTCAGCAACAGATTCTTTTTGATGTCTCGCAATATATGTGGACATTGAGAATTTATAAACATAGACCAGACGGATCTGATGTTTATAAGATATAATGAACCGTGCAATTTTATAAAATATCAAAACCATTCAAAACCCATCTTCTTAAGGTGAGTGATATTCACGAAATATATGTGGAGGAGTATGGAAACCCTCATGGTATGCCCATGTTATTTCTTCATGGTGGCCCTGGAGCAGGAACATCTCCTATTTATCAAAAATTTTTTGACCCCAAAAAATATCATCTCATCATGTTCGATCAAAGGGGATGTGGTAAATCAAAACCATATGGAGAGACGAAAGAAAATACAACTAGTGACCTGATTTCAGATATAAACCTTATTCTCGAAAATTTCTCTATAGATAAAATTAATATTTATGGTGGATCATGGGGCTCTACCTTAGCACTTTTATATGCAGAGAATAATCCGGAGAAGGTAGCAACACTTACATTGAGAGGTGTTTTTTTATGCCGAAGTGGTGATATCAAATGGTTTTATCAACATGGAGCTTCCGAGATATATCCTCATTACTGGGAAAGATATTTATCCATAGTTAGTAAATCAAAGAGAAATGACATTTTATCTGCTTATCATGAAATGATTCATTCGTCTGATGAGATCACGTCAAAAAGAGCTTGCAAAGAGTGGTCACTCTGGGAGGGAAGATCATCCTGTCTACTTCCATCAAATGAAGTAATTGACGCGTTTGATGAATGTGCAATATCGCTTGCAAAAATAGAGTCCCATTATTTTATCAATGACTGCTTCATCGAAGAGAACCAAATATTAAAAAACATAAACCTCATCAGTGATATTCCATGTTGGATAGTTCATGGCCAGTACGATGTTGTTTGCCCAATCAGACAAGCTTATGATTTGCAGGTAGTATATCCAAAATCTAATCTTATAATCGCTAAAGACGCGGGACATTCAGTTTTAGAACCTACTATAAGTAAGGAATTAGTTAAGATATTCAATGATATTATTTAAACAGATATTTGGGTTAGTACTATTTGTATTGGTATTAATTTATCTCTATCCCGCACAAAAAAAACCAGATCTTGTAAGAGAGAGAATGATTTATGATCAAAGCCTGAGCGAAGTTTTTGATGGCGAGCACAGTTACATTAATTATAAGCATGGTCAATTCTCATCCCTTGAAATTTACAGTGATGATAAAGATTCTGCCATTTTATATCTTCATGGAAGAGGCCTTAGTCCTAATGATTATAATCTTGCTCAACCCATCAGGACTCAGTTCAGCGGTAATTTTAATACATACAATATTCAACTACCTGTACTCGAAAAAGGATCAACTTATAACGATTATGTAGATATACTCTATGACTCTGATCAGAGGATAATATCAGCTCTCGAATATATTTCATCAAAAAACGATAGATTAGTAATTATTGCTCACAGTTGTGGAGTACATATGCTAATGTCGTTTATTGAGAATTTTCATTTACCCCCGCAAGTAACAGCAATAGTCATGATTGGTAGTGGCGCCGTAGATAAAGGTCAAAAACTAGTAACAGAATATCCTTATCATAAGATAAACATACCAATACTTGATATTTATGGTGAATACGATTTTGACCTAGTTCGTGAAGAAGCGTCTAAACGAAAAAAATTAATTAAAAGAATAAGTGAAAAATCCTGGCAATACGAAATTAAATCATCCAGTCACTATCATGAGGATAATGCTGATAAAGTAATTCAGATCGTAAAGAAATGGCTAAGTGATAAATAATATAATAATATAGGCGCATGAGAAAAATAAGCGAATCAAGAAAAACTAAGGAGACAGATATCAGTCTATCTTTAAACTTAGATGGCTCAGGCATAAGTAATTTAAAAGCTAACTTGCCATTTCTTGAGCATATGCTTGATCAAACTACCAGGTATTCATCGATTGATCTAGATTTAGATGCCAAAGGTGATCTCGAAATTGATGCTCACCATACTGTAGAGGACATTGGCATCACTCTTGGGTCAGCCTTTGATAAGGCACTCGGGGATAAAAAAGGCATACAGAGATTTGGTTATGCCTACATTCCACTGGATGAGTCACTATCTAGGGTAGTAGTGGATTTTTCTGGTAGACCTGGATTAACATACAATGTTACTTATCCAAGAGCCAGGGTCGGAGAGTTTGATGTTGAACTTTTGAGTGAATTTTTTCACGGCTTCACAAATCACGCCAAAGCAACAATACATATTGATAATATTCGTGGCAAAAATGCGCACCATATTGCTGAGACGATTTTCAAAGCATTTGGACGAGCTTTGAAAATGGCTGTTTCTTTAGATGCGAAAAATATAGATAAGATTCCTTCGACAAAAGAATTTCTTTAATGAAAAACATAACTGTTATAGATTATGGAATGAGTAATCTTCATAGTGTAATTAAATCATTCCAAAAAGTTTCCAATAAGAAATATAAGGTATGTGTAGCTACCACTAATGAGGACCTCAAAAAAGCGTCAATGATTGTTTTACCAGGACAAGGGGCAGCAAAATCATGCATGCAAAAACTAACTACTAACTTTCCCAGATTACATGAACACATCTTAAATAAGCCATTTTTTGGCATATGCTTAGGGTTTCAAATTTTATTTGAAAGATCATATGAGGATAATGGAGTTGATTGCCTTTCTATTATCAAAGGATCTGTGAATGATTTTAGTAAGCAGATTAGTCAAGACTTGAAAGTACCACATATGGGGTGGAACAACGTTGAGCAAAAAAAAGATCATGCAATCTGGAGCAATATACCCAGAACATCTTTTTTTTATTTTGTACATAGCTATTATGCTTCAGCTGAATCTAAAGAGGATATTTCCTCTACAACTACATATGATATAGATTTCACATCATCAGTCATTAAAGATAATATATTTGCATGCCAATTCCATCCTGAAAAAAGTTCGAAGTACGGACTACAATTGATCAGCAATTTTATTACATGGTCGGAGAGTTTGAAATGATCGTTTATCCTGCAATTGATATAATTGATGGAAAATGTGTCAGATTATCCAGAGGTGATTATTCAAATAAGACTATTTACTCAGATAACTTAGAATCTGTCGTATCATCATGGCTTAGTAAAGGTACTAGATTTCTTCATATGGTCGATCTGGATGGAGCAAAAGCTGGAAGACCATTGAATATTGACAGTATTTTGAAGATAAGAAAATCATTTCCAGATATTTTCATACAAATTGGAGGTGGAATTAGAAGTATTGAAACAGTTAACCAATATCTTGCTAATGGCATTAATAGAATTATCTTAGGCACTAAAGTTCTTAAAGACAGAGAATTTATTCTGTCATTTGACCAGACACAGAGAAAGTCATTGGCTATAGATATAGCAATCAAGGATGGACAACTTGCAGGTAATGGATGGGAAACAACCGCAAACAATGATGTAGGCGATTTTATAGATTACTTTGAGGAAAATGGCATTGAACTGTTTGTAGTCACTGATATAAATCAAGATGGCATGATGCAGGGCATCAATAGCGAATCTATTGAGAATATACTAAAGTTTATAAGTACCAAGGCTATCATTTCTGGTGGAGTAACATCCACTAATGATATTCAGTCAATCCTAAAAATGACTACAAGCAAGATTGACGGATTTATAATTGGCAAAGCTCTATATGAAAACACAATAGACTTAAAGGATGCAATCAATGAGTGTAGCTAAAAGAATAATACCATGTCTTGATGTAGACAAAGGTAGAGTTGTAAAAGGAATAAACTTTATTGATATAGTTGATGCAGGTGATCCTGTAGAAATTGCAAAAAAATATGATAAGGAGGGGGCTGATGAAATAACCTTTTTAGATATCACTGCATCCCATGAGGGTAGAGACAACATATTGGGTGTTGTTGAACAAGTAGCAAATGAGGTATTCATACCACTCACAGTCGGAGGTGGCGTCAAAAGTTTTAGTGACGTGAGGGATCTTTTATCTGCGGGAGCTGACAAAGTAACAATTAATACAGCTGCGGTAGCAAATCCTGACTTGATTAATGAAGTGACTGATAAGATTGGTAGGCAGTGTATTGTAGTCGCTGTTGATATTAAGAAAAGCAAAGAACAGTATAATGTATATACGCATGGAGGTAGGCATAAAACTCAATTAGATGCAGTTAACTGGTGTCTAGAGTGTCAAGCAAGAGGTGCTGGTGAAATTTTACTTACAAGTATGGACAAGGATGGAACAAAAGAAGGTTTTGATAATGAGATATTGTCTGAAATTTCAAACAAACTAAGTATTCCAGTGATTGCCTCTGGAGGAGCCGGTAGTTTGCAACATTTATATGATGCAATATCACAAGGAAAAGCAGACGCAGTCCTTGCTGCGAGCATTTTTCATTTTGGCGAGTATAGTATCACCCAAGCAAAAGATTTTCTTAGAGATAAAGGCGTGTTTGTGAGATAGTAAGAGAAAAGATAATGAATGATATTATAGAAAAACTTGAGATAATTCTTCAGGACCGTAAGACCAAAGATCCTAAAGATTCATATGTTTCAACCCTCTACTCAAAAGGGAACCAGGATATTTGTGATAAAATTACTGAGGAGGCCAATGAATTAGTTGACGCCACTAAAGATGGCAAAGCTCAAGTTGTACATGAAACAGCTGACTTGTTATTCCATGTCCTTGTATTATTAGCTTCACTTGACATTAAATATGCTACGATATTAGATGAATTAACAAAAAGATTCGGAACTTCTGGAATAGAAGAAAAGAATAATAGAAAAAAATGAGGGTTTAGAATGTTAAGCGGAATATCACCATGGTCAATATTACTTATTTTAATTATCGTAGTAGTCCTGTTTGGAACAAAGAAGCTGCGAAATATTGGGTCAGATTTAGGTGCTGCCATGAAGAGTTTTAAGAAATCGTCACGAGAAGACACCACCACAGAAAAGAATATCGACGATAACAATAAAAATACATAAATTATGTTTGATATCGGTTTCTGGGAATTATTCTTTTTATTCCTTCTAGCGCTTTTCGTACTTGGTCCTGAGAGATTGCCAGTAGTTGCATCCTACCTAGGTAAGCAGTTTGGTAAGGTTCAAAGATATTTCAGTAATGTTAAAAGTCAGATTGATGATGAAGTAGATAGTTCAGACATTAATAAGATTTTAAAAGATCAAGAGCTTTCAATATCAGAACTTCAAAAGAGAATTAAAGAAACAAAAGATGAATCAGCAAGAGATAAAACAGACTAAGAGTAAATTTCTACCTCATTTGTTAGAATTAAGAAATAGACTATCGAAAATACTCTTGTTTGTTTTGATAGTCTTTATCATGTTAATACCATTCTCTGGTGAGATTTATAACGTATTGTCAATACCACTTCTAAATGCACTCCCCTCTGGTAGTGAGATGATTGCTATCGATGTCGCATCACCTTTTCTCATACCATTTAAATTAGTTATCTATCTATCAATATTTATAGCTATTCCATATATTTTGTACCACCTTTGGTCATTCGTAGCTCCGGGCTTATACAATCATGAAAAAAAACTTGTACTGCCTTTGATTGTGTCGAGTAGTGTTTTATTTTACCTTGGTTCGCTGTTTGCATATTTCATAGTGTTCCCCTTGATATTTGTTTTCTTTGTTGGGATAGCTCCAACTGATGTGGCTGTTATGACAGATATTGGTAGATATCTAGACTTCGTCATAGCTTTATTTTTTGCTTTCGGATTTGCTTTCGAAGTTCCTATTATTACTGTTCTATTAATAACTACAGGGATTACGACTAGAGAAAAACTCTCCCTAAAAAGACCCTATATAATAGTCGGAGCATTTACACTAGGCATGCTTTTAACCCCTCCTGATGTTATTTCTCAAATCTTATTGGCTTTACCAATGTGGCTTCTTTACGAACTTGGACTTTACTTTTCTCAATATTTTAAAATTAGGAAGATACCTAGTGGTAGTGATGAAGTGTATAATGATATCGCGAATAAAAAATGAATAATCAAGGAAAGAGAAAAATTTGGTTTGTGCGTCATGCACAATCCGAGTATAACAAAAAGCATCTTTTTACAGGTTGGCACGACCCTGATCTTACAGAAAAAGGTGTTGATGCTGCGAGAGAGCTTAAAAATGATCTATCATCAGTTGATTTTGATTATGTTTTCAGTTCACCACTTAAAAGAGCTGCAGAAACAGCATCGCTAATTGTAGATGGACGTTATGAAATTAAATATGATGATAGGTTAAAAGAAAGGAGCTATGGGGACTGGTCGGGACTAGATAAATCTGAGATTAAGGAACAAGTTGGTGAGGAGTTATTCCTTTCTGCTCGAAGAGGTTGGAGTACAAAACCACCTAATGGAGAAAGTTTGGAGGATGTCAGTAGTAGAGTGAGTAGTTTTATAGAAACATTACCGCTATCTGGGAATTTACTTGTTGTCTCTCATGGGAATACTATAAGAGCTATCAGCGTTCTTTTAGGAATAAACAAAAAAGAGGACATTTCATCATATGAGATCAGGACGGGTAGTTTTTTATTAGTTGAATGATAAAGCCAGCTTCGTGCTGGCTTTGTCATATACGGAGGAGGTATGTATATAAGTATATTATCATATAATTATATAATTTCAACACTTATATCCTCATAAACCTTGTCCCATACTAGTAATCTAAGTTCTAACGATTTTACAGCTGTTGCGTAAGCAAGTGATAATTGATTTTTATCACAAGAAGCATCGAGAAGTTTCATTGACAGTGGACCATGTCTATCGCCGTCAATATCAATATGTCTCTCAAGATATGTTATGAGATGCTTAGATGTTGATGTCTCTCTTATTGCAGGCAAAATATAATCAAACATATTTGGTATGACTTTTTCGCGGCCGAGAGTAAATGCTCCCACGATTTCAGGTAAAGTGCCATTCATAGATACTTCTAAATCATGCTTTAAAAAACTCTTTACTTCATCAGAAGCATCAACATTATCTACATATTTTTTGTTATATCCATTTTTAGCGATGGTTGAGATCAATTTATCCAGCTGATTCGTTTTAGCATCCATATTTTTCATTGCTAAAAGGTATATTTCATAATGAGAGATAAATCCAATGCCCTCAATATAATCTGATTCTTCACATAGAATTATTTCATTTACAAAGTTCACTAGACCATTTTTCGTATTTTTGTTTGGCACCCAAGGAAGACTGTTTGGAGTTATCATCTTCTGGAGTGACTTAAGAATGCTCATGAATCCCCAGACAGCAAAAATATGAGATTCCATAAATTTACATATGTGTTTTGGCTCAAGTTTATTTGCAAACAATGGGTGAGTTATGATTTTTTGTTTAAGTACTCTTAACTTTTTTTTATTACTTTCAAGATTATCCATATCTTTATTGGGCCCGGCAGGACTCGAACCTGCGACCAATGGATTATGAGTCCACTGCTCTAACCAACTGAGCTACAGGCCCTTAACAAATTAAAAAATCATATTTTTTTTCTTTCTTACATATTTCTGATGGTATTCTTCTGCAATCCAAAAGTTCCCAGCCATTGTAATAGAGCTAACTATCTTATCATTATAGATTTCTTTGTTAAATTTTCTTTTCATTGCATCCGCAATCAGGTATTGATCATCATCTAAGCAAAATATCTCTGATCTATATTGGGTTCCGATGTCTGGACCTTGTCTATTGAGAGTAGTCGGATCATGTATCTCAAAAAATAAGCATACAAGCTCCTCATAACTAACTACATTTTCATCAAATTTTACTCTGACTGCTTCTGCATGACCGGTCTCGCCCGAACAAACATCATGATAGGTAGGCTCATTTGTTATACCCCCGATATAACCTACTTCAGTATCTAGTACTCCATGATGAGATAGAAATCTTTCTTCTATACCCCAGAAACATCCTGCAGCAAATATCGCTAATTTAGTCATTATCTAGAAAGCTTTTAAGATTTTGTGCTCTTGATGGATGCCTTAATTTTCTTAAAGCTTTTGCTTCAATTTGTCTTATTCTCTCCCTTGTAACATCAAACTGTTTTCCAACCTCTTCAAGAGTATGATCAGTGTTCATGTCAATCCCAAATCTCATTCTCAGTACTTTGGCTTCTCTTGGTGTCAAGCTCGAGAGAATGTCATGCGTCGAATCAGATAATCCATCACTAATGGTTTGATCAAGTGGTTTCTCTGCATTTTCGTCTTCAATGAAATCACCTAAGTGAGAATCTTCATCATCTCCAACTGGTGATTCCATTGATATCGGTTCTTTTGCAATTTTTAGCACTCTTCTGACTTTTTCCTCGGTCATATCCATGTGCTCTGCTAATTCCTCTGGTGTAGCTTCTTTACCATTCTCTTGTAAAAGTTTCCTCTGTATTCTATTGAGTTTGTTTATAGTCTCAATCATGTGTACTGGTATTCGTATCGTTCTAGCTTGATCTGCTATGGATCTTGTAATTGCTTGCCTGATCCACCAAGTTGCATAGGTTGAAAATTTATATCCTCTTCTATATTCAAATTTATCGACAGCTTTCATCAAACCGATGTTCCCCTCTTGTATCAGGTCTAGAAATTGTAGCCCACGATTTGTGTACTTTTTAGCTATTGATATCACAAGTCTAAGGTTGGCCTCAACCATTTCTTTTTTTGCATTTCTCTCTTTTATTTCACCTATTCTCCTATCCTTATTAATAAGTTTAATATCCTGAATAGATAGTTTTTGATTAGCTTCAATGAGAGAGAGTTTCTTGTTAATTTTAGTAAATTCTTTCGTGAAGAATTCTTTATCTGCTGAAGGCTTTAGGTAATCTTTGCTGATTTGATCTATAACAGCCAAACTTGTCTCATTGTTCTTAAATAACTTAATAAATTCTTTTTTAGTCAACTTTGTTTCTTTGGAGCACAGCAGGAACATGTCTTTTTCATATTTTATTATGTTGTTTGATATTTCTTCAATTCTCGCTGTAAGTTTTTCAATGAATAAACTAGTAAATTTAAAAGTTGATATTTCTTTTTTTATTTTATCGAATAATTTATCTGCTTTTTTTTGGTCTTTCTGAGCTTTAAACTTCTCATAGAAGTCCTTAATCATTACAACTTTTTCGACTACTAACTCCTTATCTGGCGAGTTATCCATAATTTGTTCGTCTTCGTCTTCGCCTTCAATTTCGTCAGTTTTTTCATTTTCCTCTGGTATTTGCTCTGATTTAAATTCCTCATCAGCATTCTCTTTGACATCTAAAATATAATCTGATATCTGAGAATCTATATCCTCTTCATTTTTAAATAACTTGAGAAAAAAGCTTATTGATTCTGGAAACCTCTGAATTGCTGTGTAGATTAATTTCTGACCTTCCTCTATTTTCTTTGCAATTATTATTTCGCCTGCTCTGTTAAGTAGCTCGACTGTTCCCATTTCTCTCATGTACATTCTTACAGGATCAGAAGTTCTTCCAAACTCTTCATCAAGGTTCGATAACACTTCAACTGCTTCTTGTTCAGTTATTTCGTTATCATCGTCATCAGATACTTCTTCATCTCCTATGACAACTTCAGTATCAACATCTTTGTTGCTCTCAACAACCCTTATTTTAAGGTCAGTGATAAGTTTTACGATTCCATCAATTTGATCTGCATCATATAGGTTGGTCGGTAATAGGTCATTTATCTCACCAATTGTGAGGAATCCTTGTTCCCTACCTTTCTCAATAAGCTCTTTGATTTCTTTTTGCTTAGATTTAGATAAATTATTATTTGGCATTGATATATTCTTATTCAAAAGTGAGCTATTATATCACTAATAATATTGTATATAATAACAAATTAATCTGATTTCCTGTTAATTCTAGGGATGATTATAGATATTTCAAGATGATTCATGGTTGAAACATACACTCCAGAGTGCGAATTTAATGTAAAAGCTCAAGATTTTGAGCTTAAGAACACTGATGGTAAATTTTATCAGCTTGGCGAGCTTGTTGGATCCAAAGCGACACTTATAATGTTCATATGTAACCATTGCCCATATGTAAAATCTATTCTGGAACAGCTCGTCGTTGAAGTGAGTGTATTACAAAAAAAAGGAGTTGCTTGTATCGCTATAAATTCGAATGATTCTTCACAATATCCAGAGGATTCATTTGAAAACATGCAAAAGATTTCAAAAAAGTTTGGATTTAGCTTTCCTTATCTATATGATGACACGCAGAATGTGGCTCAAAGGTATAAGGCTGTCTGCACCCCTGACTTTTTTGGATATAATGCAGATCTAGAATTGTTGTACCGTGGAAGATTTGATGATAGGAAAACATCTAAGCAAATGTCTGCTAACTCAAGCGAACTTTTTAAAGGTATGATTGAAATAGCGCGCACGGGGAAGCCGCCAATTAACCAGATTCCGAGTGTAGGATGTTCAATTAAATGGAAAGTCAGTGAATAACAAGACACTGGCTAATGCTATTAGGTTTTTGAGTCTTGATGCAGTGAATAATGCAAATTCTGGACATCCAGGCGCTCCCATGGGTATGGCTGATATAGCTACAATACTATGGAGAGAGTTTCTCAAACACAACCCAAATAATCCTAACTGGTTTAACAGAGATAGATTTGTCCTATCTAATGGGCATGGATCCATGCTTTTGTATTCTCTTTTACACTTGACTGGTTATAAGCTATCAATCAATGACATTAAAAAATTTCGACAGTTAGATTCAATCACCCCCGGTCATCCAGAGTGTGATATCACCGAAGGTGTAGAAACAACCACAGGACCACTCGGTCAAGGACTTGCAAATGCTGTAGGAATGGCAATTGCTGAGAAAAGCCTCTCTGCTGAGTATAATAAGAAAGGTCACGAGATAATCGATCATCATACTTATGTTTTTGCTGGAGATGGATGCTTAATGGAGGGTATTTCTCATGAGGCCTGTTCCTTGGCCGGCACATTAAAATTAAATAAATTAATTGTTTTTTATGATATGAACAAGATATCCATAGATGGAAATGTTAATGGATGGTTTACAGAAAATGTACCATCTAGGTTTAAAAGCTATGGTTGGAATGTAATAAAAGATGTTAACGGACATGATTTTGTCAGTATCCGAAATGCTATCAATAAAGCTAAATCGGAGAAAAATAGACCGACAATAATTTGCTGCAGGACCGTAATAGGTTACGGTTCTCCCAAGTTTCAAGGAACAAGCCAAGCTCACGGCGCACCGCTTGGGAATGATGAAGCCGAACAAGTCAGAAAAAAATTAGAATGGAAGTATAAACCATTTGATATGCCAAATGACATCTATCTCAAGTGGGATGCTAAATCTAAGGGCAAAAAGTATGAAGATGCATGGATATTAAAAGTAAATAAATACAAAAAATTATACAGAAGAGAGTTCGCAGAGTTAGAGAGAAGAATCAAGAGAAAGATTCCAAAAACTGTTATTACAAAACTTGATAATTGTATGTCGAAAAATCATGCACCTATGGCAACAAGAAAATCATCACAAATAGTTATGACGGAATTTGGTAAGTCAATGCCGGAGCTTATTGGGGGATCAGCGGATCTTAAAGGGTCAAACCTATCATATTATGATGATATGGATTCATTTTCCCATTCAAATCCCTCCGGAAAATATATTTACTATGGTGTCAGAGAATTTGGTATGTCCGCCATATCCAATGGCATCTTCCTACATGGCGCATCTAGACCATTCGCAAGTACTTTTCTAATATTTTCTGAGTACGCTAAAAATGCAATTCGAATGTCAGCTCTGATGAAATTACCAATAATTTATATATTCACACACGACTCAATAGGATTAGGTGAAGATGGCCCTACACACCAGGCAGTCGAACAGTTATCCTCGCTGAGACTTGTCCCAGGATTGGATGTCTGGCGACCAGCTGATACTCAAGAAACAGCTGCTGCATGGAGAGAAGCAATATTGTCACAAGAGAGACCAATAGCCTTTGCGTTATCTCGACAAACACTTAAAGAGATACCTAAAACTAAGAGACAAATAAGCAATATCTCAAAAGGAGGATACGTGGTATATGGTGATAGCCAAAAACCCGATGCTATTATCATCGCTACAGGTTCAGAGGTTTCAATATCTTTAAGTGCTGCGGAGCAACTAAACACTAAAGGCATAAATGTTCGCGTAATCTCTATGCCTTGTCAGGAAGTTTATGAGAGGCAGACGCCTGCCTATAAGAATAAATGTATCCCTAAAAATTTTGACAATATACTAGCTATTGAATCAGGGATTGGTGACAGTTGGCATAAGTTTGTTGGGAAGAAAGGTGCAATGATATCAATGGAGTCTTTTGGATTATCAGGTACAGGTAGCGATGTCATGAAGCACTTTGGATTCAGTGTCAGTAATATTAAAAAAAATATAAATAAATTAATCAAAAAAAATAGGTGATAGTATGACGATAAGAGTGGCTATTAATGGCTTTGGGCGCATAGGAAGAAACATACTCAGAGCGAAATATGAGAGTGATAATTACAACGATATACAGATTGTTGCCATAAATGATTTAGGTGATAGTCACATCAATGCACATCTATTGGTACATGATACAGTTCATGGCAAGTTTCAAAAGCCCGTAGATGTCGCCGGTGACAAAATAATAATTGATAACAGTGATGAGATACTGGTCACATCTGAGAGAAATCCAGAAGCTTTACCGTGGAGTAAACTTAAAATTGATGTTGTCTTTGAGTGCACTGGAATATTTGTTTCAAAGGATCAGGCAGGTGGACATATCACTGCCGGAGCAAAAAAGGTAATCATTTCCGCACCAGGAAAAGATGTCGATAACACCGTTGTGTTTGGGGTGAATCATGAAACTCTGACTAATGACCATACAGTAATCTCCAATGCTTCTTGCACGACTAATTGTCTAGCAACTGTGATAAACAATATTCATAAAAATCTTCAGATAACCAATGGTCTTATGACGACAGTTCATGCCTATACTAATGATCAGGTCCTCACTGATGTGTATCATACTGATCTAAGGAGGGCCAGATCCGCAACACAATCAATGATACCAACAAAAACTGGAGCTGCAGCAGCTGTTGGACTAGTGATGCCAGAGTTGAATGGTAAGCTTGACGGCTTTGCAATCAGAGTGCCTACCACAAATGTTTCGATAGTCGATCTTGTTTTTAATACGAATAAATCTAGTTCCGTAAATGAGTTAAATAATCTTGTTTTGGAATCATCTGAAAACCAAATGAGGGGCATCGTCGGATATAACAATTTACCTCTCGTATCAGTAGATTTTAATCACTCATCATTCTCATCTGTGTACGATGAGAGTCTCACAAGAGCTTCAGAGGACAAACTATATAAAATTTGCGCTTGGTATGATAATGAGTGGGGATTTTCTAATCGGATGCTTGACGTTACTAATCACTGGATCAAGTAGTGTTGCTTGAAGATATAACAGATAAAAAAGTCCTAGTAAGATTAGACTATAACGTTCCAATAGAAGACGGAATCATAGTAAATGATTTTAGGATAAGGCAAACTTACAATACGTTGAACTCATTATTAGAGAATAATAATAAATTAATTATTGCATCTCATCTCGGAAGACCAACTGAAGGTTCGTACGATGAGAGCCTTTCACTCGAACCCATTTGCAAGTATCTATCTAATAAGTTAAATAAGAAAATTCAATTTATTAAAGATATCAATGATGCTATTGATTTTTCGAATCATGATATCGCAATGCTAGAGAATGTAAGATTCAATATTGGTGAAAAAAAATGTGATCCTAAATTATCAAAAACTATTGCATCATTGGCTGACATTTTTGTTTTCGATGCCTTTGGTGTATCACACAGATCAGAGTGTACTACAACAGGTGTTGCAAATTATCTTGAAACAGTTGCGGGGTTGAATATTAGACATGAAATACAGACGATAAACAAACTTATCGATGAACAATCTAGACCCATGACTATAATAATATCTGGCGCAAAAGTTTCTACGAAGATTGTACTTATCCAAAAGCTACTTGCAAAATGTGATTACATGATCCTTGGTGGAGGAATTCTTAATACATTTTTGAAAGCTAAGGGATATGAAGTTGGTAAATCTCTCTTAGAGGAAGGATATGTTAGTGATGCTGTTAAGATTCTTAAATCTGATTTTGCTAATAAAATAATCTTTCCATCAGATTTTTCTTGTGCGACTGAAGATGGTATTGCTAATGTTGAGTTATCTCGTATATCTACTAGTGACACAATTTATGACCTAGGCAGTACTAGTATTAACGAAATCAAGAAAATTGTGAGAAAGTCATTTTCAGTATTTTGGAATGGCCCTCTTGGTTATGTTGAAAAAAAACCCTTCAATAAGGGCACTGAGGAATTGGCAAAAGCAATCGCTGATCATAATTGTTTTTCTATCGTTGGCGGTGGTGATACACTACCGATTATTGAAAACTTAAAATTACATAATAGATATAACTGTTTATCTACAGGGGGAGGATCACTTTTAACCTATTTAGAGGGTGGATCATTGCCAATAATAGACAAACTAAACTTAAGATAATGAAAAAAAGGACAAAAATAATAGCAACATTAGGCCCCGCATCTACTTCAACCAGCAAAATAGAGAGGATGCTTCACGCTGGAGCTGATGTGTTTAGAATTAATCTTTCTCATGCGAGTATTGATGATGCGAAAGACATAATTTCTTTAGTGAGAAGTCAAGAAAAGAAGGTAGGGCGACCAGTTGCGATTATGCTGGACCTGCAAGGACAAAAAGTTAGAATTAGAGGTTTCGGCAAAAAGCCACACGTTATATTAAAGAGTGGAGACAAATATGCTTTAGATCCATCTTTAAATGACAATGGAAATCAGAGAGCTGTTGGCGTTACTTTCAAGGATTTATATAAGAATGTTCAACCCGGTGATGAACTCTTATTGAGCGATGCGTTGATCAAACTGAAAGTCGAGGCGATCAAGTCGAAAAAAATTCATACTATCGTTCTGAGGGGTGGGAAGTTAAAGCCCTATCAAGGCGTAAATAAGAAGGGTGGAGGACTATCTTTGTCTGGAATCACACAAAAGGATAAGTCAGACCTAAAAAAATCTCTCTCGTTAGAATATGATTATGTTGCAGTGTCATTTGTAAAAGATGATAAAGACGTAAACGATATAAGAAAGATAGTCAAAGATAAAGATATTAAAATCATTGCAAAAATTGAACGTAATGAAGCTATTAAAAATATTGATAAAATTACAAAAGCAGCAGACGGCTTATTAGTCGCGCGTGGAGACCTCGGTGTAGAAATTGGGATAGAACAACTTCCTGCTACACAAAAGTTTTTAATCAGAAAAGCAATATCATTTGATAAGTTAGTTATTGTAGCTACACAAATGATGGAATCGATGATAAACAATAGAGTTCCTACACGTGCCGAAGTTTTTGATGTCGCTAATGCTGTAACATCTGGTGTAGATGCAATTATGTTTTCAGCTGAGACAGCCATTGGAAAGTATCCATCTGAAGTTATAAGTGAAGCGAGTAGAATTTGTTCAGAATCGGAGGGAGCTTATGTGCGACCATTATCTGTCGACCGAGTAGTACCAAAGACACTTCCTGTTGATCAAGTAATAGCATTGTCTGCTGTATATAGCGCTAAACTCACTAAAGTAGTGGCTATAGCTGCATTAACTGAAACAGGTTCGACAGCATTATGGATGTCTAGAGTTCAGTCAAACATACCTATTTACGCGATGACACAAAATAACAAGACAAGCAGGAGAATTTGTCTTTACAAAGGCGTTCAATCAATCAAGCTTGATAAACTTGAGGAAAACCATGCCCAAGCAAATATGCAAGTTATTTCGCTCATGAGAAAGATTGGTACTGTTAAAAAAGGCGATTTAGTAATTATAACTAAAGGAGACCTGCTCGGAACGAGTGGAGGTACGAATGCACTGAAAGTCGTTGAAGTCGGAAATATGATTGAGGTAAATGATTAAGGAGAAGCCAAATGGATAAAAATATATTAGTTGAAACAGCAAATAAGATGATGATGAGGCCAAAAGGTATTTTAGCAATGGATGAGAGTAGCCCTACAATTGCAAAGCGCCTTGCCTCTATTAAAGTTGATAATAACGAGGACAATAGAAGACGTTATAGAGAACTTATCGTCACTGCTCCGAATTTATCAGATTATATAAGCGGTGCTATCCTCTTTGAGGAGACATTTGATCAAAAGATGAACGACGGTACCTTATTTAGAGACTATCTCGCGAGTATTGGAATATTGCCAGGTATTAAAGTTGATAAAGGAGCAAAAGATTTATCTTGTCATCCTAATGAGAAAATCACAGAGGGTTTGGATGGCCTAAGAGACAGGTTGGCAGCATACTATGAGAATGGAGCAAAGTTTTGTAAATGGAGAGCGGTGATAACTATAGCCAATGATATTCCTTCAGATGCATGTATTGAATCTAATATGAATGCTCTTGCGAGGTACGCATCTCTGTGTCAAGAAAATAACTTAGTACCAATAGTTGAGCCGGAAGTATTAATTAATGGCACACATAGTATCGATGAATGCGATAAAGTTACAAGAAAATCATTAAGCTCTCTATTCAGTCATCTAAAAATGTTTAACGTATACTTGCCTGGGACAGTGCTGAAACCAAGCATGGTAATATCAGGCCAGGAGAATGATTCAAGAGCTTCTTACGAGGAAGTTGCTTCTAAAACTATTGCATGTCTTAGAGATTTTGTGCCGGATGATACCGCAGGTATTGCATTTTTATCTGGTGGTCAAACTGATCTCGAGGCAGAATCACATTTAAACATAATGAATCAGTCAAGCGATCTTCCCTGGAGAGTAACTTTTTCTTATGCGAGAGCTATTCAAGCCGCTGCTTTGGCAGCTTGGCAAGGAAAAGATGAAAATCTAGAATCCTCTCAGAGCATACTTATTGAAAGAGCGCAGAGATGTTCCAATTCATCTGTTGGAAAGCTTTAATAAAGAGGATACTTTCCTGAATATGTCTCTCATAGACGAGATTCCTGTGTAATTAATAACTGGTACCTTTGTGTATTTTCTAATTTCTGTCAGGTTGTCCATATTGTTTTTTTTGCCTGTATTGAGGATTATTAAATCTAGGTTAGTTTTATACCTCTGAAAAGCATAAACGTTCGCTATTGTGCTACTAATACATCCAAGTTCATCCTTAACAACTAAAATATTAAATGATTTGATTAATCTCATCATATCAATGTTAAGACCATCAAGTGCTAGTGGTGAAAATGCTCCCCCTGCACCCTCCACTAGAATCAATGAAGATTTCGCAAGTTCATGAAATTTTTTGAGATAGTTTTTAAGATAAATCCTTTTCCCTTCCCTTTTAATTGCTAAATATGGTGATATTGGTTCTATAAACCTATATGGGTTTATATCATCGAGTGAAACTTTTTTATCTAGTGCTTGGAAATATTTCGATGAATCTGAAGGAATTAAAATTTTGTTTTTTCTTCTACATCCTGTTTCTATTGGTTTAAAGGCAATAAAACCTAATTTAAACAGTTCTTTAATTAACCTAACACCTATGTATGTTTTGCCAACATCAGTATTTGTGCCAGTGATAAATATATGTTTACTCATTTGTAAGCATTCCAAATACATCTGAGTATCTGGAAATAATACTTTTTTTTATTTTATCAGGAATTGAAATCTGATCATTATCCCACTTAATGCTTTTTAGATAATCTCTAAAATATTGTTTATCAAAGTAATTTACATTTTTTTGTTTCAAGTCATTAGTTAAACAATACCGAGAACAGTCTGGTGTAAATATTTCATCAATTAAAATGATTTTTTTATTTTCGTCATATCCGAACTCAAATTTAGTATCAATTAATGTCAGGCCTTTTGACAATGCATGTTCATGTGCATAATTATACAATTCAAAACTCTTATTTTTAATATACTCTGCGACATCTTTTCCAATAATCTCATACATCTCTGACAGTGATATATTTTGATCTTTATCTCCAACAGCTGCTTTCGTAGATGGCGTAAATATCGGTGAATCAAATTTGTCATTTAGTTGCATATTTTGTTTTATATCAATATCGCCTATCATTCCGCTTTTAAGATATTGTTTGTACGCTGACCCAGAAATATAACCTCTTACAATAGCCTCTATTCTTATTGGTTTGCACTTTTTTACCAATATGCATCTCTCGTGTGAATTCGGTACTAGCTGTTCCAATTCATTGCTGTCAATCATGTGATTATCAATAATGTGTCCAGTTTTTTTAAACCAGTATTTTGATATCTTAGTTAAAAGTGCACCTTTTTCAGGAAGTTCGTCTTCGAAAACAAAATCATATGCAGATATTTTATTAGACGTTTTGATTATCAGTTGATCATCGTTATAGTTGTATGCCTCTCTTATCTTCCCAGAGAATGTAGGTTTATTCTCCAGGAAGTATTCGTCTATCAGCGCCATTAATTATTTTAATTGATTTATATAGCTGGTAAATCTCTCTTTGTTCGTGGCAAACTTTTTCTCTTCCGCAGCCGCGAAATCAGATGATGCGTCAAGATTAGCTAAGTTATCACCAACAGCAATGATCCCTATCATGCCAAGGATATAGTGAGGTGTACACTTATAGCCATAGACGCCCTCTTTAGTGAAAGTTATTTTCAATTCTTCATTGATTTTGCCATTCCATTCTAAATTAGCGTCTGGTGTCATTTCTGCTATCGATGCAGTATTGTGCCCAGGATTTGTAGCCTTCCAGGTCACACTATCTCCAGGAGCTATTTTAAGAACTGCAGGTTTGAAAACCATCATCTCACCATTCGAGGAACTTAGCATCTCTACAGTGTGATCTGCTGCAATGACTGGAGTAGCCATTACGAAGATTAATGTTAGTAGTATTTTTTTCATAATTTCCATAATTTATCCTCTAAAATCCATATTCAATTAATTCCAATAGTTTATCACAAAAAATGAATTTAATTCATTGTGCGGATGACTTATACTGACCTGGAAAAGTGTTTAATTCATGAATGATTATATTATAGCCCCATCTATTCTATCAGCGGACTTTGCAAATTTAGGCAGAGATGTCTCAGATGTTATTGACGCAGGTGCAGATTTTATTCATTTTGATGTTATGGATAACCATTATGTCCCAAATCTCACAGTTGGCCCTATGGTTTGTAAATCTCTGCGTGATTATGGTATCAATGCTATTATTGATGTGCATCTTATGATCAGCCCTGTCGATGAGATAATACCTGACTTTGCTCAAGCAGGAGCTAATTACATTACATTCCATCCTGAGGCTACTAAGCATGTTGATCGAACGATCAAACTTATCAAAGATCATGGTTGTCAACCGGGAGTGGTCCTTAACCCTGCTACTAATGTTTCGATCCTTGAATACTGTTTGGATCAAATAGATATGGTTTTGTTGATGTCTGTTAATCCTGGATTTGCAGGTCAGAAATTTATTGAGTCTACATTTGACAAAATCGTTGAGGTGAGAGAAATGATTGATGCTGTCAATCCCTCGATAAGGCTAGAGGTAGACGGCGGCTTAAATCTCGAGAATATAGGGAGAGCTGCTAGATCCGGAGCAGACACTTTTGTAGCAGGCTCTGCAATATTTAATTCAGAAAATTACGAAAAAACAATTTCTCAGATGAGAGAAATCATATCAAAATCATAATTAATATTAATGGAACTTAATGAGTTTTTAAAAAAGGCCAATGAAGGCTATAAATTAATCCCTATTATCAAGGAAATAGAGTCTTTTGATAGAGAAGCAATAGATATTTATTCTAATCACTTTGACGAAAAGAAATCATTTTTTTTTGAATCACTTGAGGGCGATAAAAATTGGAGTAGGTACACAATAATCGGTTGCTCTTCTGGTGATTTTATAGAAATTTTCGGGAATAAAATCCATAGATTTTCTAATTTTATATGTGAAGAAAAAATTCAACACTCAAATCCCATAGAGTGGCTTGAAGAATGTTTCAATAAATTTAAAGCTTACATTCCTAGCAATCTTCCAGCATTTTCAGGAGGATTTGTGGGACATTTCTCATTTGAGTCCGTCTGCTTTTTTGAAGATACTATCAAAAGAAAGGAACAGACAAATGACATAAATGCACCTGACATATCATTAATAATATGCAAAGATTTTATAGTTTTTGATAAGACCCATAACAAAGTTTATATAGTAGTATTCTCTGATAACTCAAAGAGAGGATATGATGATAGCAATGAAAAGGTGAGTAATTACGAAAAACTTCTTGTTACCGATTTTCATCCAAATGATCATGTAAAGGCATCACAAAAAACTACAGTTAAATATGACTTTGAAAGGGAGGATTTTATATCTGCGGTAAAAAAAATAAAGAACTATATAACCTCAGGGGATGTAATGCAGGTCGTTCTCTCTCAGCGGATGATGATAGATTTTCCGGAACAACCAATTAATTTCTATAGAGAGCTTCGTCAGATAAATCCTTCACCTTATATGTACTATCTTAATATGGGTGACTATACGGTCGTTGGTTCATCGCCAGAGATCTTGGTCAGACTTGAAGATAAAAAGGTAACTGTGCGTCCCATCGCAGGCACAAGACCAAGAGGTGATAGTAAGGAATCTGATAATAATTATGAAATTGAATTGCTGAGAGATAATAAAGAGCTTGCCGAGCATTTAATGTTAATTGATCTAGGAAGAAATGATATCGGCAGAATTTGTGAAACTGGAAGTATAAAATT
>CACAVP010000009.1 GCA_902535975.1 uncultured Gammaproteobacteria bacterium | reverse complement strand
ATTTATCCTTAATCATCCAGTTTTATCAGTAGCGTTATTTATTTTCATTTATCTCATCATTTCTTTTGAGATCAAGAACTTTACAAAAAAATATAAAGGCATCAACTGTAGTGACCTTGTTTCAAAAATTAATGAAAATCAAATTGTTGTTCTTGACACAAGAGAAAAATCTGAATACAAAAGAGGACACATCTCACAAGCTATACTTCATGACTCATCAAGTTCAAAACAAATAGATTTTGATGAAGTTGTTGTTTATGATAAGGACGAAATGTCGAGTGTCAGCAGTGCTGAGAAAATATCGAAGATTAACTCTATAAAAGTATTTTACCTAGAGGGTGGAATCCAGTCTTGGACTGAAAATAATCTTCCTTTGGTGGAGGGAAAATGAACGATAATAAAGTCCAATTCAATATTCAGAGAGTCTATTTGAAAGATCTTTCATTCGAATCACCGATGACACCAGATGTATTTACTAACATGTCTTCGTCGCCAAAAGTTGGTTTCAACTTTGAATCTAATATTAACAAGCTAACTGATGATATACACGAATTGACGCTCACATTTAATGTCAAAGCAGAGGTAGAGGATAAGACTTTGTATTTAGTTGAATTAAAGCAATGCGGAGTTTTTCTCATTTCAACAGACAATGAAGATCTAAAAAAAAGATTCCTTAATGTCCACTGCGCTGAGATAGTATTTCCATACGCAAGAGAAAATATATCTAACATTATACAAAAGGGCGGATTCCCCCCTTTATTCCTATCTCCAATAGACTTCCATACTATTTATCAAAACGAACTGGACAAAAGAAAAGATAATTAATGACCACTAAATTCAGGGTACTTGGTGCTGGCGTATGGGGGTTAGCCTTCTCAGATTATCTTTTGAACTTGGGTCATACTGTTGAAATATTCCGGAGAGATACAAGCTTAGAAGATAAGAGTATTCAACAGCTCGGACTTAAGAATGTATCATCTAATCACATTATAGCGTTAGAGACTCTTAATGATCATAAAAATAATGATGAAATAAATATCATTGCTGTCAACAGTAAAGGTTTTAGTGACCTTTTAAATAATTATGAGAGCTACTTTAGTAGACTGACTGAGGTAGTATCACTTACAAAAGGCATTGATCATCAAACCGGCTGGTTATTTAGTGATTTAGTATTTGATAGATTTGCAAATATACAAAAATATGGACTCATATCAGGTCCATCCTTTGCTAAGGATTTGTGTGATGGGAAGAGGATTATCGTATCTATTGCCTCTTTAGATGATGGTTTATGTAAGGCCATGTCTGAAGCAACCAGAAGTTCATTTTTTCAGATGACCCCAACAAAATATATCCGTCATATTGAAATAGCAGGAATTATCAAAAATATTGCTGCAATTATATGTGGAATGGTTGATGAGTATTTTGACAAGGGCATTCACACCAACAAAATTATCAAAAAGGCTTGTGAAGAGACATGGCAATTAGCAGAAGGACCATTTGATCATTCTCAACCTAATGGATACCAAGATATAGCTGACAATATGAATCATGATAAAGATATAATTATTTCTTCTCCGGGCTATATAGGAGATATGATTTTGACCTGCAAACAAAACCAATCTCGCAACTATCAATTTGGGAAGCTTATTGCAGATCAAAAGATAAGTATTGAAGATGCTAAAAATAGTATAGGAACGATCGAGGGCTATGAATGTTGTCATACTCTCATGAAGCATTCGAAACAGAGTGGCGATGGATTGACAATGCTTTTGTATGAGATTTTAAAGTCTAAGTTGACAGAGCGTGAGGGACTACTCAAAGAATTTTTACAAATCTAATTCCTTTATTTTTCTTGTGATTGTATTTCGACCTAAACCTAGAATTCTAGCGGCCTCGATTCGCTTTCCTTTACTGGCTGACAATGCTTCTTTTAGGAGTAGTTTCTCAAGCTCACGTGAAAATACACTTAAATCATTACTATCTGAGAGTATACCTTTTATGTGACTTGATAAATTCTCCTCCCATGATGAGCCTGCATTCTCACTTCCATTTAAAGCTGTACTATTACTATTTGAGCGTAAACTCCTAACTTCGTCTGGGACATCATCTGTTGTAATGGTAGATGACGGAGCCATGACTGTCATATATCTGCATATATTTTCAAGCTGTCTAATATTACCTGGCCAATCATATTTATTTAATAGCTCCATAGCAGCACTTTCTATAGTTTTAGAATCACTTTTAAGCTCCTCAGCACTTTTACTCAAGAAGTATTTTACAAGCTCATTTATATCCTCTTTCCTATTTCTGAGGGGAGGCAGCTCAATTCTAAAAACATTTAACCGATGATAGAGATCCTCTCGAAACTTACCTTCTTTAATTAAATTTTCTATGTCCTGATTCGTGGCTGCTATTATTCGAACATCTGATTTTATTGGTTTCTGTCCACCTACTCTATAAAACTCATGACTAGATAAGACTCTGAGAAGTCTAGTTTGAAGTTCAGGATGCATATCTCCTATTTCATCAAGAAATAAAGTCCCACCTAATGCTTGCTCAAATCTACCAATCCTCTGTGTTTGTGCACCAGTGAATGAACCTTTCTCATGACCAAACAGTTCACTTTCAAGTAACTCGTGAGGAATCGCAGCAACATTTATCGCAACGAAAGGCTTATCACTCCGAGGACTATTAGTGTGCACTGACTGTGCTATGAGCTCCTTTCCTGTCCCAGATTCACCCCTGATAAGCACAGTGATATCTGTTTTTGAAATTTTGCCTATAGCTTTGAACACATCCTGCATTGCATCAGCTTTTCCAACAATATTATTTTCTGTGTTGTTGGTTAAATCGGTACTGAAATTGTTACTTGATCGAGTTGCTTTGATGGCTAGTTTTCTTATTTCATTAATATCAAAAGGCTTTGTTAAATATTCAAAAGCACCACCTTTATAGGCTGAGAGAGCATTATCAATATTTGCATGTGCGGTGATAATTATTGTTGGTATTTCTGGAAATTTATCAGAGACTTTATCTAGGAACTCTAGTCCAGACATTCCAGGCATCTTTATGTCTGTGATAATGAGGTCGGGCTGTGTTGAATTAAGCTCAAGTAATGCCTCTGACGCATTTGCAAATGATTCTACTGTGAAGAGATCCTCTAGTGCGCTCGTGCAGATAGTTCTTATACTCTCTTCATCATCAATTATCCAGATTTTAGGCATCACTTTTGCTCCTAACAGGAAGAACTATAGTAAAAGAAGTTTCCCTCTGCTTACTTGAACACTCAATGAGTCCAGAATTTTGCATTATAATAGATTGTGCAATTGTAAGTCCAAGCCCCATACCGCCTGTTTTTGTACTCACCATTGGATAGAAAATTTCTTTTAATTTGTCCTCTGGAATACCAGGGCCATTATCAATTACACTTATTTTCGTAACTAGAGGGTAATAGTCGTTACCAATAGTATAACTTGGTTCCGTTCTCGTCCTAATTGTAATATTACCTTTAAACTCAAGAGCTTGAATAGAGTTTCTAACAAGGTTGATTAATGCTTGGATAAGTTGTTCCTTGTTTGTATTCACATCAGGGATACTTGGATCATAATCTTTTATGAAGTTAACATTCTTATTTTTTAGATCAAATTGAAAGAGATCTACAACATGTTCTGTAACTTCATGAATGTTAATTGGCGATTTCTTGACTGAGGTTGCTGGTAGTGCCATATCATTAAGAAGATTCACCAACCGCCCAGTTTCTTTTTTTATGATATCTGTAAATTTAGTATAAGAATCATCCAAAGACTTTTCAAGAATCTGCGCCGCACCTAATATACCGCCCAGTGGGTTTTTAATTTCGTGAGATAGACCTTTTATCATCTCTCTAGTTGCTCTTTCTTGTTCAATAAGGTTCTGTTCAAGTGAAATACTATGAAGTCTTCCCGTTTCAGTAAATTCAATCAATGTTACTTCTTTATTGTCAAACCTCGATAGGGACAAATTACAATCTACAATCTTTTCATGACCTTCGAAGTTTTTGAACTTAAAATCTCTGATCATTTTTGAGTGCCTTTCCTGACGAATAGAATTTATGTGCTGCAAGAGATGTTGATGTCCTATGATAGATTTAAGAGACGACAATTCAGGGAACTTGCCACTAATACCAAGTAAATCTAATCCAGCAATATTAACAAAAAAGTAACTATTATCATCATTAAGAACAACGACTGCTGTTGAGATATTTTCAAGTATATCCAGAAGCAACTTTGAGTCTAATGCTATTTTGTCTTGTAATTCCATTTTTTTGTATGCTGCCCAAGAAGGGCAGCATATGTTTTTTATAGACTATAGTACATTTCAAATTCACATGGATGAGTTGATTGTCTTAATCTTTGTACTTCATCCATTTTCAGATCAATATACGAGTCAATCATATTGTTAGTAAACACATCACCAGCGTTTAAAAATGCTCTATCTTTATCAAGTGCATCAAGAGCGACATCAAGACCAGGTGCGACAGTTGGAAGGAGCGCTTCTTCTTCTCTACTAATTGCAAATAAGTCTTTATCCATAGATGGACCTGGATCAATTTGATTTTTTATACCATCAAGACCAGCCATCATCATTGCTGAGAAAGCAAGATATGGGTTTGCAGTTGAGTCCGGGAACCTAACTTCAATCCTTCTTGCTTTATCACTCATGACATATGGGATTCTTATCGATGCTGATCTGTTCCTTGCTGAGTAAGTTAATATTACAGGAGCTTCAAACCCAGGAATCAATCTTTTGTAACTATTAGTAGATGCATTAGTAAACGCATTTAGAGCCCTAGCGTGTTTGATTATTCCACCTATATACCACAGAGCTTCTTGTGATAAGTTGCCGTATTTGTCACCTGCAAAAATATTTTTACCATCTTTAGATAATGACTGGTGAACATGCATACCTGTTCCATTATCACCAACTACAGGTTTTGGCATAAAGGTAGCTGTTTTACCAAAAGCATGTGCAACATTTTGAACTACATACTTGTACTTTTGTACTTCATCAGCTTTTTTAACGAGTGTGTTGAATAAAGTTCCAATTTCACATTGTCCTGCAGTTGCAACCTCATGGTGATGAACTTCACATTGAACACCAACCTCATGTAATGTGGTTATCATTGCAGATCTACAGTCTTGAAGGGCGTCGACAGGTGGGACAGGAAAATATCCTCCTTTAACACCAGGTCTGTGCCCCATGTTACCATCTTCATAGGTCTTGCCACTATTCCAGATAGCCTCGGACGAGTCGACTTTGAAGAAGCAACTACCAATTGTATCTTCAAATTTAACATCATCGAAAACAAAGAATTCATTTTCAGGTCCAAAATATGCTGTATCAGCAACACCTGAGTCAATCAAATATTTTTCTGCTTTTTTAGCAATCCCTCTAGGATCTTTTTCATATATGGAACCATCTGAAGGTTCAATGACATCACATGTAACATTAACAGTAGGTTCATCGTAAAAAGGATCAACAAAAGCTGTATCAGTATCAGGCATAAGTATCATGTCTGATTCATTAATATCCTTCCAGCCTGCTATAGATGATCCATCAAACATTTTGCCTTCTGAACAGTCAGTTTCTATACCCTCATCAGAAGCTGTTACAGTGACATGTTGCTCCTTACCTTGGGTATTTGTAAATCTATAATCGATGAATTTTGCTTCTTTTTCATCGACTAGTTTCTTAATATCATTTGCACTCATTTTATTCCTCACTAGTGATTTTTATTTGCATTGTATAATCTGCATTAATCGTGCCATATCGCCAACTATGTGTTTTTCATGGATGTTCTATATTGTATCATATAATGCACTAAACATGAACACATTATGATCTATATAAGTGCATATGCACTATTTTAAGGAAAAGCATAATACTTTTAATTGATGCGAAATATCTAAAAATCTTATCTTTATAATGCTTATAGAAGTATAATTTCAATATTCCCGAGGAGTAGATTTGGCACAACATACTATGGAAGATTTGGTAGCTCTCTGCAAAAGAAGAGGCTTTATTTTTCAATCAAATGAGATTTATGGTGGCATTCAAGGATTATATGACTATGGTCCATTAGGTGTAGAATTAAAGAATAATCTCAAAAGTGCTTGGTGGAAATCAATAGTATATAACAGAGATGATGTAGAAGGTCTCGACACTTCTATTCTTACTCATCCTGATGTCCTCAAATATTCAGGCCACCAAGATACCTTCACTGATCCTTTAGTTGACTGCAAAAGCTGCGGTCTGAGGTTTAGAGAAGATCAAATACCTGAGCAGTGTATAGGAGAAGAATTAACAGATCCAAGAGAATTTAATCTGATGTTTGAGACCAGCGTTGGCCCTATCGTAGATGATTCATCAGTTGCTTATTTACGACCAGAGACTGCACAACAAATCTATATTAACTTTAAAAATGTCATTGATAGTACATCTAGATCATTACCGTTTGGTATTGCTCAAATCGGAAAGTCATTTAGAAATGAAATTACACCAAGGAACTTTATCTTTAGGGTTCGCGAGTTTGAACAAATGGAGCTTGAGTTTTTTGTCACTCCTGGTGAAGACGATAAATGGCATAAAATATGGGTTGATGAAAGGGTCCAATGGTGGATTGATCAGGGATTACCAAAAGAAAAATTCGAACTTCTCACTGTAACGGGCGATGACCTAGCGCATTACTCTAAGGCAACTGTTGATATTATGTATCAATTTCCACATGGCTTAGAAGAGCTGGAGGGTATTGCAAATAGAACAGATTTTGACCTTGGCTCTCATACTAAAAATCAGAAAGAACTTAACATAAATGCAAATGTCATGGAGAATAAAGACTCTAATACACGATTAGCCATACAAAATGAAAATAATGAATGGATAGTTCCATACGTAATTGAGCCATCAGCAGGCGTAGATAGGGGAGTATTAGCAATTATAAATGAGGCTTTTACTATTGAGACGCTTCCAGACAATAAAAAAAGAACTGTACTAAAACTAAAAAAACATCTCTCGCCAATTAAAGCTGCGGTTATACCTTTAAAAAGAAACAATGAGAATCTTGTTAAGCTTGCTCATGACATTAAGAAATCATTGCAAAAGTTTCAAATCGGGAGAGTAGTAGTAGAGAACACAGGAAATATTGGTAAAAGTTATAGAAAACATGATGAAATTGGGACTCCATTATGTATGACGATAGACTTTGATTCTCTAGAAAAAAATACATTAACTATCAGAGATCGTGATTCAATGGATCAGAAAACTATAAAAATAGATGATGTAGAACATTTTTTTATTAATTATTTTTCGGATGAATCAGAGTAAGTACATCATTTTAGATCGTGACGGGGTGATAAACCATGACTCATCAGCTTATATAAAGACGCCTGATGAGTGGGTCCCAATTGAAAGGAGTATGGAAGCAATTTCATTGCTTACAAAAAATTCATATAAAATTATTCTCATATCAAATCAAGCAGGAATAAGCAGGGGAATAATCAGTTACAATGAAATGCTTAATATTCATCAGAAGCTTTTAAAAACATGCAACAAATTTGGAGGTGATATTTTTTCAACTTATTACTGTTATGACCACCCGGATGACAACTCATCATTTAGGAAGCCTAAGCCTGGTATGTATCTAGAAATATCAGAGAGATTAAACATCGATCTATCTAGAGTATTTGCGATAGGTGACTCTATCCGTGACATAAAAGCAGCACTCGCTTCTGGATGTAAACCATTGGGTGTTAAAACGGGAAATGGCAGCGAACTATCTGATCAAATGCCTGATTCAGATATTTTTGATGATCTATTTGATGCTGCTCAATTCGTTATTGAAAATGATAAACAATATACTCTTAGCATTTAGATCAGTTTTTTTTTGGCTCAATCTAGTCATTTCAGTTTTATTGTTTGGGCCTATTGCGTTCTTGGTCGGCATTGTGTCGTACAGTGTGTGTTTAAAAATAAGTAAATTATGGTGCAGGTATAATCTTTATTTCTTGAAACTATTTTGCTCACTGTCTTACACATACGACGGACCTTGGGTTAACTCCTCTCAGCTTATAATTTCTAAACATCAATCTGCTTGGGAGACTCTATTCCTTGCAGCGTATGCTGAAAAACCAATTTTCATCTTAAAAAAGGAACTACTAAGGATACCGCTGTTTGGATGGTGTCTTTTTTTGTTGAAAAATATAGCGATAGACCGGTCTGATGGAGTGACAGCACTGAAAAAAATAATGAATTCATGCAATGATCATATAGCCAACAATAGGACTTTAATTATTTTTCCAGAGGGGACAAGGGTACCTTACGGGCAAACAGGTACCATCAAAAAGGGCATTTTTAAAATCATTGAATCTTTGAAGATTACATCTTTAGTTTTGAATCATGATGCAGGCAAGTATTGGAGTAGAGACTCATTTATAATCAAACCAGGAAGTATTGCTATCAAAACATTAAGCTTAGACTACAACGAAAAAGCTGATAATCTAAACACTATAATTAGAGAACACTTTAACTGATGTTTTTATGTTATGGTGCCGGATTAGGTTGGTTCTCATGTACCTGATTAATCTCTTCAATAATCTCATCACTTAGACTTATATCAACAGATTCAATATTTTCTTTTAGCTGTTCCATAGTTGTAGCGCCAATAATGTTAGAAGTTACAAAAGGCTGTAAATTTACGAATGCGAGCGATAAATGAGTTAGTGATAGACCATGATTTTTCGCAATTTCCGCATATTGTTTGACAGCATCCAAGCACCTATCATTACTGTATCGAGTGAACCAATCCCCGTATAGACCAAGTCGGGAGTGTTTATCAGTCTTGTCGATATACTTACCTGTTAGTTGGCCAAAACCAAGAGGTGAGTATGCAAGCAATCCTACATTTTCATGTTGTGAAATTTCTGCTAATCCCACTTCATATATCCTATTGAGTAACGAATAGGGGTTTTGTATGGAGACTATTTTTTCAAGACCTTTTTCACTTGCTAACTCTAAATATTTTTTTGTTCCCCATGGAGTCTCATTAGAAATACCGATGTAACGCGCTTTACCTGATTTAACTAATTCGGACATCGCTTCAAGTGTCTCCTCAATTGGAACACCCATATCTTCAGTATATTGGTATCCTAGCCTCCCAAAATAATTAGATTTTCTCTCTGGCCAGTGAACTTGGTATAGGTCGATATAATCAGTCTTTAGTCTTTTCAACGACTCATCTATAGCTTGAAATATACTTTTTTTATCTAGTCGAGAACCTCCTCGTAAATATTCCATACCAGGACCAGCAACTTTAGTTGCTACAATAATTTTCTCACGATCACTTCTTGTGGATAACCAAGTTCCAATGATTTCTTCAGTTCTTCCTTGAGTCTCCTCTTTTGGGGGAATTGCATACATCTCTGCAGTATCAATAAAGTTTACACCCTCTGATAGAGAGTAATTTAATTGTTCATGTGCTTCGCGTTCATTGTTTTGTTCACCATACGTCATGGTCCCTAAACATATAAGGCTGACACTCAAGTCTGTATTAGATAATTTTCTATATTTCATAAATTTAATTATAAGTCTTGTGTTCCATTTCTAATGATATAATAAATAGATGTTCACAAAACATTCTTGTAAAAAAATCATTATATTTATATTATACCGACTTAACAGGGTCCAGAAGAGGTTTTAAACATCAATTACATTATTTATATCAGATCTCTCGCACTCAATTTTGCTTCTTGGCTGCCTGACGCACTCTCAAAAAAAGAATATATTACAAGAGACGTAATTGCCGGAACAACCATAGCTATGATTATTATTCCACAATCTATGGCATATGCGTCATTAGCAAATCTCGACCCTGTTTATGGATTATATGCATCTTTTATTCCTGTTGCAGTTGCTGCATTCTTTGGTTCTTCGAGGTATCTTGCTACTGGGCCAGTTGCAATGGTTAGCCTATTGACTGCTGTTGCAGTGTCATCGTTGACGTATGGTGACCAGACAATGTATATCTCCTTTGCAGTAATGCTAGCCCTGAGTGTTGGTATCTTTCAAGTAGCCCTCTCTCTAGCGAAGGCAGGCAAGTTTATTGATATCGTTTTGAAAGAACATGTGATACTTGGCTTCACTTCAGCAGCAGCATTAATTATTGCAAGCTCTCAATTAAGCAAAGTTTTTGGTTTTGATAAAGTACTACTTAGCGATTTACTGGAGATAAGCACTTTTTTAAAGCAAACACCAATAAATTTCTACGCAGTGTTAATGTCACTAACTGCACTGATAGTTTTATATATTCTTAAAAATAAGTTAACCAAGTATCAATTCTTCGGGAACATAGCTGTGCTTACTGCTGTTATAGTGACGATAATTATTTCTAAATTTACCAGTTATCAAGGTCCAATAGTGGGCACAATACCAGAAGGACTTCCCATATTCTCGTTTAGTGGATTTGTCATTAGTCCAGACTTAATATTTATGTTTATTATTCACACAATAATTATAAGCTTTGTTGGGTTTATGGAAGCTATAGCAATTGCCAGACAGTTAGAACAAAAAGAGGCAATTAAGAACTCAAAAGGTATCGAAATGTATAAATATCCAACACCTGTAAATTCTAATCAAGAGTTACTTGGACAAGGTCTTGGTAACATTGCATCTAGTGTCTCAGGTTCTTACCCAGTGTCTGGTTCATTTTCAAGATCGGCAGTAAATGAATCTGTAGGATCGTATAGTCCATTATCATCAATTACTACAACCTTGATCGTAATGATTACTTTGTTATACGCAACACCACTCTTATTTAATTTACCTGAAGCGACTTTAGGAATAATAGTCATTTTTGCTGTTCTTCCACTCATTAAGATCAAAAAAATGAGAGAGCTACTAGCTAAAAATACAGAAAAAGGATTAGTATGTTGGATTACTTTTTTGAGTACGCTGTTATTCCCAATACTCTCAATAGAAATATTTTCTGGTATCAATACTCACATATGGACAGGTATTATTTTTGGATTTTTGATGTCACTTATGATTGAGAAAACAAAAACTAGTTCTTGAAATAGATTAGATCAAAGATAAAGTTTCTTTTTTTGATGCCTTTAACTTCATACTTTGTAACTGGTCTGAAACCTCTATTTTTTGAAAATTCTACATCCCTAGAGGATGCTTTTTCAATAATACGTTTAGCTTGAAAAGCATAATTTATATTGTCAGAGGCAAAGTGAAAGAATCCACCTCTTTTGAGGATACGATTTATGATCTTAAAAGTATATTCGCTAAATAATCTTCGTTTTCTATGTTTAACTTTCTGCCATGGATCTGGGAAAAGCATATAAATTTGCGAAATTTTGTTGTCGTCAAATTTCTCAATTATTTCGGCTGCATCTCCATATTCCACTGGTATATTCTCTGCCATCAACTTCTTAACACCGGGTTTATATGCTTCTATTCCACAGACAATATATTCAGAGAATATTTCATTAAGCGCCATGGTTGACTCTCCAGTTCCAAAGCCGATATCTAAGATAACATCGTCTGATTGGTTTGTAGTATCTAATATTGAAGTAGATGTTAAGTGTATATTTTGGAATTTCCTCGATCTGAATGACTTATAATATACTGGTCTAGTCATCTGTAATCATTCCATCTTTTGGAGATGACGCAACGCCTCTTAGTGTTTTTTCAATTCTACCGGCTTCATATGCTTTGCTACCTGCTTCAATTGCATGTTTCATTGCGGATGCCATCAATATAGGATTTTTAGCACATGCTATTGCAGTATTCATGAGCACTCCATCACATCCAAGTTCCATCGCTATACAAGCATCACTGGCAGTACCTACTCCGGCGTCAACGATTATTGGAACGTCTGCATTCTCAACTATTTCTCTAATATTGAACTCATTTATAATTCCTAATCCTGAGCCTATTGCAGAACCTAATGGCATTATGCATTCACATCCAATTTTTTCTAGCTCTTTTGCAACGACAGGATCATCAGTTGTATAAACCATTACTTTAAAACCTTTTTTAACGAGTATTTCTGAAGCTTTGAGTGTCTCCACGACATTTGGGTAGAGTGTCTTGCTATCACTTAGCACTTCTAGTTTGACGAGCATTTTACCAGACAAAAGTTCTGAAGCTAATTCACAAGTTCTTACTGCATCTTCGCTGTTATAGCACCCAGCTGTGTTTGGTAATATTGTAAACTTATCAGGCGAAACTGCATCAAGTAAGCTAGGTGAGCCCTTATCCTGACCAATGTTTAGTCTTCTAATTGCTACTGTGACCATTTCACATCCACTAGCTTCTACAGCCTTACCTGTTTCTTCAAAGTCTTTATATTTGCCGGTTCCAAGGATTAGTCTAGATTTGTACTCTTGATTATCGATGATTAATTTTTTCAAACTTAACCTCCCCCAATGGCAGTTATAATTTCGATTTTGTCTCCCTCTTTTAACGCATGCTTGTAGTAACTAGACTTAGGAATAATTTTTTTATTTATTTCTATAGCGATATATTGTGTGTGAATATTTTTATCATCTAAAAGTTCCTTGATCGTAATACCATCATGGACTTCATCAGATTCATTATTAAGTATAATATTCATAAGCAGACCACTATGATAATATAAACACCTGTTCATGGACAGTATTCTAGCCGGAATAGCTCAGTTGGTAGAGCACCGCATTCGTAACGCGTAGGTCAGTGGTTCGATTCCACTTTCCGGCAAATTTACTTACAGCCATAGAAATAAGAATAATATTAAATTATCATTAGCATTAGTTACTTTATGGGAAATCATTTGGATAGAAAAGGAATCATTTTGGCAGGAGGAAAAGGGACAAGACTTTACCCACTAACAAAATCTACGAGCAAATGCATACTTCCTGTATATGACAAGCCCATGATTTATTATTCTCTGGCCACACTGATGATGTCAGGTATAAGAGATATCTTGGTAATATCGACTCCAGATGATATAAAAAATTATTCAAATCTCATTGGAGATGGCAAAAATTTTGGAATTAATATTTCGTATGAAGTCCAACCAAGTCCAGATGGTATTGCTCAAGCACTTATAATTGCCGAAAACTTTTTAGCTAACCATCCCTCAGCTCTTATGTTAGCTGATAATATATTCTATGGTGACGATCTTGAGAACAAGCTTGTTGAAAGTTCAATGAGAAATAGTAGTACTGTTTTTTCATATGAGGTTCATGACCCTGAACGATTTGGAATATGTGAAATTGATGGCAACAATCTAGTGATTAGTTTAGAGGAAAAGCCTACGAAGCCTAAGTCCAATTTGGCAGTAACCGGATTATACTTTTACGATTCAGACGCACCACAGATAGCGAAAAATATAGAACCGTCAGACAGGGGAGAACTTGAAATTACAGATGTCAATATTGAATATATGAAATCAAATAATCTTTATAGTGAGGTTCTAGATGATAGCTATATGTGGATTGATGCAGGTACCCAAGAATCCTTTTTGATGGCAGCTAATTACGTTAAAAGCGTGGAGGATAAAACTGGTATAAAGATTTTATGCCCTGAAGAAATTGCTTTTGAGAAAGGATTTATATCATCTGATGATTTAAGCAAAATAGCAGAGGAATATACAAACAGTGAGTACGGAAAGTATTTGAAAAAGTTAATTACTTAAAAGTACAGCAAATCTCTAACCACAAAATATTTTCACTTGATAAAATTACTCTAAAATCTTATGTATTTTTTAAATAAAAGCGGAATCAGACCTAGCAAGGTCAGATATAGAACTAGATCAATACTAAAAGGGCTTCCTTTGATCAAAAAGTCATTCAACTCTGATCCAATAAGAATAATTATAATAGTTCCAGGTAACATCCCGAGTTGACTTATCAAATAAAAAGTTAGTGTTTTTATTTTTGTTAGACCAAAAGCAGCATTAATGACAAAGAAAGGAAATATAGGAGACATTCTAAGAGCGAATAGATAATACGCTCCATGTTTATTCACCTCATTATTGATTGAAGAAATTTCATTTGAAAATCTTCTGTTTATGTAATCGCTTATTAGATATCTCGAGATTAGCATAGCGGCGGTTGCTCCGAATGATGATGCAAAAGATATAAGTACAATGGCGCTGTATAAATCGAATATAAATCCTGATAGTAGTCCAAGCATCAGCGCAACTGGAAGAGATAATGTTGTTAGAACTACATATACAATGAAATATGTAAACATAAAAAAAATTGGATTTTGTATATAGCAATCCTCTAAGTTCACAATATTATCTAAAATAGTTTTCTCAAATAATGAATTGTTGAAATAAAAAAAAATTATAAGAGCTAAGAGTACGACAAGATATAAATATTTTTTACTTTTCATATAATTTAATCTTTCTGTCATAATAGACTAACTAATGATAAAAAAATATATATCAAGCCAGAGAAAATTATTCAATAAAGATCTAAAGAAGTTCTTCGATTCCTATAGAACATCGAATATTTTGCAAACAGCAATGTGGTACAGCTTAAGTAATGGTGGGAAAAGACTGCGACCCATCATACTGGCTGAGGTATCTAAAGCACTGGGGATGAAGAAGAGTCGATATTTAAACATGATGTTAGCAACAGAGTTAATCCATTGTTATTCTTTAGTGCACGACGACTTACCAAGTATGGATGATGATGACTACAGAAGAGGCAAACTATCTACACACAAAAAATTCAATGAGGCACAAGCAATACTCTCTGGTAATGGCCTCTTAACTTTAGCATTCGAGCTTTTATCAAAAAAATATGATTCTAAAATATCTCATGAAATTTCAAAAGTATCTGGTGCTTACGGCTTAGCAGGAGGTCAATCAATAGACATCGCACTCGAATCAAAAAAACTAAGCTTGAATAAAGTTCTTCATATTCATGAACTGAAAACTGCTAAATTATTTGAATTTTGTGTATCAGCACCATTTATAGATTTATCTGACACAAATAAGGCAAATATTGCAAGGAAATATGGCAATTTACTAGGAAGATCTTTTCAGATTGTGGATGATATAATTGATCAAGACCAAGATGAGGATAATAAAAATATTCTTAACTACATGAATAAAGATGATGCATTAGTATTGTGTAATAAATATAGAGTAAAGGCCGACAAATATCTAAACAAACTTTTTCCAAAAAAAGATACTAAACTACCTGAGATATTTAATTATATCATTGAACAAGCGGATACCTAATGCCGGTTGCTGTAGTTACAGGGGCATCTTCCGGCATTGGCTTAGAGACAGCCAAAGGACTAGCTAAGAAAAATTTTGATTTAATTCTTGTTTCAAGAAGTTTAAAAAAGTTGAATGCAATTAAGGGTGACCTAGAGATACAGCATTCAATAAATTGTGATGTATTTAGCTATGATTTGTCACTGGTAGAATCAAACATAAAGTTTTATGAAGAAGTTGTTAACAAATTTCCTAAGATTGATGTATTGATAAATAATGCAGGCGCTATCTTCATGGAAAAAACCATTACTGATGAAGGCCTAGAGAAAACCTTTGCATTAAATCACATGAGCTATTTTGTTCTCTCGAACTTATTTATAGAATCTTTCAATTCCATCAAGGTCATAAATGTCAGTTCAGAAGCACATCGAGGAATAAAATTGAATCTAGATGATTTACAAAATAATATTGGCTACTTCGGATGGCATGCTTACAAAAGGAGCAAACTTGCAAATATCTACCTAACATATGAATTAGCTAAAAAATATGAGAATAAGGATATTACTGTTAACTGCCTCCATCCAGGATTAGTAAATTCAGACTTTGCAAATAATAATTCTTTGAGATATAAAATAATGTCAAGCTTGATTAAATGCTTTGGAATATCCACACGTGAAGGTGCTTTAACATCTATATATCTTGCTTCTGAAGAAAACTTAGAAAATATATCTGGGCTTTATTTTGATAAATGCAAACCTAGAAAGTCATCGAGTATTTCCTATAATGATGAGATAGGTAAATTTTTATGGGAATACAGTAACAATATCATGAAAAGCAATAGCAAATGAGAATCTCAGTTTTTTTTCTAGTTGTTCTATTAATTACTAGTTGTGGGACGCGCGTTTCAGGGTCATATGAATTCCCGATGCAAATTAATACATTTAATAAATATAACGATCCTCTTGGATCATCATGTAAACTATATTCATCTGAGACCAGAATGGAGTTTACATCACCGAGTAAAATTAGATATCAAGCTAACTGCGGGCCTATAAATATTATATGTAAAACAGGAACTCTTGTTGGTGAGTATGGATATATGCCTGAAGCTGAGGAGGCAATAAACGCTAATACCATTCTGAGCACTGGTGCAGGGATTATTTTTAACAGAATTGTTGATACGACAACACCATTTGGTATGTTCATAAGATATACAAATGCATTTGACGATTCAACATGTCTCATACCAAAGAAGATCAATATTATCCTTGAGTGAGGCTTGTGATATTTTTTTATCAATGATAGCTTAAGCTATGACTTTAATCATCGGTATACTTTTCTTCTTCGCTGTAGGCTATTTCGCTTATAACTTTGGTCAATGCGTCGCCAAATTTTCAAGGTTAAATAAGTTGATAAATCAAAAAATATTTGGTGCGGGTTTTGTAGTATTTTATGTCTATTTTGTTATGACAAATCAAGAAAAGATTATAGATGCCTTCATGGCTCCTCTCAGATAATCTTTAAAAAGCTCAGTACCCAATAAAGCACGAATGATATCATTCCGCCTATTACAATCATATTTATCAAAAAGGTTACTAACCGGTATTCTTGAGTTGCTATTTTATCTTCATTGTTTACAAATGATCCTTTAATCCAAGTTCCGTTGTAAACTCTTCCATCAGCATATGTCCATTGACCCTCACCAACAGGTTTACCATTTTCAAAATTACCAGTGTAGATTTTTCCATTAGGGAACGTGTTGATGCCAAAGCCATGTGGTTTGTCATACTTCCACTCGCCTTCATAAGATCTGTCGTTTCTTGTTCTTAAAATGCCTTTTCCATGCTTTTTACCGTCTTTGAAAGCACCCTGATAAACATCACCATTTTCAAAAGTTTGTACTCCCTCAAGTTGCCTATCGTCTTTGTATTCAATCATGATTTTTTATTATACATGTATAATTAAAAATCCTTAAAATCGAAGTGAATCAAACATTGGTTATTGCCACAATTGGCCAAATGTATAATTAAGCTTTCTCAATTTGAGCAAGTACAGTATAAAAGATTGGACCGTCACCCATATCTGTGAGTTGCTGCGAGTTCAATGCATTTACATTAAGCCCATTTTTAACCAACGATCCTCTGTATTGTTTTTGTGTGGAGGCTACTCCTTGAAGCATTGTCTCTTTGAGAATTGCATGAGCATAAGTTTCACCTACATCGTTAAATACTCTACAAAGATCTCCATCTTTAATTCTTCTTTTCTTTGCATCGTCTGTAGATATTTCAATTGTTGGTCGAGATGCCATGTTTCTAAGTCGTTCAACAGGGACAAAAGAATTTCCGATAAATTGATGAGTTGCTGGACTTAATATTTGAATAGGATATTTCTTTTTGATTTCAGATTTTTTGAACTCTTCTGTATAAGATGGATAAGGACCTAATCCAATTTTTTTTGTATCTTCAGAGTAGATCTGTATTTTTTTATCTTTAGTAGGCCAACCTTTTTTAAGATAGTTTCGCCTAGGGTTATCTACATCACCTTTTACCCAACCATTTTTTTTAAGTTTTTCATAAGTGACACCTTTGAATAGCGGATTATGCTTTGAATCAATCATATTTCTAATCATACTCTCATCTGTTTCTTTGAAGCATTTTTCTTTATAACCCATGTGCTTTGCTAAATCTCTAAATAGATCTTGATTAGATTTACTCTCACCAAGGGGCTTTATCGCCTGTTGCGTTAGACTAAAATAATAATGACCATATGGTGCGTGAAGATCTGTGTGCTCAAGTTGGGTGTCAGCAGGTAGTACAACATCTGCGTACATACAACTGTCAGTCCAAAAAGTATCATGTACTACTGTAAATAAATCTTTTCTCTGTAAACCTTTTCGAACCTGACTACTGTCAGGGGTACAGTTTGCAACATCCGAATTCCAGACAAATAGATGTTTTATTGGTGGGTCAAGCTTCTTATCATTTAGAGCTTTACCTATCTGAACCATATTAATTGATCTTGGATTTTTTCCATCAAGGAGATCCGGTCTTTGCAATTTCTGCAAGTCTACATTCCACATCTCTTCAATGGATCCAACAAAACAACCTGACTCTTTATATTTCCAAGCACCAGTGATCGCTGGTAGAAGCATAATCGTTCTTGTCATCATGCCTCCATTTCTATGCCTATTCAGACCATAGTTTGGTCTTATGTAAGTTCTCTTGGCTTTAGCATATTCATGAGCAAGTTTCTGGATATCCTCTTTCTTGATTCCTGTAATTTTTGCTACTTTGCTCAGAGTATATTTAGGAAGCTCTTTTTTAATAAAATCTTCATGGCCAGTTGTATGATTTTTAAGGAAGGATTTATCATGCAAATTATTTTTAACAATTTCATTCATCATACCTAGCGCAAGTGCTGCATCAGTTCCAGGTTTTGGTTGAAGGTGCCAATGACTCATAACACTGGTTCTAGTTTCTCTAGGATCAATGCAAACAATTTTCGCACCATTTTTTTTAGCTTCCTCTAAAAAAGGAACCATATGAACATGTGTTGACGCAACGTTAGTGCCCCACAAAATAATAAGGTCGTTCTTAGGCACTTCATCAATAGCTGGTCCACAGGCAGCGCCATAAGTATAAATACCAGCTGTGGAGGCTGCCGCAATACAAATTGTTCTTCCAAGTCTGGATGCACCTACTTTGTTCCAGAACCTCTCCGACATACCCCAGTAACCCAGCATGCCAAGTGTTCCTGAATAAGAGTATGGCTGAATGGAATCACCACCGTACTTTTCAAGATTAGTTTTGATATTTTTTGAAATCAATTTTAAAGCATAATCCCATGATACTTTTTTAAATTTACCTTTTGATCCCTTAGGACCAATCCTTACATGAGGATAGAGAACGCGATTTTTATTGTAGACAAGATCAAGGTAGTGGTTAACTTTATTACACAGAAAGCCTTTTGTAATTGGGTGCTTGTCGTTGCCCTTCAATTTAACTGCTTTACCCGATGACTTATCGACAGTAACTACAAGAGAACACGTATCTGGACAATCATGAGGACAGGTTACATTTATATTTTTAAATTTAGGCTGGCGCATTGATCTTACTCACTTTTGATAATTTAATAGCACCAGTAGGGCACGCCTTTTCACACTCACCGCACCTCACACACACTTTAGGATCTATATACAATAATCCATGATAGATTCCATGAGACTTTCCAGGATTTAGTTTCTCGAAAGAGACTTCACCGCTTTTATCGATATTTTTTGATGAAAGTTCTTTAATACATTCATTTACTGGCCTCACCAGTAAACATTCATCGCACAAGACACACAAGTCATTATTGATTTCAAATTGATAGTGACATAAATAACACCTCGATGATTCTTTTTTACTTTCTGATTTGTTATAGCCAAGCTCCACCTCTGAGGTAAAAGTTCTTTTTGATAAGTCTCTTAGCCTCATATCTGTAATAGGAATATAATTATCTTTGAGAGATCTTTTTGTTGATACACTGCTTTCTATGGAGTATTTCTCTTCTAGAATATTTCGTCTCATTAAAAAATGATCTACGTTCCTAGCGATTTCTTTTGCATGACCAATTGCATTAATTAAAGTCGTTGCGCCGAGCTTATAATCACCTGCGAAAAAAATATTTTTATTCTTCGTGGTTATAAATTCTTGTCTTTGACCAATTGCTAAAATTATATGGTCAGTTTTGATTTTGAATTTACTATTCGGGATGTCTTTCAACTTATCACCCAGACTCTCTGTTTTTATTAATTCTAAGTATTTTAGTTTTCCTTTATCTGTCAGTAGCTTGTTAGGTCTTGCACGAAATATCATTTTGCCATTTTCATTTACTAACTCTTCTAATTCCCCAGGAAGTATATCTAAATCACCTTGTTCTCTTCTATAGAAAGTTTTTACAGATTTCGCACCTAATCTCAGAGCTGTCCTAGCACAATCCATGGAAGTGTACCCTCCACCAATGACTATTACGTTCTTGCCAACATATCTATCATTTTTTTCATTAACTCGTAGCAAAAAATCAAGCCCGTCCTCAACATCTGGATTATTACTAAAATCTTGATCTAGTTTGTTTGGTTTTAAAGTTCCCATTGCACATACAATGGCATCAAATTTTTTTGATAGTGATTGTATTTCAGAGGAAGTATTAATTGATTTATTCAATTCAACTTTTACTCCTAAATCTATGATCTGTTTAACTTCTGTCTCAATTAGTTTCCTTGGCAGACGAAACACTGGAATGCCTTGATTAAGCATCCCTCCAAGTGACTTATGCCTCTCATATATAGTCACGTTATGACCAAATCTTCTTAGCTCAGCCGCAGAGGCCAATCCTGCTACTCCGCCACCGATAATGAGTATATTCTTGTTAGTGTTTTTTTGTTTATCTCTAAGTTTTACTTTTTTTGTTGATGTGAATTTTCCAGCTGCTCTTTTTGAAAAACATATTGATACAGGCTCTCCATTATTATGATCGCCGTGCCTGCAATTATCTTCACAGGGTCTAGAACAGACTCTACCTAAAATCTCAGGGAAGAAGTTGTCATTGAAGTTAATCTGATACGCTTTATCGAATTCGTTATTATAAATTGCTTCGAGGTAACCAGGTATGTCTGTGTCTGCTGGGCATGCGCTTCTACACGGCACGCTGTCCTTATACCAATGCTTAAGTAGATTTTTCCCCATTTAAATACCCCTAAATATCAATTTATCAAAAAAATATATACCAAGCCAGTATTGATAGTGCACCCATTTGCAGGCACTCGAAATTTTCACTGTATATTAGTAAAATCTAATATAACGTTTATGCTATATTTTTCTGGTATAAAGTATTAATATAATTCTAGAATTATTCGGAGATTATTATGAGTTGGAGTTTAGAAGGAACATATGCAGAAAATTGCAATTGTGACGTAATGTGCCCTTGCTTATATTTGCAAACACCTACAGAGGGTTTTTGTGAGGCTATGCTTGTATGGGATATTAAGTCAGGCCATCTTAATGATGTAAAACTTGATGGATTAAAAGTTTCTATATGGTTGCATGCACCTGGGCCTCAATTAACTGAGGGTGGGTTTAAAATAGCACTTTACATTGATGAAAATGCAACTGATGAGCAAGCAACTGCACTTGAGGAACTATATGGCGGTAAACATGGCGGCCATCTAGGAGTAATTGCTAGCTTGGTTGGCGAAGTGATGGGTGTTAAAAGAGCTAAGATTACATGTGATGTCTCTGGCAACCACAAAACACTAAAAGTTGATGGTGCTGGTGAATGGGATATGGATGCAATTGAAGATGGTAATGGCAACGTTGCTAAATGCGAGTATCATCCATTAGCTATTAATCCAGGATTTCCTGTTGAAGTCAGTAAGACTAACAAACAGGCTTATTCTGATTTTGGGCAGAATTGGAGTCCTAAACCAGACAGAGTTGGTTTATCAGGACCTTTCTCATACGCTCCATAATATAAACACATTATCGATAAAAAAGGAGAGTGTTACTCTCCTTTTTTTTAATCGTTCCATTAGTAAACTTATCATTGATGAGTTAGTATCGATAAGAGGCCATGACAGAAGAGCAAGATAATCAAGTTCAACAAGAAATCAATAAAGCCATCAACTTTCTTGGTCAAAATAAGTTTCTTGAAGCAGAAAACACATGTCTCAAAATAATAGATTCAGGTGATAATGCAGATGCTTATCACATATTGTCCTCAATAAAGATTTATCAGCAAGAATTTGAGGATTCAATAAAATATGTAAAAAAATCAATTGCAATTAATGACGGGAATCCAGGATATCATGTAACTTTAGGTTGTGCTTATAGTGCAAAAAAAGACTATGAGAGTTCTGTAACAGCATTTAAAAGTGCGATAAAAATAAATAATAAGATTGCACAAATACATTTTTACCTTGGAGAATCTTACAGGAAACTAAAGAAGTATAACGACGCTATATCGTCATTTTATAATACAACAGAGTTATCTCCTGATCATGTGGGGGCTTATCTACTTCTTGGTGTTGTTTACCAGGAAAAAAAACAATTTGATCTCTCTATAAAATCTTTTCAAAAATGTATTGAAATTATGCCTGATTATGCAGAAGCACATCTCAATTTAGGTTTATGTTACCTTCTGGTTGGAGATTATGAAAATGGCTGGAGGGAGTATGAGTGGAGAAGAAAACTTACAAAAGAGTCGAGTGATAAACTATCAAAAGAATGGTCTGGCCAAAATTTAGAAAACAAAACGCTACTTGTTCTAGACGAAGGATCTGATGGGAATCTTATTCATTTCATAAGGTTTATTAGAGAATTAAAAAAAGAAAGCTGTGAAGTTATAGTTCAGTGTTCGGGTGAAGCACAGACTTTAATTGATAATCAGAAGTGGATTGACAAGACTATTGCTCCCGATGAAGTCCAAGAGCATGATTTTTATATACCCATTGGTTCCTTGATGAATGTTTTAAAATATAATCCTAATCATCATGAACAAACTTTCCCATATATTGAGGCAGATACGGACAAAATAAGAAAAAATAACTCAGATAAGTTGAGCATCGGGTTAGTATTTGAAACAGATAGAAATTCAAACGCCCATGATGATGAGAGTATCCAGCCAGGATTATTTGAAAATATATTCACCGAAGAACACAACGTAGTTTGTCTAGATAAATATGTGACTAATAAGACACTTCCAGACTATTGCAGCGAACACATCAGTTATTCAAATCTTCAAGAATTATCTCAAGTAATAAGCAATATGGATTTAATCATCACAGTCGATCATCTTGTTGCTCACCTTGCAGGTGCATTAAATATTGATACAATCCTTATGTTGCCTTGTGTCCCCAATTGGAGATGGGACATTAATTTCAGAGACACAAGTGTTTGGTACAAAAGTTTTAAAGTAATAAGACAACAAACACCAGGAGATTGGACATTAGTAATGAGTAAGCTTAGTAATCATCTTTCAGGTTTAAAAAATGGTTGAGTTCTTAATAGATCAAGCATTGAAAGAAGCAATTGATTTACACAATAGAAATCAACTTGACGATGCAAAATCTTTATATAATAAAATAATAGTCCATGACAAAGACAACAGTGATGCTTATCACCTTCTATCATTAATAAATTTAGTCGAGGGTAAACTCGAAGAAGCAAACAAAAATATAGTTAAGGCAATAGATTTACAGCCCAATATTGCTGTCTATCACTCAAACTATGGAAACATACTTTATCATAGCAATAACCTTGAATTTGCTATTCAAGAGCATAAAAGAGCTCTCAAGCTTGATAAAAAAAACTTTCAATCTTTTTATGGTTTGGGAGTAATATATTCACATTTAAAAAATTACCAACTTGCTGAAGAAAACTATAAGAAAGCCCTGTCGTTGGATGATAATTCATCAGTTGCGCATAATAATCTTGCTAATTTATATAACCAAATCAATCCAAATAAGGCGGAACATCACTACCTTAAGGTACTAGAATTGACTCCGAATGACTCCATGCCTTATATAAATATATCTAATTACTATTTAAAGAACACCAAGTATAAAAAATGTGTAAAAACTCTTGAAGAAGCCCTTAGTAAAGAGCTAGGAACCAAAGAGTTACTCAATAATTTGGGTATTGCTTATCTTGCTACGAAAGAAAATGAAAAGTCTAAATCTATGTTTGAACAAGCCCTAAAAATTGACCCTAGTTACAAACCTGCGTTAGATAACTTAGAAAATCTAGAGAAAATTAATTAAAAAACTCTCTTAACTTAGTTTACTTATTAATTAGTTATATTAATATGGTATTTGGAGGGGTTTATGGACTGCATCAAAAAATCAAGTACATTAGGCTGCGCGTTAGCATTTTTGCTAACCTCGGGTTTCTCTGTTGCCGGAGGTGTAAAGGATGCAGTTAATCAAGCAAAAAACTCTGCTATGCAGCAAGCATTTTCATATGGAGATTCTGCTATAGAATCATGGGCAAGAGATAATCTATCAAGTCTAAGACTGATCGAAGTTGAAACACGAAGTAGAGCAGATTCTAAACCTACTTTTAGAGCAATATCATTATTTGAAATTACAGGAAACGACTTTAACAAAATATTATCACAATTATCATATTCAACCTTTGATGATAATGAGACGATGAATGCGGGTCTTATCTACAGAATGATGAATAGTGATATGAAAGTTATTTATGGATTAAACATCTTTTATGATCATCAATTTAATACAGGACATGCTAGAACAGGCTTAGGATTTGAGATGAAATCATCTGCTTACGATGTAAATATTAATCTCTACGAATCCATGTCTGAGAGACACCATGTCAACGGTGCGCCTGAAGTAGCAGCTGATGGGTATGATGCAGAAGTTGGGGCACTCTTGCCTTATCTTCCTTGGGCTAAACTCTACTACAAGCGTTATCAGTGGAATAATGAAACTAAGAACATTAGACATGGTGAGACAGTAAGTCTCTATATGGAGCCAACATCCAGATTATCTGTTGAAGCAGGAATGCAGGACGATAGCACAACCAACTCTCATAACGCATTTCTCAAACTCAATTATATCCTTTGTTGTAATGAGAGGAAAATTGGTCCAAGTATTTTCACTGTTTCGCAAAATGCGTATACGCTAGGAAAAATTAATCAAGATAGAATGTATGAAAAGGTTAGAAGAGAGAATAACATTGTTACTGTTAGAGGAGGCGGAGGCATTTCTGTGACTGCATCCGGTTTTTAAAAATGAAATGGTTACTTAATTTTTTTATAATTTTAATGACATTTATAATAACTGATGCCAAAGCTGCATGCAGTGGAGCGACTTGCTGCACAGTATCATCTGGTGTGACAACAGCACCGACTTTTGCAGAAGGAAGCTGTGACACAGAACCTGCATCATATGGGATTACAATTTATGAAAAATATCTTTGTACATCCATACCAACAGTTCCAGCCGATGGGACAGCTTATGATCTTGATGTAGGTACAAAATGTTTTAGAACACTTCATAATTCTACCGGTGCGACTGTAGACATGGCGCAAACAGATAGTGGCCTTAGCTTTGATGCAACGTTTACGAGACCTCCTGATGGTGTATATACCCATGGTGTTATGGTTATGAAAAATGAATTTAGGATCAAACAAGATATGGAGTTTACTGAAGCAATTACAGGGGATGCAGGTGGAACCGGAAAATACTGTGTTTCAACAAGTAATTCAGGACATGAGAGTGCAGGTAATTCATTGTCTTGTTCTGCTACAGATGGTGCTACACCTGGAACATTTACATCAATATTAAGAACATTCAGTGGAAGCTGTGCTGAGGGCGGCTTTACAGGAAGTGGATCACATTCGTTCACAAGTGGTGATGTTATATCTGCGTGGTTACTGGATACCGACAATGAAATTGCAGACGATTGTACTGAGGCTGCTGCTAAAGATACGCTTTTCGGAGTACAGACATTTGCTACACCGGTTGTGGTGACTGAATTGACATCTGGTTTTAACATGGCCTTCGGTGTAAGTAGTGGCTCGTCAATGTTTCAAAATGGTGAAGGCGGAGCTCACTCAGTAGGCAGCGGTCCATTTAAGGTACTTATTACACCACTCAACTATTAATTATTCGTGGCAAGAATACTCTTCTTGCATACATAATTTTCTATTTCGCAAATGAGAAAATACCAATAAAATACTGCCACAAACTGTGATTAGTATAGTAGTAAATTCTTCGCTATGTTGGTCACTATGTAAAACATCATGCATTAACAATGCTGAACCAAGAAGCACAATCCCAAACGTTCCCATAACACCAACCAAAAGGTCTTTATGTCTGCGACAACCTAATACGAATGCAACAAATGCACATGGAAGGATAAAATAAATGAGAGCTTCATGAAATTCATGACTAGCAAGAAATGAGTACGGTGCTATTAAAAAAATCATTGGTAAAAATAAACAGTGAATAGCACATACTGATGATATTGTTATTCCTAGGTTATCAATTATCTTTTGCATTGGTGTAATTCGTATTATGCATGTATATCATAAAAATGATAGCATATTTAGATGATGTCATCGCAACACTACAATTTGAGTCTTAAAAATGGACAGGTAATGATTGATGGTGAACTTGTTACAACCAATATTTATATTAAAGATGGGTTAACAAATCTTATTTCAAACAAAAACTTTGTAAGTGATGAAACAATTGATTGTAAAAATCTTCTCATTCTTCCTGGTGTTATCGATTCCCAGGTTCACTTTAGAGAACCAGGTCTTGAAGGAAAAGAAAATCTAGAATCAGGAATGTTAGCAGCCATATCTGGAGGAGTCACAGCTATCTTTGAAATGCCAAATACAAACCCACTTACGATAACACCTGAGACAATAGCAGATAAGCTTGAACGTGCCAGTAAGGGTGCGTGGTCTGATTATGCTTTTTATCTTGGTGGAACGATGAGGACATCATCTAATCTATCTGAGTGGGAGAACCTAAAAGGCGTGTGTGGCATTAAAATATTTATGGGTGCAAGTACCGGTGATCTCATGACTGCTTCCGATGAAGAAGTTGAGTCCGTCGTCGCAAATGGGCAAAGAGTTATTGCAGTTCATGCTGAGGATCAAATGATAATGATGGAAAATCAAAAAAATATTTTGGGTGATAGTGAAGATGTCGGAATGCACTGTAAATGGCGTTCACCAGAGAGTTGTTTATCTGCTACTCAACGCGTTGTCTCTCTTGCAAAAAAGCACAACAGGCGAGTACATATTCTTCATATCACTACAGAACAAGAAATGGATTTTCTATCGAAAAATAAAGATGTAGCAAGCGTCGAGCTATTAGCCAACCATCTTAGTTTGCACGCACCAGAATGCTATGAAAGACTTGGCACACTTGCACAACAGAATCCACCAATAAGAGAAAAAAGTCATCAAGACGCCCTGTGGAAAGCCTTAAATGATGACGTTGTTGATATAATCGCATCAGACCACGCACCCCATACACTTGATGAGAAGGCAGAAACATATCCTAAATCCCCGAGCGGAACGCCAGGCGTTCAAACGCTTGTTCCTATCATGCTTAATCATGTAAATGATGGAAAATTATCTCTCAGCAAATTAGTTAGCTTGTGGAGTTATGGGCCAGAGCGTGTACATAAAATACATAACAAAGGAAGAATTAGAGTAGGTTACGATGCTGATTTCACTATTGTCGATATGGATAAACAAATGATAATAACTAATCAACAGCAGAAATCTAAAAGTAAATGGACACCTTTCGATGGGATGAAAGTAAAAGGATGGCCGACTCACACTATTGTTAGAGGGAATTGTGTAATGCGTAACGATGAGGTACTAGGGCAACCAATCGGTGAGATGGTAAAATTCAAAGAGACTATGTAAAATCGGAGTGATCGTTAATTATCAAATATTTTATGATTTTGCCTATGAATTAGCAGAATTGGCCTATAGTCTCGATGAAGTACCTGTAGGAGCTGTGATCATAAATGACAAAACACATGAAGTTATAAGCTCTAGTCATAATCAAATGAAATCGAATAATTCATCTATTGATCATGCTGAAATTTTAGCATTGAGACTAGCCATGTTTAGGTTGGGAAACGAGAGGCTAAATGGATGCTCTATAATATCAACACTTGAACCATGCCCGATGTGTGCACAAGCTATAAGTTTTGCAAGATTGAGCAACTTAATCTTTAGTGCAGAAGATCCAAAAAGTGGCGGTGTTATACATGGACCTAAAATATTTGAATCGTCGTCGTGTCATCACAAACCCAAAGTGATTAGGGTGGATGATGATGATAAATCGAAAAATCTACTCCAAAAGTTCTTTAAATCTAAGCGAAAAAAAGGTTAAAAATAGTTTTGTCAAGCTTGCAGATGCCTTTTTTTAACGGTATCGTGAGCACTGCTATGAACTTGGGTATGTTTATTGCAACTATTTATATCATAAAACTATGAGCGAATTCCTTAAAACCTTTGATAAATTGAATGATGCGCAACTTAGATCAAGCGTGAAACTGCTTGGTAAGTTGTTAGGGAACATAATTAAATCTCATGCAGGTGACAAGGTTTACATGGCAGTTGAAAAACTTAGAAAAGGTTTCATAAATCTTAGGAAAGACAACAACCAAATTAAACATGATCAGCTTATTCGCTATATTGGCAAACTAGACCCTGTCACTCTTAAAAACGTGATTAGGTCTTTCTCAAAATATTTTGCACTGGTCAATGTTGCAGAAGAAGCATATCAACATATCAATAGAACTGATCGTCTCAAATCAGGTTTCGATTCATGGGAGGGCTCTTTTGATCAAACATTAAGAGAATGTAAAGCTTCAGAAATGGATGACACTCAATTGGAAAGTTTGATTAACTCTCTGCGATATATACCTGTATTTACCGCACATCCGACAGAGGCCAAGAGAAGGAGTAAGCTAGAGGCAATGCGAAGAATATTCAATACTATCTTAGAGTTGCAGAGTTATAAGGGGCAGTCTATTAAAAGGGAGGAGCTTATCGACGAGTTACAAGCTGAAATACTTATATTATGGAGAACAGATGAAGTTAGACTGAGAAAACCTACTGTACTAGATGAAGTTGAGAATGGACTATATTACTTTAGAACTTCCCTGTTCAGAGCTATACCGGAGGTATATAGAGATTTAGAGAAAGCTATAAAAAGGGTTTACCATACAGATAATATAAAAGTACCTAGCTTTATAAGGTTTGGTTCTTGGATTGGGGGTGATAGAGATGGTAATCCATTTGTTACACCAGATATTACTAGAGAGGCAGTGTACATGCACGCCGAGACTGCATTACATGAGTACATGCGACGTGCGCAAAAACTGTCAACTCTACTCACTCATTCATCCGGCCTTACAACACCATCAGATGAGTTCCTATCCTCATCAAAAGATGACGATAAATACTTCCAGGGTGCCTTTGAAGATACAACACAAGATTTCGCAAAAGAACCCTACAGGAGAAAATTAAAAATCATAAGATATAGATTAAAAGAAAGATTAAATGTAATTAAGCATCTGAAAAATAAAAACCATGTCGATTATCCTCATGCATACAATTCTGAAAAAGAACTCTTGAATGATTTGTATCTAATCAAAGACTCATTAATTTCTGACAATGATAATATTTTGAATGACTTTGGCCTGAATGATTTCATTAGACTAGTAGAAACATTCGGCTTCTATCTCGTTAATCTTGATATCAGAGAGGAATCAACTAATCATAGTAATGCAATTTCAGAAATATTAAAAAATCACGACAATATAGAATACAGTCAACTCAGTGAATCATTAAGGATTTCCTCTCTAGAAAATATTATTAAATCCGACTTAACTCTTGATGATATCTACGCACCTCTCTCGGATGAAACAAAAAAAGTACTTGATGTATTTACAGTCATGAAAGAACTGAGAAATGAAGTAAGTGAGCATGCATTTGGAAACTATGTTATATCGATGACTCATCATGCAAGTCATGTTTTTGAAGTTCTTGCCCTAGCGAAGCTTTGTGGCTTGATTTCTATGAAAGCGGGAAAGTTTACGTCATCCATACAAGTAACACCTTTATTTGAGACAATTGACGACCTGACAAGAATAGAGGAGATTTTGGAGGATCTCTTTAGCAATGATACATATACAAATTTAATTGGCAGCTACAAGAACAGCAAATTACAAGAAGTCATGCTTGGCTATTCTGATTCATGCAAAGATGGCGGCATACTATCGTCATCGTGGAGTCTCTACAAAGCACAACAACAAGTTTTGGGTATCTCAAAAAAATATCAGATTGAATGTAGACTATTTCACGGACGAGGAGGAACAGTTGGAAGAGGGGGAGGGCCAACGCATAATGCTATCTTAGCCCAACCCAATAAAACGGTTAGAGGCATGATTAAGATTACAGAACAGGGTGAAGTGTTATCTTATAAGTATGCTGTACCACAATCTGCATCTTATGAGCTCGAGCTTGCAATTAGCGGCTTAATCAAAGCAAGTAAACATCTCGTTGTAGACGATACAGTTTGCACAAATAATTTTGAAGAAATCATGAGCGAAATGTCCATTGTCGGTGAAAAAAAATACAGAGATCTCACGGATGACAAAGAAGGAATTATGGATTATTTCTATGAAGCTACTCCAGTTCAAGAATTGGCTGAGTTGAATATAGGATCAAGACCATCCCATAGAAAAAAAACTCAACGATCGAAATATTCAATAAGAGCCATTCCTTGGGTATTTGGCTGGTCACTTTCAAGGCATACCTTACCTGCATGGTACGGCCTTGGCTCAGCGCTCAATCAAATGGTTGCTAGTAATCAATCTAGCATGGATAAACTAAAAACAATGTATTCAGAGTGGCCATTTTTTCGGGTATTGCTTGATAACATACAAATGGCACTTGCAAAATCTGATTTAGGTATTGCCAGAGATTATTCTCTGCTCGTAAAAGATAGAAATGCGGCCAATGAAATTATTGATGATATAGAAAAAGAATTTGAATCGACGGTACAAACATTATTGAGAATTGTTGGCTCCGACCAACTTTTATCGGATAACACTAAATTGTCATTATCACTGAGCAGACGACAGCCATATCTTGATCCGCTTAATTATATTCAAGTAATGTTATTGAAAGCTCATAGAGAGATACCTGATGAGGATACAGTTAATCTTGACCCGTTGTTGAGGACTATTCATGCTATTGCGACAGGCATGAAAAATACTGGATAGAAATGTCCAAAATATTTATTGCAATTGGGATCATTTTTATTTTAGTGGGAATTCTCTATCCATACCTGAGTAGCCTGGGGCTAGGCCGACTTCCTGGTGATATTATTATAAAAAAAAATAACTTTAATCTCTATTTTCCAATTACAAGTGCCATAATAATTAGTATTGTAATTAGTATAATCTTAAAAATTTTTAGATGATGGAAAACAATGAAATAACAGATCTGAATAGTGAATGTGGATCATCAGAGCCATATGCTCTTCAGGTAACTGATAACAGCATGGAACCAGAGTTTCCTAAAGACTGTGTAGTAATAGTAGATCCAGCGGGATCATGTGTAGACGGTCAATATATTTTTGTCGAATATGATGGGGTAAGATGGTTTAGAAAATTTAAAACAATTGATGGAGATAATTATCTCCTTGCATTAAATAGTGAATATCCAGAGATAAAGCTTGATAATTCATACGATGTTATTGGTATAATTGTCCAAAAAAATGTAAATAGGAAAATCACGCACTATAGTTAATATGAAAAAAGTTATAATTTACAGCACCCGAATCTGTCCTTATTGCATCAGAGCGAAAAATTTTTTCAGCAAAAAAGACATTGATTATACTGAAATTTTGATCGATCAAGATCCCTCTTTGATAAAAGAAATGGTAGAGAAATCAGGCAGACAATCTGTACCACAAATCTTTATTGGTGACTATCACGTCGGAGGTTTTGATGATCTTGTTGAACATGACATGGATGGAAAGTTAGAGGATTTATTAGCTTAGTATGGATCTCAGGGAAAATAGAGCAATGGAACTGGAAAGCGGTATTGCAGCTTTCGAAACAAAGAATTTCGCGCATGCTACTAAATTATTATCTCCTATTGCTGAAGAAGGCAACCCTGATGCTATGTACCGCATGGCCATAATGCTTCAGAATGGTCTTGGCTGTCTTGCTAATGAGGATAAAGCATTTACCTATATGAAAAAA
>CACAVP010000008.1 GCA_902535975.1 uncultured Gammaproteobacteria bacterium | reverse complement strand
CTTTTGACGGAGATGGCTCTGTTGCTAACTCAGGAATGTACTCTCCCCAAGGTTTAGTGGTAATTGGTGAACAGAAATTTTTTTCTGTACCGTTTCTGAACTTAATTTTCCAAGAAATAGTTCCTTTTTCTTCTTCTCTGAGTGCCCTTACACTATGACCCAGTGGTGAGAAATCAGCGTAACCACGTGCATCAATAGCATTTTGGTCACATGCTTTTACACAAGAATAACATTCCCAACACATATTTGGTTCTATGTTTACCGCACGCCTCAGTGTTTTATCGATATGCATTATATCTGATGGACAGATATCTACACACATTCCACAACCATCACATCTGGTCATATATACAAAAGTTGACATAATCTTATCTCCTTATTTCCATATAGTTATTAATAATTCTTTGGTGACTCACGTCTTATTCCCAATCCAAATTGCTTTGGCTTGTCTGCAGGTTCAGGTAAGTTGCTGTTCGAACCATCAGCCTTAGCTAAGTGTTTCTGTATTGCTGCTCCAGGTTTGTAAAACATATGAGCAAATTTTGACCAATATACTCCCCCAAATAAAACTACATTTGAGACTATGAATAATAATAAAAACAGACCACTGAGAATTGATCCTGAGTTTTGTGTTATTGACCATAGTAATGCTGTAGATTGGGATGCTAATAATGCTAGTACAAATAAATCTGCGAACATAACATGATACCAAGGATGTCCCTCGGCAGACACGTTAACTCTAATTGAGAACCAGAACCAAAAACCGCCCACGCATGTCATTATTGCACCAATGTGCCATAACATAGGTATCATAGCTGGCGCTGCAGAAGAAGGTGTTGAATAGCTAAAAATTAACATTGCTGATGTTACCCAGAAAATTATAGTTCCATACATCCCTAATAAGTGTGCTGCTCGTCTTTGAAATGTACAAAATTCTGAGGAAGTCATGATGTCAGATGCGACTGTCTTTGCAATTATTGATGCTTTTTCACCGGATGATAATTCTCTAGTTGCAGCTTGTTTTGCTTTTTTTGCGTTTTCAAAAAAATATTTTACATTCTTTTTGTGCATCATATCGAGCACGACCCCTGCTATAACCAATATAACCATTGCAATTAAGAATGCCTGCATTGCAATTGAAGGTATAGTTGCTCCTAAATCTGAAAATGGATTGTAAGCTAGCATGTTTTCTCCCTATCTTAATATTCTGCAGCTTATGAATAACTGCTCGAACAACATTATAGCCAAATTTGAGAATATTAGGAATTAATTATTTACTTAATTTTACTTATTTTTTCACCCTATTTTATAGGGTTTTTATTCAGCTTCTCTCTTGATAGTAAGTCATCAATATCTTGGCTACTTCTTTTCTTGCAAATTCTGGGGGTAAATCTTGACCTGCAGCTAGCATTTCTCTCACTTTTGTCCCAGAAAGTAAAACGAAATCATCTTTAGAGTGATCATCGGCATCTCTCATCATCACCACTTTGTTTAATTTTTTAGAATAAGCTGTGTGATCAGCTTTAAAAATTTCGATTTTGAGTGAATCTTTCACAACATCCAAATCAAATATTTCTTGCGCCTCAAATGGTTCATAATAATCGCCAACGCCAGCATGATCTCGACCAACTATCAGATGTGTGCATCCTGCATTTTGCCTAAATACTGCATGAAGCAAAGCTTCACGAGGACCTGCATACATCATGTCAAATCCAAATCCAGAGATGATTGCAGTATTCTCCTCGAAATATATTTCTACCATTTTCCTTATCGCAGCATCTCTGACATCTCCTGGGATATCACCTTCTTTGAGTTTACCCAAGAGCATATGTATCAAAACTCCATCAGCTTCTAATCGCTCGTAAGCCATTTTACAAAGCTCTTCGTGCGCTCTGTGCATTGGATTTCTGGTTTGGAATGCAACAGTTTTAGACCAACCAGCATTAGTGAGCATCTTTCGTATATCTGGAGCTGTAGCAAATGTATTTGGAAAATCATGTGGAAAATAACTATAGTTTAAGACTTCAATTGGTCCAGAAATAATATATTTACCCTGATCTTTAAAATTTTTTACACCTGGGTGATTTACGTCAGTTGTTCCAAAAACATTTTTAACAATGGTCTCAATATCATCGTCACTTAGCTTTTCTACGTTATCTATTCTTTGAATCGCAATGACTGGATTGCCTTCAATATTCGGGTCTTTGAGAGCAATCTCCTCTCCATGCGTATAGTCAAGTGAGTTTGCGTCTGTTGTAATATTAACAATCGGAACCGGCCAGAATATATCATTTAGTGTCAGCATCTCTCTTGATACTTTCAGCGCCTCCTCCTTGTTCATATAACCTGTCAGCGGATTGAAGTAACCAGCGGCCATCATGACTGCATTAGCTGCAGCAGCAGAATTTATTTCAAGACTACGCATCTCGGCAGATGCAGATAACATTGATGATCTTGCCATTTCATCTTCAATGTAGAGTGTGTTCAGTTCATTCGAGCCATGTGGCATGATCAGATTAGTCATATTTGTTCACCCGCGTTTAAGTTTTATAGTTGATAATTGAGAGATAATATAATGCATTGAAAAAAATATCAAAGAGGAAATTATTCTTAACCCATCATTTAAAGCAAATTGGGATTTTATTTTAGGGAATGTAGAAATGTTGATGAGATCTAACTTAATTTTGTATCAGTTCAGTATCAGCTACATCAATAATTTTTATTTTGTACAGTAATTCTTTCCCAGCAAACAAGTGATTACCATCGAAAGTTATGTTTGTGTCATCCATCTTAGTAACTCTAAATTTTCTCTTTACACCTTTATCATTTGCAAAATCAATTTGCATGCCAATTTTCCTGTACTCTTTAGGTACATTTTCAAGTGAATCCTGGAAGATCAATCCCTCGTCTATTTTTCCAAAACCTAATTCAGAACTAACTTCTATAGACACCTCGCTATTTTTTTCTTTGCCATGTAAAGCTTTTTCGACAATTGGTAAAAGATTTGTTTCTTTACCATATATAAAGCTTACTGGTGTATCTACATTCTCTAACAAATCCTCACCTTCATATATAGAATATGTCATACTCACTAACTTATTATCTGAGATTTTCATACTCAGTTATATTAACAGAAAATATTTGCTTGTTGATCAAAGAATAACTTGACATGAATACCAAACTATTTAATCATAAACTTACTCAGAGTTACTAATCAACCCGTACAAAATCAACTACCAGATGTAATTATTTAACTTAATGGAGATCATATGAGTAATGCAATAGATATTAGTGATGACAATTTTGATTCTGAAGTTCTAGAATCAGATAAACCCGTTCTTATAGACTTTTGGGCTGAATGGTGTGGACCATGCAAAGTACTTGGTCCAGTTATTGATGAAGTCGCTGTAGATTATTCTGACAAGGTTAAATTTGTTAAGCTGAATATCGATCATAATCCTAGTAATACTCAGAAGTATGGAATAAGAGGCATTCCTACGCTAATACTTTTCAAGAATGGCGAGAAGGCAGATACCAGTGTAGGCGTCCTCTCAAAAAGTGAACTCTCGAGTTTTTTAGATAAAAACCTATAAAAATGAACCTTTCAGAACTTAAACAGAAACCAGTACAAGAGCTTGTCGAGATAGCTGAGGGAATGGGGGCTGACAATGTAGGAAGATTACGCAAGCAGGATGTCATCTTTACCATCCTTAAGAGTCACTCTTCAAGTGGTGAGGATATCTCTGGTGGCGGAGTATTAGAAATACTTCAAGATGGATTTGGTTTTCTAAGATCAGCAGATAGTTCATATTTAGCAGGACCTGATGATATTTATGTATCCCCTAGTCAAATTAGAAAGTTTTCGCTCAGGACGGGAGATACAATTCAAGGAAAGATTAGGCCGCCGAAAGAAAGTGAAAGATATTTCGCTCTTCTGAAAATCGATAATATAAATTCTGATACATCATCTAGTACAAAAAACAAAATTTTATTTGAGAATTTAACTCCCCTGCATGCAAATAAGAGATTGAGGCTAGAACAAGGTAATGGGAGTTCTGAAGACATTTCAGCAAGATTGATCGATATTGCGTCTCCAATTGGAAAAGGGCAAAGAGGGCTAGTAATATCGCCACCTAAGGCCGGTAAAACTATTATGTTACAAAACATTGCTCAGAGTTTAACCGCGAGTAACCCAGATGCTCATTTAATTGTCTTATTAATTGATGAGAGACCTGAAGAAGTCACTGAAATGTCAAGAATGGTCAAAGGGGAGGTTGTAGCGAGTACATTTGACGAGCCGGCAAATAGGCATGTTCAGGTAGCAGAGATGGTTATAGAAAAAGCTAAACGACTTGTTGAGCATAAAAAAGATGTAATTATTCTTCTTGACTCTATAACTCGTCTCGCGAGGGCATATAACACTATTGCTCCATCATCAGGAAAGGTGCTCACAGGTGGGGTTGATGCGAATGCTCTTACTAAACCTAAGAAGTTTTATGGAGCAGCAAGGAATATAGAAGAAGGCGGTAGCCTCACAATCCTTGCAACTGCACTGATTGACACTGGTTCCAAGATGGATGAGGTTATTTACGAAGAATTTAAAGGAACAGGTAATATGGAGGTTCACTTAGACAGAAGGATCGCAGAAAAAAGAATATACCCTGCTATAAATATAAATCGTTCTGGAACTCGAAGGGAGGAACTTCTCATGGAACCAGATGAATTACAAAAGATTTGGATTCTAAGAAAAGTACTTCATTCTATGGACGAGCTAGATGCGATGGAGTTTATGTTAAATAAACTAAAATCTACCAAAACTAATTCTGAATTCTTTGAGTCAATGAAAAGATAATCTACTTTACTTTTTCTCTCAACTTTTTTTCAACGTAATCGTCTACAAACATTTTAAGTTCCCCATTATGTCTTGCTATATCTTTAATTATAGAAGACGAAATAAAACTATATTTTTCGTCAGGACTTAAAAAGATGCTCTCTATATCTGGGTTCATGGCTCTGTTTAAATTTGATAACTGGACCTCATACTCGAAATCAGATACTGCTCTTAAACCTCTGAGCATTACTTTTGCTTCAAGCTCCTTAGCGTGCTCTACAGTTAATTTATCTAGCTTAATTACATCTACATTTTTGTATTTCGATAAAACTTTTCTGCACATATCATATCTCTCGTCATACGAAAACAAAGTATTTTTTTGAGTGTTATGTGCAACGGCAACTATTACTGATTCAAAAATATTTGATGCTCTATTGACAAGATCCTCATGGCCAGCTGTTATAGGGTCGAATGTACCGGGATATATTGCCTTGATTTTCATAGATTTTGATTTACAAGAATTGTATAACTTACATCACCAATACTCAAATCTTTGATAATATCGTGGGTTTCATTGAAGTATTTCTCATACCTACTCTTATCTTTTTTAGGCTTTTCGTAGTATAAATATTTATTATTCACTAAATAATTTTTATTTTTAAGCAATTGAAGAGTCTCATCTAGAAGAGAAGTATTATATGGTGGATCTATGAATATGATGTCATAAGGCCCTCTATCATGACTTAAAAGAAATTTATTGACCATCGACTTCACTACGCGTGCACCCTCAATATTCAAAACAGACATATTAGACTTGATCGACCTTACTAAATCAATATCTTTCTCAATTAATGTTGCAGACTTTATGCCTCTTGAAAGTGCCTCAAAAGAGAGTATGCCGCTGCCGGAGAAAAGATCTAAGGATGATGAGCATAAACCTATATCGATAACATTAAAAAGTGTCTCTCTAATGAATGTTTTTGATGGTCTGAGATTTGGCTTGTCTGGTATATTGATTAATCGAGATTTATATCTACCAGATATTATTCTTAATTTATTATTCAATTGATTTGCCAACGGTAAATACTGAAATATTATCGAAATCCATAGCGCGGTTCAGTGCGGCTTTTATACTATCCTTATTAACTTGTTTTAAGTTGTTTTTGTAATTTTCAAAATAGTTTAGGTCAAGATTTAAATAGTTGATACTAGATATCAAATTGAGGATTTTTTGATTTGTGTCAGCTCTCATCTCAAAACTTCTCAAGATCGCATTTTTTGTAGCAGCTATTTTAACATCCTCAACATCAAACCTGCTTAGTTTGTCAACCTGTTCACGAATTATGTTTTTAGCAAGATTTATACTCTCATTTTTAGTTTGTAATGAAATTCTTAAATATCCGCTATTTTGATAGGTAGATAAGTAACTGTATACAGAATAAGATAAACCTCTTTTTTGTCTAATTTCCTCCATTAACCAAGAACCAAATCCGCTTCCTCCAAAAATATAATTTGCCACCAATAAATTGTAATAGTCAGGATCCGATCTCGAGATAGCGGGAATGATGACTGCCAAATGGGTTTGAGTTGAGTCAAACTCAGTATGATGTGTAGCAGTCTTTAGTTTGTATTCCTCTAAGGGTTTAACTTCATTTCTTGAAAATTCATTCGTTAATTTATTTATCATTCTTTTTGAATCTTTAGGAGTTATGTCTCCAACTATATTAATCTCTAGGTTATCCAGATTAAAAATTTTGTCTCTATGTGCCTTTATGTCCTTTTTAGATATACTCATTACCGAATCTTTTGTGCCCACTGGCTGATGTGAAAAAGGTGTATCATAAAAAAGTTTCTCAGAGACTACTGACTCAAGGAGAGAATCTGGTTTTTTATACGACTCAGAGATAGATCTTAGTATTTTATCTTTTTGTAATTCAAATCCCACGTCATCAATCTCATCTGTAAATAATGAGCTGTTAAGCACATTCGAAAGCATCAAAATCTTATCCAAATCACTTATAGATCTTATTGCAATTGATAAGGTCTCTTTGCTGACCGAGTATGATAACTTTGCTCCAACATTTTCAAAGTAACTAATTAACTTTTTACCATTAATGTCTGAATTCATCAGAACGTTTAACATAAGATTGGTTAAGCCAGGCGTATCACCATCACTCACACTGCCTTGCTTAAGTGAGAGATTGATATCAACAATTGGTAGCGTTTTTAAATTGACGTAGAGATAATCTTCATTATCTCCTAAAGACTGTATAACAGGATTAGAATTTATTGTTTGTGAAAAAAATAAGAATATGCCAAGAAATAAAACTCTCATTTCATGGGTCTCAAAACAGTAATCAAAGGTTTATTCTGAGTAATGTATGATTTACCTGCTGACATCACTTCACTCAAGGTTATAGTTTCTGAAATTTTGTAGTAGCTATCCAAGTTTCTCCAGCTAATATTTTTTGTCTCTAGCATGCCTACTTGCATTGCTTGGTAAAAGACTGAATCAAATTTGAAGACATTTTCTGATTTTATTCTAGCTTTTGCACTTTCCAGTTCCTCCTGTCCGATTGTATCAATTGATTCATTAGAAAATTCATTTAAGGCGTGTGATATAAATTCATCAGTCGTAGTGTTCCCTCTTGGGGTTCCTCCTATAATAATGAGGTTGTCATGCTGATTATATGTATCATTAGATATAAATGTATCCAGTGCCACTTTTTTTGAGTTAACTAAATTTTCTGTGAGACGCGAAGAGTATCCTCCGTCCATGATTTCTATGAATAAATCGAGTGCATATGATTTTCTGGGATCTTGCTTATTAAATTCTGGTTTTACAAATGAGATGAAAACTACAGGTTTTGAAACATCTCCCTGCATTTCAAAATATTCTTTTGAAATATATTCAACGTCAATTGATTTTAAATTTAATGACTCATCATTTTCTATAGAGCTATAATATTTGTTTATGTATTGTTTAACTTTATTTTTGTCAAAATTACCTGCAATAATAACTATAGCATTTTTAGGTTGGTAATATGAGTTGTACCAATCTCTTAGATCTTTTTTAGTAGTGCCCTCTATGTCCTTCATTGTTCCTATTATTGGAATACCATATCTATTCATTCCAAATGCATTAATCATTATTTTTTCGAAAGTTTTAGAGACTGGATTATCATCTGTTCGAAGCCTTCGCTCTTCTTTAACAACATTAATTTCTTTTTCTATTTGATTGTCATCAAGTTTAAGATTAATCATCCGATCTGCCTCTAGTTCTATACACCTTTCTAGATCTTCATTATGAACTTTTTGATAATAACCAGTGAAATCTTTGCTCGTAAAAGCATTATCAGTTCCTCCCATTTTTTTAACTATAGAAGAAAATTCACCAGGCCCTAGTTTATTGGTTCCCTTAAACATCATGTGCTCAAGTATATGAGATATGCCAGTTTTGCCACTTATCTCATTACTAGATCCTACTCTATACCAAATACTATTTACAACAGCTGGGCTTCTTTTATCCTCGATCAATATCACCTTAAGACCATTTTCTAGAGAGTATTCCTCTAATCTCTCAGAGAACTTTATACTTGCTTCAAGATTAATTGATACAAATAAAAACATTAAAAAAATGATTGTTTGATTGATACGAAACATATCGCAATAATATCAAAAAATAGATTTTTTTGTCTCTATAATACAATTATCTTTGAGCACTTTTTTGATATCAATCACTTGAAATAAGGTAATCTACAACTATAATTGTATGTACAAAATGAACAAAAACTTAACAAATAGAGCGATTGCTAAAGAGGTTGCAATAGACCTAGAGTCTTCTGATGCCTTAAATTATTATCTCGCGCAGCTTAGGGAAACACCTCTATTATCCAAAGAGCAAGAAGAAGAATTATTTTTCAGACTTCAGAATTCAGATGATATGGATGCCGCTAAAAAACTTGTTATGTCCCATCTCAGATTTGTCGTACATATTGCAAAAACCTATAAAGGATATGGTTTACCATTACTGGATATTATTCAGGAGGGAAATGTTGGTTTAATGAAGGCAGTGAAAAAATTTGATCCAAGTAAAAAAGTCAGATTACTATCATTTGCCATTTATTGGATAAGAGCTGAGATTCATGAGTTTGTATTGAAAAATTGGAGAATAGTCAAAGTTGCGACAACAAAAGCTCAGAGAAAACTATTCTTTAAATTAAGAAGTAAGAAAACCTCGTCAAACTGGTTATCGGAGCAAGAAACACATGACATTGCTTCTGAATTAGAAGTTGACAGTAAAACTGTTAAATTGATGGAAAATCGACTCAGTGGAACAGATGTGGCATTTGATCCAGTTGAAGAAGATGAAAATTCACCATCTGGGTATTTAACACAAAATACAAACCCCTTAACAATTTTAGAAGCTCAAGACTCTGAAGATGATAATACAAAAAAACTAATCTCTGCACTTGGCAAATTGGATGAAAGGAGTCGTGATATCATCTCACAACGATTTCTATCTGAACAGAAACCAACTTTAGACGAACTTTCAAAAAAATATAAAGTATCAAAAGAAAGGATTCGTCAAATTGAAGAGAAGTCTCTCAACATTCTCAAAGACTCAATACTTCTAGCATAAAACTAGAGCATCAAAATATAGTGATCGGCTAACAAAGCTGCAAACAGCATTGCCAGATAGGTGATAGAATATTTAAATAGCATGAGAGCCTTTCTAAGGTTCTTTGTTATATAAAGATCATATGAATCGTATATGAACTTTCCACCGAGTAGAACAACTGATGCTAAATAAATGTAAGATACAAGTCCAAGTAAATATGGAAACAAAGTAATACAAAACAACAAAATTGAATAAAGAAAAATATGTAGTCTTGTAAAATCATCCCCATGAGTAACTGGTAACATAGGTATATTGGCTTTACTATAATCATCTTTTTTATAGACTGCTAACGCCCAGAAATGTGGAGGTGTCCATAAAAATATAATGAGAAATAATAGTAGAGGAAGTTCACTAACTCCATTAGTAATAGCCGTCCATCCAAGTAGAGGTGGCATAGCCCCAGCTATACCCCCAATTACAATGTTTTGCGAGGTTAGATTTTTTAAATACACAGAATAGATTATTGAATAAACTATTATTGAAAATAAAGTCAATACAGTGGTGATTGTGTTTACGTATTCATAAAGAATATAAGTAGAAATCAGAGATATAACTAATGAAAAATAGATAGCATGCTTCGAAGTAACATTGCCTTTGATAAGTGGTCTACTTTTGGTTCTATCCATTATGGCGTCAATCTTCTGATCCACTATTTGGTTTATCACGGCTGCTGCTGATGCAGCAAGATAGATTCCTATACTAGCGTAGATCATGAGACTATAGTTCAAATTAAAATCTTGAGCTAACAGCATACCGACAATGGCAGTGAAGATTATAAGAAAGTTTACTCTCGGTTTAGTTAGAGCAATCAGGTCAAATATAATTGGATTAGCTGTGGATGTAGTGCTGCTCATTTACTGTGTTTTTGTAAATGATATCAGAGAATAATATAAAGCGCCCGAGATTAATGCCATTAAAATGGCTGCATTCATAGTGTGCCAGACAGCAATATTTAGTGGTAGGCTATACACTACATTAGATATACCTAAAGCTACTTGTAGCACAAAAAAGATTATACTTGCGCCTATGACTTTCTTTAAGAAACTGTGTTCTTCAAGTTTAAAAATTATATATATAGTTAAAAGGAAAAATAGGGTCAATATTAATGCCGTAATTCTGTGAACATAATGAACAGCTACTTTAGCGCCGTAAGCTAAAAAACCTCCCTCGTAATTTATATCAGGTAGGTTTATTAAATTAAATGCTCCATCAAAAACCATTTCTTTTGGATACCACTGGTCGAGACATTTTGGAAAGTCAGTACATGCCAGTGAGGCATAATTTGTGCTTGTCCATCCACCTAACAGAATTTGTATGATCAACAGAGACCATGTCACAAACACCATCACAAGTGCATATTTAGGTAACTTATTTTGTGAAATGTCTATCTCAGCATACTTGAGACCATTAATAAAAAGCAATGTTGCTGTTAACATTCCAAAAAATAGATGGGTTGTAACTATTGTTGGTTTGACCAACATTGTTACAGTTAGCATTCCCATTATTGCCTGTATTATTATTAGTACTGATATCAATACTGGAAGCATGTAGTTCTGTTTTGAGTATTTAATTGATACATAGGTTATGAAAAAAACATATAAACCAAGAATGCCTGCAACATATCTGTGCAGCATCTCTCTCCATGCTTTTCCTACATCAATATTGGCACCAGGATAATTTTCTTTAGCTTTAGCAAGTTCATCAACTGTGTCAGGCGTAGTGAGAAGGCCATAGCAACCTGGCCAATCCGGACATCCAAGCCCAGCATCAGTTAGTCTTACCCATGCCCCGAGCGAAATTACAAAAAGTGTAAAGGCCGCACCTAGAAAACTTAATTTCGATATCATTGAATTATCCATAATCTACCTCTTTGAGAATTTAAGTAACTTCTTGATGTCCTTAAGCAAACCTTTTGCGATAAAATCATTTTCATAACCAAGTATGATTTTACCAAAAGGATCAGCAATAAAAATTCTCTCATCCATTTTAGTGAGTTTATTATAGAGGGTTTCTGAACTATCTAAAACAATAACTTTTGGATAGTTATCTAAATAAACAGCATTCTTATCAGTGTTATTAAGGAGATACCTTTTTACTCTATCCATATCTTTACCAAGGGCTGTATTTATTTGCCTAAGCATATGCATGTTGTCTAGACAGCTTCTATCGCACTTACCATCAATTACTTGAAGAATAATCCAGTGATCATTATCAGCTAAATTAGCTATACTTACCTCGTCAACTAAAAATGAACCATGATTAGTAGTGCCTCTAGTAGTGGCTGCATCATTCTCAAAATAATATTTTGCAAGTATAAAGGGAAGAACAAAAACAAACACTATTAATAGGAACTTAAGTTTTGGCATTTTTTTTCCTGTTCAAAATTATTAAAAAAATGATACCAATTAAAGCAAACAAAAACCATTGACCTGCATACATGTAATGTGTGAGATATTTATTTTCATTTTTCTCTTTTATTTGTATGTATGAATGACGGCTGTCTGTCTCCAAATTTAAATAAAATGGATAAGTTTCTTTTTTCAAAATTGACGCTATTTCGTTAATATTTAGATTCTGAATTATGTAAGGTTTTTCCTTAGTCATGTTAACGCCACTTAACTCCAAAAGTCGCATCGGATATTTAATGTATCCCCTTATTTGTTGGTCAGATTCAGGCGTCAGAATTTCTGGAAATTTTTGACGTGAAAAGTTGTCAACCCAGCCTCTATTTACAATAATGACTTTATCTTCAACCAGAAATGGTGACATCACAAGATATCCAGCTTTTTTGTTATGAACAATATTATCAAGAAGGAAGTATGGTTCTAGAAAAATTCCTTTAGCTATAATTTTAGTATATCTTACCGGATTATTTTGAATCCCCTTTAGGTCTGAATATTCTTTTGATAATTGATTATGATAATCAGTTTGAATACTGAGCTTTTGATCTGCACGATCTAACTGCCAAAAACCTAAATATACACAAGTTAGAATAAGAAAAAATAGAATCAAGTTTTTAAGTATATTTTTCATTCTAGTGATAACATGTCTCTATGTTTAAAATCGCTATTATTACTCTACTTATCCTAATTATATATAATCTTGTTATGGGCTTTGTATACATTCTAAAGGATAAATCAAGCTCTAACAGAGGACTTGCTTCATTGAAAACAAGAATAGTTTTGTCTGTATTACTCTTTGCATTATTAATAGTAGGATATTATATGGATATGATTAAACCGAATGATTTTTGATCTTTATCACAGCCAGTAGACAAATACGAATAGACCAAGCCAAACAACATCGACGAAATGCCAGTACCAGGCAACAGCTTCGAATCCAAAATGATTCTGGTTAGTAAAATGTCCTCGAATACATCTGAATAAGATAACAGTCAGCATTATTGCACCAAGTGTGACATGAAAACCATGAAACCCTGTTAACATGTAAAACGTCGAGCCATAAATCCCTGATGACATTTTTAAGTTAAGATCATTGTATGCATGAGAATATTCATAGGCTTGAAAACCTACAAATATAAAACCTAAAAGCACAGTCGCGATTAATCCTAGGATAAGCTGATTTCTTTTGCCCTCTTTGAGTCCATGGTGGGCCCAAGTGACTGTCAAACCACTAATGAGTAAAATAATCGTGTTGAGTGCAGGTATACCTGCTGCTTTCATTACAACAAAGTCGCCACCATAATTAGCTGGACCATTGGAGGGCCAAACGTTTTCAAACGTAGGCCATAACTCCTGATTGGTACTCACTCCAGAACCGTCACCCGCTAACCATGGCAATGATAACTCTCTTGCATAGTAAAGAGCCCCAAAGAATGCAGCAAAAAACATAACCTCAGAGAAGATAAACCATGCCATACCCCATCTAAATGACATATCTACTTGATCGTCATATAGACCACCCTCGCTCTCCCTTACAACATAAGAAAACCAGCCGTAAATAACTAGTAATAATAAACCCAAACCGGTTAATGTAAGAGTTAAAGTCGACTCATCGTTCATATAATTGGCAAGGCCAGTGAACATAATCATTAAAGCTATCGTCGCTAAAAATGGCCACTTGGTCTCGTGGGGAACGTAATATGATGAACCACTCATAATTTGTCTGCCTCCACAACTTTGTTAGTAATGTCAAACATTGTGTAAGAGAGCACTATATCACCTATATTATTCGGAAGATCATTATCTACCACAAATTGGATTCCTAAATCTTTCACTTCACCAGAATTAATAGTTTGTTGATTGAAGCAAAAACATTCTATTTTTTTAAAATATTCTGCGAATTTACCTGGGGTTACACTTGGGCTAGCCGTGGTGTGGAGTTGTTTAGTTGAGTTATTCTTCATGACATAATGTGTATTATAGGGTTTACCAACCTGAACAACCATTTCTGTTACTGCAGGCTCAAAATATAGTGGTGCTGAATTTGCGACGTTTGAGATGAATTTAATTTTTATAAATCTATTTTCTTTTTCAATATCACTACCTGTGTATGCAACCTCATTTGTTTTACCATTCAAACCGGTTATTTCACAAAAGGTATCGTAAATAGGAACAAGTGCGTAAGAAAAACCATACATCGCTACAACTACGATTGAGAGTTTTGTAATAGTTGATTTAACGCTTTTCATTAATCAACCTTAGGTGGTGTATCAAATGAATGATATGGTGCTGGAGAAGGTAATGTCCACTCTAATCCCTCAGCTCCTTCCCAAGATTTATCAGCTGCTGTTACAGGCTGTCTAAGTGTTTGAAATAGTATGTACACGAAAAGAAGTTGTGATAATCCAAAGCCAAATGCACCAATAGATGCAATCATATTGAAGTCTGTAAACTGAACAGCGTAATCAGGAATTCTTCGAGGCATGCCAGCTAATCCAACGAAGTGCATAGGAAAGAATGTAATATTCACGAATATTGTCGTCATCCAGAAATGAACTTTCCCAAGTGTTTCGTTGTACATTTTCCCCGTCCATTTAGGAATCCAGTAATATACTGCTGCTATAACAGCAAATATTGCACCAGGGACAAGAACGTAATGAAAATGTGCCACTACAAAGTATGTATCATGGTATTGGAAATCCGCAGGAGTTATTGCAAGCATCAATCCAGAGAAACCTCCAATAGTGAAAAGAATAATAAAAGCTAGTGAGAACAACATGGGTGTTTCAAAAGTCATTGACCCTCTCCACATTGTTGCAACCCAGTTAAAAACTTTTACACCAGTAGGCACAGCTATGAGCATTGTTGTGAACATAAAAAATATTTCACCGGCAAGTGGCATTCCCACTGTGAACATATGGTGTGCCCAAACGATAAATGATAGTAGAGCGATTGAAGCAGTCGCATATACCATTGAGTCGTATCCAAATAGTTTTTTTCTAGAGAATGCAGGAATTATAGTCGATATAATACCGAATGCAGGTAGTATTAAGATGTAAACTTCAGGGTGACCAAAGAACCAAAATATATGCTGGAATAAAACAGGATCTCCGCCGCCAGCAGCTGTGAAAAAACTGGTACCATAAAATCTATCCGTCAATAACATAGTAATTGCTCCAGCTAGTACTGGCATAGCAGCAATAAGAAGAAATGCAGTTATTAGCCAAGTCCAAACAAAGATTGGCATCTTCATAAGTGTCATACCTGGTGCTCTCATATTCAGGATCGTAGCTATGACATTTATAGCGCCGAGAATTGATGATGCCCCCAATAGATGAAGTGAAAATATTACAAATGGCATGGAGTTACCACCCTGTAATGATAATGGAGGATATAATGTCCATCCTGCCGCTGGACCGCCACTTTCAAAAAATAAAGTGCTTAGTAGCATTGTAAAAGCAAAAGGTAATATCCAAAAACTCCAGTTATTAAGTCTTGGAAGTGCCATATCAGGAGCACCAATCATCATAGGAAGTTGCCAATTAGCTAGCCCTACAAAAGCAGGCATAAGTGCACCAAAAATCATAATAAGAGCATGCATTGTTGTCATTTGATTAAAAAAGCCTGGAACTACAAGCTGAAGACCCGGTTGAAATAATTCTGCACGAATAATTAGTGCCATAAATCCACCAATAAAAAACATAAGTAAACTAAACCATAGATATAGTGATCCTATGTCTTTGTGATTTGTGGTTGTAATCCACCTCATCAAACCAGATGGCTGGTGATGATGTTCCTCTTTGATATGATCGATATTTGTACTCATATTAATTTCCTTATTCTGATTTGTCTGCTACTCGGTTCTTTTGATTTAATGATACCCATTTTACGTATTCTTGTTTAGGAACTGCACGAACGACTATAGGCATAAATCCATGATCCTTGCCACATAATTCCGTACACTGACCTCGGTAAACACCAGGCTTTTTAATGTCTACCCATAATTCATTGATATATCCTGGAATAGCATCTTTCTTTCCAGTAATTTCTGGAACCCACCAAGCATGAATCACATCACTTGCGGTTAATAGTATTCTGACTTTGGTATCTGTTGGAAGAACAACTTCATTATCAACATTTAGAAGATAGTTATCCACTTTATTAACATCTATCTTTGAACCAAGTTGTCTCGCTTCATTACTCTTGTTATCAAGCTTACTGAAAAATGAGACATTATCTTCAACATAATCATATTTCCACATCCATTGATAGCCAGTTACTTTGAGTGTTATCTCGGAATCTCTTGTATCTTCCATCATTATAAGTGTTTTTGTGGCAGGTACTGCCATACCAACTAAGATTACGAATGGTATCACCGTCCATATAACTTCAACTGTAGTGCTCTCATGAAAAGAAGCAGGTTTGGCTCCTTTTGATTTTCTGTGATGGAATATTGAGTAAAACATCACGCCAAATACGATTACACCAATCACAACAGTAATATAAAAAATTAACATATGCAGATCATACGCAGCATTAGCGGTAGGTGAGACGCCTCTTGGCATATTGACTTCCCAATCCGCAAAGCTTGAGATAGAAGCCAACGATGTGATTAATAATGCTGATAGTTTATTCATTTTCATTCCCTAAAATATGGTTATTATTCCTTTAATAACATCCTTTTCGAGTTCAATAATAGCAAAATATTAGTACTTATGGAATTTCTAATTTACTATTTTTTTATCTCTTTGATCTTTATCAATTTACCCGATTTATTAAGGGTTTTCGGGGGTTTGAGAGCATATCCGAAAATTATATCATAAGTTAATTCAAACGAATCGGATGTATCGTTATACAAGCAAGATTTTATAATATTGTATTCAGCTTTTGTAATATGTGCCCTGTTGAGAGTATCCGTTATATTTGTGCCTGTTAAACGAATTGAATTAAGCAGTTGACTAAATGTAGGAAACTCAATAGTGATCTGCTCATTATCCACAACAGGATCTCTAAAATCAGACTGAAGTAAGAAATCGCCATAGTGATGCATATCTAAATATTCATTAAACCTCAGTTTTCCATAAATATCAGGAGGGCATTTTTTAAATTCTTTGAATGTATCTGGTCCAGCAACTGAGAATAAGAATAGACCGTTAGGGATAAGTAAATTTGAAAATTTAAGAAATAAATCAGAATTAGTGTTACACCAATGAAGTGTGAGGCTTGACAAAAGCGTATCAAATGTTGAGAGCTGAAATGGTGGACTCTCAGCATTGCCTACAACGCATTTTGCATTATCGATTTTCTTTTTATGAACAAGTGTCATCTCATATGATAAATCCATTGAGATGATATTTACATGTGGGTGTTTTTGTTGGATATCCTGTGATAAGTACCCTGTTCCTGAACCGATTTCTAAAACATTATACATATCATGCTTAATTAAATCTAGCCGATTAAGTAACCTGTTGTTTACCTCCTTTTGTATAAATGAATACTTGTCGTACGATCTAGCTTTTTTTGAAAATGGATTCATGTTTTTTATTATAATAGTTCAATAGTCTCACAGATCTCTTCTAAGTCAAAAAAAGGGTAATGTGGTGAATTTTTTAAAGGAACTATTTTCATCTTATGATGTTTTAGTGTATCTATAAACCTGGTATCACAAACTTCATCACTGTCCGATATCAAGATCACAAGATTTTCTCTAAAATTAACTTTAAATTTTGATAAATCAAAGTTAGCCATCTCATCAAGCTCTGCAATCAAGGAATCTTTTTTGGGAATATAGTTAGTGTAAAATAAATTTTTAAGTTTTATAAAGTTTTTCTTAGCGAGGTTGTTTCCTTTCACGCACTCAAATATAAATTTCTTGACACTATTATCAAAATCCTTGATCAGATTATCTCTAAATATAGTTGTCGTACTGGTTTTTGGTTTTAAAAAAGGATTAATAAGTATAATGGTAGCATCACACTTATTTAGTTCACTAGACAAAAGTATTCTAGCAGCAGTATATGAATAAGCTATTATCATATCATCCTTTTTTGAAGACCCGAGGATAGAATCAATCACTTTGCGACCGTGTTCATTAGTACTTGATTTGTGATATCCAGGGAGAGACACCAGTTCACTAGAGGAGATATTTGGAATACGCCCCTGAATGTTTTTCCAAATATATGAGCCAAACAACCATCCATGAATAAATATTATTTTATTTAAATTCTGAATTAACATTACAAATTAGAATAATACAAAACACTAGTGTATGCTTTATAAATGGGGCCTAATTCTGATATTTATTTTATTTTTTTACTTTTTTATATAATCGGCTCACTACCTTTCGCATTGATCGTTCATAACTTATTATCTACAAATGATCCAAGAGAATTAGGATCAAAAAATCCTGGTGCGACAAATATGTATAGAGTTGCTGGACCTCTTGCTGGGGTATTAACGTTCACGGGTGATTTTCTCAAAGGTTTTATACCTATATATATTCTGGTGGACTTTGAACCTACAATTTTATATCTTGCAGCATTCTTCATTCTCGCAGGACATATGTTTTCCATTTTCAATCGATTCAGCGGAGGCAAAGGTGTTGCCACCTCTTTTGGTTTCCTTTTAGCTATAAATTTAAAACTAGGATTGATCGTGATGTTAATGTGGGTCTTAGTTTTCGCATTAAAGAGAATTTCAGGTTTATCAGCAATTATAAGTTTTATATTATTGCCTTTTATTGCTCTTTTTATCATTAATAATGGCGAATTTTTAATGTTATCAATATTACACACTGGAGTAATACTTATTAATCACAGAAATAATATAAAAGAGCTCTTACAGAGTTAAAGAAGGGTTTGGCTTTATTTTGAAATTTTCTTCAATATCAGATGAGCGAGATTTAAGGAAACCTGCATATGCAATCATTGCTCCATTATCAGTACTAAACTTTACATCTGGAAAAAAAACATTGTAATTGCTTACTTGAGAGAATTTATCTCTTAGTCTTTTATTAGCACTGACTCCACCAGTAACCACAATATTATTTATTCCATGATCTTGTGAAGCTTTTAGAGATTTGCTTATCAGTGTCTCAACAATAGAATCTTGTAACTCAAAGGAAATATTATTGATATTTTCATCGGTTAGTTCAATTTTTTGTAGTTTATTTATTACGTGCGTTTTGAGTCCACTGAAACTGAAATTATAGTCATTACTATTTATCATCGGCCTAGGAAAAGAAAATTTATTGTCTATAGCATCTTCTGAACGCCTGGCAATTTCTGGTCCACCTGGATATCCTAAACCAAGTTTTCTAGCAATTTTATCAAAGCACTCTCCTGCAGAATCATCTAGCGTAGTGCCTAAAGTTTTAATTTGAAAGTCTTCATCTACAATTGATAAAAGTGTGTGACCACCTGACACGAGTAATGAAATGAAAGGCGGAGCAAGATTCCTCTCTGTAATCATAGGAGAGTATATATGAGCTTCTAAGTGATTAACCTCAATTGTTGGAATACTTCTAGACCATCCCAAAGCCTTGGCAAGCGACGCTCCTGCTAAAAGCGGGCCGAGAAGCCCAGGACCATTAGTAAATGCAATCATTCCAATATCGCTAATCTTTGTATTTGCTTTATTAAGTAAGAAATCAAGTAGTGGTATAAATTTTTTAACATGATCTCTGGAGGCCAATTCAGGGACTATGCCGCCATATTTAGCATGTATTTGATGTTGAGAGCTCGTGACGTGAGCAATTATTTGCCCAGATGAATCAACAATAGCTAAACCTGTGTCATCACAAGATGATTCTATTCCCAAGATATTCATCGGTGTATTATAAGTTAAAACTTGCTTTATAGACAATATCGAGTAATATATCGCAATATTTAATTATTAAGGATATATATGCCAAGTGTACAAGTAAGAGAGAATGAGCCTTTTGAAATTGCATTGAGACGATTCAAAAGAGGCTGTGAAAAAGCAGGTATCTTAACTGAAACACGTCGCAGAGAATTTTATGAGAAACCAACTGCTATGCGAAAAAGAAAAATTGCAGCTGCAACTAAAAGATGTAAAAGAAAAGTCAGTATGGATACACTCAGAAAAAAACCCCCTTATAAAAAATTCTAGTTAATAATGGCAAAATCGGCTATCAAAGATAGTATCCAGCAAGATCAAATAAATTTTCTTAAAGAAGGTAAAAAAGAAGATTCCTCAATTTTGAGATTCGCATTGTCATTTATCAACAAAGATGAAAAGGATAAGCAAATTGAATTATCTGATTCTCAAGTAGTTGCAGTTATTAAATCTCTTATCAAAAGAAATAAAGATTCTTACGACCAATTTACATCTGCTAATAGACCAGAATTAGCAGAAAAAGAAAAAAAAGAAATGGACCTACTTCAGAGTTACCTCCCTGAAGTTATGAATGAAAATGAAACTGAAGAAATTGTAAAGTCGACTATAGATAAGCTAGGAATTAGCTCAATGAAAGAAATGGGTAAGGCAATGGGAGAAATTAAAAAAAACCATGCTGACACTATTGATTTATCGCTCGTTAGTCAGTTAATAAAAAAACACTTAAGTTAATATTCGTTCATATCGCTTAATAGAGATAAGTCTTGTATAATGCCGTAATGGACAAAAATCTTCAATTTCTAGAATTAAAAAGAATGGACCCAGATGTAATTTCTCCAGCAAAGAGAAAAAAAAATTACAATGAAATTTATGGGCATTACACAAGTCAAATTGCCTCTGAACAATCAGGTAGATGCATAGAATGTGGAAACCCATACTGTGAATGGAAATGTCCTGTTCACAATTACATACCTCAGTGGCTGAAATTGATATCAGAAAATAAATTATTCGAGGCTGCAGACTTATCACACCAAACAAATTCTTTGCCTGAAATATGCGGAAGAATTTGTCCACAAGACAGACTATGTGAGGGTGCTTGTACACTCAATGATGGTTTTGGTGCAATTACCATAGGGAGTATTGAAAAATACATTACAGACGAGGCGATCAGTCAAGGTTGGAAACCTGACCTGTCAAATATTAAAAAAAATAACTACAAAATTGGGATTATAGGTGCAGGGCCCGCCGGTTTAGCATGTGCGGATGTACTAGTAAGAAACGGATTTAATCCTATTATATATGATAAGTATGAAGAGATAGGGGGTCTACTGACTTTCGGTATCCCACCTTTCAAACTTGAGAAAGAAATTGTTAAACAAAGAAGAAAAATTTTAGAGGATATGGGTGTAAAGTTTGTTCTTAATACAAATATTGGTACAGATATAAGCTTTGATAAATTCTTAAATATGTTCGACGCAGTGTTTCTTGGAATGGGTACATATACATACATGAAAGGTGGATTTCCTGGAGAAAACTTGGACTGTGTCTATGACTCGCTGCCATATCTAAATTCTAACATTAGAAACCTCATGCAAAAAAAAGATAATGAGTACATTAATCTTAAAGATAAAACAGTTATTGTTCTTGGCGGTGGTGATACAGCTATGGACTGCAATAGGACAGCACTAAGACAGGGAGCGAAAAAAGTCTACTGTGCTTATAGAAGAAATGAATCTAATATGCCTGGGTCTAAAAGAGAAGTTAAAAATTCTAAGGAGGAAGGCATAGAGTTTCTATGGAATATGCAGCCGGTTGAAATCATTGGAGATCAAAAAGCCACAGCAGTGAAATTCATGAAGACTAAATTAAAAAAAACTGATATCAGAGGAAGAGAGATCCCAGTTATTGTTCCAAATAGTGAAAAAATCATTAAATGTGACAGTGTAATCTTAGCTTTTGGATTCAGACCAAATCCACAATCATGGTTTAAGGAAAATAAGATCTTTACTGACGAAATTGGAAGAGTAAAAATCAATAATATTTCAAAATATGCTCATCAAACAAATAATCCAAAAATTTTCTCTGGTGGGGACATGGTTAGAGGATCAGACTTAGTTGTTACCGCAGTTTTTGAGGGAAGAAATGCTGCAAAAGGTATAATTGATTATATCAATGACAAAAATAAATGAGTCAAACTAAGCATCTGCTTATTGAAAGTATATATCAACGTACAATTGATAGAACTCCCGTCTGGATAATGCGTCAAGCTGGTAGATACCTACCCGAGTACATTAAAACAAAAAATCAAGCAGGTGGATTCATGAAGCTAATAAGAAATCCAGAACTAGCCTGTGAAGTTACAATGCAACCACTTAGGAGATACTCTCTGGATTCTGCAATATTATTCTCTGACATCTTGGTAGTTGCTGATATGTTTAATATGAATTTAAGATTTGAAGATAAGATAGGACCTATCTTTGACGCGCCACTGAGAACAGAATCAGATTTTGAGAAGTTACCTTCAGAACTAGATGTATCAAATCTGGAGTATGTGAATGAAACAATTAAAAATATAAAAGGTGAGCTTAATGATTCGCTTCCTCTCATTGGATTCATAGGCAGTCCATGGACAGTGGCAACTTACCTAATCGAGGGTAACTCAACAAAACAATTCTCATTTGTAAATGGCATGCTGAAAGAAAATCCGGGTCTTCTGTCTAGGATTTTAGATATGATTACTAAAGGGAGCGTAGACTATGTTAGAGAGCAAATTAAAAATGGAGTTGATGCTATAATGATATTTGATACCTGGGGTGGATTACTATCAGGAGATAACTATGAGAAGTTTTCCTTGAACTACATACAAAAAATCATTTCATCAACTTATACAGAGGGGGTCCCTGTTATTTATTACAGTAGATCAAAATCAAACTTTGATAAACTTAAAAATTTAGACATTGATTGCATCGGTATAAGTTCAGAAAATAATCTAGGTGATATGTATAAATTTTTTGATGAAAAATTTGCTATTCAAGGAAATCTCAACACAGATATTCTCAAAGAAGACAAGGATACAATAAAAAAAGGAGTCATAAAGACACTAGAAACCTTTCCTTTCGAAACAGGACATGTTTTTAATTTGGGAACAGGGATCACACCTGACATACATCCTGATAAAGTCTCATATTTAGTTGACCAAGTTAGAGAGTTAAGTGTTAAATGATAAATCAGATCTTTTTAATCGGTCCTATGGGTTCTGGGAAATCTACAATGGGACGACTATTGGCGAAGAAATTAGGTTTACCTTATTTTGATCTCGATAAGCTAATTGAAGACCAAGAGAAGATGTCTATTAGCGATATTTTTCAAAAACACAATGAGAAATATTTTAGAGACTTAGAGTCAATTACCCTAAAGCAATACTCAGAAGAAAGTAACTTCGTTATTTCGACCGGCGGTGGTTGTGTTTTAAGAGATCAAAATCTAGATATTTTAAGAAAAGGTCTTGTTATATACTTAAAGATATCAATAGAAACTCAATTTGAGAGAGTAAAAAACCGAACACATAGACCTTTATTGAATAACGTCACAAAAGATACCCTTGTACAACTAGATAAAGAGAGGGGTTCAGTCTATTCAGGTATTTCTAATATCGAAGTTGATGTTTCAAATTTAGATAAAGAAGATGTATTATCCACTATTATCAGAAGATTAGAGAATTACAGTGAGAAAGATTAACCTTCAACTAAATAATATCAAAATTCCTATCCTAGTTGGATCGAATATATTGAAAACAATAAATCCTGAGAATTATGTTAAGAAGAATGATGTTGTAATAATAACAAACTCAACCATTGCAAAGTTATACCTCAAACAGACTAAACGTATGTTCAAAGATTACAATGTGAATAGTTTGATATTACGGGATGGCGAAAAATATAAAAATATAAAAACATTACAACAAATACACGACTATCTGATAAAGAATAAATATGATAGATCGCTTACAATAGTTGCGCTTGGTGGAGGTGTAATTGGTGACATGGTCGCGTTTGCTGCAGATACATTTATGAGAGGTGTTCAATTAATCCATATTCCAACTACTTTACTTGCTCAAGTTGACTCGTCTATTGGTGGCAAGTGTGGCATAAATCATCCTCTTGGTAAAAATATGATTGGATCATTCAAGCATCCAAGTGTAATTTTAATGGATAGTGCAGTCCTGAAAACTCTCCCAAAAAGAGAGTTTATGGCTGGAATGGCAGAAGTGATAAAATATGGTTTGATAAAAAATAAGAGTTTTTTTAAATTCATAGATAATAATTATTCTAAAATTATTCAACAGAATACTGATTGCCTTTTAAGAACTATTTTTACATGTGCATCTATCAAAGCTCAAGTTGTGAAGGAAGATGAGCTTGAGAGTGGAATAAGAGCGATACTAAACTTTGGTCATACTTTTGGACATGCTATTGAAGCCTCCAAGAATTATAAAGGGATCCTCCATGGTGAAGCTATCAGTGTGGGAATGAACATTGCATCAGCTATTTCTGCTGATCGAGGATATTTAACTCATGATGAATATTGCAACATTGAAGATATGCTTCTAAATATGCAAATGCCAACTATGATCCCAAAAAAGATAACAGCAGCATCTATAATGAAACACATTGGGCATGACAAGAAAAAAATATCTGGTAAAAATAGATTTATCTTATTGGATAAAATTGGAAATGCTTTTATAAACGACAAGTTAGACAATAAATACCTAAAAGAGATATCTAAAAACTTCATCAGATAATTCATTAATTAATATTTGTGATAAAATGTTAATACTATGAAGAACGGACATAAATCAAAAAATTCATTGTATTCACCTACTTTCGAAAGGGATAATTGTGGTTTTGGTCTAATAGCTAACATGGATGATAAGCCATCTAGCTGGGTCATAAATACAAGTATCGAAGCGTTAAACAGATTAAAACACAGAGGGGCAGTGTCTGATGATGGCAAATCCAGCGATGGATGTGGCTTACTGATCAAAAAACCTGATGATTTTTTTAATCACTGTGCACAAGAATTAGGCATCAAACTAAGCAACAATTATGCTTTCGGTACAGTGTTCCTACCTAAGAACAAATCAAAGCATAAAAAAATTAAAGAAACATTCTTTTTTCAAATTAAGAAATCAGGACTAAATGTACTGGGATGGAGACATGTACCGATAGATAAAAGTGTTTGTGGCAAAGATGCGCTTGCAAGCCTCCCAGACATACAACAGATAATAATAACAGGCAGTGATGCTCTTCATGAAAATGAATTTGAAAAAAAATTATATGTTGCCAGACTTCATATAGAAAAAATACTTAATGAGCCTGATTTATACATATGCAGTATGTCCTCGAAAGTAATTTCATATAAGGGATTAATTGTCTCTGAAAATATACAAAAGTTTTATCCAGATCTAACTCACAGAGAAATGAAAACATCTTTATGTGTCTTTCATCAAAGATTCTCTACTAACACACTCCCACAGTGGAAACTTGCTCAGCCATTTAGACACCTAGCACATAATGGAGAAATTAATACTATTCAAGGAAATAGGCACTGGTATATGGCCAGGAGGAGCAAACTGGATATATCAGACTTGCCTGAACTGAAAAAGCTACATCCAGTTGTATCAATGGAGGACTCCGATTCTTACTCATTAGACAATATGTTGGAATATCTATTAGCTGGTGATATGGGAATCTTCAGAGCAATGAGAACACTTATTCCTCCTGCTTGGCAAAATAATAATCAAATTGATACTAAACTTAAAGCATGTTTTGAATATCATTCGATGCATATGGAACCGTGGGACGGACCAGCGGGCATCGTTTTAACCGATGGAAGATACGCTGCTTGTGCTCTTGATAGAAATGGTTTGAGACCAGCAAGATATGTTATTTCAAAAGATAGACATATTACACTCGCATCCGAAGTTGGTGTTTATGATTACGATGATTCTGAAATCATAGAAAAAGGAAGGCTAGCCCCAGGAGATATGCTGGCTGTTGATACTCTCAATGGCGAAGTACTGCTATCTGATGACATTAATAAAATCCTAAAAGATAGACATCCGTATGATGAATGGCTAAATAAGAACTCTATAAATCTTACTAGTTATGATGAAAATGAGGAGCTACCCCTCTCGTTTAACTCTTCAGATTTAACCACGTATAAAAAGTTTTATGGCGTTACGCTTGAAGAAGAAAAAGATGTGATACTACCTCTTGCAAATCTTGCGCTAGAAGCGACAGGTTCTATGGGTGATGATACACCAATGCCTGTTCTATCAAAACAATCAAGATCTTTATATGATTATTTTAGACAACAGTTTGCCCAGGTAACTAACCCTCCTATTGACTCGCTTAGAGAAACCAGCGTGATGTCATTAGAAACCTGTTTGGGAGTTGAGAGAAACCTTTTTGAAGAATCTTCACTTCATGCGGGAAGATTAGTACTTAGCTCTCCAGTTCTATCCAAACAAGTCTTTGATAGACTCACTAATTCAAAAGAGAAAGGTTTCCAAAGTGATAAATTGAGTCTCCACTATGATTCAAATATAGATTTAGAGGAAGCTATCAATACAATTTGTGACAGAGCAGTAAGAACAGTCAAGAAGGGAGCTGTCCTTATAGTACTCTCTGATATCAGCTTAAATAACAATCAAATGACAATTCCTGCTGTTATGGCTGTAGGAGCAGTGCATCATAGGCTAATTTCAGAAGGATTAAGATGTGACTGCAATATCATAGTTGAAACAGCTTCTACCTGGAACTCACATCATTTTGCTGTGTTACTAGGATATGGTGCATCAGCAATTTATCCTTATCTAGCTCTAGAGATAATTAACAATATGATTATGCGTAACAATCAAGATGAGAAAATATATGCTCAGCACGTTAATAATTTCATCAAGGGAATTAATAAAGGGTTATTAAAAATAATGTCTAAGATGGGTATTTCATGTATATCTAGTTACAGGGGTGCTCAGCTATTTGAAATAATTGGGTTAAATTCCAATGTGATTGATTTATGTTTTAGAAATAATGTTTCTAGAATTGAAGGTGCGAGCTTTGATGATATTGAGAGTGATTTAAGAATTAATAAAGAATATTCAATGAAAGTATCTGACGGCATCGGTAAGGGCGGCCTACTCAAGTTCACCTCGGATGGCGAATATCATGATTATAATCCTGATGTCGTAAAAGCATTGCAAGAATGTGTAACTACTGGTGACTATGAGGATTATAAAAAGTTCTCTAAGTTAGTAAATTCAAGAGATCCTAGTTTTCTTAGAGATTTATTTAATCTTAAAAAGAAAAAGGCGATACCTCTATCTCAGGTTGAGTCATCTAAAAGTATACTCAAGAGATTTGATACAGCTGGGATGTCTCTGGGCGCTCTGTCTCCAGAAGCGCATGAAGCTCTTGCAATTGCGATGAATGCAATCGGAGGAAGATCTAATTCTGGTGAAGGTGGGGAAGATATCAAGAGATATAATTCGCCTAAAACATCAAAGATTAAACAAGTTGCTTCAGGGAGATTTGGTGTGACACCACATTATCTTGTGAATGCCGATGTGATACAGATTAAAATAGCTCAAGGTGCAAAACCTGGGGAAGGAGGTCAGCTGCCTGGAGATAAAGTTGATCAATATATTGCCAAACTTAGATACTCAGTCCCTGGAGTTACTCTAATATCGCCACCTCCGCACCATGATATATATAGTATTGAGGATTTAGCTCAGCTTATTTACGATTTAAAACAAGTCAATAGTCGAGCTCTTATCTCCGTAAAACTTGTATCACAAAAAGGGGTTGGAACGATTGCTGCTGGGGTAACGAAAGCTTACGCAGATCTGATTACTATTTCAGGTTATGATGGCGGGACAGGAGCTAGTCCACTAACTTCAGTTAAGTATGCTGGTTCACCATGGGAAATGGGGATTGCAGAAACTCAGCAAACATTAATGCTGAATAATCTTAGACACAAAGTAAGAATACAGACAGACGGTGGGCTTAAAACAGGATTAGATGTTATAAAAGCCGCAATCTTTGGAGCAGAAAGTTATGGGTTTGGAACATCAGTAATGGTTGCTTTAGGCTGTAAGTATTTAAGAATATGTCACTTAAATAATTGCGCAACAGGCGTTGCCACACAAAATAAAATACTACGAATGAAACATTTTTCGGGTAGCCCTGAAAGAGTTGTAAATTACTTCAAATTCATTGCGCAAGAAGTCAGAGAAATAATGGCATCGCTGGGTATTAAAACAATTGATGAACTAACCGGTCAGACACATCTATTATCAATTAGTAAAGGCATCACAGAAAAACACAAGGCTTTAAGTCTAAAAAAGATGCTAACAATTGCAAATAAAAAATCTGATAAGTATTGTACAACTAAATCAAATAAGCCATATGATAAGGGTGTATTAGCCAGAAAAATTCTTAAAGACTCTAAAAATGCAATTATAAATCGTAAAAGTATCACTCTAGAATATGGCATAAAGAATCTTGATCGTTCTATAGGTGCCAGTCTCTCAGGAGAGATAGCTAAAAGATACGGAAATCATGGTTTCTCCAATACGCCCATAAGGTTAAATTTAAATGGAACTGCTGGTCAAAGTCTCGGAGTATGGAATGCAGGCGGTGTTGAAATCCATCTTACTGGGGATGCAAATGACTATGTCGGTAAGGGAATGTCTGGCGGTAAAATAACTATCAGTGCTTCATCACCTTTCAAAAATATTGCTGATAAAAATAGTATAATCGGGAATACATGTCTATATGGTGCTACAGGTGGTAAACTCTACGCTGAAGGTAAAGCGGGTGAGAGATTTGCTGTTAGAAACTCAGGTGCTATTGCTACCATAGAAGGAGCAGGCGACCATTGTTGCGAATACATGACTGGAGGCTCTGTAACTGTTTTAGGAGAGGTTGGAAACAATTTTGGAGCTGGTATGACAGGTGGAGTTGCCTTTGTTTATGATAAATCACATAGGTTAGATAAGAACCTCAACAAAAGCTCTGTAGAACTTGTAGAACTCTCAAAAGCTGACAAGACAGCAATCAGTTACTTTAAGAAGATTATCAAAGATTACGTAAAGGAAACAAAAAGTATCAAGGCTAAGAACATATTAAAGAATTTTGAAAATGAAATATGTAATATTAAATTAATTAAGCCAATAAATGCATCAATGGAAGATATTAAGAAGAATGTGATTAATAAAGTCGCATAATGGCAAATTTTGATAGAGCATTTATTGATCAGGTTCTGTCTTCAACCGACATAGTTGATGTAATAAAAGAAAAAGTAAACCTTACAAAGAATGGAGCAAACTTTAAGGGTCTGTGTCCATTTCACAACGAAAAAACACCTTCATTCAATGTCTCTTCGTCAAAACAATTTTATCATTGCTTTGGTTGTGGTGCTCACGGTGACGCTATAAAATTTCTTCAGGAGCATGATAATCTTACTTTCATTGAAGCTCTAACAAAATTAGCACAAGCAGCAGGACTTGAGCTTCCAGAAAAGACAAAAAAAAATGATGCTCACTACAACCTTTTTATATCAAATAAACTTGCCGCTGACTTTTATAGTCGTGCTCTGAAAAATAATCCAAAAGCAAAGACCTACCTCGAGAGCAGAGGTATCGATCAGGATATGGTAGATGTTTTTCACTTAGGACTATCTAATAATAAGTGGGATGATCTAACTAACTTATTCGCAAAAGAAAAAATTATGAATAATGCAGTAGAGGCTGGACTGATAATCAAATCTAATAACAAAACATATGACCGTTTCAGAAATAGAATTATGTTTCCTATAAGAAACTCAACCGGAAATATTATTGGTTTTGGAGCAAGAGTTTATAATTCAGAAGACGGAGCTAAATATTTAAACTCTCCAGAAACTAAGCTATTTCACAAAAGTTTTGAGCTATATGGCCTATATGAATGTAAAAAAGAAATAAGCAAGGATAAATCAGTCATCATTGTTGAGGGATATACTGATGTCATTGGATTATATAAATCTGGATTGAGGAACTGCGTCGCCACATTGGGAACAGCATTTACCAAGCATCACTTCAATAAAATAAAGAGGTATACAAATAAGATTATATTTTGTTTTGATGGTGACACTGCAGGTAAATCTGCAGCATGGAAGGCCATATCAAATTGTCTAACTGAGTTAAAAGATGAAATACAGCTATCTCTAGTTTTTCTGCCCGAAGGATGTGATCCCGATTCGTATGTTAAAACTGATAGAGAAAATTTTGATAATTTAATAGATAATTCTATGCCGTTGTCGCAATACATAATTGAATATCTCAAGTCTAATAAAGACACTAACACAGTAGAAGGAAAAACCTCTTTCGCATTAGAGGCAAAGAAAGTTCTCGATCAAATGCCCGACATCATGTATACAGATATACTTAGAGAAGAGATACAGGAAATAACAGGAAATGTGATACCAAAGGAGAGCCAAACATCAAACAATAAAGAAAAAAAAACTTCATCGAATACGAATCAAGAATTTGATATCAAAGAACTTACACTTCTAAGTTTATTTATAGAATATCCAAGGTTAGTCAAAGAGTTTGATTGTAAGAATATAATTTCAGAAACCTCGTTGAAAAATATTTATGATATTATCACAGAAGAAATTAACCATAATAAGAATTTTACAGCTGCACATCTATTAAAGTTATTTCCTAATAATGAGACTATCAAAACTATTGTTTCTTTTGAATCAAATGAGAAGTCTGAAGATTCTGCAAGAGTTACAATCAAAGAAATTTTTCATCAATTAGAGCTGAGCTCTAAAGAGAAAATCTATTTTGACCTGCTTAATAGATATACTGACGGTCAAAAATTATCTGATGATGAGAGAGAATTCATTAAAACTTTCAAGAAATAGTTATTGGAATAAACATCTACTTTATTACCACTCAATTGTAATATAAACTGCACAGATGTATTATTTTACATCTGAAAGCGTATCACCTGGCCATCCAGATAAATTATGTGATCACTTGTCAGATGCCATTTTAGATCATGTTCTCTCACAAGATAAAGAATCACGTGTTGCATGTGAAACTTTTGTAAAGGGTAAAGCTGATGATGCTGGGACTGTAGTAGTGGGGGGAGAGATAACTACTCAAGCAAATCTCGATATAGATGAACTAATAAGACAAACTATTCTAGAGATAGGATACAACTCAAATGATCTTGGTTTTAATGGGAATGAATGCAACATCATCAAATTACTAACAAAACAATCTCCTGATATACAAATGGGTGTTGATCGAGAAGAGAAAAAAAATCAAGGAGCAGGTGATCAAGGTCTAATGTTTGGATATGCCACAAATGAGACTGAGTTTCTTATGCCATCACCGATATATTATTCTCATCGTTTGGTTGAGAAACAAACAAATCTTTTGAAAACTGGAGCTGTGAGTTGGTTGAGGCCTGATGCCAAAAGCCAAGTTACATTTCAATATGAAAAGGATAAGCCTACATTCGTGGATACTGTTGTTTTATCAACACAGCACTCATGTGATATAAGTTTGGAAGATCTTAGAGAGTATGTAAAAAAAGAGATCATATTTGATGTTATTCCCGAAAATTTGATTAACGATAATACAAGGATTTTTATAAATCCTACCGGTAATTTTGTTGAAGGTGGACCGCTTGGTGATTCAGGGTTGACAGGTAGGAAGATCATTGTTGACACATACGGCGGTATGGCAAGACATGGTGGAGGAGCATTTTCAGGCAAAGATCCCTCAAAAGTCGATAGGTCTGCTGCATATGCAGCAAGATATATTGCAAAAAATATTGTTGCAGCTGGACTCGCTGATAGATGTGAGATTCAAATATCTTATGCAATAGGAGTTGCGCAACCAACATCAACATTAATTAATACATTTGGAACAGGCAAGGTCTCAGATGATAAATTATCTAGTATTATTAATGATATCTTTGATCTTACTCCTTATGGCATAATTACTACTCTGAATCTACTCAATGTTAAATATAAACCTACAGCTGGATTTGGGCATTTTGGTAGAAATGATGCAAATTTTACATGGGAACAAACAGATAAGGTTGATATACTGAGATCTGCAATTTAATGAGAGGTAAATATGGAATCAGATAAAGTCAAAAAAATTAAGGATGATTTTAAAGTTGCAGATATATCGCTTGCAGCATTTGGTCACAAAGAAATAAGAATCGCAGAGATTGAAATGCCTGGGCTTATGGCCCTAAGAAAAGAGTTGGGCTCTAAAAAACCTCTCAAAGGAGCTAGAATCATCGGATGTCTTCACATGACAATTCAAACAGCGGTACTTATAGAAACCCTAGTTGAACTCGGTGCAGATGTAAGATGGTCATCTTGTAATATTTTTTCAACACAGGACCATGCTGCTGCTGCTATAGCAGACCAAGATATCCCTGTTTTTGCTTGGAAAGGTGAGACAGAAGAGGAATATATTTGGTGTTTGAAACAATCAATTGAGGGAGATCCCAAATGGAAGCCGAATATTCTACTTGATGATGGCGGTGACCTTACTTCGATGATTCATAAAGAATACCCTCACTTAATAAATGATATCAAAGGTGTTTCTGAAGAGACAACGACAGGCGTTTTAAGATTATATGACATGGCAAAGGAAGGATCATTAAAAATGCCCGCCATAAATGTGAATGATTCCGTTACTAAATCAAAATTTGATAACCTCTATGGATGTAAAGAATCTCTGGTCGATGGTATTAAACGCGCAACTGATACCATGATAGCTGGTAAGCATTGTATCGTATGCGGATATGGTGATGTCGGGAAAGGCTCTGCAGAGTCACTAAGAGCGCTTGGTGCTAAGGTGATGATAACTGAAATAGATCCTATCTGCGCGTTACAAGCATGTATGGAAGGCTACGATGTTGTTACTCTTGAAGATAAAGTCGCGGAAATAGATATATTTGTTACAGCAACTGGTAATTTTAATGTGATCAATCATGATCACATGAAAGCTATGAAAAGTGGAGCCATTGTCTGCAATATTGGCCACTTCGATAATGAAATTGACGTAGCTAGTTTAAAAGACTATCAATGGGAAAATATAAAACCTCAAGTTGATGAAATAACATTTCCTGACGGGAAGAAAATCGTACTTTTAGCAGAAGGAAGATTGATTAATCTTGGTTGTGCTACGGGACATCCCAGCTTTGTTATGTCCTGCTCTTTCACGAATCAAGTGATGGCGCAAATCGAACTCTGGGAAAATCATTCTAAATATGAAAAAGAAGTTTATGTGTTGCCCAAACATCTAGACGAAAAGGTGGCTTTGCTCCACTTAGATAAATTAGATGCAAAGATTACTACTCTAACTGATGAACAAGCCGAGTATATAGGTGTTGGTAAAAACGGACCATTTAAGAAAGATACTTACAGATACTAATTAGTACCGAACTAATTATGAAATCATCCCATCTAGTTAAAAAAGACTTAAAAGTTGTTTGGCATCCTTGTACCCAAATGAAGGATCATGAAAAAATCCCGATGATTCCAATCAAATCAGGTAAGGGAGTATGGCTGTACGACTATGATGGAGTGAAATATCTCGATGCTATAAGCTCATGGTGGGTTAATCTTTTCGGCCATTCAAACGCATACATAAACAAAAGTATTAAAAATCAATTATCACAGTTGGAACATGTTCTACTTGCTGGTTTTACTCATGAACCTGCCATAAATCTCTCAGAGAGGTTAATAAAATTAACGCCATCTAAAATCACTAAATGTTTCTTTACTGACAATGGCTCTTCGTCTATTGATGCAGCGATGAAGATGAGTTATCACTACTGGCAGAATAAAAAGAAAAAATCTAAAGTCAAATTTATAGCATTATCTAATAGCTATCATGGTGAGACTCTGGGGTCTTTATCTGTAAGTAACATTGACTTGTATAAGAAAACATATGAGAACATTCTCAAGGAAACCATCATAGTAGACTCTC
>CACAVP010000007.1 GCA_902535975.1 uncultured Gammaproteobacteria bacterium | reverse complement strand
CCCGACATATCCAATCTCGATAATCATTGAGTAATACTCTCCATAGTTTTATATTTACCATCTTCAGTTAAACCTAATGACTCTTTTACCTCTGGTGGCATGTACGTCTCATCATGTTTTGCTAACACCTCCTCTGCGACAAAAAGGTTATTCTGAAGGTAGCCTCTAATCACGACGCCCTGACCCTCTCTGAAAAGATCTGGTAATATTCCATCATACTTGACTAAGACTTTATTGTTAAAATCTGTAACATTAAAAGAAACTTTCTTTGTCCCTGATACTCTGATAAGTGAGCCCTCCTCGACCATTCCTCCAATTCTGAATACATAATTATCTGGGAAGTTGCCATTAACTAATTGAGTTGGACTACGGTAATATAACAAATTTTCATTAAATGTTTTGACGAATGCATACAAAACGAATCCTAAAATAACGAGTAAGAAGGAAACATAGTAAATTCTTGCAGATCTTTTCTTCATAAGCGGTCTATCTCTCAGAGATTTTTTTTCTAATTTCTCTGCCTTTGTATATCAAAATAAGCACAACTAGGACCATTGGTACAATTACCAAGAAATATGCCCAAAATATGTAAGGTGCGTAATCAAACATTTGTAAAATATATCTTAAATTTAAGTCAATAAAAACAATAAGATTTTAACAGGAACTTGAGTTATTTACTCAAGAATTACGTCTCCAGAGTGAAGATTTATGCATAATTTTAGATCTTTGCAAAACAGGATTTAATTTGGTTTTAATAAATAACTAGGAAAGCAAGCTGATGGAAGTCGAGTGCTTAGCTTGGCCGCAGCTTGTCTAGTATAAATTCTCTGGATTGATTCTTGTGATTCTTATGATGAAGAATTTCATCTACAGAGTGTTCAGTAGCATGGTGAGTGTTTAAATACAAACAAGTTATAAATAACCTCATATATCTAAAGTACTCTCAAAAAAAAGAAATATCTATATCTAAATTTAATTATTTTTATTGACTTTTTGTTGCATATTTATCGCATCAAAATAGCCAGAATTTTGAATCATATTTTTAAAAAATAAACAAGATTATAAAGAACTCTTTAATATATTATAATGCACCATCTTGTGGATCTCAGTGATAGCAGCAACATTATCGAGAAACAGATGGATCAAATATCATTAATCACAATCTTGTCAATAGCAATAGTCTACTTCCTACTTAGACCATATTATCTTAAAGATATTGTGAATTATGAGTACAAAACTATAGCAGATATTCTTGCTTTTCTATTTCTATCATGGGTTGTAAGCACAGTACTAGGATTAATTCTTGCTATGAACTTAGTTCCTATATAATGAAAATAAAAAAGCAGAAAAAGTGCTCACAATGTTCAAAGGAATTTTATAAACTTTTTCGATGCAGATACGAGAATACAGACTGGATTTTTTTATGTCAGGATTGCCTATCCAAAGTTAAGCAGAAGTACCACAATTCATATCAATATGGAGGAACCTGGAAATCAACTAATTGATCTCAATTATTGAATTACATAAGTCTTTATATTCTCTCTCTACTTTTAAATCTGAATACCTTTGGCCTTTTTCTTGGGCTTCATATGACCAAGACTCCATAATACTTGTTATTGATAATATATAGCTGGATGTCGATACTTCTGGATGTTGAGCCATAAATATTTCTTTTAAATTATTAAAGTACTTATTGTGATAATTGTATTTCTTTTCTGCTGAATACTGACTATTGAGTTTTTCTTTGAAATGGTAGGCTGAACAAGTTAATAGATTAGTTTTGTCATAACTCTTATCTCCAAGAGATGTATGTGAAATCGCAATAAACGATAATATTAAGATTTGTGATAATAAGTTCTTAGTCATGAATTGAGTATATGTTGATGAACTGTAATTACAAATATATTTTTATTAATGAGACTAATTTTCAAAAAATATTATGCCGGATAACCCGGTATAATATATTTATGCTTTTAGAATTTGTAATCAAGCGATACGTCAAATCCAAAGCTTGATGCTGGAAGCGGGACATGTGCTTTTACAAATGAGGCATGGTTTCTCCTAGTCCTATCTAATAAATTATTACCAAATAGATTCACATTGAGATCATAATTACTACTTATGGCAATCTTATTTGAATATTTCATTGCAAGATCAACATAGGAATTTGTTTCTGTCTCAATGGATGAAAAATCTTTTTGACTCTCTGAGAAAATTAAGCTTATTACATATGTCTCATTCTTTTGCCCCATTATAGTTAAATCTAAAACATTTTTAGCACTAGGTATTCTTGGCACATACGTATCGTTATCGAACGTTGCTGATATATCATCCCTACTTAGAGTAAGATATAGATCAGTATCTCCGACAGTAAATGGTTTCATGTATGAAATTTCATAACCTTGGAATACAGCATCTTTTTGAGACCAATTAGCATCTTGATGTTCTCCATCATAAGAAGTAGTACCCAGGTCTCTTAGGTAAATGAAGTCTTTAACATCATTGCGATATAGAGAAAGATCTATTGTAGAGTCTCCGCTTGTAAACTGAAGTCCGAGATCAATATTTTTTGAAACCTCTCTTTCAAGTGAACTATCACCCTTCTCATATCTATTTGTGGGTCCATGTTTCCCATCTGCAAATAATTCAGCCATATTGGGGCTTCTTGATACATGAGATAGACCAAGATTATATGACAGATTATCTGTAATTTGCTGACTGGTGTTCGTAGATATGCTAAACGCAGAGTCTTCATAATTTTTTGTGGAAGTCAGTCTCTCATTAAAATCATATCTAAGTGCATAATTAAAATCTAAACCATACTTTTGTGCCTGAGAATAATATGCGATTGATCTATCAAAGCTCTCTGACTGAGGAACGTATGCATTACTTGAAAATGGAGATTTGGCATGCTCATAACTTAGCAGTAGTCTTTTTTCAATGTCTTTAGAATCAAGATTAAACTTAAAATTGTATGCAGTAGAATTATTATTCAACACTTTGAAAGTTCCGTCTTCTTCATGCTCTTTAATGTGTGCATTGGTATTGCTAATAGAAAAGTCAAGAGAATTAGCAAATGCAAGATTGTCTAATCTTCCGATAAAATTATATGTATCTGACTTATGTGCTGAATAAATCCTATGCTCGCCTTCTTCCTCCTCCTCTTCTTCTTCCTCAGCGTGATAGGCTATACCATAAGTACCTTTATTATTTACAAAAGAGAAACTAAAATAACCCCAATTCTTGATCAATGATAGTCCAATAGTTGAACTTTTATCTGCATAGTCAGAATTATTCAAGGTATGGACTTCACTACCCTCTTCATAAAGTGATCCCTCTGATAGATCATACTTAAAATAATCTCTCTTGTCGTGTGAGAAATAAAATGCAATATCACTGATATTTTTCTTTAGAAGAAAATTATTTGAGTAACCCTCGCTGACAGTGTCGTATGATCTACCGAAACTTATTTTTTCATCAGTATATAACTCGTCTGTAGATGACCCTGTTATCACATTGACTATACCACCAGTGGTTCCACTGTGATTGAATAATGACGATGGGCCTTTGATGACCTCTATGTGCGATGCATGATTTAGATTTAACATAACAGGATGATCCGCACTGAAAAAACTCAAATCACTAACATAGTTATTGTTTGAAAGTACTCTCACTCGGCTGCCTCCTAAACCCCTTATGACTGGTTGACCGACAGAAGTACCGTAATCAGAGTTGGACACCCCTGGGATGCGCCTTAAGTTGGTACCGATTGATTTAGACGGATCTAGATCTTTCCCTTCTATTAGTGAGATAGGGTATTTATTTTCTGTAATTGAATTAGACAGAATTGATGACTTAACTTCAATAGATGTAAGGTCCTCAGCATTTACATATGGTGTTATAAACAATGCCAACATTAATGGCATTAACCTAAAAAATTTCATTTTTTACTCCTAAATTAATTAAAAAAATTTAATTAATCAGAAGTGGTGGAGCTCGTGTAGAGAAATATTTTTGAAAGCATTGCTCATGGAGACTCTCTTTTTTTGTAGAGAGAGTTTCTTCAAGACAATGATGTTCTTTAATGAAATAAACTGAGTGTACTTTACCGCATTGGTAACAAACCGAACTGTGTATATGATCATTATCATGACAATGCTCGGTAGGTGTATGTTCGTTTACATGGTCATGACTATCACACATCTGTTTATGATATAATAAAGTTGTGTCAAAAAGAACTAAATCATTAATTTTAATTATATTTAGTTTGACCGCATTCTACGTTTATCAATATGTCATTGGGATTCTTATTTTATTACTTGCAATACATACCATCATGAATGATTGACCAAGCTTGATCATTTGATGTTAATGAGAATTAAGATTGCTAAACCCACAAAAGAGACTCCAATAAGAAGGAGCTTCAAAACCTCTAGTAAAATTACTTTCTTTGATTTATCTTTTTCAGCCATAAATATGAGGTGATTCTCACTAACCGTAAATAAAGAACCAAATTATTATCAAGACTAATGGAAAAACAACACTGCCAAATGGATTTGCTTTTAGCATCTCTAGTGACATTCTTGGATTTGTAAACCAGGCATTTAGAAACTTATATAAATCGGTGGACACAAGTAAGACGATTGCAGCAATTAAAAGATAAAAAAGAATATCATACAACATACATTGGAAATTATAGGATGCTATTTATAATGATACAAATCAAATGTTACCATTTTAGAACTTATACTTTGTATTTATCTGTAGCTCGTTATTATCTTTATCGGATGAGTTTAATTTACTTTCAAAATGGACCTTCAAATGAAGAGTACTAAAATATTTAGCATTAAATCCAACTTTATAATAATCATAGTCTGATCCAGATCCAATAGATTGCCCTTCGGTTATGTCCTCTCCAAAACCTATTTCACCAAAAAGTTGATAGCTATCGAGCGTGATATTTCTGCCAATAACTATTCTTTGTTTTGTCTGCTCATACGCTCCATCTTCAAATTTCAACTCATGCTCTGATGCGATATAGTTATAATCTGAGGCATAAATATCACATACAAAAGCAGCTAAACCAATTAATAGTAATTTTTTCATATATTCTCCTCTATTTATTTGGGAACATTAGCGCATATCACTAATTTGTTTCACAGTTATTGACAATAATTCAATAAAAGCTAATATACCCCATATGGGTATATACAAGTTCATTGGATTGTTTGTTGCGCTTATGTCTGCGTCAATAGTAGAGGCTCGTCCAATATCATGGACTGGAGGTTCAACTATAATGTATAAATCCAACTCAATGATGTCATCGTACTACTATCATTATTCGCCAAGTTTTAAATATTCAGTAGGCGCTGAATATATAAATGATAGATATTATAATGATCAATACATTAGTATTCGATCTACCTATCTGTTAGACAGGAAAAATACTAAAGCATCTCAAAGAAATCTATATCTAACTGCATCAGTATCTACAAAAAGTACTGATGATTTGTACTATGGCGTCCATGGTGATTGGGAGACACGGAGGTACTTTACTTCTTTCTCAATACTTGATAAACGAGCTAGTCAAAAGGATTATACTGAAAATGAATTTCAGATAGGTATAGCGCCATACCTTGGAGAATATAATCAACTTCATACATGGATCATGCTCAAATCAAAAGAAGATACTAGAAATGATAAATGGAAAACTTATCCTTTTATCAAATTATTTAAAGGAGACTTTTTATTAGAAGTTGGAAGTAAAGAGTCGCATTGGGATTTACATTTCATGAAAAGGTTTTAATTTATAGGGAGAAAATATGTATAAAATAATAATATTAACAGCATTATTCATTTCTAATAATTCATATGCGATGGATAATATGCATGATCATAATTCAAAACAACATGATCATAATTCACATGTTGCTGTAGATGGTTCAAAAACAGAAATAGACGATGCAATGTATAATAAATTTGTCTCTGACCTCGGTAGTTCTCAAGTAGTTATCGTTGATGTTAATGGAATGGTATGTGACTTTTGTGCCAGAGGAATTGAAAAAACATTTTACGATGATGCTTTAGTTAAAAGAGTACTAGTTAGCCTTGAGACTGGAAAAGTGCTTATTGCCTATGATAATGCTAAAAAAGTAGACTTCGGGGAAATTAAGAATATATTTTTATCTAATGGACAGTCAGCTACTGGTATGACATTGAAGAAAATTACATGACCAATAAACAAGAATCGTCAAAGCTAGGTTTGTTGACTCTTTTAGCCTCGACGTCAACATTGATATGTTGTGCTTTACCTGCACTCTTTGTAGCCCTCGGTGCAGGCGCTACTTTTGCATCAATGGTTAATGCTTTTCCGCAGCTTGTTATAATTTCACACTATAAAATATATATATCAGTTATAACGTTAATAATTCTTGTTATTGCTGGTCTTTTAATTGAAAAATCTAAAAATGATCCATGTCCAGTAGATCCAACTTTAAGAGACATTTGCTTGAGAACCCGAAAAAGGACTTCTAATATCTATTTCGTATCTGTTGGTATATTCATATTCGCTAGCTTTTTCACTTACGTTCTGCCGGAGTATCTATAACTATGAAAGAACATCCATCGCATCAATCTCAGCTGTCTGCTCTTAAAAGAGTCGAAGGCCAAATTAGAGGTGTAATCAAAATGATTGATGAAGGTAAATATTGTATAGATGTTTTAAACCAGATCAAAGCTGCTAAAGCTGCTTTAGTAAGAATTGAGTCAAATGTTTTAAAAAAACATGTCGAATCTTGTGTAGTAGAGTCATTTAAAAATAAGAAAGCTCTTGATAATAAAGTCGAAGAGCTATTAAAGTTGATCAATAAATGAATGACTGTAAAGATAAAAATGTCGAAGCTATCGATATAAAGAAAAAAGAGAAAGAAAAAGCTGAAAAAATGGTCAGGGACTATCTCAAGCCATCTTGTGATGAGGAAATTTCTGAAGAAGAGTATCCTACTGTAAAAGATTAGTATCATGTCTGATTTAGGAAAATTATTTAAAGGCTTAATAATAGCAGTTGTTGTTTTGACGATATTTGCTTATCTTGGAGTGTATATTATTTCTCTTGTTATTTAATGATTTAACTTTGATGGAAATAAAATATGAGTAAATGGGAATATAAAACTTTCACATCAACAGGTGGCCTTAGGATCGCAGTTGAAGAAAGCTCAACTCTTGGTGAAGATGGTTGGGAGTTAGTAACAATAAATTACTGTAATGATTATCGTGAGTGGGTATTTACTTACAAAAGACCTCAAGAATAATATTGAGATAAGATGATGGACGTCATTGCTTTCCTGATTGGAGTTATCATCCTAGTCGTATATATGGGAATGTGGTACATGATTGGTTGTGAGCTTAATGCCAGATACGGTGAGAAGATTGCGATCTTTTTTTCCGCATTAGGAATTATTGTTTTCTTCCCATTGCCTATGAGTATTTTTACCCAAGTTGCTAATATTCTGGGCGTTTGAGTACGTTTGTCTTTTTTATTTAAACGTGCCCTTACTTAGCTTCGTGGTCATAGGCGATATTACTACCTTTGGTATCCGTTGATAATGCTAGTATCTTTTGGTTTAAAAGTACTCAGTACCCGAGTTAGTACCCGATTTCGGCAAGTTATTTCCCACAAACGTGAATTTGAGAAGGAAAAATTTTATCAGGATTAGGTTATACCTTTGAAATATTAATGTTATGATATTATTTTTTAATTGTTGGGAGTTTTCTGCTATGACAAATAAATTCACTATTTCATTCATTCTCTTTGCCTTTTTGATTAGCGGTTGTACATCTGCTAAAAATATAGGCGAGATTTCTGCTGTTCGTACTCCAGTTGGGCCTTATTTAAAAATGTCATGTGAAGAACTCATCAGTGAGCAGAGAGTTATTTTAGCTGAGTTTGAAGCGGCTGGGGCATCTGTAGAGAAATCATATCAAAGTGAAAAAAATACTGAACTCGTAACATGGTTACTATTTTTTCCTGCAGCTTTCATGTTAGATGGTAATCAAGAACAAGCTTCGGCTTATGCAGCTAAGAAAGGGCAGCTTGACGCAGTTAATGAAGCTCTGCAAATAAATAAATGTGGTGTAACTAAAACAGAACCAAAGCCAGAGTAATCTAAGCTATTTTTCAGAAAAATGCAGTGACTAGATTTAGTATAATATTCATGGTCATGGGTGGACTTGAACCACCGACCGCAGCGTTATGAGTGCTGTGCTCTAACCAACTGAGCTACATGACCTTAAATATTAAATCTAAAATAGATCACATCGCCTTCTATGACAATATAATCTTTACCCTCTTGTCTCCATACACCATTGGCTTTTGAAGCTTGCTCACTTCCGCTCTTGATATAGTCATCGTAAGAAACTGTCTCAGCCCTGATAAATCCTTTCTGGATATCAGTATGTATAATACCTGAACATTCATAAGCATTGAAATACTTTTTTGCCGCCCAAGCTCTTGTTTCTTTTTCACCAGATGTGAAAAAGGTTTTTAAATCTAATAGACCATAACCAGTTTTAATAATTTTAGATAAAGCGGACTCTGTAATATTGAATTCACTCATAAACTCAACCTTCTCCTCATTGGATAATTCATTAAGATCAGTCTCAGTCTTCACATCTACCTCAACAACTGTTATGTTTTTTGGCAAATGTCGTTTGAATTTTTCAATTTCTTCTTTTGATGTATTCTCATTAACATTTGCAATAACAAACATGGGTTTTTGTGTAAGCATTTTAATGTCTGGGAAGAACTCTTTTACTTTTTCTAGGTCAGTTTTATCTAAGAAGTTATTATTATTCAGTTTGTCGAGAGCATTTGATACCTCATCTTTAAGAATATTTTTGTCTTTGTCTGAATTTTTGCTTTTAGTTACTCTATTTAATGTACTCTCTAATGTTGCTATATCTGATAGCATTAACTCAGAATTTATATCTGAGAAATCAGAATCAGGATTTGGCTTACCATTGACATGGATTATATCCTCATCAATGAAGAACCTAACGACATGAGCTATCGCGTCTGTATTTTTTATATGTGCTAAAAAATCATTGCCAAGACCCTCGCCTTTTGACGCCCCTTTTATTAATCCTGCAATATCTACAAATTCTATTACTGCATTTACTTTGCTTTTAGATGAATTCAATAAAGATAATTTATCCAATCTTTCATCCGGAACTTCTACCGTTGCAATGTTAGGGTCTATAGTGCAAAAGGGAAAATTCTTAGCATCTATTTTTTGTGATGTAAGTAAATTAAAAATCGATGACTTACCAACATTGGGCATACCAACCAAACCACATTTAAACCCCATTACTGCCACCATTAATGCTATTCATGAAGTTTGTATAATTCCCAGAAATAATATCCCTTGAATTGATTAGTATCTTATCGATACCAGAATTTATACGCTCTTTGTCTTCAGTCGACGGTTTACCAAGTACATAGGATATAACATCGTCTTTATGTATAGGTTTACCAATCCCAATTTTTAGTCTCCAGAAATCTTTTGTTCCTATTTTTTCTATTATGTCTTTAATTCCATTATGACCACCGCTGCCGCCTGAAAATTTTAATCTTACTTTACCAGGTGACAAGTCTAAATCATCATAAGCTACAATTATGTCTTTAGGATTTATATTTGTATTCCTTATAAATTTCAATAATGGAGAACCGCTATCATTTATGAATGTCATTGGTTTTAGAATCTTTATTGTGAAGTTATCGTCTTGATAAGTTGTATCTGAATATCCTTTTTTCAAGTTATCATTGAATGATAAATTATACTTTTCAGCCAATAAATCTAAGAACCAAAATCCGATATTATGTCTAGTTTTAAGGTATTTAGGATCTGGGTTTCCTAAGCCAACAATCAATAATGGAGGATTGTTTGTTGAGTTCATTGTAAAAAAAGTTATTTATTTTCTTCTTTACTGTCTGAAGCTGGTTCTTCTTTTTTGTCTTCAACAGCAGTTTCTTCGCTAGCATCAGCAGGTGCTTCAACTACTTCTTCTACTTTCTCAGCTTTAGGTTCATAACAACTTACTACTGGTGAGTCATGTTCCTCATCTACTGTCACTGCGTGTTCTACATTCGCTGGCATTTTGATTTCTGACATGTGGATGCTGTGACCTAATTCAAGTTCAGCAACGTCGATTTGTATATTTTCTGGGATATCTTTAGGTAAACATGAGACTTCGATTTCTGTCTGAATATGGGATAATTTTCCTCCACCTAGTTTTACACCAGAACATGTCTCTTCGTTTATGAACAAAATTGGCACATTTACAACAACCGCTTTATTTTTGTCTACAGCAAAAAAGTCCATATGTGTTATCGATGACTTTCTAGGGTCACGTTGAAGATCTTTCAAAATAACATCTACTGTTTTTTTATCAATCTTCAGTTGAATGACATTACTGTAGAATCCAGAATCTTTAATTTGTTTTGCTACTTCATTTGCATCTAGTATTATATTGCTATTATCTTTGTCCCCATAGACAACAGCTGGGATTCCATCATTTCTCCTAATTTTCTTAGAGCTAGATGTTCCCTTATTTTCTCTTCTTGTTGCTTGTAGAGTGTATTCTGTATTCATAACTTATTTTCCAATGGATTATACTCTTATTCTACGAAAAGTGAACTAACAGATTCTTTATTGTCGATACGTCTGAGTGTCTCTGCTAGCATTTCCGAGACAGTAATCTGCCTGATTTTTCCAGTATCGATGATTTTTTTTGACAGTTTAATTGTGTCTGTAACAATTATGCCATCTATGGTTGATTCTATAATGTTCTGGTCAGCCTTACCTGAAAATATGGGATGGGTTATATACGCGTATACGGCTGACGCGCCCTCATCTTTGAGTGCGTCTGCTGCGTGACATAATGTCCCAGCAGTGTCACATATATCGTCAACTATTACACAACATTTGCCTTTGATGTCACCTATGATTTGCATTACCTCAGAGACATTCGCCTCAGGACGCCTCTTATCTACGATTGCAAGATCAGTATTGAGTTGTTTAGCTAGCGCTCTTGCTCGCACTACACCCCCAACATCAGGTGATACAACAATTACATCGTCATAATTCTGTTTATGTATATCTGCTAAAAATAGAGGCGTGGCATAGATATTGTCAACTGGTATATCAAAAAATCCTTGTATTTGATCTGCGTGTAAATCTATGGTTAATAATCTCTCAACTCCCATACTGGTTAACATATTAGCGACGACCTTCGCTGTTATCGGGACCCTCGCCGATCTAGCTCTCCTGTCTTGACGCGAGTATCCAAAATAGGGTAAGACAACAGATATTCTTTCCACAGAAGAACGTTTCAACGCGTCCGCCATTATTAATAATTCCATTAAATTATTATTGACCGGGTCACACAAAGGCTGAATGATATAGACATCCTGTCCTCTTACGTTTTCTTCAATTTCTACAGAAATTTCACCATCGGAGAATGTCTTGACGGTAGCTTTACCAAGTGTAGTTCCCAGATTCTTTGCAACCAACTTTGCAAGTGGCTTGTTCGCATTGCCTGAGAAAATCATTGTGGACTTTATATCAACCATGACTAAAACCTCTAGCTGGGGTGGAAGGATTCGAACCTCCGAATGACGGGATCAAAACCCGCTGCCTTACCGCTTGGCTACACCCCAATTTATCAAGAAAAAATATCATATGATTCCAGACTACTCACCATTTTAGATCTGTACCTATCTCCAATTTCCCTATTGGCTTCAATAGCACTTTCGTAACTGTCAAACTCAATATATAGCGTGCTTCCCGTACCGGACATTCTAACCTTACCAAAGGAGGAAAGCCAATATTTTGTTTGTAATAGTTCTGGATAATTCTCTAGCACCAGTTCCTCAAATGAATTGTGATCTGACTCGAGCAAACCATTCAGGTCATGTACTTTGCAGAAGTACCTATCAGAAATTGTTCCAAAAATATGTTTTGTAGAGATACTAAAACCAGGGAAAATTAGTACATAATATTTAGGGTTTGATGAGACTTTTTTTATTATATTTCCTCTACCCGAGACATAGGCCGTGCCCCCATCAATGAAGAAAGGTACATCTGATCCTAGTTGATCCGCAAGTGTAAGCAACTCATCTTTTGCTAGTTGAAGATCATATAATTTATTGATAGCTTGCAGAGTAACAGCTGCATTGGAACTACCGCCGCCCAAACCTGAACCTAGAGGTATCTTTTTTTCCAGTGTTATATCCAAGCCTATCTTGATATTGTATTTTTGTGAGAACATCCTGCATGCTTTGTAAATTAGATTATCTGTATTCATCAAATTTTTATCACTGGTGTGTATATTTATAATGTTATCCTTGTTCATCTTAAAAATTATAGTGTCATGGAGATCTATAACATGAAAAATACCTTGAATATCATGATAGCCGTCATCTCGTCGGTTGATGACATGTAAGCACAGGTTTAATTTTGCAAATGATTTACAACTGAGCTGCTTCATCGCCATGTTCATCTAGAAGTTGGAGCAATTCATTATTTTCAGGGTTATTTATTAATGATTGTTCTAGGATTTTTTTTGCCTTCTGTTTTAAGCCATTTTTTAAAAGAATCTTATAGTAATGCGACACAATCTCGGGGTCCTGATCTTTAGTATATGCAAGTGATGCATATTCATAAGCGTCCTTGTAAGATCCATCTAAATAAAGCACCCAAGCAAGACTATCCAGTATCGCGGCATTGCCAGGATCAATATCTATAGCTTTTCTAATTAATTTTTCAGCATAAGCAAGTTGTTTCTCGTGCAGAGATAGACTATATCCATATGCATTGAGTGCAATAGAATTATATGGGTCAAAGTTAATCATTTTTTCAAAGTCTATACTCATTTGCTTAAGATCGCCTTTCTTCTCATATGCAAGCGCACGAGAATACAATGCTCTTTGATTTTCTGGGAATAAATCTAAAATTTTAGAAGATATCTGTACAATTTTATCAGGATTGTATGGATCTTGATGTAATGAGAGTTTTAAGGTTAGTAAATTTAAAATATCGGTATCTGTCTTAATTTTTACCTCTTGTTCGAGGTAGTTGTAAGCTCGCGTTATATCGTATTTATCACGTAAGGCTTTTGCTACATTTAGTAATTTTGTATTTACAAATGTACCCTGTTGAATTCTATCATAGTGAAGTAAAGCCTCATTGTACTGCTTTTTATGGTAATCAATTTGGCCAAGAAAAAAATTAATGTTATCGGGAGCATAGGACTTCGAGAGTAAAATATTAAAATACTTCTCAGACAAATCATAATAATCTTTATCGAAACACAGAAGAGCGACCCTAAACATAAAATCATCATCGCTCGGATCTATCGAGATCAAATTATCAATTAGCAAGCTAGCCTTACTATTATTTTTATTTTCTAAATACAAAGCAAGTAGTTCATATGAAGACTCTCTATCAGTAATTGAAAGATTCTTAATATAGTTCTCTAATAAAATTATTGCCTCATCGACTTTATTCAATCTAGCAAGTGAATCAGAATATTTTCTAACAAGGATTCTATTATCTAAGAAATCCATTTCCTGTAAATAAGGCAGAGCTACTTGATCTAAGTTATTTTTCTGTAATACATTTACATATGAAATTAAAAGATCTTTATTATTATAGTTCTTAAGATTCTGCTCGAAATATTTAACAATATGATTGATTATGATATTCCGGGAAAGTATGTCTTCTATATCAATATATGATTTATTATTTTTTTCATTGTACTTTTCAAATAAATATTTTAGGTGATAATCTGCAGACGAATAATCTGCTAATTCTACATAGTTCGAAAAAGATATCTTATGTGCTGAAACATTGACTGGATTAATTTTAAGCCATCCTCTCGAGATCTTTGTTACATCCTCAAATCTTCTCAAGTCCCTGGCCTTATTTATCATTTTTAGAAAATCATCTTCATCCCTAAAATATTGAATATTTGTGCTGAATGTCTCTATAGCCTCCTCATATTTGTTTTTATGAAGCAATAATTCGACGACTAGTTTGTTGTACATTGAGTTATACTTAAAATTATCATTTGTATCGGAATATGGTGCTTCAATGTCTGATTTTGATGATACAGAGTTATTTTGAGTACCACAGGATGTCAGAAACAGTACTACAAATAACGGGATAAATTTTATATTTCTTTGCATAGATGTATAATAGCACAAGCTAATATGTTAGTAGGGAATCATAAATGACCATATCAGTTATAGGGCTAAATCATAAATCGGCTAATATAGATATTAGGGGAAAGTTCTCTTTTACAGCTGACAGCGCATCACTCCTCTTGAGACGAATGAAAAAGGTCAGAGACATTCTTGAAGTGATAGTAGTGTCGACCTGCAACAGAACAGAAATATATTGCGAGAGCACCAATGGTGCTGATGATATTAAAAATTGGCTATTAGCTGAGAAAGAATATAAGTCATTTGCCAAGCATCTATACATTCATCAAGAGGAAGATGCAATTGAGCATCTTTTCAAAGTTGTAGCTGGTCTTGATTCTATGGTTATTGGTGAAAGTGAAGTATTAGGACAAGTTAAAACTGCTTATAAAACTGCTCTTGAAAATAAATCTATTGACGGAAAATTAAAGAGGCTCTTTGAATACTCTTTCTCTGTAGCGAAAAATGTTAGAGCCAATACTGACATAGGTGGAAATGCAATATCATTCATGTACACCTCAATTCTCTTGATAAAGAAAATATTTTCTACAGTTGAAGAAAAAAAATGTTTACTAATTGGTGCGGGGGAAATGACTGAACTAGCACTAAAGTACCTAAAATCGAATAATGTGAATGAAATTACAATCTGTAATAGGAAAGAAGAGAAAGGCAAAAAACTAGCAATTGAGAATGACTGTAGGTACTCCAACTTAAATAACTTATCAAATATTATTCATGAATACGACGTAATTATAACCTCCACATCAAGCTCTTTACCTCTAATAGGGAAAGGTAATATTGAAAATGCGTTGATAAAGAGGAACAATGATTCAATAGTGATAATTGATCTGGGTGTTCCTAGAGATGTAGAGTCACAGATTAAAAATTTAGAAAATGTGTATTTATACACCATTGATGACCTTGGACAAATTATAGAAAAGAATTATAAAATCCGAGAAAAATCTATTAAAGACGCCGAAGAGATAATCAGATTTAAAATTGTAGAATATAAGAATTGGCTATCAGAAAATAACAGCACTGAAATCATTAAAAATTACAGAGAGTATGTAGACGACATTACTAATGGTATAGTTATCAAAGCAAAAAGGATGGCCAAAAATTCAGAGAATGTTGATGAAATAATTGATTATGTTTCAGAAACACTCAAGAAGAAACTTGCACATGAAACCACAATTAAGTTAAAAGAGTTATATCCTAATCTTGATGAGGATAAAATCGAAAAACTTAACAAGCTATTCAAAGAAAATTAATGAATCCTGATCTAAGAGCAAAGCTTGAGAATAGTCTCTCAAGTTATAAAGATATTACTGCAAAGTTAAGTACACCTGAAATATACTCCGATAAAACTAAAATGAAGAGTCTCAATCAAGAACTTACAAAACTTGAGGCTAGTGTTAAGTTATATCAAAAATATTTAGATGTAGAGAAGTCAATCTCAGAAACAAGAGAATTATTGATTGATGACGACAAGGAGATGATTGCGATTGCACAAGATGAGTTAGAGAAGTATGAGATTGAATTAAGAGAAGTAGAGACAAAAATTATTGAAGCAACTGTAGAAAAAGATCCGAATGATACAAGGGATGTTTATATGGAAATTCGTGCTGGCACTGGTGGGGAGGAGGCTGCAATATTTGCTGGAGATCTTTTTAAGATGTATTCAAGATTTTCAGAGAGAAATAAATGGGATATTGAAGTTATAAATAGCAACATAAGTGATCATGGCGGATTTAAAGAGATAATATATAAAGTAGTTGGAAAGAATGTTTACGGTCAATTAAAATTTGAGTCTGGTACACACAGGGTCCAGAGAGTTCCAGATACTGAAACACAAGGAAGAGTTCATACCTCAGCATCCACAGTTGCTGTATTACCGATTGTTGAACAAGTGGATGATATAGAAATCAATCCTGCAGATCTAAGGATAGATACCTATAGGGCATCAGGTGCAGGTGGTCAGCACGTAAATAAGACAGACTCAGCTGTGAGGATAACTCATTTGCCAACAGGCATCGTATCAGAGTGTCAAGACGATCGCTCCCAACACAAAAACAAAGCTAAAGCACTAGAGTATTTGCACTCAAGATTATTATCTGCCGAGCAGGAGAAACAAAAAAAAGATACTGACGAAAGCAGGAAGAAACAAATAGGATCCGGGGATAGATCAGAGAGAATTAGAACATATAACTTTCCTCAGGGAAGAATTACAGATCACAGGATCAACCTAACGCTGTATAAATTAGAGCAAGTCATCGATGGGAATATTGAGCCGCTTATCGATGCTTTAACAGAAGAATCTACAAAGTGATGAGAACTACCGATCTTGTAAATAGTGCAGCAAAATTTATTCAGATTCATACAAATCAATCCTATCAAGAATCGAAAATTGAAGCAGAAGAAATATTTATGCATGTACTTGGTATCAATAAGTCAAAAATATACACGAATATCTCGATAAGCATGACGAAGGATGAGCATGATCAAATTAGTCGTATTCTTAACAAAAGAAAAAGTGATATTCCTCTATCATATGTTTTGAAAAAACATTCGTTCTATAATCATGAGTTTTTCGTAGATGAAAATGTTCTTATCCCAAGACCAGAAACAGAGAATATAATTGATCAGATAATAACTCAGGGCGATAAATTATATAGAGATATAAAAAGATGTAACTTTCTAGATGCTGGTTGCGGCTCAGGCTGTGTAGGGATTACTTTGGCGATCGAAAGACCAAGCTGGAATATCTTTCTCAGTGATATTAATATGAATGCGATAAATGTAGCAAAAAAGAACTCTCATCTTTTAAATCAGCAAGATATAAAGTTTATTTGTGGTGACTGGTTAAAGCCATTCAAACCCAAATCATTTGACTTTATATTTAGTAATCCGCCTTATATCGCATTATCAGACCAAAGAATAGACAAGAGCGTGCTGAATAATGAGCCTCATTCTGCTCTTTTCTCAGGTGTAGACGGACTAAATGACATAAAAAAAATTATCCTTTCGTCCAAAAAAATATTGAGTGATCAAGGGATCCTACTTATTGAGAATGGAATTGATCAAACAGACAAGATAAGTCGTCTCCTTCAAGCGAATGATTTTACAGACATATCTGTTCACATAGATTATAATGGCCATGGAAGATTTACATCATCTTATAAAAAATAATGGATAGAAAAACGATTGATAAATTGACTCACCTGTCTAAGTTAAGCATCCCAGAAAATGATGTTGATGAACTCATTATCAACCTGGAGAATATCCTCAAATTAATTGGAGAGATTGATGCTGCACCCACAGATGGTATGGAACCTATGGCTCATCCACTTGATTTCAATCAACCTTTGCGAGAGGACAAACCTGTCAAAGATATCAATAGATCAGAAAATCAAAATGATACATCTAAAACGAAAGATGGTTATTACATAGTCCCAAAAATAATTGATTGATATGAATTTTAAATCTGTAAAAGAGATCTTGACAGCGATCAAAAATAAAGACGTTAGTGTGATTGAACTTACGAGCAACTACCTTGATAAAATAAAAGAGCGTGACGACGAACTCAATTGTTTTATTACTCTTACTGAAGAGTTAGCTCTTAATAAAGCAAGGAAAATTGATGAAGAGATAGCAAAAAATAAAGTTAGAGCATTATCTGGCTTACCTATTGCTCAGAAAGATATTTTTTGTACTAAAAATATTAAAACATCATGTGGCTCTAAAATGCTTGATAATTTTGTGAGTCCATATAATGCGACTGTAATAGAAAAACTTAATAATGCTGGCACAATTATGCTCGGGAAAACAAATATGGATGAATTTGCAATGGGTTCCTCTAATGAGACGAGCTTCTATGGTCCTGTAAAAAACCCATGGGACACTGAATATGTCCCTGGCGGATCTTCTGGTGGGTCTGCATCTGCGGTTGCAGCCAGAATTTCGCCATGTTCGACAGGAACAGACACTGGCGGATCAATTAGACAGCCTGCATCACTTTGTGGAATCTGTGGATTAAAACCGACCTATGGAAGAGTGTCAAGATATGGGATGATTGCATTTGCATCAAGTTTAGATCAAGCAGGTATTTTTACCACAGACGCACTTGATGCAGCTATTTTACTAAAAGAAATGTCTGGTTATGATGAAAAGGATTCCACCAGTTCAAGTGTCGAAGTACCTGATTATCACTCATACTGCTTGAGTGATACAAATCATAAATATACCGTTGGTATACCTGAAGAATTTGTTAAAGATTTAAATGATGATGTAAAAAAAGTTTTTTATGATTCGGTAAAGGTGTTAGAAAAAGTTGGATGTAAGATTAAAACTATTAATCTTAAATATACAAGCTTGGGTGTCTCGGCTTATCAAGTTGTTGCACCAGCAGAATGCTCTTCAAATTTATCTAGATTTGATGGTGTAAGATATGGACACAGATCAGATAATTCATCTGACCTTGAAAATTTATACAGAGAATCACGTTCGGAGGGTTTTGGGAAAGAAGTTAAAAGAAGAATATTAGTTGGTACATATGCTCTGTCTGCAGGTTATTACGATGCATATTACTTGAAAGCTCAAAAAGTTAGAAACTTAATTGCTAATGACTTTAAAGATGCCTTTGATCAAGTTGATCTGATCATTGGGCCGACAACACCTGATAAAGCATTTAAAATTGGTGAGAAGATGAATGACCCAATCGCAATGTACCTATCAGATGTTTATACGGTGAGTACGAATCTTGCTGGGTTGCCTGCTATGTCAATACCAATGGGATTTAAAGAGAATATGCCATTGGGCTTACAAATAATTGGTAATCATTTTGATGAAAAAAATATACTTAAAATCTCTCATCTCTATCAACAAGAAACAGATTGGCATAAAAGAGAACCAGGAAAGTAATTATGTGGGAAACCGTAATAGGGCTAGAAATACATGTTCAGCTGTCAACTGAGAGTAAGCTATTCTCATCTGCATCGACAGACTTTGGAGCTGATCAAAATACGCAAGCATCGGTTATAGATTTAGCTATGCCAGGTGTACTCCCAGTATTAAATAAAAATGCAGTGGATATGGCTGTAAAATTTGGATTAGCTGTAGATGCGAAAATAGCAAGAAAATCAATATTCGCTAGAAAAAACTATTTCTATCCTGATCTACCAAAAGGATACCAAATTTCTCAATACGAACTGCCAATTGTTTTTGATGGCAAGTTAGATATATATATAGATGGGACCAAAAAGAGCGTTGGCATTACACGTGCGCATCTTGAAGAAGATGCAGGAAAATCAATACACGACCTTTATGAAGATGAGAGCGCTATAGATCTGAACCGTGCAGGAACCCCACTAATAGAAATAGTGTCGGAACCTGACATGCGATCTTCTAGAGAGGCAGTAACCTATTTAAAGAAAATACATTCTATTGTAAAAAGTCTAGGAATAAGTGATGGGAATATGCAAGAAGGATCTTTTAGATGTGATGCAAACATTTCATTGAGAAAGCCAGGTGATGAATTTGGCACTCGAGCTGAAATAAAAAATATAAATTCATTTAAGTTTGTAGAATCTGCAATTAATTACGAAGCGATAAGGCAAAGAGATATTCTTGAATCTGGTGAGTCTGTAATTCAAGAAACACGATTATATGATCCCAAGAAGGATGAGACAAGACCTATGAGGTCAAAAGAGGAAGCAAATGACTATAGGTATTTCCCTGACCCAGACTTACTTCCAGTTGAAATCTCTCAAGAAAAAATTGACAAGATAAAGTTAACCCTACCTGAGTTGCCAGATGATAAGAAAGATCGCTACAAAAATAATTATGGTCTTAAAGAAGACGACGCGGAAATATTATCTTTGAATTCAAATTTGTCTACTTTCTTTGATGAATCAATTAAAGAGTCAGATTCTAATCCTCAACTGGTAGCAAATTTTATACTAAGTGAATTAGTAGGCTTGTGTAACAAGCATAATATAGATATATCTGTTGCTACAATAAAACCCTCGCATATATCTCAATTAATGAATTATATTGACCAGGGTAAAATCTCAAGCAAGCAAGCAAAAGACATATTGAATGAATTATGGGCCGGCAAGCTTGATATTGATGAAATCATAAGATCGAAAAACATTGAACAAGTATCTGATACAGAAATTCTAATGAAAGAAGCGCAAAAAATACTGGAAAAGCATCCTAAAGAAGTCCAAGATTATAAAAATGGAAAAGACAAGCTAATGGGGTTTTTCGTAGGTCAAATTATGAAAGAGATGAAAGGTAAAGCTAATCCGAAAGTCTTAAATGAAGTTCTTAATAAATTACTAAAGGAGTGATAGATGATTAATTTTATAAAACAAATTGCAGGGATGTTTTCCACTGATATATCTATTGACTTAGGCACAGCAAATACACTCATCTACATGAAAGGAAAAGGTATTGTTCTAGATGAACCATCAGTTGTAGTTGTCCGAGACGAGCAAGGTGCGAATAAAAGAGTTGAAGCTGTAGGGATTGAAGCTAAGAATATGCTTGGGAGGACACCTGTTGGACTGACAGCAATAAGACCACTAAAAGATGGTGTGATCTCAGATTTCACAATTTGTGAAAAAATGTTGCAACATTTCATCAAAAAAGTCCACAAAAGTGCCTGGTTCAGACCAAGTCCTAGAGTTTTGATATGTGTACCTTGTGGGGCTACACAAGTAGAAAGAAGAGCAATAAGAGAATCGGCTTCTGGAGCAGGTGCCAGAGTCGTTCATTTGATTGATGAACCAATGGCTGCTGCAGTTGGTGCAGGTATGCCACTCGATGAACCGAGAGGATATATGGTTTGTGACATTGGTGGTGGCACGTCCGAGGTGGCTACCATATCTCTTAACGGCATTGTTTATGCTTCATCAACTAGAATAGGTGGAGACACTTTTTCCGAGGCACTAATTAGTTATGTTAGAAGAAATTATGGATGTGTTATTGGAGATCCTACTGCTGAAAAAATAAAACATGAAATAGGGTCCGCTTATCCTAGCAGTGATTTGTTGGAAATAGAGGTAAAGGGTACAAATTTAGCAGCAGGTGTCCCTCAATCTTTTACAATAAACAGTAATGAAACCTTAGAAGCTTTGCAGGAAGCACTTCAAGGTATAGTTGCTGCTGTAAAGACTGCACTCGAGAATACCCCTCCAGAGTTGGGTGCAGATATTCACGAAAGAGGCATGGTACTCACAGGTGGTGGTGCACTCCTCAAAGATCTCGATATGCTGATTAAAGAGGAAACAGGAATGAACGTCGTCGTGGCTGAGGATCCTCTTAGCTGTGTAGCACGTGGTGGTGGCAAAGTTTTAGAGATAATTGATGAGAAAGGGGTTGAATTTCTCTCAATGGATTAGTCTGTGTCTTCGTCATTATTTAAGCATAGTGTAACTAACTTTTATCTTCTCTTATTTTTTATTGGTCTGTCTATAAGTTCGATTGTATTAGATATCAAATATTCAAATTCGAACTACATACGAATTATAATTAATGATTTTTTGATAACACCTATCCAATATCTTGCGAGTACTCCCTCAACATTCTTCTCAAAATTCGTTGAAGAAAAAAAAACTATTGAAGAGCTACGACAAAAAATAGAAAATCTTGAAAAACAAAATACTGTAATGAAAATAAATCTTCAAAGAATTGATGTTCTTGAAAATGAGGTATCCAGACTTAGATCAATAAAAAGGCAAATAGATAATAGCTTGAAAAATATTAAAATCGCACAAATCACGCAGAAGGATGTTATCCCTAACAAAAGATCAGTTCAAATAAATGTGGGTTCAAATTATAAAACCAAGGTCGGGCAAACGGTGATGGGTGTCAATGGCCTTCTAGGGCAGGTTGTTGAGGTAAATGTTTACACTAGTAAGGTTTTACTTATCACAGATAATGATAGTAATGTTCCTGCTAAAATAGCTCGCACAGGTCAACAGATAATAATCAAAGGTAGATCCCAAGACAACTTGCTTGAAGTTTCATTCCTTCCCAATGATAGTGAAATACAATCTGGTGACCTTATAATAACATCGGGGCAGGCAAAAAGATTTATACCTTCCTTGAAAATTGGGAGGGTAGTTGAAGTTATAAGAAACGAGGGTGAGCGTTTCAGCCAGGCAATTATAAAACCTTTAGAGGATGCTGATAAAGTCTCTGAGGTAATTCTATCTGCAGATGAGAGGTAACAGAAGTCGATGTTGGTAATTTTAATAACTATTATTCTTGGCCTTTTTGTATCCCTTATTACTCTTCCCCTTGGTTACTATGCACCGGAATGGATATTCTTAATAATTGTATACTGGGCCATTGCTGTACCTTCAAATAATAAGCTCCTTCTGGCTTTCTTAACTGGAATTATCGTCGACATTGTATACGGCCAGGTGTTAGGGATCTCATCATTTTTTTATGTACTACTGATTTACATTATATTACGACTTTATAATTCACTCAGATATATGACAATTGCACAGCAAGCAGTGGTATTGTTCATTTTTATTTTTATAAAACAACATTTATTGGTATGGGCATATTTCATAATTGACCGAAATATTGATTATCAAGCTTTGCTGATTGGATCAATTGTCAGCGCTACACTTTGGCCACTTATTTATTATACTTTAAGGTTTGTAAGAAGAAAGTTTAATATAGGCGGCATTAATTAGGACAAAACGTTGTCTAGACTCCTCTATGATTCTCTAAAAATAACATTACATAAAACATCCGATGGATATCAGATCATAGATCATGAAAAAAATATGAAAATGACGTTGTCCTTTGATGATTACTGCAAGATCATACAAGATAATAGAAAACATCAACTAAATAAAATAATTAAGGCAAATAATTTAGACATTTTAGATTGCACTGGAGGCTTTGCTAAAGATGCGGCAATACTAGCGTCTTTAGGAAACAATATAACGCTAATTGAACAAAATCCTATGATAATGTCTTTGTTAATTGATGCTAGAGGGAAAATTAAAAATGATGAAATTCGGTCTGTTTTTAACAGAATTAAAATTAAGTTTGGTAATTGTATAGACTTCATAAGGAACACCAATAAGCATTTTGACTATATATATTTTGATTTCATGTTCAATATAAACAAGAGTGCATTGCCCTCAAAAAATGAACAATTCCTGAGGAAAATAGTCAAAAATGATAGAAATGTAAATATAAATATTATTCAGGAGACTGTTCAACGTGTTGTGAGTAAAATAATAATCAAAGACCATATTTCCTCAAATGACTATGATAATTTTGATATTATAAATACTTATAAAGGAAAGACAGTAAAATATCACTTGTTAGAGGGTAAGAATGGATATAGAAAAATATCTAAAAAATAAATCAAATGTAAGAGTTTTAAAACTTGTAGATGATGGTGATCTCATAGGGGAATTAGATTCATGCGCTTACGAGTATATAGTCTCTCTAGACAACTATAAAAAAAATGTCTTCTCTGATAATGAATTAGTAGTTATAATCGCAGATCTTAGAACCATGATTAATTCGGGTGTTTTTAAAAATAATTATGGTTTGCATAAAATAATGCTCCTGATTTCGAATGATGATGAATTCAAAAATAATATAACCACGCATATGAATATGTTTTTTGGCTATGGTTATAAGTATTATGGTTCATCAAATAATAATAAAGGACAAGTTTTTATTTATGATATTTCTGATTATAAAGACAATCCTGATTGGCTGAATAACAAAAACTGGGCTAATCCAGAGTTATGGGAGAAATAAAACATGAAAGATGCAATAACTGAAGCTATCTCAAAAGGAATCGAGTTTGATAATTTATCAGTGGAGGGATCGGAGTCTAAATACACTGTCAGCATTACAAGTAATGTTTTCATTGGTAAATCAACTATTCAAAGACATAAAATGATATATACATTACTAGATGGATATATAAAAACAGGCGAGATTCATGCTTTAACAATTAAAGCGATGACACTCGATGAATCAAAAAACTAAGATTTGGAAAAAAAGAAAGATAGTCCATATCGATATGGATAGTTTTTTTGCATCAATAGAAATCAGAGACAATCCAAATCTAAAAAATAAGCCTGTTGCTGTGGGTGGAAAAGCTAACGAAAGAGGAGTATTGACGACATGTAATTATCTTGCTCGTAAGTATGGACTTCACTCAGCAATGTCCTCAAAAAGAGCTGTTCATTTATGCAAAGATCTCATTATATTGCCAGTCGATATTGCAAAGTATAGAAAAGAATCAAAAGAAATTTTTAAAATTTTTAAGTGTTATTCACATAAGGTAGAGCCTGTATCAATTGATGAAGCTTTTTTAGATGTATCAGAGTCTAGGTACTGTCAGGGAGATCCTGAGGAAATGGCAAGACAAATTAGATCATGTATAAAAACTGATTTTGGTATCACTGCGTCTGCTGGTATCTCTTCAAATAAATTGATTGCCAAAATTTGCTCTGACTGGAAAAAACCTGATAATCAGTTTTCAATTTGTGATGATGAAATTCCAAGCTTTATCGAAACAGTAAGTTTAAAGTCCATACCTGGAATAGGTAAAGTAAACTATAAGAAATGCGAAAATTTAAACATGAGAAATTGCAGTGATATGCAAAAAATGCCTAAAGATGAACTAGTGAGAATATTTGGTTCGTATGGACATACATTATTCAATCTAGTAAGGGGAATAGACAATAGGGAAATAGAGACGAATAGAATAAGAAAAAGCATCAGTGTTGAGGATACTTTTCTTCATGATTTGAGTGATACTGATTCATGTAAACAACAACTCTCAATTTTATACATAAAGCTTATCGAAAGATGTCGTTCATCGCGTATTGATACTAATGAGGTTAGAGAAATTTTTCTAAAAATTAAATTTAATGATTTTGAGACAATTACTAGACAAAAAAAATGTTTAAGTTTGGAGCTAAATGATTTTACAAACTTGTTTGAGTCTAATATTGTTAGAGTCATCAAACCTATCAGGCTTCTTGGAATAGGATTCAGGCTGAATGATAAGAAGGAAGATGCGTCACAGTATGATATTTTCAATAGATAATTTGCCGTATATCTTATAGACTATGTAGATAGTTAATTAAAGGGTTAGATATATGAAATTTGAGACAATAGCAATACATGGTGGGTATTCACCTGAACCAACAACAAAATCAGTTGCGGTACCAATTTACCAGACAACATCTTACTCTTTTGATGATACTCAACATGGCGCAGACTTATTTGACCTCAAAGTAGCTGGTAATATTTATACCCGAATAATGAATCCAACCTCTGATGTATTGGAAAAAAGAGTTGCGGCTATGGAAGGCGGGATTGGTGCGTTGGCACTAGCCTCTGGTTCAGCAGCTACAACTTACGCGATCATGACTATCTGTGAAGCTGGAGATAATATTGTGAGTACAAGTACTCTTTATGGTGGAACATACACACTATTTGCTCATCAGCTACCCAGATTTGGAGTTGATGTAAAGTTTGGAGATCATGATAATATTTCGAGTCTTGAAAAACTAATAGATAAAAAAACTAAAGCAATATTCTGTGAATCTATAGGTAACCCGGCAGCAAATGTTGTAGATGTTCCTGAAATAGCTAAAATCGCACATAAACATAATATACCTCTCATTGTTGATAATACTGTGCCATCACCATATTTATTCAGACCCATTGAACACGGCGCTGATATAGTTGTCCACTCTCTCACAAAATATATGGGAGGCCATGGAACAACGATAGGTGGGATAATTGTAGACTCTGGAAAATTTCCATGGGCGAAACATAAAACTAAATTTAGAAGGCTCAATACACCAGATATGTCTTATCATGGTGTGGTATTCACAGAGGCTATGGGTGATGCAGCCTTTATAGGAGCAGCAAGAGTTGTGCCACTGAGAAACATGGGGGCTGCAATATCTCCATTTAATAGCTTCCTGATATTGCAAGGAATTGAGTCACTACCTGTAAGAATGGATAGACATTGTGAGAATGCGGAAAAAGTGGCAGAGTTCTTGGAGGATCATAAGTGCGTAACATGGGTTAATTATCCTGGCTTGGAATCTCACAAAGAATATGATCTTACGAAAAAACTAATGAATGGAAAGGCGTCAAGCGTTCTAAGTTTTGGGATCAAAGGTGGTATGAAAAAAGGTGGGGTATTTATTGATAATCTTAAGCTGATCACAAGACTCGTTAATATCGGTGATGCTAAGTCTCTGGCATGCCACCCTGCTAGCACTACTCATAGACAGCTATCTAAAGAAGAATTGAAAGCTGCAGGTGTCCCTGAAGATTTAGTGAGGCTATCAATTGGCCTTGAGAATATTGACGACATTTTAGAAGACTTGGATAGAGCTCTCAAAGCATCACAAAAATAGCTATTTTTTAATATATATCTTATTCCCAGATGCTGCAAACTGATCTGATTTTTCTTTCATACCTTTTTCGACAGCAATTTTAATATCTTTAATATTGTGCTCAGATGCGTAGTCGCGAATATCTTGTGTTATTTTCATTGAACAAAAATTTGGTCCACACATTGAACAAAAATGCGCAGATTTAGCGCTCTCTTGAGGAAGCGTCTCATCATGAAACTCTTTTGCTTTGTATGGGTCTAGTGATAAATTGAATTGATCCAACCATCTAAATTCAAATCTTGCTTTAGATAACTCGTTATCTCTTTCCACAGCAAATTTATGGCCCTTAGAGATATCAGATGCATGTGCAGCTATCTTATATGCAACAAGACCATCTTTGACATCCTCTTTATTTGGCAAGCCTAAATGTTCCTTTGGTGTGACATAGCAAAGCAGGGAAGTACCAAATGATCCAATATTTGCTGCACCTATTGCAGAAGTAATGTGATCATACCCAGGAGCAATATCTGTTACTAGGGGCCCAAGAGTATAGAAAGGCGCCTCTTCGCAATACTCTTCTTCCAATGTTACGTTCTCTTTTATTTTATTTAATGGTACATGACCAGGCCCTTCTATCATTACTTGTACACCTTTTGATCTTGCTTTGATAGTTAGTTCACCAAGTGTTTTTAACTCTAAAAATTGTGCTTCATCATTTGCATCTGATATTGACCCTGGGCGGAGACCATCACCAAGTGAAAATGAAACATCATATCTTCTCATTATGTCACATAGATCATCAAAGTTTTCGTATAAAAAATTTTCCTTGTGGTGTGCTAAGCACCATTTTGCTATGATCGAACCACCTCGAGAAACTATACCTGTTAGTCTTTTTGTAGTTGTAGGAATGAAACTTAGTCTAAGTCCAGCGTGGATAGTAAAGTAGTCTACACCTTGCTCAGCTTGCGAAATTATAACATCACGGAAAATGTCATAGCTTAAGTCCTCTGCCTTTCCATTTACTTTTTCTAGTGCCTCATAAATTGGTACCGTTCCAATTGGAACAGGTGAGTTTCTAATTATTGCTTCTCTCGTTTCATAAATGTTTTTTCCTGTGGACAAATCCATGACGGTGTCTGCACCCCATCTTACAGCCCATAGTAATTTATCAAGCTCCTCTTCAATATTTGATTTCACTGGTGAATTACCTATATTGGCGTTCACTTTAGTGAGAAATTTTTTTCCAATTATCATTGGTTCAAGTTCTGGGTGCTTTATATTACATGGAATAATAGCTCTACCTGACTCAATCTCATTCCTAACAAACTCCGGAGTTATTATATCCTTCTCATTTGAATAGAAACTATTTTCTCTTGCAGCAACATATTCCATTTCTTTAGTTATAATTCCGTTTTTAGCATAGGTAAGCTGAGTAATGTTATTGTTAAATCTATTATCTGATTGAAATTTATGCTCTCTGTTCTGTATCCATTCATCTCTTGATTTTGGCAACCCTGAGTCTAGATTTATGTCAAAGCTTGGATCTGTGTAAGGGCCAGTAGTATCGTATACATGGAACCGTCTGTCTCCACCGCCGCCATCAGATATTCTGATTGCTCTATATGGAATTTTTAATTCACGAATTTGTTTATAAATTTTTTCAGAATTTGGATAATTTACCTTATATCTATTAAGATCGATCGTATTATTTTTCATATGATTCTCTCAGCATAGTTCAATAGTAACATAAACATAGATATAATTACTTGATGAATAACAATGATCATGTAAATCAAATCTATAGAAGTAATAATATTCTAGATGAAAAGATATTAAGTGTCATCAGAAAGATAAAAAGGCATAGCTTTGTGCCAGAAGCATTTAAAAGCTTCTCGTATTCAGATATGACTATGCCTCTTGGGTGCGGGGTTTCTATGCTTACTCCATCGTGTGAGGCAACAATTCTTCAAGAGATGGATTTCCATAAGAACGATAGTGTTTTATTAATTGGAAATGGGAGTGGCTATCTAGCTGAATGTATATCTCATCTAACTAGTTCAGTAACAGCATATGAATGTAACGAAACTCTCTTTGATTACGGTAAAACAAACTTGGACACTTACAGCGTCAACAAGGAAAAAATACATCTTTTTAACGAAAATATATTTGATTTCCTAGATAAGATACATGATCACACAAAGGTAGTTTTCACATGTTCAGTTAGATCCTATGACTTTTTTATTGATTATTTGAGTGAAAACTCGAGAACTTTTACATTTCTATGGCGAGATAAGTCTCCTTATAGCTCTGGAATAATAATCGATAAGACAATAAATAGTTACACAGTTAGTAAAAATATAGTAACATCACAGACTGATTTGATAGTAGGTATATAATGCAAGAAAAAACGCCTTTAGAAATAAAAGAAATGATGACCTCAAACCCTGTTCTGAAAATAGTTGATGTCAGGGAACAATGGGAATATGACAAGTGTCACATAGAGAATAGTAAACACATTCCCATGGGTAAAATACCTGACTCGATTGATTACTTTGAGGAATCAAGTGAGTATGTGATAGTGTGTCATCATGGAATTAGAAGTAGAACTGTCGCATTGTATTTAGAGCAAAATGGAGTAAATAACTTATATAATCTTTCAGGTGGTCTGGAAAAATGGTCTGATGACGTAGATCCAGACATGGAAAAATACAGATGAAAAAAATTATCTTTTTAGTATTGTTCATATCAATCAATGGTCATGCCACAGACCTAATCAATCTTTATGAGAGAGCAAAACAACACAATATTGATATTTTAAATAATGAGATCGATGTGAGCATAGCTAATGAGTCTCTCAAGCAAACTAGATCAACAGTATTCCCAGAAATTAACTTCAATGCCCGAGCTAGTGAAACTACAATCGAGAGATATAAGTCACTTGGATCGTATGATCCGTCCAATTATGATAGAGATACATACAATCTCTCAATAAAGCAGCCACTTCTTCATCTTTATGTGTTTGACGAAATAAAAAAAGCTAAGAGCTCGCTAGAACAAAATGAAATAACCAAGGATAATGCAGATTCATTACTTATTCTTGAATCTGTAAGACATTATTTTAACTTAATTAAATTCAAGAATGCACTCTCACTAAGTGAAATTGAGAATGACTATCAAAGATCTAGATATAGGGTATCTACAAAGTTATATGAAAATGGAAGCATATCTATTGAGGAATATGAAACACTTAATAATGATTATGAATCTTCAAAAAATGATTTAAATATAAGCAAAAACAATCTAACTCAGATTAAAAATGATGTCTATATATTCTCAGGTAAAGAGCTCAATGATATTAACGATATAAAGCTGGTTACGATAAATCACAAAAATCTGGTGCTCGATGATTTAATTAACTCAGCTTACACCAATAACAATACAATACGAATGTCAAAACAGGGCATGAATATAAATCGTAATGAAATTGCCGCACAAAGATCTAGACACTATCCAACAATTGATCTACTTGTAGAATATGATTATCTAGATATCACTCAAGGTGGATCTCAATTCGGAGCAACTACTCGTGAAGATTCTACAATTTCATTAGTTTTGAATTTTCCAATATTTAATGGCGGTTATCAGTCCTCTAAAGTCAAAGAAGCAAGACTAAATTATCAAAAAGCACGTCTTGACCATACAAACTCCAGAAGGTTAATCAGGAAGGAAATCATAGATAACTATAATATTTACAACACTTATCAAGGCTTATATTCAACGTCTTTACAAATTTTAAAAACTTCCCTGAAAAAATATGAAAATGCTCAAGAAGGTTATGAAAGAGGGATCTATAGTAATACGCAAATGCTTGAGGCAAAACTGGAATATTCCAGAGCACTCTTTGATGCTAAGAATGTTATGATGGATTACATCTACAGCGAGTTAACTCTTGATCACTTACAGAACAACCTGAATGATTCATCCCTAAGAAGAGTAAACACCTATCTTGCTTGGTAATGTTTAAGTACAATTTTTTATTATATTTAATATCGCCATTTATTCTAATCAAATTAATTATATATTGTCTAAAAAATTCTACATCGTTATCTTATATAAGTAACAAACTACTTGGCAAAAGTTTGACCAAAAATTATTCGTTCTGGTTACATGCGGCGTCAGTTGGTGAGATGAAAATAGCCATTAAAGTCTCAAAATATCTTTTCGAAAAAGGTTACAAAGATATCTTGATCACATCAAATACCCCATCGTCTGAGTTCATTTTTAAAGAATCTTGCTTGAATGGAGTTGATCATAGCTACCTTCCATTTGACTTTTTCTTCGCAACAAATAAATTTGTTAAATCTGTTTCTGCAGACTTACTGATTATAATTGAAACAGAAATTTGGCCAAACCTTTATCACCTCTGTAAAAAAAATAATACTAATATAATAACTATCAATGGAAGATTCAATCCTCCTCAAGGGATTCTTGGTTTGATATCAAAAAGTTTTTATATAAGCACCTTAGACAAAATTAGTCATGTCTACTGTAAATCAGAAAAGGATGCGTCAGCATTCAAAGATTATATGAATGAGAGCAAAATAAGTCTTACAGGCAATATTAAACATTCATTGGTAAGCAATGATGTGACTGAAGAGAGAATAGTTGATAAGAAATACGTTCTTCTTGCATCATCTCATCATCGAGAAGAGATAATAGTAATCAAAGAATGGCTGAAACTAAAATCTAATAAATATCTTTTAGTTATAGCGCCTAGACATCCAGAGAGACTGGGAGATATATTGTCAGATATACCTTTATCTGGTGTGAATATTGCAATTAGAAGCAAGTCAGAAAAGATAAGAGGTTCAACCCAAATTTACATAGCAGATACTTTAGGTGAAATGAACAATTTAATTAAGTACTCAGAATTCACAATATTCGGAGGATCATTCGTTGATGTTGGTGGTCATTCTTTCATGGAAGCAGCCGCGCATTCAAAAGCGATTATCGTAGGTCCCTACATGTATAATTTTGTTGAGGAGACTGAAGAATTTCTAAAAAATAATGCTCTCATTATGTGTCAAAAACCTGAAATGCTAAAGAATATATTCGAAAAACTTTTCAGATCAAAATCTAAAAGAATAATCTTTGAAAAAAATGCAAAATCACTAATAGATTCTAAAGCATCTATAATACATGAGTATATTTCGAATATAGAAAAACATATTAGCCATAAACCGATCTAATAAATTTATCCCAATCAAATTTTTCAGACAAGTTATATTTTCTTAGCGAATCCCTAAACTTATCAATTACACGTGATGAATAGTTCTGAGTGTTAATCTTATGTGAATTTATAATAACTTTATCAAAGTCTATGAATGAAAATTTATCAGACTCCTGGTTGTACAAGATATTTGTTAAATTCATATCAAAATTATAAATACCATTATTAAATAAAAATCTAAAACACACTCCAATCTCTTCCTCTATATTCACCTTTAGACGCTTCTTCAGAGCTCTATCAAGCGTTTCACCCGATATCTTAGAGAGAATAATGTCTCCCTTATAAAATAAGTTGCTCCTTTTCACATACGAAAATATGGGCATACATAACTCTAGTTTATTTATTACCCACTCATTTTTTGAATTTTTAACTATATTCATAAAATCCATATAATTTTTCTGCTCTCTTATAGGGCGCGTGTTCTTAAGGCCATAGTAAAAGTAGTTATCATAAAATAGGTGCATCGCTCCTTTTCTGTAGAAATGTTTTTTTATTAAACCGTTATTCAAATCAAGAAAATTTGAAGTATTAGAAAGTCTGAACTCATCAGAATCTAGCGAAGAGAGTATTCTATCTTTAAGAATTGGTTGGATAGATGAATCGTAACAGATATACTGATTGTTAAACTTGTGAGAGACAATTGAACCGAATTTTGTTTTTATCATATGGTCAAAGATAATAATACATCAATATCGATATGTATTCTAAGATTATCCTCAATAGGAGATGTTACTCATATAATACCAATAATATCTACAATTAGAGATGTATACCCAAAATCAAGAATAAGTTGGGTTATTGGAAAAACCGAACATGAGTTGGTAAAAAATCTTAAAAACATTGATTTTATTGTTGTGGATAAAAAAAAGACGCTCGATTCAGTTTTAGGAATGCGCAATTTATTTAAGAATAATCAATTTGATGTAGTGTTTCATATGCAAAAATCTCTGAGATCAAAGTTAATTGCGAATATAATTAATGGCAGAGTAAATGTTACATTTAATGATATAGAAACTAAGGGATCGCATGTGATTGATCATTTTTTTGGCTTTCTAGAAAAAATAAATATCAAAAAAAGAGTCATAGATTGGCAATGTGAAAATATTCTTTGCAATAACGATCAATTTGTAGAGAAAAATAACTTGTATAATCTGCAACCCTTCATAGCCATTAATCCTTATACGAGCGTAAGATCGAATAATTATAGAGAATGGGATTATGATAATTTTGCAACAATATCTGAATATTGCAAAAATCAATACTCATTAAACACTGTAATTCTTGGTAAAACTAATCAAGAAAAAATTAGGAAGGTTATGGATTGTTTCGGTGAAAATTCAAATGCAAAAAATTTGATCAATAAGACTAGCTTAAGTGAAATGCTGGCAGTGCTTAATTTAAGTAAGCTTTATATTGGTCCAGATTCAGGAACGTTACATATGGCGAGGATGATTAATAAACCAATAATAGGCTTATATGCTACCTCTAATCCTAGAAGAACTGGGCCTTATCAAAAGCTTGAATATGTAATCGATAAGTATTCTGAAGCTTTAGATAAATTCTCACGCAAGAAAAAAAGTGCTATCAAATGGGGTGAAAGAGTCAGAGATCCAAATGCAATGAATTTGATAACTATTGACGATGTTAAAACCAAAATCAAAGAAATAATTAAGAAATGAGTTTCTTGATATTTTCTATAATTTCTGTTGTTGACTTTTCATCTATGATATCAACCAATTCAACTCTTTTATTTTCTTTTAACATATAGTCTGCACCAGCTATATCCTCAATCTTATAATCCTTGCCTTTCACTAATACATCAGGTGATATTTCCATTATGATTTTTTCAGGCGTGTCTTCGTTAAATATGTAAATATAATCAACAGATGCTAAACCCCCAAGAACATACGCTCGATCATCTTGCGAGCAAATAGGTCTGAGATCTGATTTGAAGCTTTTGACAGATTGATCAGAATTAAGTCCGACAACTAGAATGTCCCCTTTTAATTTGGCTTGCTCGAGAATAAAAATATGACCTGGATGAATTATATCAAAGCAACCATTTGTGAAGACTACACGTTTCCCTGATTTTTGCTCACTCTCTAGGATAGATTTTAAGCTATCAATATCAGCTATTAATTTAGAGTTTTTTAATTGCATTATTAAGATCAGACTTACTTACACTCACGGTACCCAAGTGCTGTATAGATAATCCCGCAGCAACATTAGCTAGTTCGCATGATTTTTTGAGAGTTTTGTTAGATGATAGAGATGCTGCTAAAACTGATATCACTGTGTCACCTGCTCCTGTTACATCATAAACCTCCTTTTGTGATGTAGCAAAAGAAATAACTGACTTTTTATGAAAAAGCATCATGCCATTCTTGCCGAGTGTTAATAAAAGCGCGTCAAGATTTAATGACTCTTTTAATTCCTTACCTCTTCTTACCATATCTTGTTTATTTTTTGGTTTACCAACTATTGTCTCAAACTCGAGCTCGTTTGGTTTTACGAGGAATGCCCCCGTATACATAGAGTAATCTGAGCCTTTGGGATCAATAATTACTCTAATTTTTTGCTCTTGAGCAAAATTTATTATTTTGCTAGCAATTGGTTTTATAGCGCCTTTGTCATAGTCAGATATTACAATCAAATCTGAATCTTGAGCGTATTTAACAACTTTCTTGTATAGGGAATCATGCATATTAGATTTATTTTTATCCTCATGATCAAGTCTCATTAAATGTTGATCATTGCCTATTATTCTCGACTTAAGGGTTGTTCTTATGGACAAATCTTTTACTGGATCAAACTTTATGGAAGTGTGTCTTAACACTTTTATTAGCTCTTTAAGTTCTGGATCATCACCAGTAATCCCAAGTAAAGATACACTCATACCAAGTGCTGACAAGTTTTGAGCTACATTTGATGCACCGCCAGGCTTGAAAATAGTCTTTTTAATGTCGACGATAGGTACTGGAGCCTCCGGCGAAATTCTGTTTACTATACCATGACTGTACTTGTCTAGCATTATATCGCCGACAACAAGAATATTCTTTTTCTTAAACATTTTAGACTCGTGTTAACCAGTGATCATATTTCGTATTTTTACCTCTAATTAAATCGAAATATTCTTTTTGAACTTTTCTTGTAATTTTGCCTGTTGTACCGTCACCTATTTTAGATTGATCAACTTGTATGACTGGTGTTACCTCAGCTGCTGTTCCCGTGAAAAATGCTTCATCTGCCACTTTTACATCGTCAACAGAAATATCTTTCTCAAAAACTTTCAAGTCTAAATCCTTAGATATATCAATGATGGTCTGTCTTGTAATCCCATTTAGTACTGTATGATCTCTTGGTGTGTATAGTATATCATCTTTAACCATAAAAAAGTTTTCGCCCGAACCCTCGTTGACATTGTTATCAACATCTAGAATCAAGGCTTCATCAAAACCAGAGTTTAAAGCATCTTTTAATGCCAACATGGAGTATAAATAATTGCCAGAAGCTTTGGCTTTATGAAGCATACTTTTCTCACATCTTTTTGGGAAATCTGTAACTTTAACTTTTATACCATTAGTAATTTTGTCATCGCCAAGATAAGAACCCCAATCCCACGCAGCAATACACACATGAACTTTTAAATTATCAGCTCTTAAACCCATGCCTTCTGATCCATAAAAGCACATCGGTCTTATGTAGGCATTATTTAGTTTATTCTCTCTGACTATATTAGCTTGAGCATTATTTAATTCTTCAAAACTATAAGGAATTGACATACCAATCAAATCAGCAGAATTGAACAACCTTCTGGTGTGGTCATTTAACCGGAAGATAGCTGGGCCTGCTGATGTCTCATAGGCCCTAACGCCCTCAAATACTCCGGTGCCATAATGAAGTGTATGTGTGAGAACATGTATTTTAGCATCTGACCACTCAAGTAAATCTCCGTCCATCCATATTTTACCTTTAAGGTCTGACATTATCATTTTTTTACCCTACTAGAATTTAAAGAAAACTATAGCATGTATTCAACTGTTGGGAAATTAGTGGATTATTGTTAATTGCTAAAAAGTACCCAAGAATTTCCTTGAATTTATGCTTAAATCTGATAATAATGATTATCATTCTTATTTACAATGCTTAAAAAATTTATATGTGTATATCTCGTTTTACCGGCGGTTCTTACAACAGGCTGCTTTAGTAGTGCAGTTGCAGAAGAAGTTAATTTATATACTGCTAGGAAAGAACATTTAATAAGACCTCTGATTGATATTTTTGAAAAGGATACAGGTATTAAAGTAAATATCTTAACCGCTAAAACAAAAGTACTAATCAAAAAGATATTAGATGAGGGGGAAAATAGCCCCGCTGACGTCTTAATTACTGTTGATGCAGGAAATTTACATGATGCGAAGTTAAAGAATATTTCTCAGAAAATAGACTCTAAATTATTGAATCAACTCGTTCCTAAAAACTTGAGAGATACGGATGGCCATTGGTATGGTCTGTCAGTGAGATCAAGAGTAATTATGTATAACCCAACTTCAATCAAACCAGAAGAAATTATGAACTATGAGAATTTAGCTGACGATAATCTCGCTGGCCGCGTATGTATCCGGTCATCAAGTAATATTTATAATCAGTCATTACTTGCATCACTATTATTCCATAATGGAGATCAAGCGGCATTAGATTGGGCGAAAGGTGTTGTAAAAAATTTTTCTAGAGAACCTAAGGGTAATGATAGAGGGCAAATGACGGCGGTTGTTCTGGGAAAATGTGATGTAACTATTGCTAATACGTATTACTTGGGCAAATGGATTTCATCAAAAAAAGAAACAGAAAAATCATATGCAAAACAAATAAGAGTACTTTTTCCAAATCAAGATAATAGAGGTTCACACATTAACATAAGCGGGGGATTTGTAACAAAAAATGCAAAGAATAGAGCTAATGCGATAAAACTGTTAGAATTTCTTGCAGATGATACCGCACAAGAAATTTATGCAAGAAAAAATCATGAATATCCGATCAGACAGGATATAAAAGTATCAGAAATTGTAAAGTCTTGGGGATATCCATTTAAAATGGATGATATGAATTTAACGAATCTCGGAAGGTTGAACGATGAGGCCGGAAAGATCTTTGATATAGCTGGCTGGAAATAAATTAACTTGTCTAATAAAACTGATACTTTAAATAACTCATTAACACTGATATTTGTATTCATATTCTTGATACCAGTTGTTTTTATTTTTTTAAATATTTTTTCTGATTCCTCAGAAGTATGGTTGCATATACAAACTTATCTTCTTCAAGATTATGTGGTGAATTCACTTATAATTGTGATTTTTGTTGCAGCATTCACTGTAATCATTGGTGCATCATTAGCATGGATAGTTAGTATGTATGAATTCCCTGGCGTGAATATTTTTAAATGGCTACTAATATTACCTATGGCTATACCTACCTACGTAAATGGTTATATATACTCGGGCTTAAATGAGACGTCGGGGATATTATTCAACATTATGGATTACTACTTTGGGCTAGGTCCATATGTCTATAATTTATATGACCTACAAAATATCTATGGGGTAATTTTCATAATGACAATAAGTCTATACCCATATGTTTACTTACTTTGCTTACCCGCATTTGCAAATCATTCTTATAGTGTATTTGAGGTAGGGAAATCTCTTGGATTAAATAAATATCAGAGACTTACCAAGATTGGTTTACCTATTGTAAGACCCGCCGTAGTAGCAGGTGTAAGCTTTGTCATCATGGAAACATTAGCAGAATACGCAACTATGGAGTATTTTGGAGTACCAACTTTTGCAACTGGCATCTTTAGAGCATGGTTTGTCTTAGGTGATGAGGTCAGTTCTTTTAGATTATCTTCTATTCTTCTGACACTCGTATTCTTTTTAATTTATTTTGAGGAGATGTCACGTGGTAAGAGAAAATTTGATAATCCAACGAATAAGATCTACGAGAGAAAAAAAGAAGTTCCTAAAAATAAAACACAACTAGTAATTTTATGTAGTTTAATAGTTTTTATTGGTTCTATTCTGCAATTTTTTCAAATCTTTTATTGGATATCTTATTCATTAGATAGAGCAAATATTTTATTAATTTTTGAGCTAATTACATCAAGCGCAAGTATCGCTCTAATAGGGGCAATAGTAATTGTTTTATTTACACTCAATATAGCATTCATATCAAGGGTCACAAAAAATATATTTACGAGATTGTCTATTAAAATATTTTCCCTTGGTTATGCTATCCCGGGTGTCGTTTTAGCTGTAGGCATAATCACCCCTACTTCATATATGGAAAAAACTATATCAACTGTATTAGATTATCCACCAGAAAATCTTTTATCCGGAACCTTTTTTCTTTTGCTAATAGCTTATCTGGTTCGTTTTTCAACTATCTCCATTAAAACTATAGACTCTGGCTTTAATAAAATATCAAATAGTTATGATCTTCTGACCTCAAGCTTTGGATATTCAAAACTACAAACACTCATTAGAGTGCATTTACCAATACTTCTTCCAACAATTTCCTCTGCTACAATTCTTCTTTTTGTGGATATTGTAAAAGAACTTCCAATGACATTAATTTTAAGACCCTTTAATTTTAATACGCTACCAGTCCATTTATATGAATTAGCAGAAGCAGAAAATTTATCTTCAATTGGTTTACCCGGTCTTATTTTAATAATAATTTGTCTAATTCCAGTTATAATACTCTCTAAAGGTATTATAAAGAATGTCAGACACTAAACTTAAATTAGAAAAGGTAAACATTACTCTTGATTCAAAAGTTGTTCTTAATAATGTCGATCTTGAAGTTATTGATGGAGATATAGTGTCACTTATGGGCTCAAGTGCCTCTGGAAAAACGTCTCTTATCCGATCGATTGCTGGATTTCATAATATAACCTCAGGCTATATATATATTGACGAGAAAATTGTTGATGACTCAAAAAAGAGAGAGGATGTCTCAAAACGAAATGTCGGTGTTATTTTTCAAGATCTTGCGCTATTTCCTCATCTGACTGTGAGGGAAAATATTTGCTTTGGTCTAAATACACTATCAATAAAACAACAGTTTGATAGAGCAGAAAAACTAGAAGAGATTCTTAATATTATTGATATAAAACATCGTTACCCTGATCAGATATCGGGTGGTCAACAGCAGAGAGTAGCTATAGCAAGGGCTATTGCGCCCGGCCCTAAATTACTATTGCTTGATGAGCCTTTCAGTGCTCTTGATTATGAGCTTAAAGAGGGGTTGATGAATGATATTAGAAAACTTATAAAGTCTGAGAAAATTACCGCGATTCTAATCACTCATAGTCCTGAAGAGGCATTTAAAATGTCAGATAAAATTGCGTTCATAGGTGAAAATACAATAATGCAATATGCAGATCCGTATGACTTGTATCATAAACCTGTATCTAGAGAAATTGCTAACTTTTTTGGCATTTCAAGTTACATAAAAGCTATTGTGAAGGACTCAAGTCATCTTAGCTCTGTGCTCGGAGATTTTGTAGCAAGCACTGAAGGCTATAATAAAGGTGATGAGGTGCATATGTTAGTTCGCCCTGATGACATTATACATGATGATCATGCTGTAGCATCTGCAAAAGTCATTGAGAAAACATTCCGTGGTTCAGACTTTTTATATAGGTTAGAGCTAAAAGATAAGCAAACTGTATATTGTTATGCGCCCAGTCATCATAATCATAGTTTGAATGAAGTAATCGGAGTAAAGCTTGACTTAGACCACCTGATTGTTTTTAAGGACTAATTTAGCTCTCTTAACTCTCTTCTAAGAATTTTTCCGACATTAGTTTTAGGTAGCTCTTTTATGAAAACAATTCTCTTTGGGACTTTATATTCAGTCAGTCCATTCTTACAAAAAGCTATTATATCTGAGGATGAGAGATGCTCGTTTTTTGAAACAACAAATGCTTTTATATACTCTCCTCTATTTTTATCATCAACTCCAATTACTCCAGCCTCTAGAATATCAGGATGAGTAGCTAAATAATCCTCAAGTTCGTTCGGATAAACATTATATCCAGAAGATATTATCATGTCCTTTTTTCTGTCTACAATCTTCAGATAACCCTCATCATTTATTGTGGCAATGTCTCCCGTCTTGAAAAAACCATCATCAGTAAAGTATTTATTCTTTTCATTCGAAATTTTCCAATACCCAGACATAACTTGGGGACCCCTAACACACAGTTCGCCGGCTTGATTACAACCTAATATATTTTCATTATCGTCTATTATTTTTATCTTTGTTGATTGGACAGGTAAGCCAATATATCCATTAAATGGATCGTTAATTCGATTGATAGCGACTACTGGCGATGTCTCGGTCAAACCATATCCTTGAGTTATATTTGTGCCTGTTACATCTCTCCACTTTTGTGCTGTATCGCTGAGTACTGCCATACCTCCTCCAACTGAAAATTTAAAATTTGAGAAGTCTAGGTCCTTAAATTTTCTACTTGTAAGAAGAAGATTAAATAATGTGTTCACAGCAGTAATTATTGTAAACTTTTTTTTACTTAATACTTTGATAAAAGAATCTAGATCTCTCGGGTTTGCTATTAAAACATTCTCTGAGCCAAACTTAAGGAACGTGAGACAATTGACTGTGAATGAGAAAATATGGAACAAAGGTAATGCAGTGATAATAATCTCTTGGCCCTGCTTTATATGTGGCTCGATCCAATTCGAGACTTGCTGAACGTTACTTAAAAGATTCTTATGTGTCAATATTGCTGCTTTAGATTTTCCAGTAGTCCCACCAGTATACTGAAGGAGCGCTATATCGTTTTCATTAGTCAATATATCTTCTAATGAAAAATTATTAGATACAATATCTTTAAAAAAAATAATATTATTTTGTTTCTTTATACTTACTGACTGCTTCCTGTAAAGCATTACTATTGGAATTACTGCTCTCATAAATGGGTTTAAAAGATCGGTTATCTTACAAACAATGATTTTTTTTAACTTTGAGTCAGATATGCACGGTTGAAGTTCATGATAAAATTTATCTAAAACAAATATATATTCAGCCTCAGAGTCAATAAGAATATTATTAATCTCACGTGATTTGTACATTGGATTAATATTAATAACCGTGGCTCCACAGTAATAAGAACCAAAAAGTGCTATGGGATAGGTTAGTAAATTTGGGAGCATTATGGCAATTTTAGTACCTTTAGTAACACCTAAATATTGAAGGTAAGCGGCTATTCTCTTAGATAGCAGGCTGGTCATTTTATAATCTATAGATGTGTTGAGTGAGTAAAATGCTGTGTTTGAAGAAAATTTATTCACAGCAGACTCCAACAAGTCAGTAACTGTACTGTCATCAATAGAATTAATTTCACTATTCAGATTGTTTGGGTATTGCTCTATCCACTTATCACTCATGACAGTATTGTACCACTGAATATATTTTAAATTATTAAATCTAGAAAAAACAAAGCCTCTTGATAAAGAGGCTTTGAATCCACATATGATGACGAGCGAAAATTACATTCCCATGCCGCCCATGCCGCCCATGCCGCCCATGCCACCCATGCCGCCCATATCAGGCATAGATGGAGCTGCATGATCGTGTTCATCGTCTTTAGCAAGCTCGGTAACCATAGCTTCAGTTGTAATCATTAGACCAGCTATAGACGCGGCGTTTTGAAGTGCAGTTCGGGTTACCTTTGTAGGATCTAATATACCCATCTTGAGCATATCACCAAATTCACCTGTCGATGCGTTGTAACCAAAAGAGTCCTTACCATCCTCAACTTTAGCGAGAATTACAGATCCTTCCTCGCCTGCGTTAGTTACTATCTGTTTCAGTGGTTCCTGCATTGCTTGTCTAGCTATTGCAATACCTTGAGTTTGGTCAGAATTATCACCTTTAAGCTTTTCAAGTGCTTGTCTAGCTCTGAGCATGGCTACACCACCCCCAGCAACTACGCCCTCCTCTACAGCAGCTCTTGTTGCATGTAAAGCATCTTCGACTCTAGCCTTTTTTTCTTTCATCTCCACTTCGGTTGCAGCACCAACTTTTATTACTGCAACACCACCTGCCAACTTAGCAACACGCTCTTGCATTTTTTCTTTATCGTAATCAGAAGTAGCTTCTTCAATTTGTGAGCGTATCTGTGTTACACGCCCTTCGATAGCAGTCTTGTCACCTCCGCCATCAATAATAGTCGTATTTTCTTTATTAACTGTTACTTTCTTTGCTGTGCCAAGATCTTTTAGCTCTGTCTTTTCGAGACTTAGACCTACTTCTTCAGATATTACAGTGCCTCCAGTTAATATTGCAATGTCTTCTAGCATTGCTTTACGTCTATCACCAAAACCTGGAGCTTTTACTGCGACAACTTTCACAACACCTCGAATACTATTCACAACTAAAGTAGCTAGCGCTTCACCTTCAACATCTTCTGCTATGATCAAGAGTGGTTTACTTGCTTTTGCAACACCTTCTAGCACTGGAAGCATGTCTTTTATGTTCGTTATCTTTTTATCAAAAAGTAAGACGTACGGATCGTCGAGTTCAGCAGTCATTGTTTGCTGATTAGTTGCAAAATAAGGTGAGAGATACCCTCTATCAAATTGCATTCCTTCAACAACATCCAGCTCATTATCAAGAGATTGTCCCTCTTCAACTGTGATCACACCCTCTTTGCCTACTTTGTCCATTGCCTCAGCTATTATTGAGCCTATATCTTTGTCTGAGTTTGCAGAAATAGTTCCTACTTGCTCTATCGCATTTTGATCAGTGCATGGCTTGGACATTTTCTGTAAAGCATCAACTGAAACTGATACTGCTTGATCAATTCCTCTTTTCAGATCCATTGGGTTCATGCCAGCAGCAACACACTTCAAGCCTTCTCTTAGTATAGACTGAGCAACAACTGTAGCAGTGGTTGTACCATCTCCAGCTATATCTGATGTTTGTGATGCAACTTCTTTTACCATTTGAGCGCCCATGTTTTCGAATTTATCCTTAAGTTCGATTTCTTTTGCAACCGATACTCCATCTTTAGTCACAGTGGGTGCTCCAAATGACTTATCTAGAACAACGTTTCTTCCTTTTGGACCAAGTGTTGTCTTAACTGCATTAGCTAATATATTTACACCGTTGGCTAATTTTTTTCTGGCACTATCACCAAATTTTACTTCTTTTGCTGTCATTTTAAATTTCCTCGAATATTAGTTTGTTATAATTGCAGTGATATCATCTTCTCTCATAACGAGCATTTCTTCACCATCGATAGTTATTTCTGTTCCAGAATATTTTCCGAATAGAATCTGATCGCCTTCTTTTACGTCTAAAGGTCTTATATCACCATTTTCCAAAATTTTTCCTTTACCGACTGCGACTACCTCACCTTTTACGGGCTTCTCAGTTGCGCTATCTGGTATGACTATACCTCCGGGAGATGTTTTTTCTTCTTCTTTTCTTTTTACGATTACACGATCGTGCAATGGTCTTATGTTCATTGATTTACCTCACATTCAAATAATAGTTAGCACTCTAACACTTAGACTGCTAATAATAGGGACTTTACTTATAATTTCAAGAATTTATGACTGAAAATTAGTCATTGTCTCTGTAATCACCTTCAATCACGTTATTTTTGGAGGATTTTTTACCATAATTATGGTTAAAAATGTAGGAGAGTTTTGGCCTGAAAAATGGGAGTAAGATTACTAGCCCAGCTAAATCAGAAAGATATCCTGGAATTATAAGGAGAATACCTGCTAATATTGAATAAATATTGTCACTGTATTGTTCATACATGTTTTGGATATTACCAATATTAAACAAACTTAGGCCAATGCCTCTTAATTTTTGCTTAATCAAGTAATAGCCTAGAAAAATAGTTATAAAAATGCTCATAACCACAGAAAAACTCCCTATCAAAGATCCAATCTCTATGAATAGAATTAGTTCAATTATGGGCAAAAGAAATAGAATGTATTTTGAATAACTCACAAATATAAGTATATGGTAAAAAAATACATAATTGTTCAAACACATACAAATAAAAAACGAGTATATGAAGATATTTCAAGATCACTGATAAAAAAAAGAATGGCTGCATGTGTAAATATTTATCCTGCTGTATTGAGTATATATAGACATAATAAGGAAGTTGTTGAGGATAATGAGTACCTAATACACGTAAAAACCACCTCTGATAAATTTACTGAAATTAGAAAGATTATTGAACGATTGCATAACTATGAAACCCCTGAAATAATATCTCTAGAAATACTAGAGAGTAATGAAAAGTACTTGAAATGGATACAAGATGAAATTGATTAAAACAATATTTTTCAATTCACTATTTTTTTTATGCCTATTAGCAGGAGGTAAGATACACGCCAGTGATCTGCCGATATCACAGTCTGAGTTTCTATCACCTGATGAAGCTTTTGTGATGTCCCATGAAGTTATTAATGACAAACATATAAAAATAAATTGGAAAATTCATCCAGGTTATTATTTATACATGGGGATGTTTGAATTTGAATCGCTTGATAAGGATAACCTAATCCAAAAAGTCGAGATGCCTGATGGTAAGAAAAAAACTGATGAATTCTTTGGTGAAGTCGATATCTATTATTTCTCAGCGAGCGCAGATGTTTATTTGGAAAATAATCTCACTGAGTATCTTGATCTTAAAATAAAATATCAAGGTTGCGCAGATGCAGGACTGTGCTATCCACCAATTTTCAAAACAATCACGGTAAAAAAAAAGTTAACGACATCTAGTCTTCAAAAGACATCAATATTTGATAGTCAAACTGCAATGAGTGAATCACTCAACATTAACTCACTGATCTATAACACTTTTATTTTTTACTTAGCTGGATTGTTGTTAGCATTTACTCCTTGTGTCTTACCCATGGTACCGATTCTCACAGGGATAATCGCTGGACGTGGAAATGTATCTCAAAAAAAATCTCTAACACTTTCAATAGTTTATGTTTTGAGTATGTCACTGACTTATGCTGTTGCGGGCATCATTGTCGCAACATCGGGAACAAATATACAGGCTAGTTTACAAAATCCCTACGTAATTAGCTTTTTATCCTTTTTATTTTTTATATTCGCATTGGCCATGTTCAAATTTTTTAGTATTCAGATGCCCAAATCAATACAAAATTTAGCTACAAAAATAAGCAACAAGCAAAAATCTGGAGATATTAAAGATGTCGCGACTATGGGTGTATTGTCTGCACTTATAGTAGGTCCCTGTGTAACAGCGCCATTAATTGGTGCGCTGATATACATTGCCAGTACGGGAGATATTTTGGTTGGAGGCTTAGCGCTTTTTTTTCTAGGTATTGGTATGGGTACACCATTAATTGCCCTAGGTTCAACAACAACAAAATTGATATCAAAAATTGGTCCATATCTTGAGCTTGTAAATTATTTTTTTGGCATTCTATTTATTATAGTTTCTGTCTGGTTGCTTGAAAGAATATTGTCCTTGGAGACAGCCGCTTATTTATGGACGATCTCTGCAGCTCTACTAATATTAGTATTGTTTAAATCGTCCAAGTTATTAAATAATTTATCATCTAAAATCATCGTAGCGACGTTGTCAGCTCTATCGTTTTTTTATATTGGGTTACAAACATATGGAATCATGAATAATAATTATTATGAACCGATAACAAGCTTTATACAAAAAGAACAGAATATTAAATTCATAACAGTAAAAACAACAAACAGATTATTTGAAGAAATTAATAAAAGTAATGAGCCTGTAATGGTTGATTTATATGCAGATTGGTGTGTAGCATGTAAAGAACTAGAAAAATATACATTCAGTGACGAGAGAGTCAGCGAGAAATTAAATAAACTAAAACTTATCAAATTTGATATCACAGAAACGACTGAAGAACACTCGAAATATTTACAAAGTATGATGGTCTTTGGACCGCCTGCTTTATTTTTCTTCAATGAAGACGGTAATGAAATTATTGATGCCAGAATTGTAGGCTTTATGGGCAGCGAAGACTTCTTAAAAGTACTTAAACTAGTAAAAAATTAAAATAGCACTTCTATTTTCGCTTAACTTCATGTAAAATCACTCAAAATTAATCAAGTTCTTATAAAATGAATATATTAGTGTTAAATGGTCCTAATTTAAATCTATTGGGTACTCGCGAACCTGAAGTTTATGGGACAGACAGTCTCAAAGATATTGAAGAAAATCTCAAGTCGATTTCTGAAAATCACAACGTAAATATTCGTTTTTATCAGTCTAATTCTGAAAATGAATTAATAAATGAACTTCATACTGCAAAGCAGGAAAATATTGATGCGATTATAATTAATCCGGGCGCTTTTACACACACTAGCATTGCCTTAAGAGATGCAT
>CACAVP010000006.1 GCA_902535975.1 uncultured Gammaproteobacteria bacterium | reverse complement strand
TTACATTTGAAAAATGATCAAGTACATAAAGCGGTATCTTTCAAAGATAACAAGAATTCTTTTTTAGTTAAAAATGAAAATAAAGGAATTATAGAAACTGTTTTACCAAGAATTATTATTGCATAATTTGAAGATAATTCATCAATACCTCATCTGTATCATGCCTTTCAAACTATTCTGTTAAAGTAAGACATCTTTTGGGTTTTCACAGTCTACATAATTTTTGATTTCGTTGAACATGCTATTACTTTCCTCTAAAGTTGGCGTGATTTCTTGAAGCGTGCTCTCACTAAGAGGCACATCTTCATAAGGCTGAAGTACATGGCCAACATATGCCTCATAGAATTCATCTTGTGTATACCAACTTTTTTTCTTCAAGAAAGGATAGATCGGGTCATCTGAATTTAAAATCCTCAGCTCGTCAGTAGTGCAATTATACTCATAAGCACCATATATTGTTACAGTTGTGTCAAACATGCCACAAGAATTAATAAATCCAGTGATTAAAAAAAACAAAGATAGTTTTTTAATTTTCAGCATATCGTGCCCCTATATGACAATTATATAAAGATTTAGAGTAAATTTATTATTTTTTTGTTCTTCGGTCGGATAAGCATTTGTGCTTCAGCTTTGGCAACATCCTGTGAAATCAAGCTAAATTGAGCAAAAACACATGTTGGATAATCAATGAGATTAGATTTCAATAAATCTGAGATTAATTCTGATATTCCTGGATTATGTCCAACTATTAATAAACTTTTGTTAGTATGATTTTGAATTATTTCTTTTATCTTGTTTGAGGAGGCATGATACAGGCTATCGAGATAATTTACCTGATCAATTGAATGGGGAGAAGCTTCGTTGATAATCGATATTGTCTCTCTTGTTCTTTGTGAGGATGAGCAAAGTGTATTTTCAAAATTTATATTATTTTTGTGGAGATATTCTCCTAGTGTAGATGCATCATTTCGACCCCTTTCAGACAAAACTCTATCATGATCATCCTCGTAAGATTCCCAAGACGATTTAGCATGGCGAAGGAGGTATAAATTCAAAATTACTCTACTGTGACTGATTTTGCTAGATTTCTAGGTTTATCAACATCTGTCTTCTTCTTAATCGCAACATGATAACTCAGAAGTTGAGCGGGAATTATATATAAAATTGGCACAATAAGATCAGGGCAATCGGGCATTTTAATTACCTTTACTTGTTTCTTATTCTTGGCAATTTTTTTATTAGTAAAAATAAATGTCTGGCCTTGCCTTGCTTCTACTTCAGCGAGATTAGATAAAACTAATCTTGCCAAGTGATTATCTGGAAGAAAACAGACTACCGGCATCCTTCTATCAACCAGTGCCAAAGGTCCATGTTTGAGTTCACCAGAATGATATGCTGATGCATGAATGTATGATATCTCTTTTAGCTTCAAAGCAGCCTCAAGTGCTATTGGATATGAAGCACCTTTACCTAAAAAAAGTGTATGCTCTTTATTTTTAAATTTGGTGGAAATTTTCTTAATCTCTGGTTCCATTTCATACAGTTCTTCAATTTTTTTACCTATTTTTCTTATATCCTGGACCATTCTCTTTTCAGTATTGTCATACCTTCTTGATATGATTGCCGTTAACAGCAGGAGAGTGAAAAGTTGTGAGGTAAAAGCTTTTGTAGATGCAACGCTGATTTCTGGTCCTGCGTTCATTAGAAAGTTCATCCCGGACAGCCTTGTGAGTGTGCTTTCTGCAACATTACAAATTGCTAGAGTATTTGTATATTTTAGTTTCAGCGCTTTTTTCAGAGATGAGATAGTATCAGCTGTTTCCCCGGACTGAGAAATACTCACAAATAGTGTGTCGGGCAATACATTGATTTTTTTGTATTTATACTCACTTGCGACCTCTGCAGTGCATGTCACAGTTGTAAACTGTTCTATCCAGTCTTTGGCGACCAATGATGCATGATAACTAGTTCCGCATGCTACAAAATGTATGTGCTTGATATCTTCTAGAAGTTTATCTGTGCTATGACCAAAGATATTAGGTAATATTTTATTCTTACCAACATAACGATTTATCATATCTTCTATGATGGCTTTTTGTTCATAAATCTCTTTGTGCATAAAATGCTTATGTCCCATTAGCGATGCTTGGTTCTTATTAATTTTTGATACTTTAGTTGGCTTTGAAAGTACTCTTTTATTTTTGTTGAAGATTTTAATATCTGAAGAACTTATTTCTGAAAATTCATTGTCATCCATGGGTATATAATTTTTAGTGTGGTCAACTATTGGAGTCATGTCTGAAGATATATAATTAGATGAAACGTCTTTTCCTAGGATAATTGGACTGCCCTTACATGCCGAATAAATAGTGTGAGGAGTCTGAGCGTTGATAGCAGCTAATGCATAACTTCCCTCAAGTGAATTTGCAGTTGAGATAATTGCAGATTGCATATTAGCTGATTTACTAAAGTAATAATTTATTAAATGACAAATTACCTCTGAGTCGGTATCACTCTTAAATACAAAGCTCTTCTTTTTAAGATATGATTTAAGATCCATATAGTTTTCTATAATTCCATTGTGAACAGTACAAATATCACCAGACAAGTGAGGATGAGTATTTTTTAGCGTTGGCTGTCCATGTGTTGCCCATCTGGTATGTGAGATGCCTGTCGTTATTCCTTGTAGCTTATATAATTTGCTGTTCAGGTTCTTAATTGGGCCAGTCGCTTTAATTGTAACTAATTGATTCTTAATTCCATGGCCTGAGATGCCTGCTGAATCATAACCCCTGTACTCAAGTTTTGATAATCCCTTAATCAGTTGGTTTGAAATCGGTTTAGTTGAAGATATTCCAAAAATGCCGCACATTATTTTTTCTTTGTTTTTCTATTGGCTCTATTTGTCCAATTCCTTATGGTCATTTGCTTGCTTCTAGCAATGGTTAAATGTCCTGATCCTGAAGTATCTTTAGTAATTGTAGAGCCAGCAGCAATGAATGAACCTTTGCCAATAATCACTGGAGCAATCAGCATTGAACCCGAGCCGATGAAAGAGTTGTCTCTTACAACCGTTTTATGTTTATTCACGCCATCATAGTTACATGTAATCGCGCCTGCGCCTATATTCACTTCTTTCCCAAGTGTTGTATCTCCTACATAGCTTAGGTGATTTATCTTCGTACCATCTCCTATTGTAGAGTTTTTAATTTCAACAAAGTTTCCTATGTTACAAGATTTTTTAATGACTGTGCCTGGTCTAATCCGCGCGAATGGCCCAACAGTTGAATTATCACCTATGGTAGCGCCAAAGATAATAGTGTTTGGCTTTATATTCACATTTTTCCCAATTTTACATCGGTTCAATAGGCAGTTGTATCCGATAGAACTATTCTCTCCTATAGAGACATCGTCTTCGAAGACACAGTTTATATCTATTTCAACATTTTTACTTACTGTTAATTTTCCTCTGATATCTGTTCTTGATGGATCTCTTATCAAGGTCCCTTTTTCAAGAAGTTGTTCAGCTTTGTGTCTCAAGTATTGTTGTTCTAGGTTTACTAAATCAACTTTTGAATTTACGCCTCTTACTTCAAGTTCATTATTGAATTTAAAGGTAGTCACTTTCTTATCATGATCTATTAGAATTTTGATGATGTCTGTAAGGTAATATTCTTTTTTTTGATTATTGTTTTTTATCAATGAAATATATTTTCTCAATATATTCTCTTGGATAGCGATAATGCCGGTATTGACCTCTCTAATTTGCCTTTGCTCAGGAGTTGTCTCATTTTCTTCAACGATAGAACTAAATTTATTACTTACGCGTACTATTCTCCCATAACCCTTCGGTGATTCAAGCTCAACAGTTCCTACTACTGCATCATGATTTTTAAGTTTTGCAACGAGCTTTTTAATTGAGCTGCTTGTAATAAACGGAACATCTCCACATAGAATAAGTATCTTTGAGTTAGAATTCTTTTTTGATTTAAGAGCAGCCTTAACTGCACCTGCTGTTCCATCTAATATTTTTTGATATGCAAAACTGATTTTTTCAGCTTCTAAAATGTTTTTCAATTCAGCTGAGGAGTTATTTATAACACATATATTATGTTTTGCTTTTGCAGCTTTTAAGGACGATAAGATATGATTGATTACAGGTTTACCGGCAATATTAAAGAGAAGCTTTGATTTGTTAGCTTTCATTCTAGTGCTTTTTCCTGCACCAAGAATTACAGATGTGAACATACAAGCTACCCCTTGCTTATTTTTTAGTATTACTTCTCAACTTTTTGATAAGACGTAATTGTGCAGCTGCTTGTAATAATTCTGTTTTTGCTTTTGATGAATCAATCTCACTAGAACTATTTTTCATAGCCTCTTTTGCTTGACGTTCAGCCTCAAGAGCTCGTTCTTCATCCAAATCATCTTCACGAATAGCAGTATCTGACAAAATCGTCACCTCGTTTGGTTGTATTTCCAATATACCACCACTAACGTAAAAGGTCTTCATTTCGTCTTTGCTAATTTGAGCTCTAACATCGCCGGGCTTTAGCTTTGTGATTAGCGGTGTATGTTTAGGTGATACGCCAACTTCGCCCATTTCTGCTGGCGCATAAACCATTTCAACATCTTCTGAGAAGAGCTCCTCTTCTGCACTTACAATCTCAAGTCTTATTTTATCTGCCATTATTTAATTTCTTCTGCTCTTTTTTCTGCTTCAGAAATCTCGCCTATCATGTAGAATGCTTGTTCTGGAAGATGATCATAGTCACCATTTACAATAGCTTGGAAACCACTAATCGTATCTTTTAAAGAAACGTACTTTCCTGGGGTTCCAGTAAAAGTCTCTGCTACGTAAAATGGTTGAGACAGATATCTCTGGATCTTCCGAGCACGGTTAACTGCTAACTTATCATCCTCAGATAATTCATCCATTCCAAGAATTGCAATAATATCCTTGAGCTCTTTATATTTTTGAAGCACTCCTTGTACAGCTCTTGTTGTATCATAATGCTCTTGACCTATTATCAATGGATCCAGTTGTCTACTTGTAGAATCTAATGGATCTACAGCTGGATAAATTCCAAGTTCTGCTATGTTTCTTGATAACACGACTGTTGCGTCTAAGTGAGCAAAGGTAGTTGCAGGACTAGGGTCTGTTAAATCATCAGCAGGAACATACACGGCCTGTATTGATGTAATAGATCCTGTTTTTGTTGATGTAATACGCTCTTGTAATACTCCCATTTCCTCAGCAAGTGTTGGCTGGTAACCAACCGCAGATGGCATACGACCAAGTAACGCAGATACCTCTGTGCCAGCTAATGTATAACGATAAATGTTATCGACAAATAGAAGTGTATCACTGCCTTCATCTCGAAAGTGCTCTGCCATAGTTAGCCCTGTAAGTGCAACTCTCAGACGGTTTCCTGGTGGTTCGTTCATCTGACCATATACGAGCGCTACTTTGTCGATAACTTTTGCATCTGTCATTTCGTGGAAAAAGTCGTTGCCTTCACGAGTCCTTTCACCAACACCTGCAAAAACAGAGAACCCACTGTGCTCAGCAGCAATATTTCGAATCAGCTCCATCAAAATAACTGTCTTGCCTACACCTGCACCACCAAACAGACCTACTTTGGAGCCTTTTGCAAATGGGCATATTAAATCAACAACTTTAATACCAGTCTCTAAAATTTCAACTTCAGATGCCTGCTCTGAGAATGTAGGTGCTGCCCTATGAATAGGCATTGTCTTTTCAGCTTTAATATCGCCTGCATTGTCTACAGGTTCTCCAAGAACATTCATTATTCTGCCAAGTGTCTTTTCTCCAACAGGCACATTGATTGGTGCACCTGTATTATTTACAGACAAACCTCTTTTTAATCCGTCTGTTGAACCCATAGCGATAGTTCTTACAATTCCGTCACCTATTTGTTGTTGTACCTCAAGAGTTAATCCGCTCTCATCTACTTTAAGTGCGTCAAAGACTTTAGGCATAGAATCTCTCGCAAACTGAACGTCAATCACAGCTCCGATAATTTCTACAACTTTTCCTGTCTCCATTAGTTTCTCCTATATTAAAGCGCTGCCGCACCAGAGATAATCTCTGAAATTTCTTGCGTAATAGCGGCTTGCCTATTTTTATTATAAATTAATTGTAATTCTGATATTAGATCTGAGGCATTATCTGAAGCTGCTTTCATTGCTACCATTCTTGAAGCTTGCTCACATGCTAAGTTTTCAACAAGTCCTCTGTAAATAAGTGACTCAATATATCTTGTAAATAGTGACTCGAGCACTGCTTCAGCATCTGGTTCATATAAATAGTCCCAATAATAATCGTACTCCTCATTTTTATCTTCTGTTTGTATAGGTAGTACTTTTTGCACTATGGGTTCTTGACTGACAGTGTTGATGAATTTGTTATAGACAATGTATACTTCATCTATATCTTTGCTAATAAAACTGTCGATAGTATTTTTTATTAAACCAAGCACCTGCTCTATTTTGGGTTTGTCGCCAAGTTGTGACGTTTGAGCTATCACATCTCCTCCCATCCTTTGAAAAAAAGATGAGGCTTTTCCTCCTATCAGGGAGAAGGCAGGTTTTATGCTTAAACTGCTATCCTTTTCAATATTTTCAACAACAAGTTTAAATAAGTTATTATTTAAACCTCCGCAAAGTCCTCTATCTGAGGATATTATGATGTAACCCTTCTTTGATACATCTCTCTGAGCAAAAAACTCAGAAGTATACTCAGGATGAGCGTGCGCTAAATGCTTTATAACATTTAATATTTTATCTGCGTACGGTCTTGCTTTGGTCATCTGATCCTGTGCTTTTTTCATTTTACTGGCTGCAACCATCTCCATAGCTTTTGTGATTTTTTGAGTATTTTGAATACTTGCTATCTGTGTTCTGATCTCTTGGCTGCCAGACATAATTAATAGACTCCCTTTTCTTTGAAGTCATCCATGAGAGTTTTAAGCTTAGCTGCTACATCATCATTGTAGTCACAGTTAGTATTAATCTCTTCAACTAGATCAGGATATTTTTCAGCAGAGAACTCATGAAGTGATTTCTCATAGGATATAATTTTTTCCAGATCAACATCATCAAGATAGCCCTCATTAGCTGCATAAAGTGAAATAGCCATACCAGCAACAGATAGTGGTGAATACTGTGATTGTTTCATAAGTTCTGTGACACGTTTACCGCGCTCTAACTGTTTTCGTGTTGCTTCATCTAAATCAGACGCAAATTGTGAGAAAGCTGCTAACTCACGGTATTGAGCAAGCGCAAGTCTGACACCACCTCCAAGCTTTTTAATAATTTTTGTTTGAGCAGCGCCACCCACACGAGAGACTGATAATCCTGCATTAATTGCTGGTCGTATTCCTGCGTTAAATAAATCTGTCTCTAAAAATATTTGGCCGTCTGTGATAGATATAACATTTGTTGGAACGAATGCAGATACATCTCCTGCTTGTGTTTCGATAATAGGAAGTGCTGTTAATGACCCCGTCCTACCTTGAACTTTACCGTCAGTTATATCTCCAACAGCATCCTCATTAATCCTAGCTGATCTCTCTAGCAATCTTGAATGTAAGTAAAATACATCTCCAGGATAAGCCTCTCGTCCAGGAGGTCGTTTCAATAAGAGTGATACTTGACGATACGCCCACGCTTGCTTAGTTAAGTCATCATAGACTATTAACGCATCCTGTCCAGAATCTCGGAAATATTCACCCATTGCACAACCTGAGTAAGGCGCTATATATTGCATGGCTGCAGAATCTGATGCTGATGCAGCAACAATAATCGTATGTTTAAGAGCATCATGCTCTTCAAGTTTTCTTACAACAGCGGCTATCGACGAAGCTTTTTGGCCAATAGCAACATAAATACATTTCACACCTGTATCTTTCTGGTTAATGATCGCATCAATTGCCACAGCTGTTTTACCAGTTTGTCTGTCGCCAATAATTAGCTCTCGCTGTCCACGTCCGATTGGGACCATGGAGTCAATGGACTTCAGGCCTGTCTGAACAGGTTGGTCCACAGATTTTCTCTCAATAACACCAGGTGCAATTTTTTCTATAGGAGATTTAAGTTTTGTGGTTATGGGCCCTCCATTATCTATTGGTTCTCCGAGAGAATTTACCACTCTACCCAATAACTCATCCCCCACAGGTACTTCTAAGATGTTACCAGTACACTTTACAGTATCTCCTTCTGAGATAGATTTATAATCACCCAGTATTACGGCACCGACAGAATCTCTTTCGAGGTTAAGTGCTAAACCATATATGTTATTTGGGAACTCTAACATTTCACCTTGTAGAGCATCTGTAATTCCATAAATTCGAGCTATGCCGTCAGTGAGAGATACAACCGTGCCCTCGTTATGAGACTGAGTTTTAATATCAAGATTCTTTATCTTGTCTTTAATGATATCGCTAATTTCTGTTGGATTAATTGTCATGACTTTACCTATTATTTATGATTTGTTCTTTCATTAGATTTAATTTGTTTCTTACACTGTAGTCAGTTACCTCATTGTTGACACTGATTTTGATACCCGCTAAAAGTCTTTCGTTTATCACTTCATGGATTTGAATTTTTTTATCATATTTTTTTGTAAGACTGTTAACAATATCACTTTTTTGTGTATCACTTAAGGCAAAAGCTGTTTCAACCTCAGCAATCGTTGTATTCTTATCCTCCAAAACCATATCGTTAAATAGTTTGTAAACCTCATCGAGAAAATAAACTTTCTTGTTAGCTATCATTATGCTGAGAAAATTACTAAATGATTCATCTTTTTGTGGCAAGAAACTCACGAGGAAGTTAAGAGTTTGGTCTAAGTCAATCTTGGGACTTGCTATTATAGCTTTGACTTCCATATCTATTATAATTCCCGATAGGGTCATAAGATTGTCATTCCACATCGGTATGGATTTTGACTCTGATGCGATTTTATACGCTGCCTCTGCATATGGTCTAGAATATGTAATGCTGTCGGTCACTTGTTCACAACCTCATCGATAATCTTGTCGTGCATTTTTTTGTCAATTTCTTTACTGATGATCTTCTCAGCACATAATAATGACATTGCCGCAACCTCAGCTTTAAGTTTTTCTCTAGCGACATTTATCTCTTGTTCAAGTTGCTGAGATGATGTTTTAGCGATTTTTTGGGCCTCTTCCCTTGCTGCTACCCTTGCTTCTTCTACGATATTTTTTGATTTTGATTCAGCGTCTGTAATGATAGATGAAGCTTGTGTTTTTGCTTGATCAATACGCGTAGAGAATTCTATCGTCGCTTGTTCTATTTTTTTTTGACCTTGTTCAGCAGCTGCAAGGCCATCTGATATTTTCTTGGTTCTACTTTCCATTGCCTGTGTTAGAGGCTCCCATAAATAAGCTTTAATAAACCATACAAACACAATAAATGTGATCATTTGTCCAAAAAGTGTTGCAGTTACATTCATTAAGACTTAGCTCCCTATGCTCCAAGCGCAGCTTTTGCTGCTCCAACAAACGGATTTGCAAACACAAAGAACATTGCAAAGGCAAGCACTATGAATGGAAATGATTCCATTAGGCCTGCTGTGATAAACATTTGTGTTCTAAGTGCAGGAAGCATTTCTGGTTGTCTAGCGATACCCTCGATATACTTCATACAGATCAAGCCCCAACCTAATGCGGATCCGAGTCCAGCTGCAGCTAACATTATAGATACACCTAGACTAGTAGATGAATAAATTTGAGTGATCATGTCTGGTGATAGTGTTTCCATTATTTTTCCTCTTTAATTATCGTTAATGTGATTCCTCAGATGCCATGCTTATATACATTATAGTAAGTACCATAAAGATAAATGCTTGTAAGGTAATTACTAATATATGAAATATAGCCCACAAGCTTCCTGGTATTGGGATGATGTACCATGGCAACAAGGCTATCAGTAAAAATACTAACTCCCCTGTGAACATATTCCCAAAAAGTCTTAGTGCTAAGCTTAATGGCTTAGCTAATTCTTCAACTAGTGTAAGTATAAAATTTACTGGTGCAAGATAAATGCCAAAAGGATGAACCATAAATGACTTCATGTACCCGCCAAATCCTTTTATTTTTACATTGTAGTAGATGCATAGTAAAAAAATTGAAAGTGACATTGCAAATGTAGTATGCGGATCCGTAGTAGGAACGACTTTTAGATAATGGATTCCCATCATATCCGCTAATTTTGGCAACAAGTCTACTGGTATTAAATCCATAGCATTCATTAACAAAACCCAAACGAATATTGTTAAGCCTATAGGGCCAACTATTTTATTTGGTTTGGGGAAAGCCTCTTTAACTAGACCATTGACAAAATCTATGAGTGATTCAAGAACATTTTGCATTCCAGACGGTGCCCCATCAGAGACCCTCTTTCCAACCCTATATGCAATGATCATTACTATCCCAGCTAGGAGAATACTGAAGAACATAGTGTCAATGTTAATTCTCCAGAAACCATCTCCTACAGCGAGCGGCTGAAGATGATGTTGAATATAATCAACCGGATTATCTGTTGCTGGTGCGTTGTTATCCATCTAACTACCTAATAAATCGTCTTATTCTTATTAAAGACATACCCTATTTGTGTGACTGCGAATGCGACCAACATTTGCAGAGCGTCTAGGCTCAAAGTCACGATGCCAATATAGAAACCAACTAAAATAAGAGCTATTCTAATAAGCAAACTCTTAAATAAAACTAGTGTGCCTCCACTAACATTTTGCTCAAGTGCAGCCTCGCCTGCTTGTTCTACACTTTTAGCAAGAAGAATAGTATTAAGTATTGAGATAACCCCGCCAAATAGAGATGATTCTATTTTTTGGTAGCCCATATACATAAATACGAGCGCTGTAACTAACGCTATTGTGCCTTGAAAGGCAATTACTCTTCTCACTTTTGATGTTCACCATGAGCAATTATGACCAACATTTTGGTCACGCTTAGTATAGTTTAGTATGGCTGTGGATTCAATTTATATGCAGAAAAAACTCTATCAACACATCAATTCTTGTTGGTATTCCTTATCTTTTCAATAATACCCTGAAGTTCGTTCATAGTTGAATACTTTATGCTAATAACGCCGCCGCTTTTGCTATGTTTAATATTTATTTTGGCTCCCAGTAATTCTGAGAGCTGCCTCTCAAGTATAGCTGTATCAGGATCCTTGTTTTTGGACTGAGTCTTAGAATCCGGTTTTGCAAGATTTTCAACAGCTCTGACTGATAGATTTTTTCTTACTGCTTCCCTCAGTATCCTAGATTGCTCATCAGGAGACAAAGTTAATACTGCTCTGGCATGGCCCATGTTAATTGTTCCCATTCTCAGTTGTTCTTTTCCATAATCTGATAATTCATTAAGCCTTATTAGATTAGTTACATGCGTTCTTGATTTACTAATATATTTTGAAACATCGTCATGACTCATTCCAAATTCATTTACCAAGCGAAGCAAAGATTCTGCTTCTTCCATAGAATTCAGATCCTCCCTTTGGACATTCTCAACAATTGATAAAACTGCTGAAGTTTTCTCATCAGCATCAATTATTACTGCATCGATTGTATCCTTCTTCAATAGCTGTGTAGCCCTCCATCTTCTTTCTCCTACTATGAGCTCAAATTTTTCTCCCATTTTTCTGACAACTATTGGCGAGATTTGTCCATTCTCATTTATCGAATCTGCAAGCTGTTTAATTTCATTTTCATGGAATACTTTTCTTGGTTGGTGCCTGTTTCTCACTATCTTATGCACCGGTAAAGATGATGGTGGTTGGGGCTGATTGGAAGTTTCAGATTGTGTAACGCGGCGAGCACTGCTGAGAAGTGAATCTAGCCCTGAACCCAATGCCTTGCGTTTAGTCATATATCAAATATAACCCTAGACATCATTTTTGTACATAACTGTCTATTCGTCTTTTATTATTTCGCCTGAAAGAGAGTAATAGGATAATGATCCTTTAGACAAGCCATCATACTCCAAAATTGATTTTCCAAAACTAGGGGCCTCAGCAACTCTAATATTTCTTGGTATTTTTGTCTTATATAATTCACTAGGAAAGTGTTCTTTGAGCTGATCACTCACGTCATTAGATAAATTATTCCTCGAATCAAACATCGTTCTCAGTATTCCCTCGATTTTTAATTTTTGATTGGAAGTATTTTGTATCTGATTAATAGTGTTAATAAGTTCACTTAGGCCTTGGAGTGCATAGAACTCGCATTGAACTGGAATCAAAACTCCAGTTGCAGAGACTAGCGAGTTGACTGTGAGAATATTCAGTGAGGGTGGGCAATCCATAATCACGTAGTCATACCTACTAAGGATCGATGTTAATTTATTTTTAAGAATAAATTCACGCTCATCTCTAGTCACTAAAACTACCTCGCTCTCTGTGAGTGATGGTGTTGCTGGCAATATATCGTATCCATCAAATTGTGATTTTATAATGGCTTTTTCAATATGAACTCTATCAAGAAGAACGTCATTAATACTATTTTGTATCATAGATGCGTCTATTCCCGAACCCCTCGTGGCATTAGATTGAGGATCGAGATCAACCAAAAGAACTCTTCTTTTCATTTTATAAAGACAAGCTGATAAATTAATAGACGTGGTCGTTTTACCAACTCCTCCTTTCTGATTTACGACAGATAGAATTTTCATAGAAAAACCTCAGCAATAAAACGGGAGGTATCAAAATAAGGTGAGTCAATCTTATTCACATTCATCTTATAGTCCTCATGAAATTGCTTACTTAACTGTAACACTGGGGTACCTGTAAGAATATATACTTTCGATACAGATTTACTCTTTTTAACAGTTTCTATCAAATACTTTAATTTGTTTTCAAAATCCATTTTAGCTATTTTTTTGTTACTAAAATTTTTAAATAACGTGCACTCGGAATTAATGTCATATTTATTATCAAAAAAATCTTGCTTTTCGACGACGACATTTTCGAGCTTGAGTTCAGATTTTACTATTTCTAAAAAATCAATAAATGTTGACTTTCTGTCTATTAAAGTGACTTTTTTATTAGGATTGAGTATGGCTAATATCATGCCTGGTATCCCCCCGCCCGACCCAACGTCTGTAATGGAACTCGCTGAAATGAATTTGCTGAGTATACTTGAATCAAATATTTCTCTTTTGATGACATACTCCTCATCCGATGAGGACACTATGTTATTTGTTGCATGCCATTTGAATAATAGAGTTAGGTAATTTTTGATCAATCTCACCTGTTCCAAAGGAAGCTTCGAAAATACCTCATCTACGGTGACGGCGATTTTATCTGCCATGTTAAATGACTTTATTTTTTTTTAGGTGTATTTTAATTAGCGCTACTGATGAAGAGTTGATACCAGAGATACGAGATGCCTGTCCAATACTCTCAGGTCGCGCATTGTTGAGTCTCTCGACTGCCTCATTTGATAAACCTTTAATATCGGCATAATCAACATTCTCAGGTATTAGTGTCATATAGCTCGCCTTTAATTGCTCAATTTCTTTTTCTTGCTTAGCAACATAACCTGCGTACCTTATATCAGAAGCAACAAGATGGCCTACGGATGCATTTGTAGTCATTCCAAAATTAGATAAATTCATTAAGTCAGAATATTGTATTTTTGATGTTTTAAGTAAAGAGGCATATGACTTATTTTCAGATAAATGAAGACCATATTTACTTTTAAGTAATTCATGGTCCTCAGATTCAATTTCAACTTTTATCTTATCAAGACGAGTCTTTTCAGAATTGATTCTATCAACTTTATCGCAGAATGACTGATACCTCGCCTCGCCAACTACACCAATTTCAAATCCCTGTTTGGTGAGACGTATATCTGCGTTGTCATCTCTTAGCCTTAGTCGATACTCCGCCCTACTTGTAAACATCCTATATGGTTCTGTAACGCCCTGAGTGATAAGATCATCAATTAGTACACCGATATATGACTCATGGCGCTGGGGTGTCCAACTAGATTTACCCTGAGATTTTCTGGCAGCATTGATCCCAGCGATTATTCCCTGAGCAGCAGCTTCCTCGTAGCCGGTCGTCCCATTTATTTGCCCAGCGAAGAATAGGCTATCAATATTTTTTGTTTCAAGGCTTGATTTCAAGCCCCTAGGGTCAAAGTAACTATACTCAATAGCGTATCCCGGCTGTGTTATTTCACAACGTTCCAAGCCAGATATTGTTTGCAAGAACTCTTCTTGTACCTCTAGCGGTAAACTTGTTGATAGACCATTTGGATATATTTCTAGGTTATCAGAAGTCTCAGGTTCAAGAAAAACTTGATGGCTAGATTTGTCTGAAAACCTGTAAACCTTATCTTCAATAGAAGGACAATATCTTGGCCCAACTGATTTGATTTTTCCATTGAATAGCGGTGACTTATCTTTACTAGATTCAATGATCTCATGTGTATGCATACTTGTATGAGTTATATAGCATGGTATCTTTTCGATATGGCTTGGTGAAAATCCGTAGTGATCATTTAGATATGACAACATAGGGAGAGGATGGTCGCTGTCTTGTTTTTGAAGTCTGTCGAAATTGATAGATTCGGTCTTAATTCTCGGTGGTGTTCCTGTCTTCAATCTTTCAATATTGAATCCGGAATCTTTAAAGTACTTTTCTAATTCGACAGAGGCTCTGTCACCCGACCGTCCGGCAGAAAATGTTTTTTCTCCCATATGTATTACACCGTCTAAAAATGTTCCGGCAGTGAGCACTACACATTTTGATTTTATGTAATCTCCCGTTTCAATAACAACGCCCTCAGCTCTGTTTTTTGAAAACTTTACAGACTTTACGGTTGATTGTAGGACAGTAAGGTTTTCATGATTCAAAATATCCTTTTGCATAGCTTTCTTATACTCGTCTCTGCAAGTTTGAATCCTAGTTGCTCTGACCGCTGCCCCTTTGCTTGAATTGAGAACTCTAGACTGAAGAGAGGCGTCATCAGCAGCTTTGCACATTAGGCCATCAAGTGCATCAACCTCGCGAGCAAGGTGAGATTTTCCAATACCTCCAATAGCTGGATTGCAACTCATTTGGCCGATACCATCTATTTTCATCGTAATTAAAAGTGTCTTGGCGCCAAGACGAGCGCTTGCGTGAGCTGCTTCACAACCAGCATGCCCTCCACCAACAACTATTACGTCATAAATATTCATTTGCCAATACAAAAACTTGTGAAAATTTTATTTAATAATTCTTCTGTTGGATTTTGCCCTAAAATAGATGATAAAGCTACATGTGCGTTTCTCATGTCCTCGGCGAGAATGTCATACTTACAGTCTGAGATATGGCTCGGACATCGATTGATACATTCTTTTGCATCCATTAGATGGTCAACATGCCTTGATCTCGCAAGATAGAGATCTTCAGCTTTTTCTACTCTAATAAAGTCCTCGTCAACTCTATCTCTAATAAGATTTATACCTATATTATTGATGGCGGACAGATATATCTCGGTAGGAGAATTTCTAATTACTCTTGGCTCAAGACCCTCCAGATCAATTTTATTAAATACTATGTCATAGTCTGTAATGTTATAGTTTTTCAATATAGCGTGATCATCTTCATCTAGTCCTCTAGAAACATCGACTACATAGAATATCTTATCGGCCTTAAGTAAAGCTTTTATAGATCTTTCAATTCCCTCAATTTCAACTGTATCTTGAGTCGATCTGATTCCTGCGGTATCTATGATTGTTACAATCTTATTATTTATACATAATTCATACTCAATAGAATCTCTAGTTGTGCCTGCTATGCTGGTTACAATAGACGCATCCTCTCTTAGCAAGCAATTTATAATAGAGGATTTACCTGAATTAGGTTTGCCGATAAATGCGTACGTTCTTTTGTGATTTAAAGAGCGTCCCTCTTTTGAATTGATTAGTATATTATCAAGAAGCAAAGTTATTCGCTCTACTTGCTCACTAATTTTTTTAGTTATTAGGTCTGGAGTATCGTCATCTTCAGGGAAGTTAATGATAGTTTCAAGCTCAGCACGAAGATTGACTATACTAGTTAGCGCCTCGTTGACATCATCATAAAATTTTCCGTTTAGAGAATTTTGTGCTGCCCTCACAGCTTGAATATCTGAGGCAGCAATCAAATCTGCAACTGCCTCTGCTTTCTCGAGGGATATTTTGTTGTTTAGGAAAGCTCTCTGGGTAAACTCTCCAGGTGCTGCGTTCGATACGCCATGCTTACATAAGAGCTCTATAATGGAGTTCATTATCACAGGATTTCCATGAGTGATAATCTCTATCACGTCCTCGCCAGTATATGATTTTGGAGCACAGTACAAAATTACTATACAATTATCAAATACAACATTATTGAATTTAATATCGGTTAAAATCGCCCTCCTATCCGAGAGTTTTTTTGTGAATAGGTGAGATAATAAAGAATTAAGTTTCTCCCCGCTTATTCTAATTACGCCTAGTGCGGAACTTCCCTTGGCTGTTGCAATAGCACATATTGCATTTGAATTCATTGTTAGCCGACAATTCTTTTGTTGATAACATACTGTTGAGCGATTGACAGAATGTTGTTAGTTAGCCAGTACAATACTAAGCCTGATGGGAATGTTGCGAAAAGGGCAGTAAAAATAAATGGCAAGAAAAGAAATATTTTTTGTTGTGTGGCATCGGTAGGAGCGGGGTTGAGCTTTTGTTGAATATACATCGATATGCCCATAGCAATGGGTAATATAAAATATGGATCAGCTGATGCAAGGTCTTGAATCCACCCTACAAAAGGAGCATGCCTCATTTCCACACTCTCAACGAGCACCCAGTACAGAGCTATAAATACAGGTATTTGTATTAAAATAGGCAGGCATCCACCAAGAGGATTTACTTTTTCTTCTTTGTACATTCTCATAAGAGCCTCACTGAATTTCTTTTTGTCTTCAGCGTATCTTTCTTTCAGTGCTTGCATTCTAGGATTAAGTTTTTTCATTTGAGCCATAGATCGATAACTGGTCTCTGATAATTTAAAAAAAATAGCTTTAATCAATATTGTTAAAACAATAATCGAAATACCCCAATTATCAAAAACCATATGTATTATCTCTAGAATCCAAAATAAGGGGGCAGACAGAAATGTCAGCACGCCGTAATCTACTGTAAGGTCAAGTCCTTCAGCTAGATTAGAAATCTCGGATTGAAGTTTTGGGCCAACAAACATTACTGACTTATACTCAAAGTTCTGACCAGGCTCCACAGTGTCATACTGTGATGTGCTTCCAATGGTAAAAACTCCATTTTCATGGTTAGTATAAACAGTTTTAGTTTGTTGACTAGTTGGAAGCCAAGCAGAAAAGAAATAGTGCTCTATCATGCTTATCCAACTGTCTTTGACTCTAATTGCCTGCTCATTCTCCAACATATCGTCAAAAGAGATTTTAGAAAATTTGTTTTCACTATCGTAGTAAGCGCTGCCTGTGTAGGTTGGCAACATTAAACTTGCAGTGCTGTTGTTATCTCGTGAGATTGTCTCATAATTCCTAACATATATATTCTGATTTGAGTTGTTAAATATATTATTTGTGACAATTAGCTGATGACTACCTTCGACAAGCGCTATTTCTTTTGTGAGTACGATATTCGTTAAGCTAGTAGATGATAATGTTGCGCTGTCTTCGGATTTCTCAACAACACTGAAGATTGGGGGCGACTGTTCATCTTTGATTTGTATGTTAGAAGCTGCGGTATATCTTTTTTTGTCATAATCTAAAATTACTACGTTATCCGTAGCTCCTAATTTTATAGGATAACTTTTAAGCCTAGAAAATAGTAATTCACCGGATTTTGCATCGAAATTTATCAAAAGTTTTTTATTTTCTAGAGATCTTATATCTTTTTGAATCGGCTTTACTGCGCTCTGTGTAGTCTGACTATCTATAGTCTGATCGGGTGGTTGCTTAGCAGATTTGTCTGTACTCCCAGAGGTTTCTGATTGTGTGGTTTCTATTTTTGGTTGGTTATAGTCCCTATCATATGCATCAAATATTAAAATCAATATGAAAAGGAATCCGCTGTACAGAAATAGTCTATTCATTTCTCTCTCTTAGGAACAGGATCGTATCCATGAGTTCCACCGGGTCTGCACCTTAATACTCTTTTCAATGCCAAGTAGAGCCCTTTTATTACACCATGTGTTTTGACTGATTCAATAGAATATTGTGAACATGTTGGATAATGCCTGCATGCAGGACCAATCACGGGTGATATAACAAATTGATAGAATTTGATGATCCCGATGATAATTAAAGCAATTGATCTAATAAAGATTTCCATTCACGCATTAGAATATCATTTATAGTTTTTTTTTCAGCCTGAATTTTTGTTGTTAAGGATAATAGAATTGCATATGGGCCATTTGAAAATTTTTGATCTCTAAAAAACCCCCTCATTCTTCGTCTCAGTGAATTTCTATTTACTGATAATGGTATAATTCTTTTTGGTATAACAATTCCTAAGCATTGTTTGTTGGATTGACAGAACTGAAGCTTTAGATGAGCTGATTTAAAAACACTTTGGTCACTAAAGTACTTGAGAGTTTCTCTAGATACTGTGATTACATCTTTTTTGTGTGTGTACAACTATGGACAAAGAACAGCTCTTCCTTTAGCTCTTCTTGATGCAAGGACCGCCCTTCCTGCAGCAGTCTTCATCCTAGAACGGAAACCGTGGGTTCTCTTTCTTTTGATGTTGCTTGGTTGAAATGTTCTTTTCATAGGTCAGTATAGTGATTTGATTATTGCTCTATGTCAATATATTAATTCATGTTTTTTCGTGAGATAGTTAACTTCCGACTATGACTACAGAACACAACATTTGGAACCAATGCCTTGACAAACTGTCTGAGACTCTTACAGAAAAAGAGATTAGATTATGGATTGCCCCATTAAGGGTCACGAAAGATGGCAATGAACTAAAGTTGTATGCTCCGAATAAATTTATGAAAGAGGAGGTTGAAAGAAACTTCCTCGGAAAGATTGTGGGTGTGGTGGGTAAGATAGCAAACAACACGCTGATTAGTTTGGATGTAAGTTCACCTGTGAAAACAAAAGAAATGCTACGAACAATACCGTCGGGGTTTGTATCAAATTTAAATAACGAAATGACGTTTGAGTCGTTTGTCGAGGGAAAATCAAATCAGTTAGCAAAAGCTGCCTGTTTATCTGTAGTGAATGAACCCGGTGCATTCAACCCGCTGTACATATATGGTGGCGTGGGCCTTGGAAAAACGCACCTTTTGCATTCTATAGGTAATAAATTAAGTAGGGAGAACAAAAAAGTTGTGTATCTTCATTCTGAAAAATTTGTCCAAAACATGGTAACGGCATTGCGGAATAATCAAATTGAGGAGTTTAAAAAGTTTTACAGAAATCTGGATGTATTGTTGTTAGATGATATTCAGTTCTTTGCTGGTAAAGAAAGGTCTCAAGAAGAGTTTTTCCATACATTCAACGCGTTGTTTGAATACAAGAAACAAGTGGTATTAACATGCGATAAATATCCAAAGGAAATAAACGGGTTAGAGGATAGGATAAAATCAAGACTTGTGTGGGGATTAAATGTATCCATAGATCCCCCAGATTTAGAGACAAGGGTAGCAATACTTCAGTCAAAAGCGGAAGCTCTAGGCCTTCCGATTGATAATGATGTAGCATTTTTTTTAGCAAGGAACATAAACTCAAATGTTAGAGAGTTAGAGGGAAACTTAAGAAGAGTTTTGGCAACAGCTAGATTTAGAAAATGTGCTATAACACTTGAGTTTACAAAAGAGACACTAGCAGACCTTATCTCTCTCAATCAAAGGCTAATCACGATTGAACAAATCCAGAAGATAACAGCTGGTTATTATAAAATAAGAGTGAGCGATATACTGTCAACTAAGAGAGACAAGAAGAATACACTCCCTAGGCATATGGCAATGGCTTTATGTAAAGACCTGACAAACAATAGTTTGCCATCCATAGGCGACGGTTTTGGTGGTAGAGATCATACGACAGTCCTCCATGCTAACAAGAAAATACAAAAGCTCAGAAAAGATGATTCCCAAATAGAACAGGATTATATAAACATAGTACATATCTTAAATAATGGGTAAAACTTGTTAGTAATACATAGCTATATAATTTATCCACAAGATATTCACCGCAAAATAGATTCGTATTCTCCGATTGCAAACATAAAGTCACAATAACTATGTGGCTAAAATAAAAAACTAGAAAACATAAAAATAACATATAATAAATATATGAAAATAATCTTTAATACTAAGGCTCTGCTGGAGAAAATCAAAAATATAGCGCCCACAGCTGAAGCTAAACAAACACTTATGATACTTGGAAACATGATTATGAAGGTTAACGACAATAAAGCTCACTTTACTGCATCAGATCTCGAAATACAGGTGTCTTCTTCAATGGATTGCGATTCTGATGGAGACTGTGAATTTTCATTGCCAGCCAGAAAGGTCCTCGAGATATTAAATGCGTTATCAAGTTATGAAACAGTTACATTTTCAGTTTCAGACGTTAAAGTTGATATAACAGCAGGAAAGAGTAAGATCTCTCTTCCAACCCTACCAACAACAGATTTTCCTTTTATGGACATTGATAACATCGGAGAAGACACAGACATTGAAACAGATCATCTTTCAAACATTATCAACAAAACATCATTTGCTATGGCATATCAAGATGCTAGGCATTTTCTTAATGGTTTGCACTTGTGCAGCGAAGAGGGAAAAATTGTATCTGTTTGCACAGATGGGCACAGGTTGGCAAAATATAAGTCACAAGCTGAAGCTGATGATAATCTTTCAGTAATAATTCCCCGTAAAGCCATATTAGAAATTAATCGAATTTTAAACTCATTTAACGACAATAGTAAGAAAATAATGAAATATAGCTACAATAGTACGCTTTTCCGCATGCAGATAGACGATTATGATATAACTTCGAAACTAATAGAGGGAAATTACCCAAATTTCAACAAAGTGATTCCAGAAAGCACAACAGCAAAGATTATTGCTGACAAGAATATATTGAAGAATTCATTGAACATAATATCAAAAGTCGTCAATCAACAGTATAAAGGTGTTAAGTTAACACCTAGCGCTAATACTATGCATCTTATTTCAAGCAATACCGACAGTGAGATAGGAGAAGACCAGATTGATGTTGAATATACAGGTGAGGAAATGTCTATTGGTTTTAATATCTCATATCTTCAAGATGTTATTGATACACTTGAGGGTAGTACAGTACATATTTGCATTAATGACCAAAACTCAGGGTGTGTTATTCAGGATAATCAAGACCCTAACTCTACATTTGTCATTATGCCAATGCGTGTTTAGACGTGCACATAGATTCCATATCTATCCAGAATTTCAGATCCATTGTGTTTGACAACATATCTTTTGATAGTTCAATTACAATTATATGCGGCGAGAACAATGCTGGCAAAACTAGCCTACTAGAGGCAATATACTTAGCTTCTAACATGAAGTCATTTAAGAGCGTGTCTAATACAGAATTAATCAATAAGTCCTCAAATTTCTTTAAAATATCACTTAACTTCACTAATAACTCTTTAAAAAGCAATATCTTCTTAGAAAAGTCATTAAAATCATCTAAAATACTCTATAATAGTAAAAAGATCACTAAAGCTGATATTTCATTCCTTTTTCCATGTTATTCATTGGTTTTTGGTTTTAATAATATTCTATTAAACGATTCATCTTACAGAAGAGACTTTATTGATAGTGGTATGTTTCACGTGGAACCTGAGTCACGTAAGTTCTCTAATGCTTTTGATAAATGCCTAAAACAAAGGAACTTTCTACTAAAGACTAAGAAATATGATTCTATAGATCTGTGGGAGAGTAAGCTAATAGAGGCAAATGATAAATTATCATCATCAAGGCAAAGGTATTTCAATACCCTAAATACCCACTTTTCCAAGATTATCAAGAATATCAAAAGTAGTGTGCCTGAAATATACGATGACATTTCCTCTCTGCAAATCAAGTATTCAAAAGGCTGGGATGGTGATAATTTTGAATCAGCCTTTCATGAGAATAAGTCAAAAGATCGCTCCCTAGGATATACTTCCACAGGGACACACAGGAGTGATTTTATCGTCTCAACAATGGGCAAGCCAGTTCGTGAGTCAGGATCCATGTCTACACTTGTTCTGTCTTGTTTGATCATCAATCTAGCTAAAATTAATGTTTTTCACGTGAAACATGGTTTTAAACCAGTACTGTTGATAGACGATCTATTTTTTGGAATAGATGATAAAAACCTCAGTACTGTGGTAAAATTACTTGTTCACTCTGAAGGAAATATAGTGCTCACAGCGCCCAATATATATAAACAAATATTAGAAAAAATTTGTAGGGGGAATCAAAAATTGAGACTCATAGAAGTAGGAGAAAATCATTGAGTAAAAAGGGATATACATCAGATAGCATAAAGGTCCTTAAAGGACTAGAAGCTGTTCAGAAACGACCAGGTATGTATATTGGTGACACAGATGATGGTAGCGGTCTACATCAGATGATCTATGAGGTTGTTGACAATGCAGTTGATGAGGCATTAGCTGGATTCTGTCAAAACATCGAGGTAACACTTAACGAGGATTCTTCAGTAACTGTAAAAGATGATGGACGTGGTATACCAGTCGATATACATAAAACTGAAAATAAATCTGCAGCAGAAGTAATCATGACAACATTACATGCAGGAGGTAAGTTTGATGATGATTCTTATAAGGTTTCTGGCGGGCTACATGGTGTTGGCGTGTCTGTCGTTAATGCTTTATCAGAAAAACTATCGCTAACAATACATAAGGATGGACATAAATATCAGCAAGATTACAGAGATAGTTCTCCAATCAAACCACTTAAAAAATGTGGTATTTCAGATGAATCAGGCTCTGTCATACAATTCCTCCCTAGTACAAAATACTTCAAGGATTTAAATTACAAAGAAGAGGTAATTAAGAAAAGATTGAAAGAACTTGCATTCTTGAATTCTGGAATAACAGTACACTTCAACAATGATATCACTGGAAAGAAGATTAAGTATTATTATGAGGGTGGACTAAAAGAATACATAAGTGAAATTCTACAGAATAAGAAGGAAATTCATAATGACTTGATTTATTTACCTCCAGTTGTTAAAGGCGGTAATTCAATTGAGATATCAATGAAATGGACGACGTCATACTCTGAGCAAATAATGTGTTACACGAATAATATTTTTCAGAAAGATGGTGGAACTCATCTAAGTGGATTCAAATCTGCATTGACTAGGACTATAAATAATTACTCTCTTAAAAATAATGGCAAACAAAAATATGAAATATCTGGCGATGATTGTCGTGAGGGTTTAGTCGCCATTATATCAATCAAAATGTCTGATCCTAAATTTTCCTCACAAACCAAAGACAAACTAGTGTCGTCTGAAATAAAAAGTTTAACTGAGACCACACTTTCCTCTAAGCTATCAGAATTCTTAGAAGAATCACCCAAAGATGCAAAACTAATAATTGGTAAGATTCAGCAAGCAGCGATTGCGAGGGAGGAGGCTAGAAAGGCTAAAGATCTTATTAGGAGGAAGGATCCATTAGGTGTTGCAAATTTGCCTGGCAAACTAGCAGATTGTCAAGAAAAAGACAGAGAGAAATGTGAACTTTTTATAGTTGAGGGTGATTCAGCTGGTGGATCTGCTAAACAAGCCAGAGACAGGAAAACACAAGCCATTCTTCCACTAAAAGGAAAAATCCTAAACACAGAAAAGTCTCAAGATTATAAGTTGCTGTCATCATCTGAAGTCGGATCTCTTATATCTGCTCTTGGCTGTGGATTTAATCATGAATCAGAGGATTTTGATATAGAAAAACTCCGCTATGGCAAAATAATTATCATGACTGATGCGGACGTTGACGGTGCGCACATAAGAACTTTGTTGCTAACTTTGCTTGCTAGAAAAATGAAGCCGTTATTCGATCAAGGTAGAGTATATATTGCACAACCACCTTTATACAAGATAAAGAAAGGAAAGTCTGAAAAGTATATCGCTAATGATTTTGAATTGAATAGATATTTAACTTCATCATTCTTTGATAGCAATAATCTCTTTTCTGATGATAAGCCCGTTCCAGTTTCTGATTCTCAATCAATACTTCTTAATTATTCAATGATTGATAATATTCTTAAAAAAGTTAGTAAGTCTAAAGACAAGTATATTCTTAAATCGATGGCATTTATAAGCCCTATTAACGTGAACGATACAGACCAGAACGATAACTTAGATACTATTTCCGAATATATAAAATCCTTATGTGATTTGGTGAACATAATATCTCCTATCAATTTTAGTTATGATCTTACTCTAAATGAACTAGATGATAACTCTTATGAAATCATAGTCTCAAAAAAGGTTAATGGAGTGCCTGATACATCAGTTTCTCCGATAAACAAAAAGTTTTTCTCTTCTAAAACATACCATAGCCTTGTAAAACTTGATCTTTATCAATTAAACAATAAGCCGATAATGCTCAAGTCGGACAACTCTAATTCTACTTTTGACTATCTTCATCAATTTTGCGATCACGCTTTTACATCTGCAAGAAAATCTATCTCTTTGCAGAGGTACAAAGGCCTTGGTGAGATGAATCCTTCTCAACTTGCTGAAACCACTATGAACCCACAGACTAGATCTTTACTTCAGGTATCACAAATAGATGACGATGATTATGCAATATTTGACACACTAATGGGTGATGATGTCGAAAAGAGAAGAGACTTCATTGTATCTTCAGCCAATGTTGTTGAAAATGTTGACGTTTGATGAAAATTTCCACTTGGAACGTTAACTCTGTAAATGTCCGTCTTCCAAATATACTTAAATATCTAAAAGATTATCAACCAGATATTTTATGTCTGCAGGAGCTTAAATGCAGCGAAGACAAGTATCCATTAGAGGGTTTTCTAGCAGAAGGCTATCATTCTATACAGGCTTGCCAAAAGACTTACAATGGTGTTTCTATCATCTCGAAATCTCAAGGTATAGACTGTCATAACAATCCAGTAGCTGTAAATGATAACGAAATGAGATCTATATCAGCGACTTTTGGTGATTTAAGGGTTGTTAACTTTTATGTTGTTAATGGTCAATCCATCGGTTCTGATAAATATATTCATAAACTTAAATGGCTTGAAAAAGCACGAAAATATATAAAAGAACAGCTGTCCTCATATCGTAGATTAGTTGTTGTCGGAGATTTTAATATTGTTCCAAACGAAAACGATGCATCTAATTTCTCACCAAACGACATTCTTTGTTCTGATAAAGAAAGAAAAGCCTTGCAGGCTATACTTGATCTAGGTTTGACTGATTGTTACAAACCACAGGACAACGTGTCACCATATACCTGGTGGGACTATCGTGCGGGGGCTTTTCATAGAGACATCGGGTATAGAATAGACTTACTTTTAGGCAGTCCGATGCTAATTAACGATTTACAGCACTACGAAGTGCATAGAGATACAAGGCATAAATCATGGTGCCCAGAGCAGCCTAAAACATCTGATCATGCCCCAGTAATGATTACACTCTAAAACAATCTAGACTAATGTGCACAGTCTGATATATTAAAATAGAGAATCATATGTCTAGTATAATGGTTATAAACGCTAAAGGCGGCTCAGGCAAAACAACAATTTCTACAAATTTAGCCTCATACTATGCTAATAGCGGATTCAAAGTTACGCTTGTAGACCTAGACCCGCAAGGATCTGCTTCAAAATGGCTTTCATCAAGGCCAATTACAAAAGCAAAAATCAGGGGCGTTACATCTCTACCGCCTCAGAAAGTCTCTAAAAAAGAAGATGAAGTCACAATATTTGACGTGCCTGCTGCGATATATGGAGCAAGACTTCAAACATATATAAAAAAAGCTAGGAAAATTATCGTGCCCGTCCTTCCCTCACCCATTGACATGTCTGCGGCAAAGGACTTTCTGAATTCTTTGAGAAATCTTGGTAGCGTAATAAGAAACAGAACGGATATATGTCTTGTAGCTAATCGATGCAGAGCAAATACTAACATTTTTGAAGAGCTAGATGATTACCTAGTTAAGGAAAAAGGCATTCGCTATGTTACAGCATTTAGAGATAATACGAACTATATAAATGCTGCCAAAAGGGGGCTTGGTATTTTTGAAATGGGCGAAGCGATGACCGCACAAGACAGGGAGGAGTGGAAACCATTGCTATCCTGGCTGAAGCGCAAAAAGAAAAAATAATCATCATTTTAGACAGTCTTTTATACCTTCTCTAACATCCTTGAACTCTACAATGTTTGGGAATAATTCTAGCATTAATCGTGTATCCAAAATTCTTGACTCGTTTATGAAAGACTGTCTTTTTTTATCGTATAACTTGGACGCATCTTCATAATCAATAAATTCGGGATAGGGTTGTCCAATGAGATCATAAATATGTAAATAGTAATCCGTTATCTTGATTGCAGTACCGTCACTTACGTTAATTATAGACATATCTGATGCTTTATTCTGAACACACGCGACTATTACTCTAGCTAAATCTTTAACATGTATTAAATTTGTATGTTTACAAATTTCCCTCTTGATCAGAGGTAACCGCTCCTTGATCCTTTTCACTGGTAGCCTGCCTTTACCATAGATTCCAGGAACTCTTAATATCGTATAATTTAGACCAGAGGATTCAATCTGAGATTCAGCGTCAACTCTTCTTTTTGCTCTATCAGTTATAGGTTCTATAGATTCACTCTCATTTACAACTTTGTCTTTTTTGTCGCCATAGACTCCACTCGTGCTCGTGTATATAATTTTTTGTATATTCTTTTTATTCACATGCAAAAGGAAGTTTTTAAGAACTAGATCAATACATCCATTTTGTTGTGGAGGAGCTAAATAGACAACTATAGATTTTTCTGTTATTAATTCTTTCAGTTCTTTGTTATCTGCAGAAATGTCTAATTTTATGTTAATGTCACAATTCTTTTTCTCTGATCTACACACCCCTACATATTTTTTATTTTCAATTTTAATTTGTGATATGTAATCACTTACATAACCATTGCCTACCAAATAGATCATACTCATTCAGTTCTGGCCTTAATTTTCTCAACAATATCTGGGATGTCATAAATATCTACCAGCTTTGTCATAGATGCAACATTCTTATCACATTTTATCTCTTCATCTGATTTGTCTAAAACAATAAAGTGTACTCTATCTAAATTCACATCCGACTTATCTAGTAGAGGTTCTACACTGCTTTTACTGAAAGCAATTATTACAGCTCCATTTTCTATCATTGTAGTTACACTATGAAGATTATCTTCATTAAGAACTCTCTCGTAAACATTACAAATGTTATGATCCAGATTCTCTGATTCTAGAAAGTTTTGTATTGTTGTTTTCCCGCCTATGCCTTTCAGTAGGAGAGTTTTCCCAAGTTCATAATTATCATGTTTAATTTTTTCTATAAGCCCAGAGCTCGAATAGTCATCATCGGGTATTGTGCAGTCTAAGCTGAATTTTCTCTGTACCCAACTTCTGCAGTTCGGACCAATACCATAAATATACTTCGCGTTATAAATATGATTGTTGCTAGAATCTATTTTCTTAATAGCATTTGCACTTTGGATAATTATAGTCTTGTATTCATCATCGATTGGATATCTCTCGATATGATTAATATCCTGTATCATCAGATCATGAAATTTATAGTTATTAGATTTAAGTGATTGTTCTAACTCTTCTTTCATTGAATAGTTTGATACCAAAATAACATCTAACATTTCAGCATACCTTTAGAGCCCATTTTAATGAATAAATTTGAGAGTTTTATTGACAGCTCCTTATAGCTGTTCTTATTACCTTCAATTTTATTTCTGATAAATCTTGTACCATCAGCTGTGGCAACATATCCAGTAATAGAAATTAAATCTTTTTGGATTGTCGCATGAGCACCTATTGGTGACATGCAATCCCCATCCATCTCTGCAGCAAATATTCTCTCAGCCGAAACACATATTTCTGTATTTAGATGTACTATCTTCTTAATCTTACTCATAATCTCGCTGTGTTGACTTAAACATTCTATACACAATACACCTTGTCCTGGCGAGGGTACAAATGACTCGACACTGAGATTCTGTGTTATTAGGCTATCCATCTCCATCCTACGAAGCCCAGCTTTAGCCAATATGATTCCATCTATATTTGAGTTTTTAAGCTTTTTTAGTCTGGTGTTGATGTTACCTCTCATCTCAACGACGTTTATATTTTTTCCTAAACTCTTTATCATTGCTTGTCTGCGCGGACTGGATGAGCCTATCGTTCCAATTGATATCTCCTCTATACTTTTATAAGAATTTGATATGAACACGTCACAGGGATCCTCTCTCTCCATAATACTGGATATTAAAAATCCATCATTTACTCTAGCGGGTACATCTTTCATAGAATGCACTGCAATATGGGCCTTACCCTCAACAAGAGCATTTTCTAGTTCTTTAAGAAATAAGCCTTTGCCCCCGTTTCTTTTAAAGGTCTCATTATTAGCTCTATCACCGCTGGTAGACATGGCAACAATATCTATTTTATTGAAGACATTATTGTCTAGTAAATACTCTTTAACTATATTTGCCTGTCGTAGCGCCAGGGGACTTTCACGGGTAGCTAGTTTTATATTATCTTGCATAGTTGTATTACCAGAAATTCACATATAGTATACTGGCATTAAGAAAGATATTAAAATTTCTAGAGGAATATTGTGAAAAACGCGACATGGTCAGGCAGATTTAAGAAAAGCCTCGATAAAGAGGTGCTCGAATTTTCTGAAAGCGTTAGTGTCGACCATCTATTGTTTGATTCTGATATTAAAGTTTGTATGGCACATGCACAAATGCTTTGTGAATGTAAGATTATTACGAAATCAGAATCGAATAAAATATGCAAAGGCCTTCAAACGATTCAAAAAAAATATAATGATGGAAAGCTTTCTCTATCAATCAATCTAGAGGATGTCCATATGAATATTGAGCAAGCTCTCACAAAAGAGGTCGGAGATCTTGGCAAGAAAATACACATGGGTAGATCAAGAAATGATCTTGTTTCTACTGATCTCAGACTATATCTACGAGATTGCGTTGATTTGATATTAAAAAAAATTAAAGACACAAGATATGCGATAGCGATCACAGCCCTAGATAATTCAACTGTTGTCTTTCCAGGTTACACACACATGCAGCTAGCACAGCCCATTACTTTTGGACATCATTTATTGGCATGGCATGAGATGTTACAAAGGGACGAGCAGAGACTTGATAGCGTGAGAGAAATTATCAATGTGATGCCACTTGGGAGTGCTGCACTTTCTGGGACACCTTATCCCATAGATAGGAAGTCGGTTGCAAAGAAACTTGGTTTTAAAACAATATCAGCAAACTCCATGGATGCAGTTAGTGACAGAGACTTTGTCTGTGATTTTGCTTACTCTTGCTCTATGGTTATGATGCATTTATCGAGAATGTCTGAGGAGCTAATTTACTGGATGAACACACACATCAAGCTTGTGGATATCGACGAAGCATTTTGTACAGGGTCATCGATTATGCCTCAAAAGAAAAACCCGGATGTCCCAGAATTAATAAGGGGCAAATGCGGATCTGCTATAGGGGCCCTGACTTCGCTTCTTGTACTAATGAAAGGACTACCTCTAACATATAACAGAGACATGCAAGAGGACAAAGGCATTATAATAGAATCTATATCAGAGGTTCTGTCATGTTTGAACTTAATGCCGAGATTAATTTTAACATTAACAGTTAATCAAAAAAGAGCTTTGAGCTTTTCTAAACAAGGTTATTCAAATGCCACTGATCTCGCCGATTATTTGACAATGAAAGGCACACCATTCAGAGATTCACATGAGATAGTTGGAAAAATAGTAAGACATGCAGAATTGAAGAATACTACCCTAGATGATTTGCCTCTAAAAGATTTTAATAAGTTCTCAAAAATTATAGGAGATGATGTTTACTCTGCAATCAACATAGAAAAGTCAATACATAAAAAAATAGCTTCAGGATCGACATCACCACTTAATGTCAAAAAATCTGCAAAAAAAATCTTATCCTCTCTAGAGAAAAATGGGTATAAATAAGAATCTGTTTTACATATTCGCTGCACTGCCATTATTTATCAGCCTGAATGTCAATTCCTCAGATAGTATTCCCACAATTAAGGAGTATATCAATAACCCTGAATCCTATGATTCTTATGTATATGGGCTTGAAAGTGGATTGGAGTGGGCGTCAGAATACTATTATCGGAAACATAATATTCAGCTGTACTGTAAACCTGGGAACGTTCAGCTACCAGCAGAAATGCTCAGAGAGATGATAGCTAAAACTATCAGTACAAAGCCGGGTTTTTTTAAAAAGTATGAGAACGAGCAGCTTTTGGGTTTAGCTTTGAGAAATGGTTACATGCAAGCCTTTCCATGCCAATAGTGCTTGTTAGTATCTTTCGAATTTTGTAATATATCAAGTCTAATAGGGTAAATTTACAGGAGGAGTAAAATGCCAGATCATCCAGTACCACAAGGAGATGACATCATATTGCCAGATGGAACCAAAGTAGGTTCATGGAATGGCGATGATGTAAAAGACCTTCAGGTAGAGGTCCAAAGAATTATGAAGGAACAAAAAGCAAGCGGAGCCGACAGAAATAACCTGTTGATTCGTTTTGGAATTCCGCATATGGATCAGACGCCAGAACATCTCAAAACCTTCATCGCCTATGCACTTTGGGGCGTTGACAAAAAAGGTATGTGCCTTACACACAGACGAGCAGACCACTTTGAATCAGTTGAAAAAATCAATGAGAAATACGGAAGTGAAACTGCAATGGCTGCTGCGCAAAGGCATCGCGACTAACGTGTTAATTTAAAGGGCAGTCAATCTGCCCTTTAAAGCCTGTCATACATCCATTTACTCAAGCTGCTGATCATAGCTTTGCTTATAGTATGTCCACAATCATCTAAAAACTCCGTATAAGAAAGTTTATTCTTTTCTAAAAAACTTACTGACTTTTTGTGAGTCTCAACAGTAATAGTCGTATCATTTTTTCCGTGTGCGAGATAAATATCTTTATTATGATCCACAATATTAATTTTTGAGGCTGACGGAACATATCCTGATATTGCAATTATTCCATCAGCCCTCACATCATTATTTAGTCCCATTGATAAAGAAAGAGCAGCACCTTGTGAGAAACCACCTAAATACAATCTCTTATCCTTATGTATATGTTCATGAAGCGCACCAGCTAAAATATTTTTTGAGTTCTTTATGCCCTCATCATCTTCGACTACAGAACCATTATCTGTTGTTGGTAGTGGATACCAAGACCTTTTACCATTATCTATAGGAGCATTTGGCATGACTACATGTAACCTTCCATCTAGGTTTAGGTTTAAAAGCTTAATAAATGGCTCAAATCCCCAGTTATTTGCACCATACCCATGGAACCAAATAAGTACGATGTCTGCAGTACTTTTCTCACCTACAGTAATTACATCTAGGTTCATTTATCACAAAACTCCGTTATATGTCAGCATGAATTAGACTATAATATAACTAGTCATATGAATACATATAAAAAATTTATTTTACTCATAGTCTTGTCTACATCTCTGATGCTTATTTATGGTTGTGGCAACAAAGGCCCACTCTCTCCTCTGGAAAATATCATTTCAATTAGTAATTAACTTTGAAAAGTCTAGAATACAAAAACGATAATCTTTTTTTTGATGGCATAGCGATTGAAGATATTGCGAAGAATATTAAAACCCCGTTTTATATATATTCAGAGGACTCAATAAAGAAAAACATTAAAGATTACATATCCGACGCCTCTCAAAAAACATTATTTTGTTATTCTGTAAAAGCCAATTCTAATTTATCGCTTTTAAAGTTAATTGCATCTCAAGGCATGGGGTTTGATGTTGTATCAAAAGGTGAACTCCACCGTGCAATAAAAGCAGGGGCTAATCCAAAACGAATAGTTTACTCAGGAGTAGGAAAAACAAAAGAGGAAATTGCATATGCTCTGAATAATAAGATTCTATGTTTCAATGTTGAATCTGAAGAGGAGCTATTTGCCATTAACTCTCAGGCATCCCTCATGAAACTAAAAGCAGACATATCTATAAGAATTAATCCCGACGTTAAGGTTAAAACACACCCATACATCTCAACAGGTATGCGTGAGAACAAATTTGGAATTGCCTATGAGGATGCATTTGAAATTTATAAAAAAGCAAAACAACTTGATTCCATTAATATAGTTGGGATTGATTTTCATATTGGATCACAAATAATGTCAATAGAACCATACCTAGATTCAATCGCATCTGTCAAAAAGCTAATACAAAAGCTTGATACAATTGATATAAAACTTAGTCACATAGATGTTGGTGGAGGTTTAGGAATCAGTTATAAAGGCGAAAAACTAGTAGACAAATCTGAGTATGTAAAAACTATTATTAACTCTCTTTCAGATTTAGATTTAAATATTATTTTCGAACCAGGGCGATCTATCGTGGGCGACTGTGGAATATTAGTCAGTCAGGTTCAATATGTTAAAGAGTCGAGTGCAAAAAATTTTTTAATCATAGATGCAAGCATGTCCGAACTTATGCGCCCTCCACTATACGGAGCATACCATGAGATCACACCAACAAGAAAAAGCGAGATGCCAAACAAAGTTTACGATGTCGTAGGGCCCGTTTGTGAGAGTAGTGACTTTATAGGCAAAGAGAGAAAACTTAATTGCAAATCAGGTGACTTACTTGTTATTCAAGACGTGGGAGCGTATGGTTCTGTATTATCATCTAATTATAATACTAGACCAAGACCAGCAGAATATATGATCTCTAATAGTGAAATCAAACTCATTAGAAGTGCAGACACACTTGATCAAATCATTGAAAACGAAAGTTGTTGAAGCGAGTCCCTGAACCAGATTTGATGGAAAAAAAAGAACAAGCATATGCCTATGCAAATGCTGATTTTTCAAGTTCAAATGAATTATTTTTAGAAAAACTATTTGAGTTTTGCTCAATAACAGATGAAACAAAGATCTTAGATGTTGGTTGTGGTGATGGCGAAATACCAATCGAAATATATAAGAAGACTAAAAGTAAAATTACAGTTCTGGACGGATCCTCAGCGATGCTTGATGAACTCTCAAAAAAGATGATTGCCAATAATATTGACGATATTAAAATTATTCAAAGAAGGTATGAGGATACACATCTTGTGGAGAAAAATTTTGACATTCTTATCAGCAACAGTGTTCTGCACCATGTCAAATCTCCAAAACAGTTTTGGGAAAAGTCATTCAGTTTAGTCCGAAAACAGGGGTATATTGTGTTGATGGATTTATTTCGACCTTCTAATGAGCATGATCTTTTAACTGTCATAGATAAATACGGAGGTAATAATCCAGTTTTACTTGCAGATTTTGAAAATTCTCTTAGAGCCGCTTACACACCTGTTGAAGTTGAGAATCAACTCTCCTCTTTTCCTAACATATCATCTTCTGTAAAAGCTATATCAGATCGTCATTTTTTTGTTACTATAGAAATAAAAAAATGATTCCATATTCAAAACTTAATAGCCATGGTAATGATTTTATACTGGTAGAGAACGATGGGACTAAACCTTCATTGTCTGTTGATCAAATTAAATATTACTCAAAAAGAGACGTAATCGGATGTGATCAGTTCTTTATTATTAATACATCAAATATAGAGAACATAGTTTGTGATGTTTTTAATCAGGACGGGACAAAAGCATGTCAATGCGGCAACGGTCTTCGAGCAACAATGTTATATCTTAATAAAAAGTATAATTTAACGAGAGCAAGGCTCGTTGTTTGTGATCAGGTTTATCAGGCAGAGTGCGATAAAGAGTTAATTTCGGTAAACATGGGCAGTCCTATATATGTAGATAAAATTGGCCGACTAAATGAAAGTAAATACTCGATTGAAAAGGAGGGTTTAGTAGTCACGCTGGACGAATTAGATAGTGACTTGAAGTTTTCATTCATACCTCTATCGATTGGAAATGATCACTGCGTAGTTTTTTCACCAGAGTCTATAAAATATAAGCAGCGAATAAGTGAAATAATTAATGAAATTTACAACGGCATAATGAATATTGGATTTATAAAAAATGCTGCTGATTTTATGTCAGATGATAAAACAATCTTAGATATTATGGTTAATGAGAGAGGCGCCGGATATACTGATTCGTGTGGGAGCGGAGCCACAGCAGCAGCTATATGTATGTTTAAACTCTATGAATTAAGTCATGAATCAAGAGTTACTCGGTCTATGATTAGAGTGAAGCAGAAAGGCGGTATATTGGATATTAAGAAGACTTATAACCCAGATGAATTTATGTTAATTGGTCCAAGTAGTTTTGATGGAGAGGGAGCACTTGAGTAAAACAGATTCATATTTAAGTGATTTTCTAGATTACTTGAAAAACGAAAAACTATATACAAATGACACCCTCAAAAACTATCAGATTGATCTAAAGCAATTTAAAGAATTTTTACATAGTAAAAATCAAGATTTACATACTGCAGAAAGACTTCACATCGAATCTTTTTTTATGAAATTGAATAGCCTAGGGCTATCTCCTTCATCGCTTGCAAGAAAAGCATCTACATTAAGATCATATTTTTTATTTCTTCTTAAGACATCTGTAATTTCTATTAGTCCAATTATCGACATCAAAACACCAAAATTATCAAAAAAATTACCAAATATCTTATCAATTAGAGACGTAGACACTCTTTGTAACATTGATGCATCAAGCAGTGTTTCGAAAAGGGATAGAGCAATAATAGAGGTAATGTACAGCTCTGCGTTGAGACTGAGCGAGCTCTCAAGTTTAAATACTGATTCTGTAGATATTGAGTCCAAATGCGTCAAAGTTATAGGCAAAGGAAAGAAGGAAAGAATCCTGCCACTGGGAGCGAAGGCCTCTGAGGCACTATCAGATTGGACCAGCGCAAGATGTAATCTCCGTCCAGTGGATAACGCTCTATTCATAAATAAATTTGGCACTAGGCTGTCTAACAGATCAATTCAGAATAGGATTAACTTCTGGGTTAAGAAACAAGGCTTGAATTGTAAGATATCACCCCATACATTAAGACATAGTTGTGCTACACATCTTTTAGAGGCATCTGGAGATTTGAGGGCAGTCCAAGAATTTTTAGGGCATGAGGATATCAGCACGACACAGATTTACACTAACATGGATTTTGAGCATTTAAATAGAGTTTATAAAAATAGTCATCCCAGGGCATAGATATGAATAATAACGACAAATTTCATGGCACAACAATAGTTGGAGTACGAAGAGGTGAAGAAGTAGTAGTTGGTGGCGATGGTCAAGTTACACTAGGAAATACAGTAATGAAAAATAATGCAAAAAAAGTGCGACGACTCTACAAGGATAATGTTATTGCTGGTTTTGCAGGTGCTACAGCAGATGCTTTCACACTTTTTGAAAAATTTGAGGGCAAACTTGAAAAGTACAGTGGCCATCTAACTAGATCAGCTGTTGAACTTGCGAAGGATTGGCGGACAGATAAGATTCTTCGCAACCTCGAGGCATTACTGATTGTTGCTGATAAAGAGGTATCACTGCTTATATCTGGTAATGGAGATGTTATTGAGCCCCAAGATTCTATAATCGCTATAGGATCCGGCGGTTCTTTTGCACAATCTGCCGCAAAGGCGTTGTATGACAATACTGAATTATCAGCAGAAGAGATTGTTAAAAAATCTTTGACCATTGCATCTGATATTTGTATTTACACAAATTCAAATCTTACAATCGAGAAGATAAATGTCTGAGATGACACCAAGAGAAGTGGTACAAGAGCTTGATAAACATATCATTGGCCAGGCTGATGCTAAAAGAGCTGTGGCTATTGCTTTGAGAAATAGATGGAGAAGATTACAGCTTCCAGAAAAAATTAGTAACGAGATAACACCAAAAAATATCCTTATGATAGGCCCCACTGGAGTCGGTAAGACTGAGATTGCCCGCAGACTCGCGAAACTCGCACAAGCGCCTTTTATTAAGGTAGAGGCAACAAAATTTACTGAAGTTGGCTATGTTGGTAAAGAAGTTGATTCAATTATCAGAGATTTAACTGAGATCGGAATTACCCAAGTCAAGACTAAAGCTATGTCAAAAGTCAAACACAGATCAGAAGAGATAGCTGAGGAGCTAATTCTGGACAAACTGCTTCCATCTCGTGAAAATGAACTAGTCCAGGGCTTAGATACAGCAGACAATACAAACAATAGTGAAACCCGACAGTCTTTACGCAAGGATCTACGTGAAGGTAAACTCGATGATAAAGAGATCGAGATCGATGTGAGTGCATCAATGCCAGCATTTGAAGTAATGTCACCTCCTGGTATGGAAGAGATGACAGATCAGCTACAAGGTATGTTCAAAAACCTCTCCAGCAATAAAACCAAGTCACAGAAAATGAAAATTAGAGATGCCCTGTCTGTATTAGCTGAACAAGAGGCAAGAAAGCTTGTCAATGAGAATGATTTAAAACAAGATGCAATAAGGCAAGTTGAACAAAATGGCATAGTATTCATTGATGAGATTGATAAAGTTGCCTCTAGATCAAATGCCGGAGGTGCAGATGTTTCCAGAGAGGGAGTTCAGAGAGATCTTTTACCATTAGTCGAGGGATCAACAGTTAACACCAAACATGGTCCTATAAAGACAGACCATATATTATTTATTGCATCTGGTGCATTCCATCTGTCAAAACCTTCGGACCTAATACCAGAGTTGCAAGGACGGTTACCAATTAGAGTTGAGCTGAATGCATTATCGGTTGACGATTTTAAGTCAATCCTCGTTGAACCTGATTATTCACTCACACAACAATATACTTCACTTATGAAGACTGAGGGAGTTGAAGTTATTTTTGATCAAAGTGCTATAAGCAGATTATCTACAATCGCATGGACTGTTAATGAAAAAACTGAAAACATAGGTGCTAGAAGACTACACACCATTATGGAACGCTTGTTAGAGAATTTATCCTTTGATGCAAGCGATATGAAAGAGAGTAAAATTACAATTGATGAAGACTACGTAAATAAGTATCTAAATGAGCTTACCGAAAACGAAGATCTAAGCAGGTATATATTATGATTAAACCAACAGAACTAAGATACATAAAGAAAACTAACACCCTATCTATTACGTTTGAGGATGGTTATAGCAGTGATATAACTTCAGAATACCTCAGATGTTTTTCGCCATCCGCTGAGGTAAAAGGGCATGGGCCTGGACAAGAAAAACTTCAAATTAACAAAGAAGACGTCGCTATAGATAAATTAGAGCCAGTAGGCAACTATGCCGTGAGAATTATATTTGATGACGGACATGATACTGGTCTATATTCATGGGAACATCTCTATAACTTGTGTAAGAATTATAAAGACAACTGGCACAATTATTTAGAGAGATTAAAAGAGGCTGGTCACACAAGGAGAAAGCCATGAGCAAAAAAGAAGTAGTATGTGAAAAGGCGCCATCAGCTATAGGCACGTATTCCCAGGCTGTAATTGTAGGCAACTTTATATTTGTCTCCGGACAAATCCCCTTGGATTACAAAGACATGACTGTTGTGCAAGGTTCCTTTGAAGAGCAGGTAGAAGTCATAATGCAAAGCCTGAGTAATATCGCAGATTCCTCAGGAGCAAGCATAAATGATTGCGTTAAGCTAACGGTTTACCTTAAAAATCTTGAAAACTTTTCATCTGTTAATAACGTAATGGAAAAGTATTTGTCCAAACCATATCCATCACGAGCAGCTGTTGAGGTAAGCAGATTGCCAAAAGATGTCGAAGTTGAAATCGACGCAGTTATCTTCAAAGAATAAATCATGCACAAAAAGCCCGATGATCTCTCAATAAGTGTGGGCTCTTTAAATGGTGTAGGCCCCAAAACGCTTTCGTTACTTAGACACATTGGTATAAACTCAATATTCGATTTACTCTCTAATGTGCCAAAAGAGTTGTGTAACAAATCGGAAGCTTTATCTTTAGAGAGCATAAATCATGGCGACCGTGTTGTTGTATCAGGTGAGATTATTAAAGCAATAAGAACCAAAGGCTTTAAGCCCAACTATATAATTACTATAAGAGGAAAAATAGGAACTTTTACAGTTAGGTTCATTCACAAAATTATTATATTTATGAATCTTCAACCCGGGATTAATGTAAGGGTCGATGGTAAAGTAAAAAAAAATAAAGATAGCATTGAATTCATCCATCCAGAAATAGAAACTTTCGTGGATAATAAGCCTTTACAGTCTATCATTCCAACATATTCTCTTAGGGGAGTTATCTCTCAACAAAAGATACGAAAACTAATAGTTCAGGCTTTCAAGATACTTTCAAATAATTACAAGATTTCTGCACTCGATGATTACTTCAATGAAAAATTTAGTTGTATGTCTATACTTAAGGCATTCAAGAAACTTCATTTCCCTGCAGGAAGCTATGATGATGCATTTGAAGAATATCAACAAGCAAAAAAAAGACTTATTTTCGAAGAAGTCTATTTATATAAACATGAATTTCTTGAAAGTTTATTAAAGTATGACAAGAAACAATCATTCGGTATTGCTATAGAATCTAAATTTACAGAAAACTTTATAGAGAGACTGCCCTTCATACTTACAGACGGACAAAGAAATGCTTTAGATAGAGTCTTTGATTCTTTGCAGTCTACTCAGCCTTCAAGAGTATTAATACAGGGAGATGTTGGTTGCGGCAAAACAATAGTTGCTGTTATAGCATGTTTGAATGTTGTAAGAAATGGGTACCAGTGTTTAGTCTTAGTGCCAACGGAAGTTCTGTGCAATCAGCATTTTAAAACATTTACATCTCTATTTAGTGGTATCGGTAGAGTTGTGATGCTGAGCGGCAAGGACAGTAGTTCAAGAAAGAGAGATATCAAACTAGAACTAAAAAATGGTGAAATATCTATACTTGTTGCAACACATGCACTTTTATATGATGACTATGATTTTAAAAATTTAGCTCTTGTTGTAATTGATGAGCAACACAAATTTGGCGTAAAACAGAGAGAGCAAATCACATCAAGTTATGCTTATCAACCGCATTTAATTTATATGTCGGCTACACCTATCCCAAGAACTTTAGCATTAGTTCTATATGAGAATATGAACTATATAAAAATACCTGATAAGCCCTCCTCGCAAAAAAAGACAAAGTCTGCCGTATATAGTGACCACAAGAGACAAAAAGTTTATGAGCTTGTACAAGATCATTTAGATAAAGGCGTTCAAACATATTGGGTTTGCACAAGAGTTGAAGATACTACTGATGATACTCTTCAGTCTGTAAAAATGTTCTCAGAAATAATAAAAAACCAATTCCCAAAATATAGAACTGCTGTACTACATGGAAAAATATCCTCTGATGAGAAAATTAGGATAATCAACGAATTCCAAAGAGGTAACATAAAAATACTCGTAGCAACAAGTGTAATAGAGGTAGGTATAGATTGCCAAAATGCAAACTGTCTCGTAGTAGAGAATTCTGAGATGTTCGGTATATCACAGCTCCATCAATTGAGGGGAAGAGTCGGAAGAGGTAAAGATCAAGGATATTGTTATTTTATCCATACTGATGACGCTAAAGATGAAACAGTTGAGAAATTAAAATTTTTAGAAATAAATACTTCTGGATTTGATGTAGCAGAGCATGACTTAAACACGAGAGGGGCTGGTACATATCTTGGGACAAAACAATCTGGTTTACCTGATAATTATAGAGTTACAAATATAAATGACATCATGAATAATATTCATGAGATAAAGAGTTTTACATATAATCTCCCATCTGCAAAAATCAAAGAGCTTAAAAAAAGATGGAACATAAAAAAAATTGATGAAGTACAACTATAGGAAAAAATGGTTGAGGGAGAGCTCACTCGAAGGCTTGCCAAACAACCTAAAAAAATTGTTGATAGATAACTCGTCATTAACAAAAAGGCTTGCAATGAAACGCTCCATAAGAGTTATATCTTCTAAGATGCACCTTACGAAAGAATGTATACATACTTCAAAGAGGTACTCTCTAGTAAGAAAAGTTCAGCTCCAAGGTAAGCTTGAAAAGCCTATACTGGCAACATCATATACTCCAGTAACCAGCATTAGAGGGCGACTAATCGCTATTAAATTTCTCAAGGATAGATCGCTGGCTTCACTTTTATTTAAAAAACCAAAGTTTAAAAAAAAGTCAATTGAATATAAAATATTCGCTGATCATGTGACCCGTTTGACTTTTTTTGAGAGAAGAAGTTTGAGGATCAAAGTAGAAGAAATTTTCCCAAAAAAGAATAATTATCCGGATTTAAGATTAATTGAATGCAGAGGGAACATCGTTGATTGATGACATGCTGAGGATTTTATTTGATGATGCATACTTTTCATTTCCTAAGTAAATCGCCTTGGATATCCCTGCTGATAAGCCCATATAAATATTTTTTATGGTATCCTCTATGAGTACAGTTTTTTCGAAATCAATCCTGTATCTAGATCGTAGCATATACCAAAGTTGTACATCCTCTTTCACGTAATACAGCTCGTGTGCACAAACCATTTCGTCAAAATATGGAGATAAGTCATATTTCTGTAATTTTATGTTTAATGTTTTCCTATGTGCATTAGTAATTAGAATCATCTTCATTTTACCTTTCAATTTTTCTAAGCAAGAGATTGATCCCTCGTAGAGTCTTATTTTTTCATAACTTTCTTTTGCTTTTTTTTGTTTTTCTATGTCAATATCAAGCATATTTGACCAATAATCTAAGTCGTACCAATCTTTAGAATTTTTTTTATAATTAAATATTTGTATCGCAAGCCTTTTGGCGTCTTCAAAGGATATTTGTCTTTTTTTAGCTAAAACACTAGGAATCTGGTTTTGCCAAAAATTATTATCATAAGTATTATCTAAAATAACACCATCCATATCGAATAATAAGCATTCTGTATCTTTAAATATCATAACCATTAATGTATCATCAACTCTTATTATTTTACAACATGCCAAAAATTCTGAAAAAATCACCACTCTTCAAAAGTAGATTATTTAATATCAATGAGGCAAAAATAGAATTCTCAAATGAGGTTTTAAATTACGAGATTATTTCAGGGACTGGGCAGGGTGCCGTATTAATTATTCCTGTTCTTAAGAATAATATAATATTTATAAAGGAGTATGCAGCTGCAGTAGATGATTACATGTTAACTCTTCCGAAAGGAAAAATAGATTCTAATGAAACAATGTATGAAGCAGCTGACAGGGAATTACAAGAAGAAGCTGGATTTAAGTCTGGCAAGATAAATTTCATAAAAAAACTATATCTTGCTCCCGGTTATATTGATCATATTACTTACATGATGCTTGCAGAGAGTTTAGAACCATCATCACTGATCGGGGACGAACCAGAAGATCTAGAGATTATAAAAGTAGAGATACCGCATATAAATTCTCTTCTAGAAGAATATAAAATTATTGATTCTAGAGTTTATGCTGCAGTGAATTATATACAAAATAATTATGAATAAATTTGACGAACATATTCAAAATCTTGTGGCCCTTTGTTCGAGAATCGGGAAGATTCAACTAGAAAATCAAAGTAGTTTAAAGATTAAGACAAAATCTGATAAGTCCCCCGTCACAAACATTGATCTACTTTCTAATGACATTATTGTCGAGTATTTATTATCTAATTTTCCTGACGATATCGTGATATCTGAAGAAAATATCGATAACACAAAAAGAGACAACTCTTACTGGGTAGTTGACCCTATTGACGGGACCAAAGATTATATTAAGGGAGGCAGCCAGTTCTGTATTTGCATCTCATACATAGAAAATAATTATCCAGTTTTTGGGATCATTTATATTCCCAGTACGAGAGAATTCTACTATGCAATACAAGGTAATGGATCATACTTGATACGTGAGGACAAGGGAAGTATAAGGTTACCCTCTAAAATGAATATTAATGATTGTATATTTTTAAGTACTTCTGTTAGAGAGAGTATATTGGACATATTAGGTAATCACTTCCCTACTTCAGATAGAGTGTTTATGTCTAGTGCGATTAAATTTTCAAAAATTGCTGAGGGTAGTGGTCACTTCTCAGTAAGACTTGGACCGACATATGAATGGGATACTGCAGCTGGACAGTGCATTGTTGAGGAGTCTGGCGGCCTATTTTTAGATAAGAATTTAAAAAGATTTTCCTACGGTGCAGAGGATAATTTTCTAAATGGCCCTTTTTTTGTTATTAATGGAAATTTAAGTGATTACAAAGATACCATTAGTCAGTGTCTTTCTTTGACCGGATAGATTTTTTATATGCATCTTTATTGAGCTTCTTCATGATCCTATATTTGCCTAGGACGCTTTTACACCATGTAGTCATATTTTTTTCATAATCCTTCAATTTATTATTATCAGTCATAGAATCAATTGTATGTTATTATTTTTTGTGAATTATGCTTAAAAGTCTATTATCAAAGATTTCCCCTGAAGGGTATTATAAATTTACTAGCGCCATAATACCATGGCTTCTTATCTTATCGCTATTTTTCATCTCCTTTGGTTTATATCAAGGGCTTTTTGTAGCTCCGCCAGACTATCAACAGGGGGATGCTTTTCGTATTATGTATGTGCATGTCCCAAGTGCATGGATTTCCCTATTCGCTTATTCTGTTGTTTTCTTCTCTGCGATTGTATCTTTGATATGGCATGTGAAAGTCTATGACGTAATTTTACTTGCTTCATGTAAGCTCGGAGCGCTTTTTACTTTGTTTACTCTTCTCACTGGAGCTATTTGGGGAAAGCCAATGTGGGGTACATGGTGGGCATGGGACGCAAGATTAACATCAGAATTGATACTCTTCTTTTTATATCTTTCGATATTACTTTTACATGGCTCTTTCGAGGATAAAAGGAAAGCTGCTTCCGCAGTAAATATTTTAGCTATAATTGGTTTTATAAATATCCCAATCATACATTTCTCTGTCGAGTGGTGGAACACGCTCCATCAGGGCCCATCTGTAATTAAGTTGAGTACACCGAGCATTGCTGGGGAAATGTTAACGCCACTTATTATCACTGCTTTGGGATTTACATTATTTTTCTTTGGGGCTATGTTGAAATCTTCACAAAATATTTTACTAGACTATGAAAAGAATAAGCTTTGGGTCAAATCAATCTAGACTATTCCTTACACCGAACGATGCCGCAAATGGTGCAATTATAAGAAATAAAACTAGTAATGTCGTAAGAAATAACATTTCTGAATTATAGTTCATACCGATTGACGCATTATAGATTGCACTTGTTCCAAAAATCAGTATCGGGATGTCAAGTGGCAATACAATAGTAGACAGTAACAAACCATTACCTCTAAGACTGAGCGTTAATGAGGCTGCTATTGAGCCTATTAGCGATAATGTAAGCGTACCTATTATCAGGCTTATTAGTAAGATTATAGATACGTCAAGCTTAGCTGTTAAAAGTAAATTTGTTGAAAAAGCAACAATCACCAAAGGAATTATTGTAAACATCCAATGTGCTACGACTTTTGCTAGTAAGCTTATTTCGAGTATCTCAGAATTTATAACAATACCATCAAGCGTCCCGTCTTCATAATCCTCTTTAAATAAAGAATCCATATTAAGAAGACTAACTAAAAGACAAGACAGCCAGATAATTTGAGGCAGGATATTTTCATACCCGCCAATGGTTGTTCCTTCTAGGCTTATTGAGAAAAAAGTTATAATTAACAGAAGATAAACAATCGGCATGAAAACACGAGAGCTGGTATTTAGCACAATGTGCATTTCTCTAAGTATAATTGTTATGAACGATTTCAACATAATTTTATATTATCAAAATTTTCTTTGGCGTTATGACTTGTAATTACAATGCTACCCATATTGCTTACGTGTTTATCCATTTTAGAAAGTAGCAAATCAATTTTTACTTTGTCTAAGCCGGTAAAAGGCTCATCTAATAGCCAGAGCTTATTAGAAATCAGAGTCAGTTGAATCAAACTAATAATTTTCTTTTGGCCGTGTGATAAATACCTTACTTGTATATTGATATACTTTTTCATCGAATACTCCTCAAGTTCTGATTCAATGGAGGTATGATCATCATTATTGGCAAAATTAAGTGCATATTCTAAGTTCTGGTAAACAGTCAGCTCATTTTTAAGTCCATATTTGTGACCTATATAAAAAATATCCTTGTTCATATCAAATGATGGATTGGAGTGTATCTCTCCTTTAGTTGGTTCAGTTATTCCAGCAATTATTTTTAATAAAGAAGTTTTTCCTGACCCATTTTCACCATAGATGTTATATTTTTGTTTTTGATTGATTCGCAACGAATAGTTGTTGATTATTTCTTTATCTTGTCTGACTAAAGAGATATTTTCCAAGCTTATAAGGTTAGATATCACTTGATTAACTCTGACGAAGATACGACGATACCGTCTGGATCTGAGTATATATAATCATTTTCTTTGAATAAAATGCCGGCAAAAGATAAATCTATGCCATATTTACCTACATCTTTCTTCTCACTTTTATTAGGGACTAGATTTATCGCTTTTATAGATATAGATATTTTACTAATCTCTATACTATCTCTTATACATCCATTTATGATAATACCGCTCCATCCATTTTTAAATCCTAGTTCCGCTAAGTTATCTCCAACTAATGCACATTTTTCTGAGCCCTTACCATCCACTACCATTACACAACCATGACCATCTTCACTTAAAAGCTTTTTTACATACGAGTTATCATTTATAGCCTCTACTGTTCTTATGCGACCATGGCAATGAGAATTTGCACCGAACAATTTAAAAATAGGTTGTGCTATTTCAAGATTATGATCATCACAAAGATCAGCTGTATTAAATTTTTTCATCTTTAATAATAAATTTAATTCTTCTTAATATTATCAGAGCAGGTATTGCTATTAAAGAGCAAAAAATAAAGTATAAATCCCAGTTCAAAAGCTCTACTAGATATCCTGAAGTGCCAGAAAGAAATGTTCTTGGCAAAGACATAAGTGCTGTCATCAAAGCAAACTGCGTTGCAGTAAATTCTTTAGATGTCATGTGTGCAATGAAAGCTAGATATGCTGTATAGCCCATTCCAGCTGCTAGGTTTTCAAGTGATATAACTGTGATTAGCATCAGAGTATTATTCCCAGCATAGTATAATATTGAAAATCCTAAAGTCGCTATGAGCTGAAAAATTCCGAAGTATATTAATGATTTATAAAGACCTAGTTTCAATGATATTGCTCCACCTAAAAAAGCACCAAGCAATGTAGCACCAAGACCAAAGAATTTAACAATTGTCCCTATCTCTGTTTTTGAAAAGCCAATATCTAGGTAGAAGTTTGTGCTCAAAGAGTGGGCCATAGTATCCCCTACTTTATACAAAAGTATAAAAAGTAAAATAAGATACGGCGTCATCACCTTTATATTGCTATTGATTGCTGTATATCTTGTAAAGAACTCTTTAAATGGCTCAACAATGGATTCGCGAAGAGTATATGATTTAAATTCGACTTTGGGTTCTTCTGCTAACAATGTTGTTATGACACCCAATATCATAATTAGTGACATAATTGTGTAAACAAGCGAGTAGGAGTAAATATCCGCTAAAATTAATCCACCTGCACCTGCGGCTAAAGCACCAAACCTATAACCCAGAACATAAGCGGAAGCACCTATTGTCTGCTCACTCTCTTTCAAGCTTTCTCTTCTATAGGCATCAATGACTATGTCTTGCGAGGCTGAAAAAAATGTTACAGCTAAGGATAAAACTGCAACGTTATACAAGTTAATTTCTGGTTGTGATTGTCCAAGAAAAAATATCGAGGATATCAAGAAAACTTGGGCTAATAGTAGCCAACCCCTTCTTCGACCCAAGGCAGAGATTACATAACGATCAAACAAAGGAGCCCATAGAAATTTAAGAGAGTAAGGCAAACCAATTAAAGCAAAAAGTCCAATTGTAGATTTTGAAATATTTTCATCTGTTAACCATGCTTGAAGAAGAGTTATTGTTAATAACAAAGGTAAACCTGACACAAAACCCATGATCATCGAGACTAGAATTTTTTTCTCTAGGTAAGGAATAACACTGGCCTTAAGAGTTTTAAATATCATAATCAATTACCAATGGAGCATGGTCAGAAAATTTTTTACCCTTATAAACGTATACTTTATTTATTTTGTCTAATAAATTACTTGTAACCATCTGATAGTCAATTCTCCATCCTACGTTATTATTATATGCATTACCCCTGTTGGACCACCAAGTATAAATGTCATTTTGCTTACATTTAACCCTAAATGCATCTACGAGACCTATTTGATCGATTAATTTTGTCATCCAAGCTCTTTCTTCTGGGAGAAAGCCAGAGTTTTTCTGATTTGATCTCCAATTTTTTATATCATCTTTTGTATGTGCTATGTTGTAATCGCCACATAGGATTAGCATTTTTCTCTTTTTCATTTCTTTTTTGACATATTTCTCAAATAAATCCATGAATTCATATTTCATTTTCTGCCTTTCTTCTCCAGATGATCCAGAGGGGAAATAGATTGAAGCGATTATATATTTTCCAAACTCTAGGGAAATAAATCTTCCCTCCTCTTCAAAAATAGACTTAGAGAATGTACTAATAATTTCTGAGGGTTTATGTTTTGAATATATTGCAACTCCACTGTAGCCCTTTTTAACTGCGATGTTCATGTATCTTGTATAACCTTTTAAGATAAAATCATCATTATCTATTTGTTCTTCAAGTGCCCTTGTTTCTTGCATGCATATGTGATCTGCTTTACTTCTTGAAAGCCAATCAAATATACCTTTTTTCTGACTTGAGCGTATACCACAAACATTAATTGTTATTACTTTCATCATGTTTTAAAGGATATGTTATCATTATTTAATGGTTGCTCACTATGTTTAGTAAAAAACAAGAATTTATTGAGTTCACACTTCATGAGAAAATATTAAAGTTTGGAAGCTTTACCCTAAAGTCAGGCAGAAAAAGCCCTTATTTTTTTAATACGGGTCTTTGCAACAATGGCAAACTCCTCGATGAACTATCAAGTTATTATGCAGATTATATTAGTGAAAATTCATTAGATTTTGATTTCATTTTTGGACCAGCTTATAAAGGCATAACCTTGTGCTCGTCAATTTGTCATAGCTTATATAAGAAATATTCAATTAACAAACCCTTTGCATTCAACAGAAAAGAGGAGAAAAAGCATGGAGACATGGGAAAGTTTGTTGGTTGCCCTATCACAGGAATATCTTTAATTGTTGATGATGTTATATCCTCAGGATCATCCATTGTTGAATCTATAGAAATGATTACGGAATCAAAAGCTGCATGCAGCGACGTTTTAGTAGCTTTCGATAGGATGGAAGTTGGAGAGAATAAAGTTGCCGCTAAAGAGATAACAGAGAAATTCACAATAAAAGTGCATAGCCTTATTTCACTAAATGATATTTCGAATTTTATAAAATCAAATTCAGAGTATAAAGAACATATTCAAGCAATGGATAAGTATATCTTAGAACACGGTGCCAACTAGAATAATAGTTTGTATGCAACTATCAGAGTAACTAACTGGTATGCTGATTTTATTAGAACATTCGATTTTTTTATAGCCACCATAGCGCCCAAATACCCTCCTGCAAATGAACCAAGAAGAAGTATGGGAAGTATTGATATATCAATTGAAGATATAAGATATAAAACTATTGCACCAACCAAGTTATAGAACAGGCCTACCACTAATAAAGTATAACCTATTGCCTCTTTGTAATTATAACCATACAGCTTTGTAAGCATGAGGGTGTACAAAAGACCTGTTCCAGCTGATAAGGACCCATTCAAAAACCCAATGATAAAAAGCAATGGGTATACAATTAACGGATTTGGTTTAGTTCTATCTTGATTATGACTTTTTGTAAATGATAAAAAAAAGACAAGTAGAATTAGTAAACCCAAAAATTGTCTTGCAAGATTTTCATTGATAAAACTTATTGAGTATGCCCCTATAATAACGGCTGGTAAGCCTATCATTATACCTTCACTTAAGAGTCTGTGAGACGGTTTACTTTTCTCGAAGAACTTCAGCGAAGCACCCAAGCCTAATAAAACGGTTGAAATTTTATGGGTAGCTAGAGCAACCGGAAAAGAAATTTCAAAAAGAAGGAGAATAGCAGGTAGCTGAATTATTCCAGCTCCTCCACCTGAAAAAGCTGAAAAAAGATTTGATAAGAAAGATATTAAAAGAAGGAAGAAATATTCCAAGATTCAGGTTCTTCGTATCATCGTACCTACACCTTCATCTGTAAATAACTCAAGTAGTATAGCATGGTCGATTGTCCCATCAATTATCTGAACATTTTGTACACCAGCAGATACGGCTTCTAACGCAGATTCAACTTTTGGAAGCATACCAGATGAAATTATCCCTTTGTTGACAAGTTGTCTAACTTGTTCAGCATTCATTGACTTGATTAGGTTGCCATTGTCGTCAAATATTCCAGTTGTGTTAGTTAGAACCACATATTTACCCGCTTGGAGTATTTTTGCTATTTTGCCAGCAACAATATCTGCGTTTATATTGTATGTTTTAAAATCTTCACCAATACCAATAGGCGCAATAACAGGTATGAATGGGGTTGCATCAAGAAGGTTTACTACACTGGGATCTATACTGGAGACCATTCCAGTATTTTTAAAATCAAAATTCTTATTTTTACCTTCACCTACCATTTTTTTAGCCCTAATTAATCCTCCGTCTTTTCCAGATAAACCAACTGCTCTCCCTCCATGGCTGGTTATTAGATTTACAATTTCTTTGTTAATTGATCCTCCTAAAACCATTTCAATCATTTCAATTGATTTGTCATCCGTTACTCTCATTCCATCGACAAATTCAGATTTGATACCCATTTTTTCAAGGTAGCTGGTAATTTGCGGCCCACCACCATGAATTATTACTGGATGAAGACCAACCTGTTTTAGAAGAACTACATCTCTAGCGAAGTTATTTTTCAGCCTATCGTCTATCATTGCATTACCACCAAATTTTATGACAATGATTTTGTTGGCTAGCTTTTGAATGTATGGAAGTGCCTCTATCAACACATTAGCTGTTGACGGAATATTTGCAGAGTTTTCTCTTAGTATCACTTTATCATTCATAATTTTAGAAGGGTAAGTCTAACTTATTATCAATTTTAAGAATAGCATTTTTAATATCATTTTTTATGCTTTTTAGTCCATCTTGCGTGGCTGATTCAAACCTAAGTGTAATCTTTGGAGATGTATTTGATGCTCTTATCAAACCCCATGACTCATTATTTGATATTTTAATACCATCTATCAAAGAAACATTATATTCATCAAATCTGCTTAATTTAATAAATTCCTCAATAAATTTGAAATGACTATTTCCTTTGAATTCAATGTCTATCTCTGGAGTAGTATGTGTTTTTGGTAAATCTTCAAGAGCTTTTAGGAGCTGATTTTCTTGAGATAGAATTTCTAGAAATCTTAAAAAAACATAGATTCCATCGTCGAAGCCGTACCACTTGTCATTAAAGAAAATATGACCACTCATCTCACCGCCTAATTTTGCACTTTCTTTTTTTATCGTCTGTTTAATATATGAATGACCTGTTCTAGATTCTAATGGTATCCCTCCATCATTAATGATATTGATTTTTAAATTTCTTGTGCATTTAACATCATATACAATTTTAGCTTTAGCATGCTGCATCAGTACAGACTTAGAAAATAGTATCATTAATTCATCAGGCCACAAGACCGAACCATCTTTTCTGATGATGACGGTCCTGTCGCCATCACCATCAAATGCTACACCATAATCAGCGTTAGCACTGGAGACTTTTGATTTCAAATTTTTAAGGTTTACCTCTTTGGTTGGATCTGGCGAGCAATTGGGAAAATTACCGTCTACTTTTGAGTTTATATAATCTGCGTTTATATGAAATGACTCTAATATTTTATCCACAACTGAACCTGTGACCCCATTCATGCAATCTACTATTACTTTTTTTGTTGTTGAAATATTCGTGTCTTTTTTTACTCTTTTTATGTAATCGTCTACTATCATCTCATATTTTCTTATTGGACCTTGATTATCCACTGCTGAAATTGGGTTATTCTGAATCCAATCACGTAATGCATAGATATCTTTATCAAATAACGGACTTCCATTTATTATCATTTTTATTCCGTTATAATTCTTGGGATTGTGACTTCCAGTAACCATAAAGCCATTGGGTATCTCAAGTGAATGAGTTGCAAAATAAAGTAATGGTGTAGGAATCATTCCACAATCGGTAACTTCGACACCTGCTGTTTGGAGTCCATTAATTAATGACGTTTTTATATTTGGCCCACTCAGTCTCCCATCCATTGCAACAACAGCTTTTTTTTGACCTTGTATTCTATTCCCAAGGGCCACACCGATAAAATATGCTGTACTCTCATTGAAGTCACTCGGATAGATACCACGTATGTCGTATGCTCTAAAAATATCTGCATTGATATTATTTTGTTCCTGATGATCCAAAGCCCTTGTCTCCTCTTTCTGTGTTTTGGAACTCCTCGACAATTTCAAATTCGGGATGCTCAACTCTGATAAAAACCATCTGCGCTATTCTTTCCATTGGTTCTATGAAGTAGCTTTCTTTACCTCTATTCCAGCAAGATATCATAAGTTCTCCTTGATAATCTGAATCTATTAGTCCAACTAGATTTCCAAGTACAATACCATTTTTATGTCCAAGACCGGAGCGAGGGAGTAAAGTTGCTGCGTAGTTTTTATCTTCAATAAAAATTGATAAACCTGTTGGAATAAGTAATGTTTCATTAGGCCTAAGATGAATCTTATCTCTCACCGCAGCACGAAGATCTAAACCCGCCGAACCTTTGGTAGCATATGTTGGTATTGATTTAATTAAGTTGTTTACTATCCTTATTTGAACTTTATCTAGCATTCTTTATTTTGATTAAGTTCCCTTTAATATTTTTTGCTATCCTGCTCAAAATAATGTCAGCAATTATTTTTTTTGTATTTTTTGAGATCTTCAACATACTATCTTTCTCAATTATGCAGACCTCATTCATATCTGACTCAAAACCTAAACCTTTTTGATGATTTGCCTCATTAGAAATAATCATATCAATATTTTTTTTCTCCAATTTAATTTTTGCATTATCGGATATATTATTTGTTTCTGCTGAGAATCCAACAGCATATAAACCAGCTTTTGTCTCTTTCGCTAGTTTCAAGATATCTTCCCCTCTCTCTAATTTAATCACAAGTTCTCCGTCAGAGCTTTTATGTTTTTCTGTTAATTTGTGAGATGGTCTATAATCAGATATAGCAGCTGCTGAGATAAATACGTCACAGTTAGGTATTTTTCGTAGGACTGCATCTAACATTTCGGCAGATGTCTCTACACTCGTTATCTTTATATTCTCTGGCATTTTTATGCTAACAGGGCCGCTAATCAATTCAACATCTGCTCCTAAATTTCTTGCAGATTCAGCTAGCGCATAGCCCATTTTCCCTGAACTATAGTTGCTTATAAATCTAACCGGATCAATTGGCTCTCTTGTAGGACCAGCTGAGACTAATATTCTAATACCATCAAGTTCATTTTTTTCTACTTCATTACTTAGACTTTCAAGTATGGCCTCTGGTGAACTCATCCTGCCATAACCTTCATCACCACATGCATGCAAACCATAATCTGGTCCAATGATTTTGAACTTATGCTTCGACATATTCTCACGATTTTTCTGAACCATCTCATTGTTCCACATATCTGGATTCATGGCAGGGGCAATCAGAATTTTCCCTTTGAAAGCAAGACACGAGGTTGATAGTAAATCATCAGCTAGCCCTGAAGTTATTTTATTAAATGAATTTGCTGTACACGGTGCAATTAAAAATATGTCAGCCCATTTTGCTACATCTAAATGTAGAAATGATTCGTCATTCTCATTTTCATCCACGAGAACTTTATTATTTGAAATGGATTCCAAAGTTCTCTCTGTAATAAATGATGTAGAGGATTTAGTCATTACTACTTTGATGTTAGCACCTGCTTTTTTAAGCTTGCTCACAAGATCTGCCGCTTTATAGGCAGCGATACTTCCAGTAATTCCAACTACTATGTTTTTGTTATGTATATTTTTCACAGATTACATTCTCTAGGGTATTTAGCAGATTATCAATATCTTTTTTATTATGATCAGATGTTAGGGTGATTCTAATTTTATCATTATTTTTTGGGACTGTTGGGTATCTGATTGCTTGTATCAGAATATTTTTTTCCAAAAGCAATTCCTTTACTTTGAGTGTAAGGTGAGGATTTCCCAATAATATTGTTTTTATAGGTACTTGATTTAGATTAGTAGGTATTTTTTTGATTTCGCAAGCATCATTAAAATATGTGATATTTTCATGTAATTTTTTATAGCGACTTTTATCTAAAGATAGGATATTTAAACTTTTTCTTGTTGCATCAATCATACATCGTGGTTGTGATGTCGAATAAATATATGGTCTACCTTTTTGAATAATCATTTCTATTAGGTCTTTGTTACCACAGATGAAGGCACCAATTGTCCCTACTGCTTTGCCAAATGTACCCATATATGCATCAGCATCTGAGGGTTTCATTCCAAATAATTCGCATGACGTTTCTATTGTTGTATTATTGCTGGACTTTTGGGCTATTGCAAAACCATGAGCATCATCAACATACAGCTGTGTGTTAAACTTTCTCTTTATATCCAAATGATTTTTTAAGTTCGTCATATCGCCTGTCATACTAAAAACAGCTTCACTAAATAATATGTCATTATCTTTCGATATATGTTTTGTTATCTGTGAATCATCTAGATGAGAGTACCTATTAATTTTTATCTTATTTAATTTTGATGATTCAATTATAGAATTATGTGACTCTTTGTCCTGGATAACATTAACTTCTTTG
>CACAVP010000005.1 GCA_902535975.1 uncultured Gammaproteobacteria bacterium | reverse complement strand
AAGTATAACAAGATTCAAAGGACTGGGAGAGATGAATCCTTCACAGTTGAGGGACACGACTCTTAATCCATCTTCACGAAAACTTTTACTACTTGCATTAGAAAATAAGGCGAAAGATATGAAATTATTAAACATGATGCTCTCTAAAAAGACATCTATAGATAGGAAGTTATGGCTAGAGAAAAAAGGTAATCTTGTGCAGGCAAACTAATGGCAAAAAACAAAGACCTATTTTCATCAAATATAGATAAAATTTCTATTGGCGCTTTTAGTGAGGACGCATATTTAAATTATTCAATGTATGTGATCCTGGATCGAGCTTTACCAAGTCTGTTGGATGGACTAAAGCCTGTTCAAAGAAGAATAATTTATGCAATGAGTGAATTAGGTCTGAAACACAATACTAAACACAAAAAATCAGCAAGAACAGTGGGAGATGTCCTGGGAAAATTCCATCCGCATGGAGATACAGCATGTTATGAAGCTATGGTTATGATGGCGCAATCATTTTCATATAACTCGCCATTGATAGATGGACAGGGTAATTGGGGTACTCAAGATGATCCTAAGTCTTTTGCCGCTATGAGGTATACCGAATCTAAGCTAACTAAATACTCTGATCTACTTCTTAGAAATCTTAAAAATGGTACTGTTGATTGGATACCAAATTTTGATGGCTCCCTTGATGAGCCTAAGTTTTTACCTTCACTTATCCCCAATATACTTGTAAATGGTAGCTCAGGCATTGCAGTCGGAATGTCAACAGATATTCCGCCGCATAATCTTGGAGAAATAATTCTTGCCGTGCAACATTTGATAAAGAATCCCAAATGTAGTGTTAAAGATTTGATAGATTTTATTCCAGCCCCTGATTATCCGACAGGCGGGTCTCTTTTAAGAAATGAATCTGATATTGATGAGATTTATAACGAAGGGACTGGAAATATAAAACTACGAGCTGAGTATGCTTCTAAGTCAAAAGAAATAACTATTAACTCTCTACCTTATCAAGCATCTACCACAAAAATCATTGAGCAAATTCAATCTCAAATTATTGAGAGGAAGATTAGCTTTATTGGATCTGTTGAGGATCAATCAGATGAGAAAAACCCGGTAAAGATTATTATTAGAATCAAAGGCAGCAGTGTAAGCGCTGAAGATGTGATGAACCATCTATATTTCACCACGGATTTAGAGAGAAGTTACAGAGTAAACCTAAATATTATTACATCAGAAGGCAAGCCGAAGGTTATGAATTTAAAAGAAATTCTCTCTCAATGGTTGGCATTTCGTATGGATACATACAAAAAACAGCTAAATCATGAGAATAATCAAATACTCGAAAGACTTCATATCCTTGAAGGCTTCTTAATCGTTTATAAACATCTTGATAAAATTATTTCAATTCTTCGCAATGATGATAATCCAAAACAAAAGATAATGAAAATTGGTAAGTTTACAGAAATACAGTACGAATCAATTGTGAATATGAGACTGAGAAACATTGCTAAACTTGAAGAGAAAAAAATTAATGATGAGTTCGCAAAGCTGAAGGAGAGAAATAAGGAGATTAGTTCTATATTAAAATCTAAATCTAAATTAAATAAACTAATCAGTGAAGAACTCGATGAGTTGAGTGAAGAATATTCATCTGATAGAAAAACAAATATTCTGGAGGATGTATCCTCTTCTAAGCAGATCAAGAAAGAAATTAAAATATCAAATGAGGCAATGTTTGTTGTTTTATCAACTAATGGTTGGATAAAATCTAATAGAGGTTCACTAGATAAAACTGACGACCTTGCATTTAAATCAGGTGATTCATTGCTTGATTGTTTAAATATTGACAACGACAAAGAGGTTGCCTTTTTCGATCAAAAAGGGTTCTTATACACGATGAGTGTCAATGATATGCCTTCTGGCAGAGGTTACGGTGAATCCTTAAAGAAATACTTTACCATTGATGATGGTATCCATGTCATCGGAATGGTTGATTCGAAAAATACTGATCATACACTATTAAGCACCGAGTCGGGATATGGTTTTATATGTGATAATCATGATCTCAGTTCCTCAAATAGAAAGGGCAAAGCTATCTTAAAGAACAAAGCATCAATGCTTTCAAAACCTGTTGCTTTTAAGATGGAAGACTATAAATACTATATATTGATAACTGACAAACAGTACATGCTCGTCGGAGATTTATCTGATATACCGATAATGTCTAAAGGGAAGGGAGTAAAGTTGATCAATATTCCTAAGTCTGACGAGGAAGAAAAAATTGTTTTTTCTGGGGTAATTAAAGATGGGGAAAGATTAGAGATTGCTAGTAAAAATAAAAGGACGAAATATATTGAATTTGAGGATCTAGAACCATATATTATGGATAGAACAAGACGTGGGAAGAAGATAGACAATAAATATACCCACAAAAATGCTAAATTAATTTACAATACAGGGAAAAAATGAAGAGAATATTTTATTTTATAGTTGTTAACATCGCGATACTTTTTGTTTTAAGTATCTTTTTATCACTAACGGGCTTCACGGGTATCCTTCAATCTAATGGAGTCGACCTGGACTACGATTCACTAATGCTATTTTCATTGGTATTTGGTATGGGCGGATCCTTCATATCCCTCTACATGTCTAAATGGATGGCCAAGTCCATGGCAGGAGTGAAGTTAATCAATACTCCATCAAATGAATTTGAAAAATGGTACTTAGATACGGTAAAGAGACAATCAGATCAACTAGGCCTCAAGATGCCAGAAGTAGGCATATTCAATTCTCCTCAACCGAATGCTTTTGCGACAGGATCATCAAAAAATAGTTCTTTAGTTGCTCTTAGTACTGGTTTGGTTAGTGCTATGAATAGAGATGAGATTGAAGCTGTTATAGGACACGAGATGAGTCATGTAGCTAGTGGCGACATGGTTACTCTTACCCTTATACAAGGGATAGTAAATGCGTTCGTAATTTTCTTTTCTCGCGTTATTGGTCACTTCGTTGACCGTGTAATTTTAAAAAATGAGAGAGGCTATGGAATTGGATATTTCTTCACTGTCATCTTTGCGCAAGTAATTTTAGGTATACTTGCCTCTACAATAGTTTGTTGGTTCTCACGTATGAGAGAATTTCGAGCAGATATAGGTGGTGCACAACTTACATCAAAAACTAAAATGATAAACGCACTTAAAGCATTAGAAAGACAAGTTGCAGCTCCGCTCCCAGACCAAATGTTAGCTTTTGGTATCTCTAACAAGGGTCAGTCAAGCACATTGCAAAAACTTTTTTCGACACACCCACCTCTAAGAAAAAGAATTCAGGCTTTAGAAAATTCACAGATCGAATCAGCTAGCCAACAACAATTGGGCTAATGGTTGATCATTCTTTATTAAAAAGTGGCAATAAAGTTCTTGTCGAAAATCAGCCCTATCTGATTATTGATACTGATTTTGTTAATCCTGGGAAAGGTCAAGCCTTCACAAAGATCAAAATTAAAAATCTACTGAACAAGAAAATAATTGAAAAAACTGTAAAGATTGGTGAAGAACTTGATGAGGCCGATGTCCTGAATACCTCTATGCAATTTCTATATCAAGAATCTAATAATTTATTTTTTATGAATTTGGAATCATATGAACAACTTGAGCTGTCAATTTCATCAGTAGATTTTGATCCTCGATGGCTGAACGATGGGGATGAATGTGATGTTACAATATGGAATGATGCTATAATTGATGTGAATCTACCTAATTTTGTTACATGTAAGGTTATATCAACAGAAAATGTTGCAAAAGGTGATACTGTATCTACTACACTTAAAGATGCTGAACTTGATAATGGCATCATTATTAAAGTTCCTGCCTTTATAAAGCAAGATGAAGAGGTTAAAGTAAATCCTACAACTGGTGAATATTCATCAAGGGCATAATATGAGCAAAGCACAAGAGAGAAGAAAGGCTGCAGAGCAACAGATACAAGAGCATAAAGCTAAAAAAAATAAGTATATAATAGCTGCAGTATTTTGGTTTCTATCAAGCTTATATATTTATTCTAACGATTCCGGATTTTCAGATGTCTATTCACTTAAACCTTTCATTTATTTTATAGTTGGTCCAGTTGTTGCGTCTATAGTCTTTGGTAATATCATGTTTTTTCTTCAAAAGATCATTGAAAAGGGTGTAATTGCATTTCTTGGAAACAATGCACAGAATCTTGTTTTACCAGTAATATCATTCATATTTTTCTGCGCACTCGTTGGTATGTTTCTGGTAATATTCAAATTTGCTGAGCTTTTGCAAACAGTAATTTAATCCTCCATTTTTATTTATATTCATGTATGATATCCAAATGCCAATGATGCTAAGAGATATTCTTCTTCCAGTTATAATTTCGTCTATATATTGGATAACGTTTTATAATAAGCTACTTTTTCTTAATTTATTTATTTTTGTTGTAGTATCGATTGCCTATGTGTACTACTGTAAGTGGGTTAACTCAAATTATGAATCTATCTTTGGAAAGGAATCGATAGATGAAAAATTGAAAGATACAAATTCTCTTAGTAGAAAATTAATATCTGCAATTTGGGTCTCTCATTTTGCATTTTTCTTCTTCGGAGGTATTAGTTTAGGTGTGTCAGTGCCTTTTATAATTTATTTTAATATCTAATAATAGATAACTTTATAGATTTTTAATATTCATGGAAGATATACATAGCAAAGCAGTAAAAAAGTTAGATGATTTTATTAATCATGACTTGCCACAATACTCTAGAGATCGTAATTATGACTTTGGTATCACTCGAAGAAACAATGTCTCAATGCTGTCAAAGTATATTTCTCACAGAATAATTAATGAATATTCTGTAGTTAAAAGATCACTCGATAAATATAAATTCAATAAAATAGAAAAATATATTCAAGAGGTGTTTTGGAGAATATATTGGAAAGGCTGGTTAGAGCATCGGCCTAAAGTATGGAATGACTACATAAGTTATTCCGTTAAAAACGTTGATAATGAAGTATTAGAAAAGGCACATTCAGGAACAACAAATATAGAATGTTTTAATGATTGGGTAGATGAGTTGAAATCAACGAATTATTTACATAATCACACAAGAATGTGGTTTGCAAGTATATGGATTTTCACATTAGATCTCCCTTGGCAGCTTGGTGCAAATTTTTTTATGAAACATTTGTATGATGGCGATGCTGCCTCAAACACACTAAGTTGGAGATGGGTTGCTGGCTTGCAAACAATCGGCAAGCACTATGTGGCTACATCATCTAATATCTCAAAATTTACTAATGGTAAATACAGACCAAATAACTTAAATGAAGATGCAGAGCCTATGGAAAGCTCGATGACTTACGACATCAATGAATTAGACTTTATAAATCTTAACTCAGGTAATAAGAGTCTAATTATTTTTGAAAATAATCTTGATGTAGATTTTATTACTAAAATTAAAGACAATTATGAAAATATTTATTTTGCATTACTTTCGAATGACAAGCGAGTACTTAAACTCTCTGAGAATGTGATGACATATAAAAAGCTTTTAGTTGAAGATATTTCAAGAAAATTCACTGACTCTTCAATCATGGAAGATGATGAATTAACATCTTTACTCACAAGTAATTCTTCTTTTGATGTTATTTATCCTTTTGTAGGAGAGAATCTATCATTTATAAATAATCATAATGTTTCAGATCACTTAAACTTTATTTATTTGGAGGATGATATTCATTGCTTACAATTTTGCAAGAAAGGTTTCTTTAATTTTAAAAAAAATATACCGTCGATCGTTAAAAATATAATGAACCAAGATCAACTCTTTTAGTTGATCCATGTATCTTAATGATTATCTGAATAATATAGTTAATAAAATTCCAGTAACTAATACAATTCCTAAAGACGAGAGAACAGGTAGTTTTTTCATTATACCTTTTCTCCAAAAATCAGGCTCGTCTCGCCATGTATCAGTGTCTTTCCAAAATTGATCTTTTTGTCTATTGGCTTTCATAGGTTATATTCAAAAAATATTTAACTGTCTCCCTCTTTGACAAAAACACCATCAACCATTTTACCTTTTCGATCTTTTATATCCTCATACGCAACTTTTAAACATTCATCCATAGTTAAATTATTTCTAACTAGTATATTTATCAAAACAACCATGATATCGCCCACATCATCTCTAAAGTCCTTGGATTTGCATAAACTATCAGATAGTTCTCCTACTTCTTGTATTAGTTTCATATATTGATCTTTATCTGTGCTTCCTTCTATAAGGTTTCTGTCTAAGTGCCATTGTCCAATTAGTTTTTCATAATTAATCTGTGTCATATTGTTACTCTGTTTTTTATTATCATTTTATAAGAGATGAGTGATGCATCTTTATTTTTAAGTCACTGTTACTTTCTTTTAGCATGAATGTAAAAGCAACTTTGAGCACCTCATCGGATTTAAAACTTAAAACTCCCATAGCAATTATAAGCTCGTCCTCTATGAGTATATTTATCTGATCGGTATCAATAGATTTCCATTCTTGTATTGCAAAGCCTTTATCCTCATCAATGTCACCTCCTATGAAGTATGACAGAGCTCTATCAAAACTATTTCTAAATATTTCTTCGCGAGTGAGGGTAGGCTTGAACAAAACACTCTCTGTCTCAAATAAGTAGTGTGTTTTTAAGAATTTACTTGCTTGTTCTTTGTAATCACCTTTGTTGTCATAGACACTTCTGATATCTAGTACACCTTGTTTCCAAGAATCTACAAACAGCTTAACATCGGTCTCATTAATTGCCATATTCCCAATAGTATGAATCAGTTAATACATTGAATCTTAAATATCCGTATTATCATCTAGACACATCATTATGACAGCAAAACCGATAGCGAATATAAAGAAAAGTATTATACCTTGCGCATAACTCATAATTCATTGTAGCAAATATCCATTAGGATGCTTTAATTAATTTTTATGTTTTCTCTAAAATTTATACTTCGTATTTATTACAATCCAATTAAGATCCCTACCAACAGACTTCATTTTACTTCGATAATTTACATTTACTCTCAGAGCATCATAAAATGTTTTTGTGAAACCGAATCTTAGATAATCATAAGACGCCCCTGATCCCACTGGTGTACCTTCATTTATATCCTCCCCGAAACCCAACTCACCAAAAACCCTGTAATTATTCATGTTAATACTTTTACCTATTTTGATGTGGTGTGAGGTCTTATAATAGCTAGAGTCACTAAACCAAAGCTCTTGTCTCGTTGCTATGTAACTTTCCGCACTCACAGTTGGTGCTATTAAAATAAACATTAAAAAAATAAAGAAAAACCTACTCATATATACCTCCATTGTTTTTCAGTTTCCATAAACTGGCGCTTCCACTTGAGTCAATCAAAAATAGTTCGCCTTTACTATTAACTTCTAGATCTCTTATCCTTCCTATTCTGTCTTCAAAAATAACTTCTTGCTCTGTAACTATGTCATTTTCAAATTTTAGTTTGTATAGAGTTTTAAATTTTAGTGAGGTTACCAATACATCTCCTTTCCACTGAGGAAAAGCTCCTCCATCATATATCACAATGTTGCTGACTGCTATTGATGGAGTCCATGTCCATAGCGGTTTGGTAAAGCCAGGTTTCCACGCGCTTCCATCACCAATTTTAGTACCAATATAGTTAGTTCCCCCCCATCCAATATGCTTCCATCCATAATTTTCTGCGAATTTTACCTCACCAAAAAAATCCCCACCTTTAGCACCATGATTTGAGATATAAATCTTATTTGTGATTGGAGAAACGGCCATTCCTTGGGGATTTCTGACTCCTATTTGATAGACTTCGGGCAACCAATCAGGATTACTGGTAAATTTAGGATTATCTTCAGGAATGGATCCGTCTAAATTTATTCTTATAATACTTCCAGGATGATTTGAAACATCTTGAGCGATCATCCCTTCACCTCTCTCACCAACAGTCGCATAAAGATAACCATCTTTAACAACTAACCGAGAGCCAAAATGATAGCCACTATTTATAGGAGGCTCAGCTTGAAAAATATTTTTAAAACTTATTCTTTTTTCATCATATACTCCTCTAGCTACGGATGTTGAAGAGTATCCATTCTCTCTATCTTCTGAATAACTAACATAGACATAGCTGTCATGGTAAAGAATATCTAGGAGGCCACCTTGTCCATAATAATAAAAATTAAGATCGTGCTCGATTTCATATTTTGCCCCTGTTTTCATATCGATACGTATTATTGCCCCTGTTTTCTCTGTAATGAGTAATTTTTCATCATCTATAAATGACATCCCCCATGGCTCGCTGAGATTATCAGTTACTTCGCTGAGAGTTATATCTAATTCAGAAGCTGAGGCTAAATAAAACGGAATAATTAAAAAAATAAAGGTTAGCTTTCTCATTACTTTATAATATAGCATTTAATGTTTACTGTATCCTTGTCTGTTAAGAAACCTTTATTAATACGATGTTAATTATTTTATCGTAAATGTTATTATTTTCTAGGATGACAATTGGATGTTTAAACTCGCTAATCATACTTAACTGTTTTGTTATATATTACGGAGCATACTACTATCACTTTAAGGGTTTAAAAATGGAGTACTTAGCACTTATCTTGTTTTTAGCGTTGGGAAGCAGTATGGAATTAATTTTGACAGGATTATGTCATTGAAGATAAAAAAGGATACACATAATGTTTAACGTTATACTTATATTGATATTTATTTTAGTTTTTTTCTATGCCATCAAGCTCATAACATCCACATCTGATCAAAATACATCTAAACAGATGAATTGGGCAATTAAGTATTTTGTATCCTCAACACTTATTGTTGGAATTCTTATCTTCGCGTTCATGGTGACTCGCTAACATGACAAACATATTATGGTTTAGAAATGATTTAAGATTACATGACAATGAAGCTTTCTCACAAGCAATAGATAATGACTCAGTTTTATTAGTCTATATATATGATAGAAAGCTTACAAAGCGAGATACAGTCTCATCTTTCCATTTAAAGTTTATTGAAGAATCACTTGATGATCTGTCTGATGAGCTCAAAGAAAAATATGGTGCAACTTTAAATATCTATCACTCTGATACTTTGGATGTCTTTAGAGATTTACTCAGCAGATATCAGGTTAAGAATGTTTTTTCTAATAGAATATTTAAAGAAAAATCATCTCAAGAAATTGACGATTCATGTCTTAGTCTATTTTCATCAAAAGGTGTCAAATGGATCCAGTGTAATCAATTTGGAATACAGCTCAAACATCGAAATAGACAAACATGGGCCAAAGATTGGCGTTCTTTTACATCAAAGAAAATAAAAATGACAACAAACTCAGCTTGTGAATTCATAAATGATAATTGCCATAAATTAGATAATCTTACTTCTTTTAAAGAAGACAATTATTTATACAGACAACATGGCGGGAGTAAAGAAGCACAAAAACTTTTACATAGTTTCCTAGTGTCACGTCATAAAGATTATCAATTTCTAATGTCGTCACCACTATCATCCGAAAACTCATGTTCAAGATTAAGTCCTCATATTACTTTTGGCACAATCTCTATTCGAGATATCGTCTCACAATTGAATACGAAATATAATGATTCTGATATTGATAAAAAATCGTTGTCATCATTTAAAAAAAGACTCGCTTGGCATTGTCACTTCATCCAAAAATTTTATGATGAACCAACAATCGAATATGAAAATATGAATAGGGCTTATGACGGAATGAGAGCTGATGCTGATGAGAAGAAGTTAGAGGCATGGAAGAATGGTTTAACAGGTTTTCCTTTTGTAGATGCATGTATGCGTTTTGTTACAAAAACAGGGTGGTTGAACTTTAGAATGAGAGCGATGCTTGTCTCATTTGCTTCATATCAGCTCTGGCTAGATTGGAGAGTAACAAGTAAACATTTATCAAAATATTTTACTGATTATGAGCCAGGCATTCACTATTCACAGTTCCAGATGCAATCTGGCACAACGGGTATCAATACTATTAGGATTTACAACCCTATCAAACAGTCCTATGATCAGGATCCACAGGGTGAGTTTATAAGAAAATGGGTTCCTGAATTAACTGATGTCCCAGATTTGTTGATTCATGAGCCATGGCGTTTGTCTCCAGTAGATGAATTAGATCTTGGTATTAAGTTAGGCAATAATTATCCAAGTCCTATTATAGATAATGATATAGAGACAAAACACGCAAGAGATAAAATTTGGAAAATAAGAAAAAGTAAACATGCCAGAGTTCTTTCAATCGATGTAGTTAACAAGCATGCCAGTAATAAATAATCTCTGAACCTCCCCGCCCGTAAAGAACTATCATAATTATATAGACCGATATACTTCATGAATTAATTATAAGGTATTTAATTCTAAAGATATTTTGTTCTATGTAGGTCAATATGATTTTACCCCAACAACTACACTATGGGGGTGTAGCTGGGGGTGTGAAACATAGGAGACAATTATGGACAAAGAGTTCAGTTTTGACAACACCATTCTTGGAGAGGAATGTGATGTCATGTTCAACCAACATATGTCCCAAAGAGAACTCAAACTCATTGATTCACTAATCGAAGTGTATGCAGATGGTATTGAGAATATTATGGGATATGGTGCGGATTCTATTCGCAAAGGAGAGTATGAGAAACATGGAGAATGTCATTTGATGATGAGATTCGCAGTTCTCTTATTTGAATTCAGAAAGTCGCAACAATTCTTGAGAGACTTGAGGGGCGAGAAACCGCTATATCAAAGAAATGGCAATTACCTTAACAGAGTATAAAGTTAAGAGCCTTAAAGCTAAGTCATTGAGGTATAAAATCTTTGATGACTTAGGGAAAGGCTTACATCTTGTTATTCAGCCCACAGGCAAGAAATCTTGGTATATGAAATATCGTATTGCTGGTAAAGAGAAAAGTTTAAATCTAGGAAGATATCCAGATGTGACAGTCAAAGAGGCTAGGGAGCTTTGTCATGAAGAGTATAAGAAAACTAGCAAAGGGATTGATGTCTCCAAAGAGAAGAAACTAGAGAAACAAAGATTCATAGATGAAGATTACAAATCATTCAAAGATATTGCATTGGCATACACAGAAGTTAAGACAAAACAAAACAGAATAAAGGCTAGGGATTTACTTGGAAGATTAAATAACTATGTATTCCCAATGTTTAAAGAACTACCTATCAAAGAAATAAAAGCCTCTCACTTGTCAGAATGTCTGGAACTGATTCAGTTTGAGTATGGCTATTACGAGACCGCAAGGAGAATGAGACAAGACTTTATTAACATCTACAAGTTTGCAGTACAAAGAGAGTTTATTGAAAACAACAAAGCTAGGGAGCTTGACCCACTAGAGAGAACAAAAGCAATTGAATCATTCCCAGCTATCACAGAACTAAACAGAATTGATGAATTTGGATTGGTAATATCAAACCTCTACAACAACAATGAGAACATAGTTATATCAACTGCTATCAAGTTATTACCTCATGTATTTGCTAGACCTAGTGAGCTAAGAAGAATGGCATGGAAAGATATTGATTTCACAAATGCTACATGGACTTATGAGATGACTAAGATAACTAATGGATTCACAAGAAAGACACAAAGACTAGTTCCATTATCTCCTCAAGTAATGGGATTCTTGAGAGAGTTATACAAAGAGACAGGAGACTTTGATTATTGTTTCCCAGCAAACACACAGACAGGATATATAAATAAACAACATCTCAAAGATGGAGTTTTAAGAAGTGGTGTTGATGTGAAAGTCCAATCTATACATGGCTTTAGAGCAAGTGCTAGAACATACCTTGATGAAGTCTCAGAATTAGGTTGGAGAACAGATATTATTTGGCAACAAATGGGTCATAAAGTATTTGATAAGAATGGTAGAGCATATAATAGAACATTGTTCCTTAATGAACGAATTGATATGATGAATCAATGGTCTGATTGGTTAGATGACCAAAGAAACAGAGTTGAGGACAATTGTTTTGTCAGAAAAGAAGAGCAAGGTTGATAAGAAGAGTGTTCTTGCAGTAGCCCATAGAAACATCTCAGAGTACTCAAAATACAAAACAAAAAATGCTTTGGGTATGATGATACAGATATTCAAAGACCTAACTAAATATGGAATACCTATTCCAGAAGAACTCCAGAAGATTATTGCAGAGGCATTTGAGAATGGTTGGTTAAAGAACAATGTACCTAAACCTAGAGGAGCAAGTGAACAATCAGTAAAGATGTTTCAGCTATGTGGAAAGTTGTATGACCAAATCTGTGATAAAGAATATTCAAAGAAACATGAACTAACAACTAAGAATCTTCATGTTGAACACTTTGCTAAGAAGAACAACAAGACACCTACCGCAGTCTATAAAATGCTTGATAAATATGGGGATTCCTTTGCAAATGCAGAGATAGATTACACAGGATATTTCAGAAAGAATGGACTGTTAAGTACTAAGAAACCAACCACTAGAAAGATTAAGCTACTTGAAGAATACTTCATCAAGACAAAAGATAAAGCATGGAAACTATCACAAGAAAACTTCAAGAAAACCAGAAAGACCAAAGTTAAACGAGCATAGCAAACACCCCCAACCCCCTTTCCGTAGCAATGAGTATGTATATGGTCTTGTCCACACACTATACGGGAAAATAAGTTTTGAATAACATTGTTCATGAATTAATTGCTACTGATTTAATTCTAAAGATTACTTAACACTATAGTTACATAATCATCTCAATAAACTTGTATAGGAGACTATTAATGGAAGTTGTTACAAACACACATGGCAAATCATTATTGAGAATGAAACACTTAACTGACAAACTCTCATTGAGCAAATCAACAATATGGTTATGGATTAGAAATAATGAGTTCCCGAAACCAAATAAAATTAATGGAGTATCAGTCTGGAAAGCGGACACCATTGATAAATGGGTTGAAGATAATACAGAGCAATCAGACAAGAGAGAGGAGAACTAAAATGAAGTATCTCCAACTCCCTTGCAATTGGTTTGAACAACCTATCATACGACAAGCAATAAGAAAAGATGAGGGCTTTGGTTTCAAAGTTCTTGCTAATCTAATTCTCAAGATTGGTAATGAATTCCAAATGGGAGATTGGGTCAGGTCAGGATTTGACCATGACCAAGTTCCGTTTGGTTATGACATGACAATTGCAGATTGGAAAAGTACTTGTATGGTTAAAGATGATGAGGATAAAAAATTTTGGGAACTATTATCTGAGTGTGCAAGGTTAGGTCTATGTGTGTTTAAGAAATCAGAATACAGTATGACAATAATCTTTCCTCAGGTAGCTGATATGCAAGATGAAACAAACAGGAAGAAGACAAAAGAAATATTTGGTAAACCTAGACTGTCAGCAGATGAAATGAAAGAAATAGCAGAGCGTATCTCTGGAAACATTCTAGAACAGACTAGACTAGAAGATACTAAATTAAACTCTGGCTTAGTAGATAAAGATAATAATAATAATAATATATTAACTAATACATCATCTCCCCACCCTCAAGGTAAGGGGAGTGATGATGATATACACACAATGAACATTAACGGGAAGAAAGTTGATGTCATGGAATACATAGCAAACCATAAGAAAGCAGAAGAGGAGTTTAAACATTGAAACTAGCAGATACACAAAAAGAACAATTATTTATTCATCACTATGCACAGACAGGTAATGCAACTAAGTCAGCAGAAGTTGTTGGATATATTAATAACTCAAGACAAATGGGTTATTACCTCAAGAAGAAACTAAAGAAAGCAATACAAACTTCAGCATATGAGAATCTACATTCAGGAATACCACTAGCACTAAATGTATTGGAAGACTTAATGCAGAACTCTAAGTCAGACATGGTTAAGTTTCATGTATGTTGTTATATGCTTAAGTTAGCTGGATATACTCCACAATCAATAAGAGATTGGGATAGGGAACAAGCACAGTCAAATGACTTTGATTTCCTGAGTAAAAAACAACCAGAAGACTACGAGAAAGCAGATTACTTCCTTGAATCATTTGAACTACTCAGAACTGCTATTGAAGAACTCCCAGAAGAAGAACAAAAAGTAATTGCTGAGAACTCAGATGACATAACAGCAATAGTTGAGACAGTTAAGAAAGCAAAGAGTATGTAAAATAAAGATACTGTCTTTTACTTTACTGGTACAAACAAGTTATTAGACAATGACAAACCATAGACTTTATTCTTGTTCTAATTGTTGTCCTATCACTTTACAAAAAGACCTATAGCCACACACTCACTCTGCTTAGTTTTTTTGAATTGGAGGACATTTGATATCTCCATAAGAGCAAAACACGCAACAATCACCAGCTTTAGCTTTTATAACTGTTTTGCAATTTGTACATTCTAAAAAATATTGACAAAAAGTCGAGGGCATCGTGATAGTTTTTTCATGACTGCAGTGTGGACAAACGAGTTTAGATTTATGATTAATCATATCTATAATTCTATATAAATTTAAAAATAACATTAACAAATTCGCACACTTTTCTTTACAAATATTATTTATTTTTACTCTATATTTGAGCTATTTTAAGCTCCTCTGGGGGTGCAGTTGGGGGTGCAGTAACAAACAAAAAACAACATTTGTTTATTTCATTGATGTTAAAGAAAGTTCTTGCCTCCCCGCCCGGACTCGAACCAGGAACTAAACCTTAGGAGGGTCTTGTTATATCCAGTTTAACTACGGGGAGATAATTTTACTTATTCTATAGTATAGTAAGAGTTATGAACATACTCTCAATAGATACATCTGGAAATAACTATTCATTAAGTATTTCCAAAGAAAATGATATTACTTCTTTTCAAGATACATCTGATAATGTATCCAGTGAAAGTATCTTGGTTGAGATTGATAATATCGTTTCAAAATGCAGTCTTAGTCCAAATCAAATAAACACTTTAGTTTATAATAATGGACCAGGGAGTTTTACAGGTATAAGAGTTTCGTCTGCAATCGTTCAAGCAATAGGATTTAGCAATGATTGTCCAGTATACGGTATAAATGCACTCAACCTTGATGCATATTATTTGTATAAAAAACATAATGCTCAAAAAATTCAAATCGCAAAAAAAGCTTTTGGCGATCAAATTTTCCATGGTCTTTTTTTAGTTAATAATAAAGATTGTCTTGCTCAAGAATCTATTAAAACAATTACATTCTCTGACATAAAAGTTCAATCTGATTATATGTTAGCAACAAACTCAAAAGATATTGAATCTTTCAACGACAATAAATACGAATCAATTGAGAAATACATAGGCTCAGAGTTATTAATAGATTACTACACACAATACTGTGAAAAGAAACAAGGATTTGATTATAAAGATGCATTGCCTAGTTACGCAGGACATACTATCTAGTTAATCTTACCTATCTTCTTTCCTACTCTAATAGATTGATTCATTTTTAGACTGTTTGATAGCTCTATATTTTCTGTAAAAAGTAATATGACCGTCGACCCTGATTTAAACATTCCGATCTCATCTCCTTTGTTGAACTTAATATTCTTATTACCATATTTAGTAGAGATTAATTTTTTGGGCATAGGAGGAGAAACCTCGCCTTTCCACTGCGTCTCAATAGATGAAACATTTATCGCACCAACGAAAATTACAGAAAAATAATCGTCATCCTCTTTGAAATGACAGACTAATCTTTCATTTTTTGAATATAAGTTATCTATACACTCTACCGCATGATCAGCCACACTAAAAAGCCTCCCGGGAACATGTAATGTTTTCATTAGTTTGCCATTAGCTGGTATGTGAACTCGATGATAATCCTTTGGTGATAGATATATTGTCAAAAATGAGCCATCTTTGTAGATGGATGCTAATTCTTTATCATTGCACAGAAGTGTTCGTATTGGCGTACTTTTGCCTTTAACTTGAAGTATAGAATTGTCTTGTATTTTTCCAAACTGAAGAATTCTACCGTCACATGAAGACACTATTGAGTCCTTATCTTTATTGACCACATGAACGCCCTTTTTAAGTTTTCTTGTGAAGAAATCACAAAAAGTATTGTAGTTATCAGTATTTTTCTCAATACACTCATCTAGATTTATCTTAAAAAGTTTGACATAGAGACTAATTAAGAAGCTGGTTAGAGGATGATGTGTCCTTGTGATGATGTAGGTAAAACGCGATATCAAATGATGAGGCATAATATATAGCCAGTAAGAAAGGATCATGTTTTTTACTTTTATGAGATAGTTATTCATTCGATTAATATCTTATCTTTATGTGCTATATATTTATAGCTATCGTTTTGAAATTTATCAGCAAATATATGATATTTTGTCTATAATGCAATAAAAATATATTTATTATGTCAGGAAACACATTCGGTAAAATTTTTAAAGTTACTACTTTTGGTGAGAGCCATGGGAAGGCACTCGGCTGCATTATAGATGGCTGTCCTCCAAATCTTAAAATTGATGAGAGCGATATTCAAAGAGATCTTGATCGAAGAAAGCCTGGGCAATCAAAATATACTACTCAACGAAAAGAGGACGATAAGATTGAGATCTTATCAGGAGTTTTTAATGGTTTAACAACAGGAACTCCTATTGCTCTATTGATATACAATAAAGATCATAAGTCAAAAGATTACTCTGAGATTAAAAATAAGTTTAGACCAGGTCATGCAGATTTTACTTATCAGAAGAAGTATGGAATAAGAGACTATAGAGGAGCTGGGCGATCATCTGCTCGAGAAACTGTTGCTCGTGTAGCAGCTGGGGCAATTGCAAAAAAATACTTATCGAAAATTAATAAAACTAAAATATTTGGTTATGTATCACAGCTTGGCGAAATCAAAGCTGAAAGCATAAAGATATCTGATATTGAAAAAAACCCTTTCTTCTTTCCTGATAAGAAAAAAATCCTTGAGCTTGAGGAATATTTAACGGGTATAAGGAAAGCTGGTGACTCTATTGGTGCTAAAGTAACGATTATTGGTAAAAATATTCCAATTGGATTAGGTGAGCCAGTGTTTGATAAATTAGATGCATTGTTAGCACAAGGTATGATGTCTATAAATGCAGTAAAAGGTGTTGAGATTGGAGCAGGCTTCGATGTTGTTAGTCAAAAAGGTTCTGAAGCAAGAGACGAAATCACCCCAAACGGTTTTTCGAGTAACTTTTCAGGCGGTACGCTAGGAGGCATCTCTACAGGTCAAGATTTACAAGTAAACATTGCTCTTAAGCCAACATCGAGTATCCTAATACCTGGTAAAACCATCGATCAGAAAAACAAACCAACTACTATACGTACTAAAGGAAGACATGATCCTTGTGTGGGAATAAGAGCCGTCCCGATAGCTGAAGCTATGATGGCACTAACTCTATGTGACTTATATTTGAGACATAAAGCACAAAACAAATAATTTTTTTAGATATGAAACAAACCCTGTACGATAAAATTTGGAATGATCACTGCATTTTAGATAATGATGATCACTCATCGCTTATATATGTTGATCGCCACTTAATTCATGAGGTCACCTCTCCGCAGGCATTTGATGGATTAGAAATCAAAAATAGAGATATATGGAATAAAAAATCAATTATGGCAACAACAGACCATAATGTTCCAACTATTAATAGAGATCAAGGAATCACCGACCCAGTTTCAAAAATCCAGATAGAGGCTCTTCGAGAAAATTGCAAAAAACATAACATAGAGCTTTATGATTTAGATAATCTTAAGCAAGGTATTGTTCATGTAATAGGGCCAGAACTTGGAATGACTCAGCCAGGCATGACTATAGTGTGTGGTGATTCACATACATCAACACATGGTGCTCTTGCATCACTCTCATTTGGAATAGGTACAAGTGATGTCGAGCATGTACTTGCTACACAATGCCTTAATCTTACAAAAGAGAAAAACTTTAATATAGAAGTGAATGGCATGCTCCATCCTTACATTACATCAAAGGATTTAATTTTGTATATAATCGGAAGTATAGGTACTTCAGGTGGAACAGGATATACAATCGAGTACACGGGCGAAACTATATCAAACTTAAGTATAGAATCACGGATGACCATATGTAATATGACAATAGAGGCTGGTGCTAAATCAGGCTTGATGGCTTTTGATGAGAAAACTCATGATTATTTAAAAGATAGAGAATTTCTACCTTCATCAAAATATTATGACGATGCACTTAAGTATTGGGAAACATTAATAAGTGACAGTGGTGTAACATTTGATAGAAAAGAGCAATTCAATGCGAATGACATTCAACCCCAAGTAACATGGGGCACTTCTCCAGAAATGGTCACATCTGTCGATGAATGTATACCTAGTTCAGATTCAATTGATAATGAGGAAGAATACGTCGATACACTTGCGTATATGGGCCTAGAACCTAAAACTGAAATAAAATCGATTGATCTTGACAAAATATTCATTGGATCATGCACTAACTCTCGTATAGAGGATTTACGCCAGGCAGCTGAAGTTGTTGAAGGAGAAAAAGTCTCTAGCAAAATTAAGCAAGCAATCATTGTTCCAGGTTCGGGGCTTGTAAAAGCACAAGCAGAAAGAGAGGGATTAGATAAAATATTCACGAAAGCTGGTTTTGAGTGGAGAGACCCTGGATGTTCAATGTGTTTGGGAATGAATGATGACTTTTTACAACCATATGAGAGATGCGCATCTACATCTAATAGAAACTTTCAAGGTCGACAAGGCGATAAAGGTAGAACACACCTTGTAAGCCCAGGGATGGCTGCAGTTGCTGCTATAAAAGGTCACTTCTACAATGTTAAGGATTTTATGAATGAAAAGTAAATCCTATAACGGACAAGTCATTCCAATTAATAGAGATAATGTTGACACGGATTTAATAATTCCAAAACAATATTTGAAATCAATAAAAAAATCTGGATTTGGCCCATTTTTATTTGACTCCCTAAGGTATAACGATACTGCAACCTTAGATAGCAATGATGAGAGAGAGGAAAACTCTGAATTTATACTCAATAGAGAACCATTTAGAAAAGGCAATATTCTTGTTTCAAAAAGTAATTTCGGCTGCGGCTCATCTAGAGAACATGCTGTCTGGGCCATACAAAATTATGGTATTAATGTTGTAATTGCAGAGAGTTTTGCAGATATATTCTCGAGGAATAGCTTTAAAAACGGATTATTACTCATTACTTTAGAATCAGAAACCATTAATGAAATTATAGATTCATCATTATCTTCAAATTCGTATATATTGGATGTTAATCTTACAGAGGATAAAATTTTACTACCAAATGATAAAACGATAACATTTTCTATATCGAGATCTTATAAAGATAGAATTATTAATGAACTCGATGATATTGAGCTTACACTAAGAAATAAAGATCAAATAAAAAATTATGAGAATCAAATGAAGCTTTCCAAGCCATGGTTATTTAATAATGAGTAAAAAAAATATATTTATTTTTCCTGGGGATGAAATAGGTCCTGAGATTACAACTGAGGCTATAAAAATTATCGATTTCCTTAATGAATCTAAAATGACGGATATTCATTATGAGTTCGGTGATGTAGGAGGTGCTTCTCTAGATAAGTACAACAAACCGATAACGGATGAAACTTTAGAAAAAGCTCGTAAATCGGATGCAGTTTTACTAGCCTCAGTTGGTACACCCAAGTATGACAATAATACTCGCGAGCTTAAACCTGAGCATGGATTACTTGTATTAAGAAAACATCTAAACCTATACATTAATATTAGGCCGATATTTGTGTTCAACACATTGTCAGAGTTCTCATCTCTTAAATCTGAGCTAATAAATGATTTAGATTTAGTAATAATTAGAGAGCTTATTGGCGACGTTTATTTTGGAGAGCCCAGAGGTTTTAAAGATGTAAATGGAGATAAAGTTGGATACAATACTATGCAATATTCAGAATCTGAAGTTCAAAGGATTACAAAATTTGCAATTGATATCGCACTTAAAAGAAACAAACATATTACTTCTGTTGATAAAGCTAACGTCCTTGAATGTTCTCAATTATGGCGACAGACTGTTGATAGAATAATGGAAGGTCACAGTAATATTGATCTACAACATATGTATGTTGACAATGCAGCGATGCAGATCATAAAAAATCCAAAGCAATTTGATGTGATATTAACGCCCAATCTATTCGGAGATATTTTATCCGATGCTGCGTCAATGCTTACTGGGTCAATAGGGTTACTGCCATCTGCATCACTTTCTGAAACTATAGGAATGTTTGAGCCGATTCACGGCTCTGCTCCTGATATTGCTGGGAAGGGTGTAGTAAATCCAATTGCTATGATTTTATCCCTTGCGATGATGTTCGAATATACTTTTGATAGACAAGATTTGGCAAGGATAATAAAAAAATCTGTAGACGATGTATTAGAGTCTGGATACTTTACAAAAGACTTATCTCAAAATGATTATATTACAACAAACGAGATGGGTGATAAGATTCTAGAGAGTATTAAAAAATTATGTTAACCAAAAAAGAGTCATATAATGTAGCTGTAGTAGGCGCAACAGGGATTGTAGGAGAATCACTCCTTGAAATACTTTACTCTAGGAGATTTCCCATAAGCAGTATTCATGCTGTAGCTAGTAAAAAATCAAAGGGTTCAAAAGCTAAATTTGGAGATCAATTACTCACCGTAGAGTCTCTGGATGAATTTAACTTCACTGACATTGATATAGCTTTTTTTAGTGCAGGAAGTTCTGTATCAAAGGAATATGCAACTAAAGCTACTACACAGGGTTGTATTGTAATTGACAACACTTCAGAATTTAGATATGAGCAAGACATACCTCTTGTAGTACCAGAGGTTAATCCACAAGACATCAATTTGTATAAGCATAAAAATATTATTGCAAACCCGAATTGCTCCACGATACAGATGCTTGTTGCACTTAAACCACTGCATGATACTTTTTGTGTAAAACACATTAATGTTTGCACTTATCAAGCAGTTTCTGGATCTGGTAAAGATGGAGTTGAAGAACTTTTACAACAATCATCTGCATATATTGATCAAAGATCGATTGATAAAAAAGTTTACCCTAAACAAATCGCCTTTAACTCGATCCCATTTGTAGATTGTTTTCTAGAGAATAACTATACAAGAGAAGAAATGAAGATGGTATGGGAGACACATAAAATTCTTGATGAGAATATAAGTGTTAATCCTACCGCAGTAAGAGTGCCTGTGTTGGTTGGACATGCAGAGAGCATATATATTGAAACTGAGAGGGAGATAGATATTGAATTAGCAAAAAACTGCTTAAATGAGTTTGCAGGAATATCAGTCATAGATGATGTTCAAGAAGTAGATTTTCCAACTTCTTTTGAGCATGGTCATGGAACTGATGATGTCTATGTTGGCAGGATTAGAAGGGGACTTAGTAAAAATAACTCTTTAAATTTATGGGTAGTTGCTGATAATGTAAGAAAAGGTGCTGCGTTAAACAGCATTCAAATTGCTGAAAATTTGGTCGGGAGTGAAACGTGAGATTATTTATATTTATAATAATTCTATTATCAATCGTAGTAGTATTGGAATCTCAAGCGGTGATACCAGAGTCACCCTATAGTCTTCTTGGCGCTCTAAGTACGACTGGAGAGTTTATAAAATCATTAAATATTCATAGTTACTATCTTATCATCCCTGACTTTACAATAACTCTAGAAGGAATACTCACTACATTGTTTACTCTTTTTGTGATCGGATTTATTCTAGAGCGATTTAAAACACTAGAACAGAATAATTATGTTTTAACAAAAAAAGTTCAAAGATTAAGTCAAAAGATATCCGATATGAATAAAGATTTAAATAGCAATAACGAAAAAACAGATTCCAAAGAAGATGAAATGCAACGCATTGCAAAGGAAATTAGAGACTTTCTATCTACATTAGCCCAATCTGTAACAAATAATCATGCAACTCCTGTACGCTCAAAAAAAATAAGAAGAGTTTCAGCTGAAAGTTCAATCGGCGAAGATGAATCAGAAGAGGTTGCTAATGCACCAGAAACAATCAGTGAACAGACTAATTCTCAAGTAGAGTCTCCTGCTGTTTTAGATTCTGAACCAAGTGAAATTCAAGAGTCACATAAAACAGATGAACAAATCAATAATGATGATGACAACCTATCTAATATTGATCTAGCTAGAGCGCTTATAGAAAGTGGAGAAAGAGAAAAAGCAAAAGAAATTATTCTAAATATAATCAAAACTGGATCAGCTGATCAAGCTCACGAGGCAAGAATTCTTAATTTACAAATAAGTTGATGAGAATAGCTCTATCTGTTGAGTATATTGGAAAAAAATATTTTGGATGGCAACAACAAAACCATTCATCAACCAATACCGTTCAATACTTTGTTGATAAGTCACTATCTAAAATTGCTGATCATAAAATAAAGACTATTTGCTCGGGGAGAACAGATACAGGTGTGAATGCTTTGAATCAAATAGTTCACTTCGATACTACTTCCAAACGATCAGATAAAAACTGGATAGATGGTGCTAATTCTAATTTACCCGATGATATTAGAGTCAAGACGATATATAGAGTTGATAACGATTTCCATGCAAGATTTCTTGCTACTAAAAGAACTTACAAATATTTTATAAATACGAATATCAAGAGCACGATATTCAATAATGCCTATACTTGGGTTGTTGGTGATAAGCTATCATTTTCATCTATGCAACTTTCGATGAAATACTTAAAGGGCGTACATGATTTTTCAAGTTTTAGATCCTCTGGTTGTCAGGCAAGTAATCCTATAAGAAATGTTAGTGATGTCTCCTTAGTAAAAAATAAGGGTGTAATAGTTTTTTCAATCACCGCAAACGCTTTCTTGTATCACATGGTAAGAAATATTGCTGGTACATTGGTAGATATTGGTTTAAAAAAAATCAGACCCAAAGATTTACAGATAATCATGAGTAAAAAAAATAGAAAATACTGTAGCAAGATGGCTCCACCTCATGCCTTGTTTTTATGGCGTGTATCATATCCACAGAAATATAAAATTAGTTATAATACCGAAACTATCTTGTTGTAAGATACAACTATGAAAACCTCTATTAAACTCTGTGGCTTTAAAAATATTGATGATATTATTTTTGCAACGTCTCTAGATATTAATTATCTTGGTATGATTTTTGTAGAAAATCTTCCCAGATCCATCGATATCAGTACTGCTATTCAAGCCACAACAATTTGTAAAGAGAAGAACATAAAATCTGTTGGAGTTTTCTTGAATCAAAATACTGATACAGTAGATAAAATTCTCAGTAAAGTTGATCTTGACGTACTTCAGCTTCATGGGACAGAGGACATTACTGATTATAGAATATTTAAAAAAGATATTATCAAAACCTTACATGTCTCAAAAGATTCAGTATTTACGAGTAAAAATCTGGATTTTGAAAATACAGATTTCTTGCTTGATGCCTCGAGTGAAAATTTACAGGGAGGTTCTGGGAAGTGTTTTGATTGGAATATTTTGAATGATGTCCCTGTAGAAAAGTTATTCATTGCCGGAGGACTGAAACCTGATAATATATTAGATTTACTGAGTAAATATACACCTAAGTGTGTTGACGTGAGTAGTGGTATCGAAAATAAAGTAGGCCATAAAGACCATAATCTAATGAGTGATTTTGTGGATAAAATTAGAGCATATTAATGAAGAGAAAAATTAACCTAAAAAACTATCCCAGCAAGTCTGGTCATTTTGAAGCATTTGGTGGCGTTTATGTCTCAGAAACCCTAATACACCCACTTAGGGAGTTGTTCAGTGCTTATAAAAAATATGCAACATCAGCATCGTTTAAAAAAACCTTAGATAGTCAACTAAAAGACTACGTTGGAAGACCTACACCGATCTATTATGCTGAATCACTCAGTAAACAACTAGGGAGTTCTCACATTTATCTCAAAAGAGAGGATCTCAATCACACCGGGGCTCACAAGATAAATAATGCTCTTGGACAAGCTTTACTTGCAAAAAAAATGGGTAAGACAAGAATTATTGCTGAAACTGGTGCTGGGCAGCATGGTGTTGCGACTGCGACTGCATGCGCTCGATTAAATTTGAAGTGCGTGGTGTATATGGGGGAAGAGGATATCAACAGACAGTCTGTTAACGTATACAGAATGAAACTTCTTGGTGCTGAAGTAGTCTCTGTTAACTCGGGGACAAAAACTTTAAAAGATGCTCTCAATGAAGCGCTTAGAGATTGGGTAACGAATGTAGACGATACACACTACATTATAGGATCTGTTGCTGGACCTCATCCATATCCTATGATTGTAAGAGATTTTCAATCTGTAATAGGCTATGAAGCTAGAAATCAATTTAAAAAAGAATATAAATGTCTTCCTGACTATCTTGTTGCTTGTGTTGGAGGTGGATCCAATGCAATAGGCCTTTTTCATCCTTTTTTAAATGACAAAGTCAAAATCGTAGGAGTAGAGGCAGGTGGTTCTGGAATTAAATCCGGAAAACATGCTGCGCCGTTGAGCGCAGGTTCACCAGGAGTTCTACATGGCAATAGAACATACATCATGGAAGATGAAAATGGTCAAATCAAGAATACTCATTCGATATCAGCTGGACTAGATTATCCAGGAGTTGGTCCTGAGCATTCTTGGCTCAAAGATTTAAAACGAGTTGAGTACACTGCGGTTACGGACGATGAAGCATTAGATGCTTTTTTCACACTCACACAGAAAGAAGGTATTATACCGGCACTTGAGACAGCACATGCTTTGGCATATGCATTTCAACTTGCAAAAAAACTTAAAAATAAAAAAATACTCCTCAATTTATCTGGCCGTGGGGATAAGGATATTGATACAATTGCAAAACTGAAAAACATTAAGCTATGACCTCGCGCATACCAAATATTTTTAACAAAAACAAAAGCAAAAATAAAAAAACATTTATTAGTTATTTGGTTTGTGGTGATCCGTCAAAAGACATTACATTGTCAGCTATGCATACAATGTCTAAATCCGGTGTAGATATAATTGAATTAGGTATCCCTTTTACAGATCCTATAGCAGACGGTCCCACGATTCAAAAAAGTATAGATAGATCTTTAAAAAATAATACTTCATTACGTGATGTAATTTCAGTTGTTAAGGAATTCAGAAAAGATAACAACGATACGGCCGTTGTACTAATGGGTTATATGAACCCTGTGCACAAAATGGGCGTTGCTAAATTTGCAAAACAAATTAATGATACTGGTATTGACGGAGTTTTAATTGTTGATTCACCACCAGAAGAATCGGTAATATTAAATAAATATCTTACGAAGTATAAAAAGTCACACATCTATCTTGCATCGCCAACAACTACAGATCAGAGGATGAAAAATATTTCTAAGATGTCATCAGGCTATGTCTATTATGTAACAATCAAAGGAATTACAGGATCGCAGTTGTCCAATGTAAGCAGTATCCGGAAGAATGTGAATAAAATTAAGAAATATTCTAATAATAATTTACCAGTCGCTGTCGGATTTGGCATTAAAGATAGTAGTTCTGCCCAAAAAATGGCAGCATTTTCAGATGGTATAATAATTGGAAGTTCTATAGTAGAATTGATACATAAATATTCAAATAATGAAAAAAAAATGAATAGTAAGCTCTCTACTTATATATCATCAATTTCAAATGTAATCTAATGAGCTGGCTGGATAAAATCTTACCATCAAGAATCAGAGCAACCAAGGATGAGAAGGGCTCTGTCCCTGAGGGTTTATGGCATAAATGTACCAACTGTGGAGCAGTATTATACACGGCAGAATTTGACAAAAATAAACATGTTTGTCCGAAATGCAATCATCATGAAAGAATATCAGCGAGAAAACGTATAAGCATTTTTCTTGATCAGGGTGAACACAAAGAGATGTTTAATGATCTATCACCGAAAGATATGCTTAAATTTAAAGATAAACAAAAATATCAGGATAAATTTGAGCAAACACAAAACAAGACTGGCGAAAAAGATGCACTTCTAGTTTTTACGGGAAATCTAAAAAAAATACCTATTGTTGTCTGCGCATTTGAATATTCTTTCTTTGGTGGATCTATGGGATCGGTTGTAGGAGAGAAGTTTAATAGAGCTGTAAACTTAGCTATCGAACTCAGAAGGCCCTTAGTTTGTTTTTCAGCAAGTGGTGGGGCTCGCATGCAAGAATCACTTTTCTCATTATTTCAAATGTCTAAAACTAGTGCTGCGCTTGCAAAATTATCTGAAGAAGCCATTCCATATATATCTGTTCTAACGGACCCAACTATGGGAGGAGTATCAGCTAGTCTAGCCGTTTTAGGAGATATTAATATTGCTGAACCTAATGCGCTTATTGGTTTCGCAGGTCCGAGAGTTATTGAACAAACAGTAAGGGAGAAGCTACCTGAAGGTTTTCAAAGGAGTGAATTTCTCCAAGAGCATGGCACTATTGATATGATAGTTGAAAGGAAGGATCAGCCAGAAAAAATAGCAAATATTATCGAAATGCTTGGTTTCAGTGATCATGCGAAAATTTAATACAGTCGATGAGTGGCTTGATTGGCAACAGACTGTTCATCCTTTAAATATAGATTTCAAGTTAGAGAGAATACTAAGCGTATATAAAAAACTTAATATATCTAAAATAGCAAATAAAATAATTACTGTTGCTGGAACTAACGGCAAAGGTTCAACGGTTTCATTTTTGGAATCTGTACTTAATGAAAAAAAATATCATGTTGGGACTTTCACCTCTCCACATATTCTTAGATATAACGAGAGGATAAAAATCAATGGCATAGAGATAGACGATGAATCTCTGTTAGAAACATTTGAGTTGATTGATGAGGTAAGAGGAGATACAACTCTTACCTATTTCGAGTTTGCAACATTATCTGCCTTTTATTTATTCAGTAAATCAAATTTAGATGTGGCTGTTTTAGAGGTTGGATTAGGTGGAAGATTAGATGCTACGAATATTGTTGATTCGGATATCTCAATTATTACCTCAATTGGTATAGATCACACTGAATTCCTGGGAAATACGATCGATAGCATAGCACTCGAGAAAGCTGGTGTTATGCGCCCTTTCAAAACATGTATTTATGCTCAAGAAAAACCACCAGCAGCTTTACTAAAATATGCTAAAAATAAATCTGTCAACTTGTTGATACATAATAATGACTACCGAGTAAATCTAGGAAGCTCTAATTGGAGTCTGAAATCAAAAAATAATTCTATAAATCAAATTCCCAACCTCAAAATGATTGGCGACTACCAGTACAACTACGCAGCAGCATCACTCCTAGCTCTAGATGCAATACTACCAGAGTGTTTAGAAGACCATGATATTATAAAGAAAGCCTTGTCCGAGACAGAGATATCTGGGAGGTTTCAGTACTTATCAAAATCACCTGATATAATTTTAGATGTTGCTCATAACGAGGATGCTGCAAGGAGCCTATCCGATAACATTAAGAAAATTGGATATGATCAAATAATAGTAGTACTCGGAGTTCTTGCTGATAAAGATGTTTATAGTATTGTTGAGCCTTTCTCGTCTCTTGTTGACCATTGGTATATTGGAACTATTAATAGCGAGAGAGGGATGAACTCAGATGAAATTAAATTTCGAATTAACTCAATATATAAAAATAAACTATCGATTGGAACATATGCGTCAGTTACTTCAGCATTTAATGCAGCTAAATATGATCAAATGAAGGATTCTTTACTGCTAGTTTATGGGTCTTTTTATACTGTCTCTGAGGCACTAAAAGCACATCTGTTGGAGCACAAGAAGGGTAATGCAATATAAATTTGTAATAGTCTTTCTACTTATAATATATATATTTTCTGGCTATATAACTGAGGATATTAATGATCCTATTGAGAATTATTCAAAAAATTTACAAGAAGAGATATATATTGATGAAAGCGAGATTAAAGTCTTTGAGACAGATCCTGTCGATAGTATTTCTGTCACTGAAAATAAGGTAGAGGCATGGATAATCGAGATAGAATACAATGAAAAAAATATTGATGACATTAAAAACCTATTACTAAAAAGTGGTTACAAATTAGGCATCAATAAATCTAAGATGATATACACTATAGGACCATTTGCGGATATATCCCATGCTAAAGAGGAATCAAGTAAGCTTACTAAAGTTTTAGGTATTGATAATAAAATATCTAGCTTCGTTTTCTGATGGCTGTAATTGATTATATATTTATTTTTTTTACAGTTACGATTTCATTAATGGGGATGCTGAGAGGTTTTGTAAGTCAACTTATTTCACTTATATCTTGGTCTACTTTTGTTTATATATTATTTTACCACTTAGAGTATTTCACTGATATTATATCTTCACAAATATCACTCGATTACAATTATATTAGAATAATTACTGTTAGCTTATTAACTATATTCACCATCACATTTATTTTTATTTTAAATTTAACCATTTCAAAATTGATTGCAGCCACACTTTTTCAAAACTCCAATAAGATTGCAGGGCTTCTTATGTCTTTAATCAAATCACAAATATATATTTTTGTTTTCATTCTCGTTTTATTGGATACCTCATTTCATGAATCTATCTTCGACGATTCTTATTTTGTTCCTTATTATGTTAAATTAGTCGAATATATCTCCAATTATGAAGATTCTCTCTTTAATAGTTTATAAATATAAATATAATGTGCATATATGTGTGGGATAGTAGCCGTATCTGGCAATAATGATGTGATTCATGATATTTATGAGTCTCTTACAGTCTTGCAGCATCGAGGCCAAGATGCTTCGGGAATATTAACTAACCACAACGGAAAAATTACCTTACGCAAGTCATTGGGTCTTGTTAGAGATGGGTTTTCGAAAAAACATATAGATCGACTTAAGGGATCTATAGGTATTGGTCATGTTCGCTACCCTACCGCAGGCCACGCTGATAATTCATCTGAAGCTCAACCATTTTACGTCAACTCGCCATATGGTATTGCCTTAGCACATAATGGTAATCTAATAAATTCTGATAAGCTAAAATCTGATTTATTCAAAGAGGATTTGAGACACATAAATACAAAATCAGATTCTGAAATTTTATTGAATATATTCGCACATGAACTTTACCTTCACAGTAAAGACGCGTTTACACCGGACAGCATTTTCTATGCTGTAGCAGGTGTACACAGACGCGTAAAGGGTGCTTACGCAGTAGTTTCCCTGATAACTGATAGAGGGATCGTCGCATTTAGAGATCCAAAAGGCATACGCCCCTTGTGTTTTGGACAAAGAGTCTTAAATGGCAAGACTGAGACTATGATTGCATCCGAATCAGTAGCATTAGATTCTGCAGGATTCAAATTAGAAAGAGACTTGAAACCTGGTGAAGCAATCTTCATAGACAATGATGGGAAAGTTCATACTCGGTTATGCTCCGAGGATAGCACTACTAGCCCTTGCATATTCGAATATGTTTATTTTGCAAGACCTGACTCCATAATAGATGGTATTTCGGTGTACAAAGCAAGGATGAATATGGGTACTGCACTAGCAGATAATATCAAGAAAACTCTTTCCGATAATGATATAGACGTTGTAGTACCTATTCCTGATACTAGCAGAATTTCTGCATTAGAGTTGTCCTCCAGATTGGGCATACCTTTTAGGGAGGGTTTTATCAAAAACAGATATATAGGTAGAACTTTCATCATGTCTCAACAAAATGAACGCTCTAAGTCAGTTAAAAGAAAATTAAATGCTATTAAATCAGAGTTCAACAATAAAACAGTATTACTTGTCGATGATTCTATTGTTAGAGGAACCACCTCTAGGCAAATTGTCGAGATGGCAAGGGAGGCAGGAGCAAAGAAAGTTTATATGGCATCAGCTGCTCCCCCAGTTAAATTTCCTAATGTTTATGGAATTGATATGCCGGCAAGTAAGGAGTTTATAGCTGATAATCGTACAATTGATGAGGTGGCTGATTTTATAGGATGTGATAAGTTATTTTATCAAAATCTGAGCGATTTAATTGACGCTGTAAAAAGTGAGAGCTCATCAGTAACAGAATTTGATTCATCATGTTTTGATGGTAAATACATCACGGGAGATGTCACCGAGGGTTATTTGTTAGCCCTTGATGAACTGAGAAATGATGCTGAAAAAAGAAAAAAAACACAAACTGATGATACGTTCGATGAAGTAGTTGTATATTAACTGCATAAATCATGATATTCGTCAATTCTTCTAATCAAACACTTTATCTTTTTAAGGATGATAGACTTATCTTTGAGTCGAAGATATCTACATCAAAATATGGTATGGGCTGTCGAATGAATTCATTTAAAACACCCACTGGTTTACACAGCATATCTAGTATGCTTGGAAAAGGATTACCAGCAGGAACACTATTTAAGAATAGAAGACCAACTAAAAAAGTTATTAAAAAAAATCCACTTGATAATTCGGATTATATCACTTCAAGAATATTGAGATTGAATGGTCTTGAAGAAGGTAAGAACATGGGTGGTGATGTAGATTCATATAATAGATATATTTATATTCATGGAACTCCGCACTGTAATACACTCGGTAGCAAACAATCCCAGGGTTGTATTAGGATGAGTGATAGAGATGTTATAAAGCTCTTCGATTTAGTCGATCAAAAGACTTTAGTGTTAATTGATTAGATATTGTCTCAAATCAAGAGGACTATCGATTATTAAATCTGCCTCCCAAGAGTGTATATTAATTTCATCATTTATAAATCCAAGGTTTGCGGCAACCGTAATCATACCAGCTTGTTTTCCAGCTATAATATCTCTTTCGTCATCACCAACGTATATTATATTGTCTGTTGGACATTGAATAATTTCAGCAGCTTTCATCAAACTATCACCTGCTGGCTTTGCATTTAGAACCATGTCTCCAGTTACGACACAGCTTAAATCTTGCTCAATACCCAATCCTTTTATAATTTTGTTTACATACCTTGAATGTTTATTTGTTACAACACCAATTTTTATCTGTTCACTCAATAGATAATCTAGTAGTTGATCCATATCTTCATTTAATGTCGTTTTAATAAAACAATTATTTTTATAATCCTCTAAAAATTCAGACCTCAACAAAGAAGAGTCAATTGATTTTCCATTAACTACAGACGCATACTCTATAACTCCAATTGCTCCTCTGGATATATATTTTCTCAAGTTTACACAATCTACTTGTTTAAGATCACGCAAATCAAGGACCCTATTTAAAGAATCACACATATCTTGTGATGTATCAGCTAGTGTTCCGTCTAGGTCAAACAGCACACTGAGTATTTCTCTGTTATTTTTCTGCATGTAGAAAATAATTCACTTCAGTATCATTACCTAAAGTAAATGATTCATTTATTGGATTGAATATAATACCGTCAATACTACTTACATTAAAGTTATATTGCTCAAGCATATTGTTTAACTCATAAGGGGTAATAAATTTAGCATACTGATGTGTTCCCCTAGGAACAACATTCAAGACGTACTCTGCGAATATTTTAGCAAAAACAAATGACTTTAAATTTCTATTGATAGTCGACATGAATAAATGTGATTTTTTTTGTGCAATAGTTCCTATTTTTTCAATTAACTTTTTTGGATCATGAATATGCTCAATCATTTCAAAACATACAACACAATCAAAATTTCCTAGATTTGATATATCCAGTATTGATCCATTAATGTAATCTATTTCTAGATTTTGCTCTTTAGCATGCTTTTTCGCAATATTGATTGATTTTTTTGAAGAATCAATTCCAGTGACTTTTGCACCCATTTTACTCAACTCCTCAGACAATATTCCTCCACCACAGCCAATATCTAAAATCTTTTTATTTTTTATCTCTAATCTAGATAAGATGTATTCCAGTCTCAATGGGTTTAGTTTATGGAGAAGTTTATAATTACCTGTTTTATTCCACCAGTCATATGCATATTCGTCGAAAAGATTTTCTTGATTATTATTGTTTCTAGTCATGTTTTAATATTTACACACTCACCAGATGACCATACAGCAGCCAAGCTCTCATTGTCAAGGTCAGCTAATGTCGGATAGTCTTCGTCTCTCCATAGAAGTCTTTTTGAATTGATATCAAATATATTAAATGAAGCTAAACCATCTTTCTCGATAATCCCAGACGATGAAGTTTCTGAAAAAAAATTCAATGTATTAGATGTAACAGAGTTAATTATCTTTCTGTTATCAAAAGTTTTTTGATTTTCAGATAAAAGGTTTATAACTTTAAATAAGTCATAGAGCTTATATGTATTTTCTAAATCTGATACCAGGATATATCTATTACTATTTGGCTTTAATGATAACAATAATTTAACATTTTCTATATCTAATAGTTCAGAATATTTTACTAGCATAAGAATTTTGTATTTATTGATATAAGTCTGAATCAATTTTTTTGAAGTTAAAAAATCATGTACTACACAATTATTAAAAAGATTTATCTCTTCCCAAAACTTAAAAAGCATATTAGTTTCATTATCTGATAAGTTATTAATTTCATTTAGATGTATATCTATTGATAAATTTAATTCATTACATATAGAAGAGATCTTTATCATCAAATCTTTTTCAAAATTTATGATATTAAGTAAATTAATACTGAATACTTTTGAGGTATCAGATTTATAGAAGTCTATAGTCTTCAATATATCTTTAATATCCTTGTATGTGCATTTAAATGAATCAAGCGTAATTTTGTTACTGATATTTACATTAGTTAATGTGTCATATTTAAGTATTTTTTTATAATCATTGGCTACTACTTGTACTCTTGTTACACCATTCAGAAAGAGATTATTAATTTTTCTACTATATTTCTGCTCAGTGTCACAATCATTAACATTAATATAACTCTCAGAAAATGTTGGGACCATTAAATGACTTTTATAATTTATACGAGGTATCCTCTGATAAGTCTTATTTATTTTATCATTGACTAAAATATCAACAATAATTGAGCGATCAATCAACAGTGATTTATTACATTCTATTTTTTTATTTGAGAGATATACCCATTTTGGTGAAACTATAAACATCCTAAAATTCTATACTGATACTGCTTTAATTTATATCGTTTATAAACCCTATTTGTGCTAAAATATTGATTTAAATATGGCACAAAATATACCCATAAATGTCTGAATATTCACAAATAAAATTAGATGATGAGATGCGTCATTCATACATTGAATATGCTATGTCCGTCATCGTTGGAAGGGCACTACCTGATGTTAGAGATGGTCTAAAACCTGTTCACCGACGTGTATTATATTCAATGCATGAGCTGAATAATGGTTACAACAAAGCATATAAAAAATCAGCAAGGATAGTTGGGGATGTGATTGGTAAATATCACCCACATGGGGACACTGCCGTTTATGATACTATTGTCCGTTTGGCACAACCATTCTCGATGAGATATCCACTAGTTGATGGTCAGGGCAATTTTGGTTCTATTGACGGAGACTCACCAGCGGCAATGAGATATACAGAGGTGAGAATGTCCAAGCTTTCTCATGAACTATTATCAGATATAGATAAAAATACAGTTGATTTTAATCCAAATTATGATGGATCAGAGCGAGAGCCTACTGTGCTACCAACTAGGCTTCCTAATCTTCTGATAAATGGTGCGTCAGGAATAGCTGTTGGGATGGCAACCAACATACCCCCACATAATCTTAATGAGGTTATAGATGGCGCGATTACTTTGATAAAAGAACCATCACTTTCAGATGAAGCTAATTTAGATCAATTCATAGAAAAGTCAGGATTCAATGGTCCAGATTTTCCTACGGGAGCAGAGATTAAAGATAATGGTGGAATTCAACAATTAATAAAAACAGGACGAGGATCTTTTAAAATCAGAGCCATCCATAGCATTGAAGAACATAAAGATAAAAGTTCAATAGTTATAAATGAACTTCCATACCAAGTTAACAAAGCTAAATTGATTGAATCAATAGCAATTTTAGTTAGAGATAAGAAGATTACAGGCATTAGTCACCTCACAGATGAATCTGATAGAGATGGATTAAGGGTTGTCATCGAATTAAAGAAAGGAGAGCAACCTGACGTAATTCTGAGTAGTTTATACAAGCAAACAAATCTTCAAACATCCTTCTCTGCTAATATGGTTTGTTTGGTAGACGGAGAGCCATGCACGATAAGTGTACCTCAAGCTTTACTAGAATTTATCAAGCACAGAAGAGAGATCATCACCAGAAGAACTCTATACCTTTTAAATAAGACTTACGGCAAAGCTCACATTCTGGAAGGCTTGAGCATAGCACTTAATAGTATAGACGAGATGATAGATTTAATAAAAAAATCAAAATCTACTGAAGAGGCAAAAAAAAGAATCATTAGTAAATCTTGGACAACTTCTAAGAATAAATGGAATTTGTCTAAATTGATGCAGGAATGTTCTGATTATATGACAATTGATGATGCTGTTGGCATTAATGAGAAAAATTATACAATAAGTAGTGAGCAAGCTCAGGCGATATTAGATATGAGACTAAATAAATTAACTAATCTTGAGCAGGAAGTAATTTTAAATGATTATAATGATGCGATCGAATCCATAAAAAAATATCTTAAGATTTTATCTAAGCCATCTGAACTAGATAACCTGATGATAACTGAACTTGAGGAAATAAAATCATTGTATGGGCAAAAAAGAAGGTCTTTGATATCAGATGATGAGGGTTTACTAAATCGCGAGGATATGATCAAAAAAGAAGATGTGATCGTTGTTCTCACTGAAGCTAACTATGTAAAGCGTATGCCTAACACTGAATTTAAAAGTCAGAGACGAGGTGGACGTGGTGTAAATGCAGCAAATTTTAAAGAAGGGGACAAGGCAAAGATACTTGTATGTGCTCATACACACGACACAATATTATGTTTTTCTACGAAAGGAAAGGCATTTTCAATTAGAGTTTTCGACATACCCGATACGAGTAGACAAGCAAGAGGCAAGTCAATCAATAATATCTTACCTCTAGATAATGACGAGACGATATCTGCATTGTTGTCAATCAAAAGCTTTGACGAGGATAGTTATTTATTTTTGACTACAAGAGACGGGATGGTAAATAGATTATCACTATCATCATTTAAAAAAGTACGAAATAGCGGATTAAAAGCTATTTTACTCAAAAATGATGACTATCTATTTAATGCATTACATACATCTGGTGATGACAAAATTATACTTTCTTCATCATCCGGTAAATCAATAATGTTTGAGGAAACACAAATCAGAGAGAGATCCAGAGGAACACAAGGTGTAGTCGGGATTAAACTTAATAAGAATTCAAAAATAGTCTCATCATTAAAAGTCGATGCTGAACAACTAATATTTGTTACTGAGAATGGGTTTGGAAATAAAGTCTCTATTGACTCATACAACACTCAAAATAGAGGTGGGCAAGGCGTTATATCTATAAAAACGTCAGAGAGAAATGGAAGCGTTGTAGGAGCTGTAAATCTTGATAATTCAGATTATATCATTCTTATTACTAATAAAGGCAAAACCATAAAAATATCTGCCTCTGATATGAAAACTATAAATAGAAATACACAAGGCGTTCGTCTGCAAGACATGTCAGATGATGAGATAATTTCTGCAATATCATCTGAGCGAACAGAAGATTAAATATGTTAAAGAAGTTTCGCCAACAAATTGACATTCTTGACAAAAAGATCTTAAAGCTTCTTAGCGATCGAGCAACTATTGCTAAGGACGTTGCTGAATACAAAAAAAAATCAAATAATACAGATATCTTTAGACCTGATAGAGAATCACAAATTATTAAGAATTTAAGATCACTTAATACAGGACCACTATCAGAGGAACACATTCATAATATCTATAGAGAAATTATTTCTTCATGCTTATCTCTTGAGACCAACCTCACAGTATCTTATCTAGGGCCTGAGGGAACCTATAGTGAAATAGCAACGAATAAATTTTTTGGTAAGAGTGTCACGAAAAATAGTAGATCGAATATTTTTGACGTTTTCAATGACGTTAAAAATAAGACAAGTGACTATGGAGTTGTCCCAGTTGAAAACTCAAATCAAGGAAGCATTAAAAGTACGCTTGATTTCTTGATACGATATAAAACAAACATATGTGGCGAACAAAATATTCCTATCAAGCACTGTCTGATGTCAAAGAGTAAATCGCTTAAAAATATCAAAAAAATATATGCTCATAATCAGACCTTGTCTCAATGTGATAAATGGATATCAAAAAATCTTCCTAATGCTCAACGTTTATCATCTGATAGTAATGCTCAAGGAGCACTTGTAGTTAAAGGTGAAAAGAACGCAGCATGTATTGCTAATGAAAAATGTGCAAAATTATACAATCTTAACATTCTAGTAAGAAATGTTCATGACATAAAAAATAACACCACACGGTTTCTCATACTAGGAGATACAAAGGTAGATTCTTCAAATAATGATAAAACATCTTTTGTTATGTCACTTGATAATAAGGCAGGCTCATTGTCAAAGGCATTGGAGATCCTTGCTAAATACAGGATATCTATGACTAAAATAGAATCAATTCCTACCAAAGAAGAAAACTGGGAATATTTATTCTTGATAGATATTTCTGGACACATTAAGACAAAAAAAGTGTCAAATGCTTTACAAAAAATATCAGACAATTCAAAATATTTTCAATTATTAGGTTCGTACCCAAAGAGTATAGATTAGTGGCTGCTAAAAATATAACTAAATACACACCTGGATTTAATATTAGTGATGTCCAAAAGAAATACAATATTAAGAAGATTATTAAATTATCCTCTAACGAGAATCCATTCATATCAGATAAAGTATCAAAATATATTAATAATACCAAACATAGCTTGAACCTTTATCCAGACAGTAAACCTAATAAGTTGCAATCAATTATTGCAAGAAATGTAGGCTTTAAGATGAATGAGAAGAATATTATTTTGGGAAATGGTAGTAACGAAATACTAGAGTTTATTACAAGACAAACTTTGAACAGTTCTACAGAGGCTATTATTCCAAAACACTCATTCTTAGTATATGAAATCATTTCTAAGTTACAAGATGCTAAAATCGTTGTAAGTAAACCTGACTTTAATAAAGATAGCCCAAACTATCTTGGAATTGATCTTGATTCAGTAAAAAATAAAATTTCGACAAACACAAGACTAATATTCTTAGCGAACCCCGCTAATCCAACAGGCACTTACATTAAACTCTCAGAGATTGATAGATTCCTCAGCTCTTTACCCCAAAAAATAACTGTTATTATTGACGAGGCATATTATGAATATCTCAACCCAAATAAAGATAAAAGTGCAGTATCTTTAATAAAAAAATACAAAAACTTATTTGTTACCAGATCATTCTCAAAGATATATGGGTTAGCTTCCCTCAGGATCGGCTACGGCATATCCTCCGAGAAGAACATTGAGAAACTAAGATTATATAAACAGCCATTCAATACAAATCTTTTTGCACAAAAAGCTGCTGAAATAGCAATAAATGATCATCATTTTGTCAATGAAAGTAAAAAAAATAATGATAGCGCTTTATTTGACTTAATCCAATTATTCGATGAACTATCCATCAGGTACTTAGGAACCCACTGTAATTTTATTACTTTCGAAGTAGGGAAAGATTCAAAAGCACTATTTGAGTACCTTCTAAAAAAAGGGATAGTTGTTCGTCCTCTTGAAAATTATAAGCTCTCAACATACTTAAGGGTCTCTCTGGGTACGAGAACAGAGATGAACACATTCAAGAAACAACTGAAACTTTTTTATCATGTCAAAGTTTAATAATATCTTGATTATTGGCTTAGGAATGATGGGAGGATCCTTATGTAAATCAATCAAGAAATATAAATTGTCAAAAAAAATATCAGCTTTTGATATAGATCAAGATGCACTAACTTACGCTCTTAAGAGCAAAATTATTAATCATAAAGTCACTGATTTAGGCACAATGGAACATCCAGATTTAATAATTATATGTTCACCATTAAGCTCATATTTAAGTATTGTCAAAAAGATACTTCTCACAGTAAAAAAAGGAACATTCGTTACTGATATAGGGAGTTCTAAAGGTAGCATACATAGAATGATTACAAAATTATTTCATGATTCAAATAAGACTTTCTTGAGCTCTCATCCCATGGTTGGCTCTGAAAAGTCTGGTGTAAAGTTCAATAGAAAAGATATGTACAAGAATAAAGTTGTCTTTATCATCGACAAGGATACAGCAAGCAGAAGATCATATCTTAAATTGAAAAGCTTTTGGGAATCTATTGGGTCTGTTACACATGAGATTGACTCTAAAACACATGACCTATTAATGTCTCAAACTAGTCACATAGCACATCTAATGTCTTATATTTTTGTTAAATCTCTACCTCAAAGTATTTTAAATGAGAATCTGCCACTACTTCTAGGAGGTGGAATAAAAGAGCATATAAGATTAAGTAAAAGCAATCCACAAATGTGGACTGATATCTTTTTAAATAATAAAAGCAATATCCTAAAGACACTTACTAGAATTCAGAAAAATACTAGGATAATTAAGAGTATGATTCAAACGTCCAGTGAAACTGAAATCAAATCTCTACTGAAGAGTACATATAACAAAACTAAATGAGCTCCTCCAATAATCTTATAATTAATAAATCAAAACCTTTAATTGGAAACTTAATGATACCTGGTGATAAATCTATTTCACATAGAAGTATCATTCTTGGTGCACTGTCAAATGGTGAATTAACTATATCCAATTTTTTAGCCTCTGATGACTGCAATGCAACAATAAATGCAATGAGACAATTAGGTGCAGATATCTCTGTTAGTGAAGATAAAGTTCGTATAAAAGGAAAGGGACTTTTCGGTCTTAGAGAACCAAAACAAATTATAGATGCTGGTAATTCTGGAACATTAATTCGTTTATTGACCGGTGTTCTTGCAGTTCAAGATTTTGATTCTACGATTACTGGTGATGACTCTCTAAAGAAAAGACCTATGGGAAGGATTATCGAGCCTTTGACATTATGTGGAGCAAAAATCCAAGCACATGAATATAAAGCTCCATTAACCATTCACGGATCATCCACGCTCAAATCAATTCAATATGATCAAAGTGTAGCAAGCGCTCAAGTTAAATCTTGTTTAATTTTATCTGCTTTATATATTTCTGGTCAATCTACATTCTATGAGAAGATTCAAACACGTGATCATACTGAAAATCTACTGGAACATTTTAGTTACAATATAAATCGAGACAGTAATTATCTCTCACTAAAAGGTAGGCAAGAGTTAATCGCCAAGGATATTCTAATAGGATCTGACATATCATCTGCGGCGTTTTTTATCGTAGCTAGTCTTATTGTAGATGGTTCTTGTGTTGAGATGCGTAGTGTGAACATTAATAAATTTAGAACAGGCATTATCACTGTGCTTAGAGAAATGGGAGCAGATATTGAAATTTCTGATGTAAAAAGTATATCTAATGAAGTTATAGGTAATATCAAAGTAAGGTATTCAAAGCTAAAATGTGTAGATATCAAAGGCGATATAATTCCGTCCTTAATAGACGAACTACCAATTTTATTTATTGCTTGCGCAGCTGCAACAGGTACATCTAAAATAAGTGGCATTGAGGAACTTCGGTATAAAGAAAGTGATAGGATAATGGCAATGGAAAATGGCCTTAAAGCAATTGGTATAAATGTACATTCATCAAAAGACTCAATTGAGATAACTGGCGGTAAGATAACAGGTGGTAAAGTAAATAGTTGTGATGATCATCGTATTGCTATGTCATTTGCTGTCGCAGGCTTGATTTCCCAGTGCTCACTCACAATTATGGATACACAAAATATCTCAACATCATTTCCTACTTTTGTGACTATATTAAGAGAACTGGGAGTAGAAGTTTTTGAAGTCTAACTCAACATACATAATTACAATTGATGGGACAAGTGGCTCTGGGAAAACAACAATTTCGAGATCTCTTGCAAAAAAACTTAGTTTTAGTCTATTAGATAGTGGAAAACTTTATCGCTCTGCTGGATTCGTCTATTTACAGTCAAAGGAAATGTTTTCTGATTTAAATAGCATCAATGCGTTGATTTCTAAAATTACAATGTTATCTAATTCAGATTCTAATGAATTTGAAATTTTTTTCGATAATAAAAAAATTGATCATCTACTATACAGTGAAGAAGTTAGTGAAAGCGCATCTATTGTTTCAAAAATACCTGAAGTAAGAGAAAGCATGATGAAAATACAGAAACGATGCGTTAAAGGAAGAGGATTAATAGCAAATGGAAGAGATATGGGAACAGAAGTCTTCCCAGAAGCTAATTTAAAGTTGTTTATAAATGCGAGTTTAGATATTAGAGCAAAACGAAGGTACAAAGAGCTTAAAAACAAAGGAGAAGATGTTACTTTAGAAAATATATACAAATCACTCCAAAAAAGGGACGAAAGTGATACTAATCGTACAATATCTCCATTGAGAGTACCTGATAATGCTGAAATTATTGATACATCAGACCTAAAACCCGATGCAATTGTTGATAAAATATTAAATTTGTATACTATTACAAAGAATTAATTAAATATAACTTATGACAACAGCATCAGAATTTGAAAAATTACTAGAATCAAATATTTCTAAGTTAAATATGACCCCTGGTGAAATAATACCTGCAAAGGTAATAGACATAAAAAATGACTTCGTTATAACAAATGCTGGCCTAAAATCTGAGGGCATAATTCCAAAAAATCAATTTATGAACTCAAATGGTGAATTAGAAGTTTCTATCGGCGACGTTGTAGATGTTACTCTAGACTTAGTTGAGGATGGTTACGGTGAGACCATATTATCTAGAGAAAAAGCAAAGAGAAAAAAAGTTTGGTCAACACTTGAGAGCTATCTCAATAATCAAGAGATTGTATCCGGCAAAGTTTGTGGAAAAGTAAAGGGTGGTTTTACCGTCGAGCTAATGGACATCAAAGCCTTTCTTCCTGGCTCTTTAGTTGACATACGACCAACCAAAGAAACTGATTACCTTGAGGGTAAAACTCTGGACTTCAAGATAATTAAAATGGATAAAATTAGGAATAATATTGTTTTATCAAGAAAAGCAGTTTTATTAGATCAAACTTCGAGTTCAGATGAAATAAAAGAAAAGTATGCTGAAGGTAATATAACAAAAGGTTTTGTAAAAAACTTGACTGACTATGGTGCTTTCATTGATTTGGGTGGAATTGATGGCCTACTTCACATAACGGACATCTCATGGAAACGCATCAACCATCCTCAGGAAATTTTAAATGTAGGAGACGAGATTGAGGTTTCTGTCCTCAAATATGACGAAGAAAAAAATAGAGTAAGCCTAGGCATGAAACAATTGACAGATGACCCATGGGAAAAGGTTGCTGGAAATATTGAGCTAAATGAAGTCTATGAGAGCAAAGTAGTAAACATTGCTGATTATGGCGTCTTTGTTGATCTTGGTGATAATATTGAGGGTCTCATAAGAACCTCTGAGCTTGATTGGACAAACAAAAATATCAGTCCTAAAAAAGTTTTGAGTCTGGGTGATAATATAAATGTTAAGGTCGTCGAAATCGATGAAGAGAAAAGAAGATTATCTTTGAGTTACAAACAATGTTTACCTAATCCTTGGCTTGAATTTTCCAATAATCATGAGAAAGGAGACATCATAAAGAGCGAAATCAAATCTATAACAGATTTTGGCATTTTTGTTGGCTTAGAGGGTGGTATCGACGGTCTAGTGCACATATCAGATGTTACAAATATTGGTAAACCAGAGGATTTCATCAGGTCATATAAGAAAGGCGATGTGCTGGAAACTGTTGTACTTTCGATTGACTCTGATAGAGAGAGAATTTCTCTCGGCATTAAGCAATTCATTGAGACTAACTTCGATAAATTTACTGAAGGTATGTCAGCTGGCACCTCTATAGAGGCAGAGATTGTAAGCATTTCTGATACTGGTGTGTACATGAAAACTCAAAATAACATCACAGCATCACTAAAGCTTCTACAAAAGGAGCTTAAAAGTATACTCGAGGATGAAACCCTTAAAGTTTTACAAAATGTTAAATGCACTGTAAAGACAATAGACAAGAAAAACTATCAAGTGATTTGCACATTACAAAATGATAGTGAATAAGTCTGACATAATAAATTTAGTATCAAAAACAAATAATCTAAATATTTCTGACATTGAATATTCAATCAAGAAGATCATTGATTATATGGGTTCCAATCTTTATCAGGGAGAAAGAATTGAAATAAGAGGATTTGGGACCTTTAGTTTACATACTCATCAATCACGTATTGCAAGAAATCCCAAGACTGGGGAAAAAATTGCTCTTGAGCGAAGAAATAGAGTTCATTTTAAGCCTAGTAAAGAGCTGAAGTCTAGAGTTAACAATATTTAATCTATTGATTTTATCAAAATTACACTAGAATATATTCATGGGTAAGCTATTTTTTCTATTATTCACTGTTTTTCTGACAATAATAGCTGTTGTCATTTCTACCTACAATGTAGATTCTACATCTATTGATTTATATTTAGAGACCTATGATGTACCGTTGTCGATTATAATTTTATTTGCATTCATTGCTGGCATGTTAACGACAGTAATATATCTCATTAGTGTTGTCATATCTTACAAGAGAAGAACTCGTGAAATGAAAGTAGCGCTAGAAAATAACCGTGAAGAACTTGATAACCTCAGGAGAAATCCACTAAGAGATGGGACTGAATGATTGAAATAGTCATCACTATAATTGTCATTGTTGTTCTAGTAATTTATTTTTTCAGTAAATCAAGTTTTAATGATCAAACAACACCAACTACATATAGTGCTGAATATTACAGAGGGCTTAATTATTTATTAAATAATGAAGACGATAAGGCACTAAAAATATTTACAGATCTTATTGACGTTGATAGTTCAACAATAGAAACCCATTTGGCTTTAGGAGGAGTATATAGGAGAAGAGGGGAGTTTGATAAGGCCATACTTATCCATCAAAACCTATTATCTAGACCAAGTCTGGACAAAAGTATCAAGAATCAGTCATTATACGAGCTTTCGAAAGATTTTTTTTCAGCAGGACTATATGATAAATCTGAGAAAATACTATTAAACTTAAAATCTCACAAATCATATTATGAATCATGTAATGAATATCTTCTCCTGACTTACGAACTTTCGAAAGACTGGGATAAAGCTATAACTTTTAGTAAAGATCTCAAAAGTGATGTTATAAGAAATACATCTAGAGAGATTTTGATAGCACAGTATTATTGCGAAAAAGCAATGGATTATCTAAAAGACGAACAACTCAACAAAACAATAACTGTCCTTAAAAAAGCAATTGATGTGAATAAGAGTTGCACGAGAGCGTATAAACTTCTATTTGAATTAAATATTGATTCTAACCCAGAGCTTGCTTTTGATTATCTACATTCGTTGGTTAAAATTAATTCAAACTTTATTTTAATTTTATCGAAGGATATTTTGAGATTATCTAGTGCTCACCAAAACTCAAGTTTAGACAAAAAAATTTATGATATGATTTTAAGCTTTTCCACACCTACTTTATTTTCTCCAGATATATATGAGTTTATGTTCAATTATAATGAATTTGAAACCCCATCAGATTATGTTTCAAGAATCAATGCCAACTTATTCACTGAGATATATGATAGTTTATACAAGAGCAAGAATGATAATTTGTCATATCAAAATGATTTACTATCGATAATTAAAGACAACTATTTGTCATTCAACTGTAATAATTGTGGGTATTCGTCCAAAGGTTATATTTGGCAATGTCCTTCATGTAATAGTTGGGAAACAATTGAACCTTCAACAATTAGTGATAGAGTAACAATTGATGGTTGACACAAAAAAAATTATCATCGCACTTGATTATGATCATATAGACAATGCTTTGGCCCTCGCGGATAATTTGAATCCAGACCTATGTCGATTGAAAATAGGTAAAGAATTATTTACAAAATATGGGCCAGAAATAGTAGTCAAAATACAAAAAAAAGGTTTTGAAATTTTCCTAGATCTTAAATTTCATGACATTCCTGTGACGGTCTACAAAGCATGTATTTCAGCTTTCTCACTTGATGTGTGGATGTTAAATGTTCACCTTGCAGGAGGGCTGAATATGACTGAAGCAGCAATGAGGGCGAAATTAGACTGTGGATCATCCTCTAAACTAATAGGCGTGACTGTGCTTACAAGCTTGTCTGATCAGGACTGTCATAATATATATGGGTGCTCAAGAGAAAATGAACTCTTGAGATTAAAAGATATTGCCATTGAGGCTGATATAGATGGATTCGTCTGTTCTCCCTATGACATCAATGTTTTGAAAGATACAACTAAAATCTATGTAACACCTGGTATCAGATTTGAGGACGATAAACAAGATCATCATAGAGCGGCTGCACCAAAAGAAGCTCTAGATTTAGGATCTCACTACCTGGTGATAGGAAGGAGTATTACAGGTAATTCTAACCCGAATGAAAGGCTAGAAGAGATCATAAGTTCACTGTAACTTTTTTAATAGCTTAATATAGTCCTGTTTATCTAATTTAGCGCCATATGTTTGTATAACATTTCCTGAACATGTATTGGCGAATTTTATTCTATCAATAACTGATTTGTCACTTACTTTAGCAAAAATGTACGCAGCGAGAAACATATCACCAGCCCCTGTCAAATCTACTGGTTTGACACTATTTGGAATTTCATGTATTTTTTCACTTTCTGTAGTTACATATGCGCCATTTTCACCACAAGTAATTATAATCTCCTGAGCATATATTTTTAAGAAATCTATCGCATCATCTATATTATCAGTCATCGATATGTTGAGTGCCTCTTGTTGATTGCAAAAAATAATATCAAAACTTTTATTTAGTAACTCAAGAACATTATCTCTGAAAAACTTAACCACATTTGGATCAGATAGTGTAATAATCTTTTTTACTCCATGTTTGGTAGCAATATCTAGGCTATAACAGGCAACTTTCTTAGTTTCCTCTGATGTAACTAAATAACCCTCAACTAGTAAATACTCAGACTCTTTTATGACGGACTGGTTTATATCATTCACGCTAAGCTCTGACGATACACCTAGATGAGTGTACATTGTTCTTTCATGATCAGGGGTAATTAAGACTAAACACTCCCCTGTAATGCCATTATCTGTTTGATTAATATTAACTCTAACACCTGATTTGTCCAGAGAATTGATAAATGCATCTCCTGTAGTATCATCAGAAACACGACCAATGAATGATACATCTGCTCCAAATTGAGATAGTGTATAGAGTGAGTTAGCAACCGACCCACCTGGCATCATTTTTACGGTACCATGCGTTTCTCTTAGACGCGAAGATAACTTAATATGATTCTCTTTATCATTGAGCTCCATACATCCTTTGGTCAAATTAAGTTTTGTGATTTCCTCTTCCGAAACTTTATATTCAGTATCTACAAGCGCATTTCCAATTCCGCATATGAGTATTTTTTTCATTCTAATCTATTACCACTGATCGGACTCGAACCGATACTTTCTTACGAAAAAGGGATTTTGAGTCCCTCGTGTCTACCAATTCCACCACAGTGGCATAATTTACCTTTTTTATGTTACTATTATAAGTAATGGATTATATCATATTTTTTGTTGCGCTAGTTTTCATTATCTTAATTGCTATATATATAAATAAGCAAATCCAAGTCTCAAGAAATATTAGACTCGAGGATACTACTCTAGAACAGCTGGATGAAAAACTAAAGAAACATAAACTTATCGGCGGAAGACATAAAAGGACTAATAAAAAAAACCCGCCTATTGTTTAGTATTTTTTTCTTTTGCGGTTTGTGCCATTTTTGCCATTTCAGGTGTATACGCTTCTCCTTGCCACAACATATCATAGACGATTTCTTCATTACCGTTTTCGCAAAGATCAATCACTTTTTGAAATAATGGCTGAAAAGTATCACTTTTATGAGAATTTTCATGATCATCGTATGATTTCCAATAGGTAATAATAAGAGCTTCTCTATCTTTAAGAGAACTCTCAAGTGCTTTTCCTACGTTGCTTCCTTCATTTGATATTTGACCGCTATTTAGTACAACCATTCCACCAATAAATCCTGTTTCTGAGTGATATGTTTTAACATTTTCACACATCAAAGCCACTCTCTCCTGAAGTTCATCAAGTGTATGACCTTCTTTAAGAATTACTCTATTGATTGTAACTATTCCATCGTGAGGAAAATTTTTAATAAGACCCATAATGTTTTGTATCAAATTTCTTTTACATTTGCAATAATCATAATCTATAATTCAATTTTATGAAAAATAGCATCAAGTTTTTTGATTACGACCTTCCAAGTAATCTTATCGCAGAGAACCCGAGAACCAAGAGGGAACAAGCTAAACTAATGATATATGACCAAGAACTTGATACTCTAAATCACTCGATTTTTTCTAATTTAGATGAATATTTAACTAAAGGTGACCTTATTATACTTAATGATACTAGAGTCCTTCCTGGACGTCTTTTTTTGAAAAAAGAATCTGGCGGAACTGTAGAAGTATTATTTCATAAGCTCATTAGTAAGTATTCATTTGAGTGTATTTTTAAATCATCAAGAAAAGTAGTGATGCAGTCGAAATTATATTTTAATGATGACAATTTTTTTGTCGTGGATAACATTGAAAATAATTTTATTACACTTTCATCTAAGAGTGATCCTATGGATATATTTGTGAAGTATGGAGAGGTGCCTTTACCTAAATATATTAAAAGAAAAACTAATGCAAAAGATATAGAGAGATATCAAACTGTCTACGCAAAACATACAGGCTCAGTCGCTGCGCCAACTGCTGGTCTGCATTTCACAGAAGAAATATTTTCAAAATTACAAGCCAAAGGTGTGGTTATTGATTATTGCACTCTGCATGTTACATATAATACATTTAAGCCGATTACTGTAGACAATTATAATGATCATCAGATAGGGTCTGAAGTATGTAACATTAAAGAAAGCCTTATATCAAAAATAAAATCAACAAAATCACAAAACCATAATGTATATACCGTCGGGACAACTGCAACAAGGGCGGTTGAAAACTATGCATCGAAATCTTACGAAGGTGATTTTTCTGGAGAAGCAGATTTATATATTACTCCAGGATATAAATTTAAGATAATTGATGGATTGATAACTAATTTTCATTTACCACAATCGACTCTCCTTTTACTCGTAGCATCAATTATTGGAAGAGACAAATTACTAGAATTATATGATATTGCTATAAAAAATAGTTATAGATTTTACAGCTATGGCGATAGTATGTTTATTAAAATATGAAATTTACTATTACAGCGACACACGGCGATGCAAGAGCAGCAGAACTAACTGTTAATGAAAAAAAGATAGACACTCCAACTTTCATGACCATTGGCACATATGGTTCAGTGAAGTCCCTAGATGCTGATGATTTAAAAAAATGCAACGTAGAAATAATACTTTCTAATGCATTTCATCTGATGCTAAGACCAGGAACAAGCATTATTAATAAATCTGGCGGACTTCATAAATATATGAACTGGGATGGATTAATTTTAACTGATTCTGGAGGATACCAAGTGTTTAGTCTTGGAAAGGAAGTAAAGGTCAATAAAGATGGTGCTGAATTTAGATCTCCATTTGATGGCAATAAAGTAATCATGACACCTGAAATTTCTATTGACGTTCAAACTCAAATTAATACTGATATCATGATGGCATTTGATGAGTGTATAAAATATCCATCGGATATTTATACTACTGAAAAATCTATGGAATTATCACTTAATTGGGCCGAGAGATCTAAAGAATCAAACTATCTGAATAAAGCTCTATTTGGAATTGTTCAAGGCGGTATGTATCAAGATTTGCGTGATAAATCTCGAGAAGAACTTATAGCGATGAATTTTGACGGTTATGCACTTGGTGGATTATCAGTCGGAGAGCCCCCGCAACTAATGCATGAGATTATCGAAGTCAACACGCCAAAGTTGCCTTCTAATAAGCCACGATATGTAATGGGAATTGGAAAACCACTTGATATTGCCTATGCAGTTCGATCCGGAGTCGATATGTTTGATTGTGTCATCCCCACAAGAAATGCCAGAAATGGTCATCTTTATACTTCAGAGGGCATCAAAAGAATTAGAAATGCAAAATATAAAGATGATATGTCGCCAATAGATAAGAAATGTGGCTGTTACACATGCCAAAACTACAGTATTTCCTACATTAAGCACTTGGATAGATGTAATGAGATATTAGCTGCGAGACTTATGACAATCCATAATGTATACTTTTATCAAAATTTGATGAGACAGTTGAGAACTGCCATCATAAATTCATCCCTTGATGAATTAATTAATCAACTCGAAAACGATTACGAGGAGGTAAAAAATGATTGAATCAGCTTACGCTGCAGGCCAACAAGAACCGTCACTAATTGGTTTTCTTTTACCAATATTCATATTAGTTCTAATGTATTTCATTCTAATCCGACCACAATCTAAAAAACTCAAAGAACATAAAAAAATGGTTGCGGCACTAAAGGTAGGAGACGAAATTGCAACCTCTGGAGGCATATATGGAAAAATTATTAAACTTACAGACTCGTATGCAATGATTAAAATTTCTAGTAACACAGAAATTAAATTACAAAGAAATTCAATTAATCAAATATTACCTAAAAATACACTTGATCACCTGAAGTAATGTCTAGATATCCGCTTTGGAAATATATTTTAGTGATCTTAGTAATGGTTTATGCCGTTGTATATACACTTCCAAATTTCTATGAGACTTATCCTTCTATAAACGTTACAAATTATGAGAATAGAGACTTATCAAAAGTTGAGCTAAATAAGCTGACAGAGGATAAATCGATTCCCCATATGGGAGTAGATGGAAACAGTATTTTTTTCAAGTCAATTGATGATCAACTAAGTGCATACAATAAATTGAGCAGTGATAAGAAGTTCAAATATACTTTGAGTAATTATAATCAGATTCCAAAATGGCTAAATGCAATAAACGCCCAGCCAGTCTCACTTGGGCTCGATCTTAAAGGCGGTGTTCACTTTCTCTTACAAATTGATACTGAAAATGTCAGAAAGTCTAGAGCTAATCAATTAGAAACTAATCTAAGAAACTTTTTAATCGATAATGGCGTAAGGTATTCAAATGTGATCAATGATAATAGTGAGGTGAAATTTGTTCTAATAAATAAAAATATCAACACACAAACTCTTGATGCATTATCTGATACATTTAGCGATTACGATATAAGTCTACTCGAGGAAGGTGAACAAAAAAATATAGTTGCAAGGCTATCTGAGGAATCTTTCGCTGATGATGTTAAAGCATCAATGACTAAGAATTTAGCTATACTTCGATCAAGAGTTGATGAATTAGGTGTATCTCAGCCCATCATACAAAGACAAGGAAAGGATAGAATTATTGTCCAATTACCGGGTCTTCAAGATTCAACTAGAGCTAAAAATATACTTGGTTCAACAGCTACACTAGAATTTAGACTCACAAAAGGTTCGCCTGACGATTGGACTGCTTCCGAGACTATTGGAACAAATACGGTAAGCGAATCTATTCTATATAGACATAAAAATGGATCACCTGTATTACTCTCGAGAAATGTCATTGCTTCAGGTAAAGACATAGAGGGTGCAAATTCAGGATTTGATAGTCAAACGAATCAACCTGCAGTTTTTGTTAATTTAAGTTCTTTTGGTGCCTCAAATATGCTTGAGACGACATCAAGAAATATTGGAAATACAATGGCTGTTGTCTTTGTTGAGCAAGACAAAAGTGAAATTATAAATGTTGCTACTATTAGAGAGGCTTTTAGCAAACGTTTTCAAATCACCGGTATTGATATGCAGGAAGCCAAAGATTTGGCTATACTTTTACGGTCTGGTTCATTGAGTGCACCTATGAGTATCATAGAGGAGCGAACAGTAGGCCCCAGCTTAGGTAGCGAAAATATTATCTCTGGAAGAGATTCGATGATACTTGGCATGATACTCGTTATATTATTTATGTTTATATATTATAAGAATTTTGGACTAGTCGCGAATTTGGCACTAATTGCAAACATTCTTATCATCACTGCTACTTTATCTTTATTTCAAGCAACACTAACACTCTCTGGAATTGCTGGTATAGTCTTGACAGTCGGCATGGCAGTAGATGCTAATGTTCTCATTTATGAGCGTATCAGAGAGGAACTATTCAACGGCAACAGTCCTAACGCAAGTATTATCTCTGGGTACAACAAAGCCTTCTCAACAATTTCTGATGCAAATATTACAACACTTATTGCTGCAATTGCATTATTAACCATTGGAACAGGTGTTGTGAAAGGCTTTGCAGTTACATTAGTTATAGGCATTTTGTCTTCTATGTTCACGGCTATCATTGGAACTAGAGCAATTATTAGCATCATATACGAAAACAAAACTAACAAAGGTTTATCTATCTAATGCTTAGATTGATAAAAGACATAGATATAAAATTTATGGCAATCAGAAGAATGCCCATATTTATATCATCGATATTACTTATCATTTGCCTAGCGAGTATCGTCATAAAAGGATTTAATTTTGGAATAGATTTTTCAAGTGGGTATATTGTTCAATTAAAGTTTGATAAGCAAATTTCTATTGTAAACATAGAGAATAAATTTTCAGAATCTAATATTGAAGATGTCACTGTCCAACTTTATGGATCGAGTAAAGATGTCTTAATCAAATTGAAAGACGAGGAAATATTTAAAAAGAATAATATAAATAATTTTCTGAATGATATATTTTCTGATGAGTCATTTACTATATCCAAACTAGAGTATGTTGGAGCTCAAGTTGGAAGTGAGCTAAGGGAGAAAGGGGAGTGGGCAATGTTAATTGCTCTTTTTAGTATTTTAATCTATGTGGCTATAAGATTTGAACTTATATATGGTTTAGGTGCAATCACTGCACTAATACATGATGTAATAATTACACTAGGAGTTTTCTCGTTATTCGAGTTGACATTTGACCTAAGTGTTTTGGCTGCTATTTTAGCTGTAATTGGATATTCACTGAATGACTCAATAGTAGTGTTCGACAGAATAAGAGAGAACAATATAATTTTACGAAAATTATCTATTTTTGATGTACTTGATAAGTCAATTAATCAAACTCTATCGAGAACGCTTGTCACATCCTTAACTACGTTACTTGTCATTATATCGTTATTGATATTTGGTGGTGATGCTGTCAAAAACTTTTCTATTGCAATGTTTATAGGCATAATTGTTGGAACATACTCATCAATATTTGTAGCAAGCACGAGCCTTTCATACTTTGGAATCCAAAGGCCAGAGGATAGTTAGAAATCAAAGTCGATTCATATTTTTCTCATTCGCAAGGATAATATAATCACTAAGCTGTTTACTTAATATACCTGCCTCTTTTGCTATAAGCATACAATCTTGAAATTTCTTAGTATCATCTTTACTCATGACATAGAAATCTATTATTCCCATTGAAAGATAAATTAACTCGATAGACTTTGAATTCAAAGATAGAGTGTTGTATTTAGATAGTATATCAGGTAAAGGAATATCATCTGACTTGCAAACTAAAATATCTTCAGATGAGGTTAAAGACCTTATTTTTCTCTGATTATTTACTGACCCAGAACCTCTCTCACTAAAAGTTAACAAGTCAATAATTGGATTTGATATTATAGAAAACTTAGTCTCTTTATTTTGTTCTATTGATATCGATAATGTCCAAAAAGGTAATTTCCTACAGAAGTTTTCATAATCATTTAAAAAACTAAAGACCCAAACATATGAATTATCGTCATGTGAATCGTTGTTGTAGATAATATCAGGATTATCAATTTTTAATCTTCTTCTGTCATCAAGGTAGGTAAAATGAATAAAGTCACTTTCACCTAATTTATAATATGTATTAATATGCTCGACTGCTTTGCTTGCAAGAATCTCTCTAACTGGCATATTTCTGAGAGCGTCAGAACTTTTATTAGTAAAAAGTCGTCTCACTTCTTCACGAATAATTTCGCATGCAGATTTTGCTATATTCAGTCTTGGTTGCATAATATTAATTTGTTAGATAGTGTATATTACATTATGTCGTCAAATATTAATATTGTTTTAGTCAAAACGAGTCATCCAGGCAACATTGGTTCTTCAGCTAGAGCAATGAAAACAATGGGTTTAAAAAAACTAACTTTAGTATCGCCAAAAAATTTCCCATCTGAAGTAGCTGATGCTAATGCAGTGGGATGTAAAGATATATTAGATCAAGCGAGAGTCGTTGATAGTCTCGGTAAATCATTACTCGATTCTAGTTTGGTGATCGGATTTTCTGCAAGATCTAGAAAATCTAATGTACCATCACTAACAATGGATGAATTGTTTGTAACTCTAAAGAATTATGAAAATGATGAAGTATCTATAGTTTTTGGTAATGAACAATCTGGTTTATCAAACGAGGAAGTTCAACTATGTAATCACATTGTATGCATCCCCACAGACAATGCATATACGTCTCTTAATCTAGCATCTGCTGTTCAAATATTTTCATATGAGTATTTTAAGAATTTTAATAAGAGAGATGAGCCAATAAGAAATCAAGAGACTCAGCTCGCATCTCATTCGACAAAAAGCCATATCATACAAATGTTTTTGGCAATTATGTCTTACTTAAATATCATTACAAACAAGAACAAGAAATCACTCACTCAAAATGTTCATATTATCTTTAATAAGTCAAAATTTAGTAAAAATGAGGCAGATCTTCTATTAGGTGTTCTCTCAAGCATAGAAAAAGCCCTAAAAAAATAATAGTTGACTGTATCAGTCAGGTATATAATAATTTCAGCATGAAATTAAGTACTAAATCAAGATATGCCATTACTGCTGTTATAGATTTAGCAAATAATATAGATACTGCTGTTTCGTTAAAAGACGTGTCTGAGAGGCAATCTATCTCTCTATCTTATTTAGAGCAGCTTTTTTGTAAACTTAAAAACTATGGTGTCGTTAAAAGTCAACGAGGACCGGGTGGTGGTTACATGTTGAATAAAGAGGCTAACGAAATTTCGCTTTATGAAATTATAACCGCTGTAGAGGAGAACATAGATCAAACTCTATGTGGCGGTAGCCTAAATTGTCAGAAAGATAAACCTTGCTCTACCCACCATGTGTGGACAGGACTCAATACGATTATTTCTGATTATATGAAAAACATTACAATTGGAGATGTTGTAACAAATAATACGGTGCACAATTTGCAGGATGCAAGGGAGGATAGTGCCAATGTCAACTAATTTAAAAAAAAATAACAACTCATTGAGTATCCCAATTTATTTGGACTACTCTTCTACTACGCCTGTCGATAAAAGAGTTGCGACCAAAATGTCTGAATGTTTAACTCTTGATGGCGCATTTGGAAATCCTGCGTCGAGATCACACTCTTTTGGTTGGGATAGTGATCAACTCATAAAAGATGCAAGAAAAAATGTAGCTGATTTAATTAAATGTGATACAAAAGAAATTGTCTGGACAAGTGGAGCAACTGAATCCAATAACCTAGCAATAAAAGGAGCGGCACACTTTTATAAGTCAAAGGGTAACCACCTTATTACTCTATCAACAGAGCATAAAGCTGTTCTTGATACGATGAGGCAACTGGAATTAGAGGGATACTCAGTAACATATCTTGATCCGGAACCTAACGGTCTTTTGGATTTGGAAAAACTAAAATCTGCAATTACTGACCAAACTCTATTAGTTTCGATTATGCATGTAAACAATGAAATAGGTGTGATTCAAGATCTTGAAAAAATTGGAGCTCTCCTAAGAGAGAGAAAGATTTTATTTCATGTCGATGCTGCACAAAGTCCAGGAAAGGTTGAAATCGATGTTGATAAGTTCAATGTAGATTTGTTATCGCTTTCTGCACATAAAGTATATGGTCCAAAAGGGATTGGTGCACTCTATGTTAGAAGAAAGCCGAGAGTTAGGTTAGAGTCACAAATGCATGGCGGTGGACATGAAAGAGGTTTTCGATCTGGCACATTACCAACACACCAAATAGTTGGTATGGGAGAGGCTTTTAAGATCGCGAGAGAAGAGATGGAAGATGATAATAAAAAAATAAAAAAATTGAGAGATAAGTTCTGGAATCAACTTAAAGATGTCGAAGAAATATATCTCAATGGCGATCTTGAAAATAGAATTCCAGGTAATCTGAATATTAGTTTCAACTATGTTGAAGGCGAGAGTTTGATTATGGCGATCAAAGATATTGCGGTATCATCAGGCTCAGCATGTACATCTGCTAGCTTAGAGCCCAGTTATGTACTCAGAGCACTTGGAAGAGATGACGAGTTAGCACACAGTTCTATCCGAATTACTATTGGGAAATACACCACTGAAGATGAAGTCGATTATGCAGTTGATCTACTCAAGAAATCTGTTGAAAAGCTTCGTAACTTATCGCCGCTATGGGATATGTATAAAGATGGAATAGACATCAAATCAATTAAATGGAATACTCACTAACCCTGATGATTAGCGTAACTGAAAAAGCAGCCGAACACATTAAATCTCAACTACAACAAAGAGGGAAGGGAGTTGGCATAAGGCTCGGTGTCAAAACTACTGGATGTTCAGGTTTAGCATATGTTATAGAATTTGCAGACAAGCACAATGACGATGATAATATCTTCTTAGACAAAGGAATTACACTAATCATCAATCCTAAAAGTTATGTATATCTAAAGGGAACAGAGGTTGATTTTGCTAAAGAGGGTATTAATGAGGGATTTAAATTTAATAATCCTAATGTAAAAGATACTTGTGGTTGTGGTGAAAGCTTCAACGTCTAATGTCGCTCTTAAATCTTAATTATTTTGAGATATTTGGTATCGAAGCACAGATAACTATTGATATAGAACATCTAAATAAAAAATATCTAACATTGCAGTCTGAATTCCATCCAGATAAATTTGTAAATGCAAGTAATCTAGAAAAAAGTATGGCAACAAGAATATCTACATATATAAATGATGCATATAACACATTGAGTGATCTTGTTGAGAGAGTTGATTATATATTACAAATAAATAATTATTCAAAAGAAGAACACATAACATTCAAAAATACTAACTTTCTAACTGATCAGATGATGCTCTCTGAAAAAATTGAAAATGCTAATCCTAGTCAATACAAGGGTATTCAAAATGAAATATCGATTGAAATTAAAACAATTATCTTAGAGATGCAAAATAATTTAAATAATCGAGACTTTGATATACTTTATGAAAATAATTCTATGATAAAGTTTTACAAAAAAAATATACGCCAGCTGAGTATCTAAGTATGGCTTTAATTCAAATATCTGACCCTGATTCCTCACCAAGTATAAAAAAACAATTTTCTGTTGGCATAGATTTAGGAACAAGTAACTCATTAATCGCAGAAAGTATAAATAAAAAAGTAACTTTCTTTAAAAATGATAAATCTGAGTTAATTCCATCGGTAGTGTATGAATCTAAAAAAAAGATACTTGTAGGGGACACCAAGGAATCTCAATCAGTTAAATCAATAAAAAGATTGATGGGTTTATCTTCACAGGAAGTATCATCACTCAATATTAATAATCTAAATTTGGATCTTACTAAAGATCTGCCCTACGTAATAATTAATGATCAAAAGAAATCTGCAGCAGAGATTTCCTCAATAATATTGTCTCATTTATGTGACATTGCTAAGAAACATAAAAATTTATCAGTTGAATCTGCAGTTATAACTGTACCAGCGTACTTTAATGACGTACAAAGACAAGCAACGAAACTTGCTGCCGAAATTGCAAATATAAAAGTGTTAAGACTTATCAGTGAACCAACTGCCGCAGCCATTGCATATGGGATTGACGATACAAAAGAAGGTAATTTTGTTGTATATGATTTTGGCGGAGGTACATTTGATGTATCTGTTCTCTCTATTAAAAAAGGAGTTTATAAGGTCCTATCTACAAAAGGAGACACATACTTAGGTGGTGATGATATCGACAGTTTAATATCAAAGCATTTAGTAAAAAAATTCAAAAAAACTGAAAATTTATCGGTAGGGGAGCTTTTGAGTATATCCAAAGATATTAAACATCAATTATATGAAAATGATGTTGCCATCAATGATATGTATGATATCTCAATCACACTTGAGGATTTTAATAAAATAATTTCATCATTGATTGATAGAACAATTGACATTCTTGATGCAGCAATTACCGACTCATCTCTATTAAGAGAGGATATACAAAATATAATTCTTGTGGGCGGTTCCTCGCGGTTGAAAATTATAAAGGATAAAATAAAAGAAAAATACACTATATCAATCCTTGATCACCTAAATCCTGACACTGTCGTTGCTTCAGGAGCTGCAATTCAAGCTGAAATTCTATCAGGAAATTCAAAAGATGACTTGTTACTTCTTGACGTTTTACCATTATCATTAGGAATTGAAACATACGGTGGTCTCTCAGAGAAAGTTATATCACGAAATACACCAATACCAACATCATCAGAAAAAACATTTACAACTTTTAAAGATGGTCAAACAAAAATGATGATAAATGTAGTTCAGGGTGAACGAGAAGACGTATCAGCGTGCATCTCTCTAGGAGAGTTTACCTTACTTGATATACCACCATTAGTAGCAGGTGCTGCAAGAATCATTGTTAAGTTTCAAGTTGATGCAGATGGATTGCTTACAGTGAGTGCTCGAGAGCAAACTGTCAATAAAGAGACTTTGATACAGATTAAACCATCACATGGTTTGTCTCCTGATAAAATTCAAGAAATGCTAAGTTCATCAAATGCACTAGCTGAAGAGGATAAAAATTATCGATTATTGAAAGAGAACATAGTTGAAGCAGAGAGAGCTATATATGCTATCGAAGAAGCAATTAAAACTGACGGAAAGGATTTATTAAATACTGATGAGCTGACTAAAATAAATGACTCTATATCATACCTAAAAAAAGCTGTTATTAATAATGATGTAAATGAAATTAAAGATGCTATTAGCAAATTAGAAAATACCTGTGAATTTTATGTTGAGAGAAGAATGAATAATAGCATCAAGTCATTAATTGCAGGCAAGGATATTAATGATATAATCTAGCCATGCCAAAAGTAACCTTTTTACCTAATCCTGATCTATGCCCTGATGGGGTTACGGTAGATGCCAATGAAGGTGATACGATTTGTAAAGTAGCTCTGGATAACAATATAAAAATTGAGCATGCATGCGAAATGTCATGTGCATGTACTACTTGTCACATTTATATTAATGCAGGATATGACTCACTTGATCCGCCAACTGATGACGAAGATGACTACTTAGATAAAGCATGGGGATTAAAACCAGAGTCAAGACTCAGTTGTCAGGCTAAAATTTCAGACCATGACCTTGTAGTTGAAATTCCTAAATATACTATTAATCATGCCTCGGAGAATCACTAGTGAAATTAAAATGGACTGATAGTTTAGATATTGCTATTGAGCTTCTGGAGAAACATCCAGATGTCGACCCAAAGTACATTCGCTTTACTGATCTTCACCAATGGGTATGTGACCTTGAAAACTTTGACGATATCCCTGAGAATTCAAATGAAAAAATATTAGAAGCAATACAGATGAATTGGATTGAGGAGCTTTGATATGAATAGGACTCTAGCACTCATCAAACCTGACGCAGTTGATAGAAATATTATAGGTGAAATAATTGCACTAATTGAACAGAACGGATTTATTGTCAGAAATATGAAATTTATGAAAATGTCACAATCAATAGCTGAAAGATTCTACGAAGCACATAAAGAAAAACCTTTTTATGATAAACTTATCACCTATATGACTTCTGGTAATATCATTGCATTGATATTAGAAAAAGATAATGCAGTAAGACTGTTTCGAGATCTAATTGGGGCAACAGATCCAGGGCTTGCAAAAGAGGGTACTATTAGAAAACTTTATGCAATAGACAAATCATTCAATTCGGTTCATGGATCTGATTCTGATGCTAATGCCGAAAGAGAAATAGCAATTATTTTTAATTACTAATGGTTGACTTAATCTCAAAAAAAATCAGAGGCTTCAGAGATATACTGCCTGATGAAAGCCAGAAGTTTTTATTTCTCGAAGAAAAAATTCATAATATATGTCCTTTGTTCAATACGAAGCAAATTAGAATCCCAGCCTTAGAGTCACTTAACTTATTTAAAAGATCTATTGGGGAGTCCTCTGATATTGTAACAAAAGAAATGTACTCATTTAAGGATAAGAATGATGAAACTGTATGCATGATTCCAGAGGGAACAGCATCTGCTATGCGTTTAGCTTTTGAAAATAACTTAATTTATGATCGTGGAATAAAAAAAAATAGATTTTACTACATCACACAAATGTTTAGACATGAACGTCCTCAAAAGGGCAGGTACAGACAATTTACTCAATTTGGAGTTGAGTTTATGGGTAATGAATCAATTCATGAAGATATCGATTTATTACTTATGTCTAAAATATTTTTTGATGTAATTAAACTTGATAATCTTAGACTTAATATCAATTCTCTAGGTCTAGC
>CACAVP010000004.1 GCA_902535975.1 uncultured Gammaproteobacteria bacterium | reverse complement strand
TAGCATGGAGAATATATTATTGATTTTATCGGATAAATAACCCAGTTTCTGTTTTTGAGCCTTATTTATTGAAATGTCAAGCTGATATATATCTTGTTTTAATACATTACAGTCAGGAACTGCTTTAATAGCAGCTGCTGTTGGTGTCTCTTGAGCCGAGTCTGCAGCGTAATCAGCCAAAGTTATATCTGGTTTATGACCTATACCTGTTATCGTGGGTATCCTTGATTTTGAAATCTCTCTAACCAAATTCTCATCATTAAAAGCCATTAAATCTTGTAATGATCCTCCGCCACGCACAATAAGTAGTACATCTGCAATATTATCTTTATTAATTTTGTTTAGCATTTTTATCAAGCTCATTGGGGCTGTTGCTCCCTGAACTGTTGATGGGTATACGTATACTCTAGCAAGAGGATATTTTTCCTGCAATTTTGAGCATACATCCTTTAGAGCATGACTATCCTTCGCAGTGAGAACACCAATGTTCTCTGGAAACATAGGTATATTTTTTTTAAGATCGAAAATTCCTTCTTTAGAGAGTTTTGATTTTAATCTTTCAATTTCTTTTTTTAAAAAACCATCACCAAATTCTGATATATCGGAGACATTCAATTGAAATTTTCCGAATCCTGAGTAGAAATCAACTTTAGCATTAGCTATGACTTGCATATCTATATAGTCTGAGACTTTTATATTTAGATGTTCATTTTTCCAAATTACACAATCAACTGTGTATTTTCCATTCTGATCTCTTAATCTAAAATATTGATGTCCCTTAGAGGTTCTATAGTCAGTAATCTCACCTTTAACAGATATGGGATACTCAAAAGCAAGTAACATTGCTTCTCTTGCTTCTAAGTTTAATTCAGATACTGTATATATTTTCATCTTTGTACTTTTCGGATAATGTTTTTATATGTATAATATAGAATGGTAGCAAGATCACATCAATCGAGATCTAAAGTATTTTCCGATGAAGCTCTAGCGTTTGATGACGTTCTACTTGTTCCAGCTTATTCCGATATACTTCCAGTCAACGTTGATTTATCTACCCAGCTTACCAGAGAGATAGGCCTTAAAATCCCTATTTTATCTGCTGCGATGGATACAGTGACTGAGTCACAAATGGCGATTAGTCTAGCAAGCGAGGGCGGGGTTGGTATTATCCATAAAAATTTATCTGTTGAAGATCAGGCAAAGCAAGTAAGGTTTGTAAAAAAATATGAGAGTGGAGTGATTAATGACCCCATAACTGCATCGGCCGAATCTACCGTACAAGAGATAAATAATATTACTGAAAAATATGGAATTTCTGGTGTACCAATCGTAGATAAAGACAAGCTAATTGGGATTGTCACAAATAGAGATCTAAGATTTGTTGAGAATATCAACACTAAAGTGACATCAATAATGACACCTAAAGAAAGACTGGTGACTGTCAATGAAAATTATTCAAAAAAGCGAGTCATACAACTACTGCGAACTAATAGAATTGAAAAGATACTCATTGTAAACAAGAAGAATCAACTAAAAGGGATGATTACGTTTAAAGATATTCAAAAATCATCTACCTATCCTAATGCATCGAAGGATAATAATGGCAGCTTGATTGTTGGAGCAGCAGTTAGTACTAATTCAGAGTCTATCGATCGTATTCATGCGCTAATAAACGAAAATGTCGATGTCATAACAATCGATACCGCACACGGCCATTCAAAGTCTGTTATAGATATGCTGAAATTTATTAAGAAAAATTATCCATCTCAACAAGTAATTGCCGGGAACATTGCTACAGCCGATGCTGCAGAATCACTTATAAAAAATGGTGCAGATGCCATTAAAGTTGGGATTGGACCCGGATCCATTTGCACTACTAGGATAGTTGCAGGCGTTGGAGTTCCTCAATTATCTGCAATATATGAGTGTGCAAAAATTTCTAAAAAATTCAAAATACCACTCATTGCAGATGGAGGTGTACGTTACTCCGGAGACATAGCTAAAGCAATTGCTGCTGGGTCTGATACAGTTATGTTGGGAGGACTGTTAGCTGGCACAGATGAAGCGCCCGGTGAAGTTGAAATGTTTGAGGGAAGGACTTATAAATCATACAGAGGTATGGGCTCAATTGGTGCCATGCAAAGTGGGTCAAAAGATAGATATTTTCAAGAACACCAAAATGAAAGTAAAAAACTTATCCCAGAAGGGATAGAGGGTCGAGTTCCGTATAAAGGCACCATGAAATCTATTCTTCATCAGTTAACAGGAGGGCTGAAATCAAGTATGGGCTATTTGGGATGTAAAAATATTAAATTAATGAAAACGAAAACGAATTTCATCAAAGTATCCAGCTCATCAAAAATTGAGAGCCATACACACGATGTAGCTATTGTTAAAGAGCCTCCGAACTATCAGTCTAGATAATGACAAGAAATAGAGATTTAATACTCATTTTAGATTTCGGGTCACAATACACTCAACTTATTGCCAGAAGAATTAGAGAGCTTGGTATTTATAGTTTAGTAGAGCCATATAACATTTCTGTAAGTAAAATTAGAGAGTTGAATCCCAAAGGTATAGTATTAAGCGGAGGTCCAAATTCAGTCAATTTTAGTAAAACTCTGAGGCCCAGGAAGGACATATTCAACCTTAAGATCCCAATTCTAGGCATATGCTATGGGATGCAATTGATAGCAAAAGAATTTGGAGGCACCGTAGTAAAGTCTGTAAAAAAAGAATTCGGGCACTCTATATTTAAAATAAATAAAAAAATAAATTTATTTAATGGATGTAATAATAATCTTAAGCAATGTAGTGTTTGGATGAGTCATGCAGATAAAGTTGATAAGTTACCAAAGGGATTTATAGCTGTAGGTAGCAGCACTAACTCAAAAATTGCGGCGATTTACTCTAGTAAAATGAATATTTTTGGACTTCAGTTCCATCCCGAGGTGACTCATACAAAAATAGGGAGGAAAATACTCGATAACTTTAGTAAAATATGTGATTGTAAAAAATCATGGACGGCAAGTAGTATTAGTAAAAGCCTAATAGAAAAAGCTAAACAAGAAATAGCAAAAGAAAAAGTAATTCTTGCACTATCTGGTGGCGTCGATTCTTCAGTAGTTGCTGCGATTCTCAGCAAAGCAATCGGAAAACAATTGACATGTATCTTTATTGATACAGGGCTTCTTAGAAAGAATGAGGTGAATGAAGTAAAAAAAATAACAAAATCATTAAACATTCAATTGAAAATTATTGATGCATCAAGAATATTTTTATTGAGATAAAAAATATAGAATCATTAAAAATTCTGTACTTGCTAAAAATAATGATCATTTAAAAATTGAGATGGCTGATGGGTATGTTGATGTGTATAGAAAGAAAAAAAAGACTTGATATAGTATTAAACTAGTAGCAAAATGATCTATCAATATGGCATCAACGAATCTCCAAAAATACCTTGATTTCAAACCATATAAGCCAAAAAAAGGGGAAGAATACATGTCCCCTCAACAAACAGAACACTTCAAGAATATCTTATTCTCATGGAAAAAGATGCTGATGACTGAAGCAGAAAAAACTATGGACCATATGAAGCAGGATTCTTCAAAACTATCAGATCCTAATGATGCCGCTACTCAAGAAGAAGAATTTAGACTTGAGCTAAGAACTAGAGATAGAGAGAGGAAATTAATATCAAAAATTGATCAAGCTCTAAGTAGAATTGATGATGGATCATATGGTTACTGTGAGGATACTGGTGAACCGATAGGTATTAAACGATTAGAGGCAAGACCAATTGCGACACTGTCAATCGAAGCACAAGAACGTCATGAGAAAATGGAAAAAACTCAAATTGATTAGGTATTTTGATCTACGCCCTTCATTGTAAGCTTGACGCGACCCTGCTTATCAACTTCCAAGACTTTTACTTTAACCACATCACCTTCGGATAGAACGTCCTTAACATCTTTCACTCTCTCTTCACTTATTTGTGATATATGAACCAAGCCGTCTTTATTTGGGGTAATTGCTACAAAGGCACCAAAGTCCATTATTTTTGCTACTTTGCCTTCATAGACCTTATCAACCTGAGGGCCAGCTGTTATCTCCTCAATAATAGATTTAGCATGATCGCTTTTCGATTGGTCAGATGCAGCTATCTTGATCACTCCGTCATCATTGATATCAATGACTGCGCCAGTTTGCTCGACAATTGACTTAATCACAGCGCCACCCTTACCAATAACCTCCGCAATTTTTGATTGATCGATCTTCATATGCGTATATCTTGGGGCAAATTCTGATACATCCTCACGTGCAGTACTGAGCTCTTTGTTCATCTCATCTAAAATATGTAGTCTCGCCTCTTTCGCCTGATTAAGTGCCGTCTCCATTATATCTGATGTGATACCGTCAATTTTGATATCCATTTGTAAAGCATTAATACCAGTAGCTGTCCCAGCTACCTTGAAATCCATATCACCAAGATGGTCTTCGTCTCCAAGAATATCAGTCAAAACAACGTGTCTGTCACCCTCTTTTACTAATCCCATAGCAATTCCTGCAACAGGGGCTTTTAATGGCACTCCTGCATCCATCATAGATAAGCTTGAGCCACAAACTGATGCCATTGAACTAGATCCATTTGATTCAGTGATTTCAGATACAACTCTAACTGTATAAGGAAAGTCCTCTTGAGTAGGCATTACTGCTTGAACACCTCTTCGAGCAAGTTTTCCATGACCAATTTCTCTTCTCTTTGGCGAACCAATCATTCCTATCTCACCAACAGAATATGGAGGGAAATTGTAATGAAAGATAAATGAATCCTCTACTCTACCACTTAGAGAATCAATAATTTGTGCGTCTTTATTAGTTCCAAGGGTAGTAACAACTAAAGCCTGAGTTTCTCCTCGCGTGAATAATGCCGAACCATGAGTTCTTGGTAAGACACCAGTTTGAATGCTTATTGGTCTGACTGTCTTAGAATCTCTTCCGTCAATTCTTTTTTCCCCGGATAGAATACGTTCTCTAACAATGTCTTTTTTAAGATTATCAAAAACTTTTGAAATCATTTCAGAATTATCTTCTTCTTCATTTAGTTCATTTTTTATGACTTCATCTTTTAGAAGAGATAACTTTTCATATCTTTCTTGTTTTTCGATGATCTGATAGACAGATGATATCTTTTCACCATAGGAAGTTTTAATTAAATTATACAAGTCAGAATTATCCTCAGGTTCTTTAGCTTCTTGTTGAGAGATCCCTACCTCAGCTATGAGTTCATCTATAGCTTTAATAATTATTTGCATGTTGTCATGTCCGAAATTAACTGCATCCAACATCTGTTTTTCAGTAAGCTGATCAGCTTCAGATTCAACCATGAGTACTGCGTTACTTGTACCTGCGACAGTTAAATCTAATTTTGAAGTAGCTAATTGAGTAGATGTGGGGTTGAGTATGTATTGATCATTATCAAACCCAACTTTAACTGCACCAAGTGTTCCATTGAAAGGAAGCCCAGCAAGTTTTACAACAGTTGAGGCAGCTATTAATGCAGGAATCTCTGGATCTATCTCTGGATTCAGAGAGACTAGTGTTAGGATTATTTGTACTTCTTGATTGTATGTGGATGCGAATAAAGGTCTTAGGGGTCTGTCTATCAAACGACTTATCAAAGTTTCCTTTTCTGTAGGTCTACCCTCACGTTTGAAAAAACCGCCAGGTATTTTCCCAGCAGCGTATGTTTTTTCATTATAGTTTACGGTCAAAGGGAAAAAATCTCTGTCATTCGGTTCTGATGAAGCTACAATTGTTGCCAAAATAACAGTACCATTAATATCGACAGTTGCTGAGGCATTAGCCTGTTTCGCTATAAGGCCAGTCTCAATTTTGACAGATTGAGTGCCAAGATCAAAAATTTTTGTGTACATTATTTTCTTAGTCCTAGTTCTTTTATTAGGTTCTCATAAGTACTCATATCTGTTTTCTTGAGATATTTCATGAGAGATCTTCTCTTCATAATCATTTTTAGGAGTCCTTGTCTCGAATGATTATCCTTTTTATTTTTATTAAAGTGGTCAGAAAGTTTGTTAATGTTTTCTGTGAGAAGAGCTATTTGAACTGAACTAGATCCGCAATCTTTATCAGATTTTTTGAATTTTTGTATGATTTCAACTTTTTTATCGCTATTCAATGCCATTATTTTTTCTAATTACTTAACGAGAGGATTTTATCATGTCCAACTGGTAATACCAATGAAATATTACTTTTTCATCAATCTTTTAGGATACAAAACATTTTCTCTAAAATATCCGATCCCATGAAAGATATTTTCATCATCCATGAGCCTATAGATTGACACATTAGCTGAATTCTGCTTTTCAATGCTAATTCCCTTATATAACTTATCGATCTCTTTAGAATTACAATTCATGCAAGGGATATTCTTGAGCATGTCAGAGATACTAATATTGTAAGTGTGTAAGTTGTCTTTACTAATGTCATTTAAATCAATGGGCGAGTATTCCTCAAAAGGCTCTACCCTGCATCTGTTTAGTTCAAAAAGGCATGAATGTAAATTCCAAAGTCTTGAAATATCCTGGATAAGTGTTCGTATATAGGTACCTGGAGAACATGTTACTTTAAAAGTCAAAACATCCCCCTCTAACGAAATAAATTTTAAATCATCAATAAATCTCTCTTTTAATTCTCTTTTTACTGTTATATTTTTTCTTGCATATGTGTATAGAGGTTTTCCTTTATATTTGCTAGCACTATACATCGGAGGCATTTGAGGATATTTGCCAAGAAACTTTTTGAGTGTGCTCTCGATTACTTCTATCGAGAGATTATTAATAATTTCAATCTCGTTTTCAAAAGTTACAGGTTCGGTCTCGTAATCACCGCACTGACTAAAAACACCTAGTTTGCACTTTACTTCATATGTCTTTTTATTGTGAGGAATGTAATTTATGAATTTTGTCGCTTCCCCCACTACTATAGGAAGAATTCCTGTTGCTAAAGGATCTAAAATACCAAAAATTCCAGCTTTTTTAATCTCTGTTTTATTTTTAAAGATAGCAAGCGTTTTGCTTGAAGTAATAAATTTTTTCTTATCAATCAAATAAACTCCGTTATTCATTTTGAAATTATCTTAGAGAATCTAAGAGTTTATTTATTCGCTGTCCTTTGATAATCGTATCATCAAAGATGAATTTGATATCTGGTATTCTTTTTAGATGTACATTTTTTGACAAATAGAATTTTATAGTTGGTTTAAGTTCATTGATTATTTTTTCTACTTTTTTAAAATTTTTGTCTAATGTTACGAAATAGACAATAGCGCTCCTTATATCTTTACTGACCTTTATGTCTGTAATAGTGACGGTATTTTTAATTTGAGGATTATCTATACGAGTTACAATTATGTTTGCAATTTCTTTATGAAGTAGATCTTCAATTTTATTCATTCTACTCATAGTAGATTATATAGAGCGTTTTATTTCTGTTCTTTTATATACTTCTATCTGATCACCAGACTTAATGTCATTGTAATCTTTTACCCCTATGCCACACTCGGTACCACTTTTAACTTCTTTTACATCCTCTTTGAATCTTCTAAGAGATTCTAGTTCTCCCTCATAAATGACTGTATTATCACGTAAAACCCTGATAGGTTGATCTTTTTGAATGGTGCCTTCAGATACAATAGATCCTGCTATAGCGCCAAGCTTCGAGGAACGAAAAACATCTTTGACTGTGGCAATCCCTATGATTTCCTCTTTGATTTCTGGCTCTAATTCACCAGATAAATCAAATTTAACATTATCAATAAGGTCATAAATAATACTGAAATATTTTAATGGTAAATCATGCATTTCAATTAATTTTTTTGCTTTACTATCAGCTCTAACATTGAATCCTATGATATGTGCTCCAGCACTGATTGCTAAATTTATGTCTGACTCAGTAATGCCTCCAACTCCACTGTAAATTACCTCAAGCCCAACGTCAGGGTTATCAATACTTTGTAGACTATTGATTATAGCCTCACAGCTTCCTTGCACATCTGTTTTTACAAGATAATTAATAATTTTTTTATTGTTTGAGTCGTCACCAAATGATTCAATTGAGAAATTTTTCTGTTTAGACTGCATCTCGATTTCTTTTTGTTTTTTTTCTCGAGATGATGCGATATCTTTAACCTTTTTCTCATCATCAGTTGATATTAATTGATCCCCTACATTTGGGGTAGCTGACAGTCCAGTAAGGACGACCGGAGTGCTTGGTCCTGCACTTTTTACAGGCTTATTGTATTCATTGAATAGGGCTCTTACTCTTCCAAAAGTCTGACCAACTAATACAAAATCTTTCTGATTCAGTATGCCATTCTGTATGAGCACTGTTGCTACTGGGCCTTTTCCTTTATCCAATGATGATTCAATCACTACGCCAGTTGCGGGCCCGCTGTCATTTGCCTTAAGCTCTAGGATTTCTGCCTGTAGAACAACAGAGTCAAGTAGTTTATCAACTCCTTCTCCTGTTAGAGCAGAAATTGGTACGAAAATTGTATCACCTCCCCACTCTTCTGGAACAACATTATTAGCGGCAAGATCATTTTTCACTTTTTCTTGATCAGCATTTTCTTTATCAATTTTATTAATTGCAATTATTAGAGGTACTTCTGCAGCTTTAGCATGCTCTATAGCTTCTTTAGTTTGAGGCATTACTCCGTCATCTGCAGAAACTACTAAAATAACTATATCAGTTACTTTAGCGCCTCTTGCTCTCATACTTGTGAAAGCTGCGTGACCAGGCGTATCAAGAAAAGCAATTTCACCATTGTTAGTCTTGACACGATATGCGCCTATATGTTGTGTAATTCCTCCTGATTCAGATTCAGTAATTTTCGACTTTCTTATGTAATCTAGGAGAGATGTTTTGCCATGATCAACATGACCCATTATTGTAACAATTGGTGCTCTTGTTTTTCCATCCGTAACCTTAATTTTCTCCAAAGGAGCTATTTCATCCTCAGAATCTTGAACTATTATAGGTTTATGACCGAGCTCCTCTGTAATAAGTACTGCAGTGTCTTGATCCAATGATTGATTTACAGTAGCCATAACCCCTAGACTCATCATTTTAGCGATTAAATCCGTGTGCTTAAGTGCCATTTGATTGGCTAATTCAGCTACTGTCATAGATTGCGTAATTTTTACATCTCTTACAACTGGCTCAGTTGGTTTCTCAAATTTATGTGTGGCTTGTATATCATGCAGTTGTACTTTATTTTTTTTGTTTTTATCTTTTTTATAACTTGGAGATTTTAAATGCAGCTCCTTATTTTCCATTTTTTCTATTTTTTCATCTTTATCTATTTTATGCTTCTTAGCAGGTTTGGAATCTAGGGGTGTAACTTCCTTAGGAGTAGATACTTTTGAAATTGTGATTTCTTGTGGGAGACTCTCTTTTATAATTTCTTTTTTTTCCTCTTTTTTTGTGGGTCGTGATGAGTGAGGTGTTTGGCTGCTTGATGGCTTCGCTATAATTTTCCTTTTTCTTTTAACATGCACTCCTACAGATGAACTGCTTTTTCTTGGCGATAGAGTATCTGTCTTAAGTTTTATGTTATCTTTGTCCGTCATTTTCCTCATCAAACCAGCTTTCTCTAGCTTGCATAATTATTTTACCAGCAGTCTCATTCGAAATATCAATAATATCCAGCAATTCATCAATCGATAAGTCAGCTATATCGTTAATAGTTAATATATCACTATTTCTAAGTAAAATGACTTGATCATCGGTTAAATCATCTAAATTAGTTAATGAATTCTTATCATCAATCTCTTTTTGTTGCTTTTCGTATTCATCAATCGCTCTTTTTCTTAATTCAACAACGAGTTCTTTATCAAAGCCATTAATATCCTCAAGCTCCTCAATTTCACACAATGCGATCTCTTCTATGCTTGTGAATCCCTCCTCAGCAAGAATCTTTGCCACATCATTATCGACATTAAGATTTTTTTGAAATTGTGCAGCAGTTTCTTCCTCTTCTCTCGTGTTCTTATCATCAGCTTCATCTTTACTCATTACATTTAAATTCCAACCTGTAAGCTCGCTTGCAAGTCTGACATTCTGCCCGCCTCTTCCAATTGCTTGAGATAATTGCTCCTCAGCTACAGCAATATCCATTGTTTTACTTGTTTCATCTACTACTATTGATAAAACCTCTGCAGGTGACATAGCATTTATTACAAATTTTGCAGGATCATCGTCCCAAGGAATAATATCAATTCTCTCACCCGCTAGTTCATTTGAAACTGATTGTACCCGAGATCCCCTCATTCCAACGCACGCGCCGATAGCATCTAACTTCGGATCATTAGATTTAACTGCTATTTTTGCTCTTACGCCAGGGTCCCTTGAAGCACCGAGTATTTCAATAATACCCTGACCTACTTCAGGAACTTCTAATCGGAAAAGTTCAATTAAGAACTCAGAGCATTTTCTTGAAATATAAAGTTGTGGTCCTCTGGACTCAGATTGAACATCCATCAAATATCCTCTTATTCTATCGCCTGGCTTTATAATTTCTCTAGGGATTAAATTATCTTTTAAAATCATCGCCTCATCAGATATACTTCCACTTTCATTTGAACTTAGATCTAAAAAAACATTATTCTTATCGACTCTCCTTACAATACCAAATAATAGTTCACCTATTTTGGGAGAGTATAGATCAACAATTCTGTTTCTTTCTGCAGCTTTTAATCGTGATACAATATTTTGTTTGGCAGTTTGCGCAACAATTCTTCCAAATTCAACCGATTCAATTTCTTCAGTAATAAAGTCTCCGACTTCTATTTTAGGATCTTTCTCTTTTGCTAAGTCTAGTAACATTTTCATCTCGTATTCGTCATCGACTAACATTTCATCCACTACTTCCCATCTTCGTAATGTTTTGTATGACCCGTCATCTTGATTAATCGTTACCTCTACATCTATCTCATCTTGAGTTTTATTATCAAGTTTATATTTCTTTTTGACAGCTGATGCTAGAGCATGCTCCATGGCATCAATAATAATTTCTCTATCTACATTTTTTTCGTTTGAAACAGTATCGATTATGAGAAGAATCTCTTTATTCATACTTTAATCTCCCTAATTAGGTTAGCTTTTTTTATATCATCTATTGATATCTCAATGGTATTATCTTGATTAGGAAAAGTTATTTTTTTATTAATTACTTTATATTCTCCGGTAAAACGTTTTTGATTATTAACGCTTCTTTTAAGCTCAATAAATGCTTTTTCACCTTGATATTTTATAAAATCCCTTATGTTAAACAAAGGTCTATTAATCCCTGGTGAGGATACCTCAATACTATAATCACTATCAACTAAGCTATCGAGTTTGATAATATTCTGCGCTAGCTTTGTTACATCCGCACACGTGTTAATAGTGACTCCTTGGTTAGATTCAATCATAATTTCGATAGATTTTTGATTTCGAGCTCCAAATATTTTTACATTTATTGCTTCGAGATCACTCTCGAGAATATTATTGAGTCTTTTCATAAGTTTTTCTTCAGTATCATTCATAAATACGCATTAAAATGGCCCCAAATGGAGCCGTGGTTGTATTGTATATCAAAATGCAATGAATGCGAAAGAAATTTACAGATTCTTGGTCGCGGGGGCAGGATTCGAACCTACGACCTTTGGGTTATGAGCCCAACGAGCTACCAGACTGCTCCACCCCGCACTGATTCGAAGTCTATAGTTTATGTGATTTATTTTCAAGTTAAATAGAAATAACTGTAAGTAGATTAACAAGAAAGTTTGTAGTATCAAACAATATAAAAGGAAAAATCCCCAAACCTAATAGCAAAATTACATTTATTGATAAAAGAATATTGCTACTTGTGTATGTGGAGATTAAGTTCTCTCGCTCCTCGAAGTAAACGGTTTTAATTACTCTTAAATAGTAATATGCAGAAACAACAGTCATCAGAACCACAATTATCGAAAGAAGAATATAACTATTATTGATCAACGCTTGAATAACCATCAACTTTGCGTGAAAACCAATTAAAGGTGGTATCCCTGCCGAGGATAACATCGTTATAAGGATAAGTATTGCATAATATGGATGAGTTTTTGACAGTCCAGCTAAATCTGAAATGTCCTCAATTCCATGACTATTAGAGGTGATATGTGTCACAACTCCAAATGAAGCTAGAGCAGTAAATGAGTAAACAATTGTATAATATAATGATGCATGAAGACCATCATTAGACACCAGTGCCATAGCTAAAATTATGAAACCTATATTTGATATAGCAGAATAGGCTAGAAGTCTTTTAATATTTTCTTGAGTAAGGGCGAATATGCTACCTATAATAATTGATGCGATACCGATGAAGATTAAAATATCTGACCAGACATATTCTAATGCCATAAATGGGATAAAGTATAATTTTAGAAAAACGATGAATACTGCTATTTTGGGAAGAGTACTAAGAAGAATAGTGGTGCTTATTAATGAACCTTGATAAATATCTGGTACCCAGATGTGAAATGGTGCTGCACCAAACTTAAAGCATAAACTTGCAGTGATAAATATTATCCCAAAAATGATGCCTAAATACTGAACGGAGTTACTGTTAATATTTCTAATTTGATCAGCAATATCAAAATAATTAATTGAGCCAGTGAATCCATAAATTAATGATATTCCGAACAATAGGATACCCGATGACATTGCACCTAAAACATAGTACTTTATTGCTGCCTCGGAGGATAATCCAGAGTGTTTGTTAAAACCAATAAGCGCATATAGTGCTAGAGATAAAAGCTCTATTCCTAGATAAAGCATTAATAAACTGTACGCTGAAATCATCACCATAGTGCCAACTAATCCTAAAATAGAAATAGTGAAATACTCAATCTTAAGACTATTTAAATGATTTAGATGACTGTAAGTATATTGAAAAATAATTATCGCTCCTAAGATAAGTAGAAATTTGATCAAGCTAGTAAACTCACTAAATTCGTAGGAACTATAGTTTTGTTGTGGAACTTCAGTTAATGCGTACAGTGATGCAATTACTAACAAAAGCTGTATTAAGGAAAATGAAATATACTTATGTTTCTGTAGATATAGATCAAGTATAATTATAAGAAGAACTCCAATAGAGAGTATAACCTCGGGAATATAAAATAACTCAATCATCAGGCCCTCCCTAGAGATATTGACGAGATAATATCACTGACTGATTTATCCAAGAGGTTAAATAATACATCTGGACTTATCCCCAAATAGAGTACGAAGATGACTAAACTGCCTAAAACTATTTTCTCATTACTTTTACACTCCAAGTAGCCTTGAGAATTTTTCTGATTGTCCCCAAATAAAACATTTTTTCCTAATTTAAGTGAATAGGATGCAGACAATATTAGTGAAAGTGCTGCAAGGAAGCCAAAAAGAAAACTTGAGCCAAGAGAGGATGTTATAACTAGAAATTCTCCGACGAATCCGGAAGTGCCTGGCAAGCCTGAATTAGCCATTAAGAAAAAAACCATCATAAAAGAGAATATTGGCATAAACTGTGCAACCCCAAAATTATCTTTTATTAACCTGGAATGGGAGTGTTTATACATAATACCGATACAAAAAAATAACGCTGCAGAAATTAGTCCGTGAGATATCATTTGGACCATGGCTCCCTCAAGACCAATTGCTGCTGCAGTTGGATTATTTCCCATAAGATTAAAAACTAGAAATATGCCCATTGTTACAAAGCCCATATGAGCAACAGAAGAATAGGCAATAAGTTTTTTCATATCCTCTTGAGCAAATGCAACAAAGCTGATGTAGATTATTGCAATAAGTGACAGGTATATCATGTAATCACTCAGATAAATTCCAGCTTCAGTTGTGATCGGCAGTAAGAATCTAATCATTCCATATCCACCAACTTTTAGAAGAACAGAGGCCAATATGACAGATCCACTTGTCGGTGCCTCCACATGGGCATCTGGCAACCATGTATGGACTGGCCACATAGGAACTTTTATACCAAAACCGATAAGAAAAGCTAGTAAAAGAAAAATTTCCTCCTCAAATGATAGGGTTAAATAATAGAAATCTTCAATAGCGAATGAGTCGGCTAAGTTTGCTAAGTAAATTATTGATATCAGCATTAGTACTGACCCAAAAAATGTATAAAGGAAAAATTTAATAGTTGCATACTTTCTATTCTCACCTCCCCATATTCCTATTATTAAAAAAAGCGGTATTAATAAACTTTCAAAAAATATATAAAACAGGATACTGTCAAAAGCAGAAAAAGTTCCCATCAGTAAACCTTCAAGTATTAGAAAATAACCTAAATATGATGACTTATTATTATAGTCTTCAGAAGAAGCATAAATTGCGATCAAGAAATTTATAAATGATGTTAAAAGTACTAATGATACAGAGATACCGTCAACTGCAAGATAGTAAAAAATATTCAAACCAGATATCCATACAAACTTCTCTATAAATTGTAAATTTCCTACTGAATGATCATAAGATTGAAAAAGCTTTATAGAGATAATTAAGATAATTAGAGTGGTTAATAAAGTAATTGTTGTTGATAATGACTTCCCTATATCATTTGATGCGACTAATATTAGTCCAACGAAAATGGGCAGCCAAATCAAAGTACTGAGTATTGGATAGTCAAACATTCAGTAAGTTAACCTCATAAGTATCAACAAAAAGATTAATGCAGATATAATTATCAGAGAATAGTGATAAATAAATCCAGTTTGAAGTTTTTTCATTTTACTAGAAAGATTATTAATAAAACTTGATGTATTATTGATTAATCCATTATCGATTGTAGAAATATCAATCTTCCTCCACAGATATTTTGTAAAAATATTCTGGACTTTAGGTATTAAGTATGAAGATAAACTCTCGAATCCATATTCTTTTGTAAGAGTTGTTCTAATAAAGTGCGGTACGTTTATACTGAATGCTTTTTTATAATAGTATAAGTAACTGAAAATTAAACCTATGAGTAAAATTAGAAAATTTATAGTCGTAAACGAATGCAGGAAGAATTTGAAGGAGTTAATAACATAACCGTTATAAAAAGACATAATAAGCTCATTTGCTGCAAGTGAGTTTTGAAAAAGAATTCCTATCATAAGTGGATCATAAATAAAAAGTCCCAGAAATACAGATGGAGCTGTTAGAATGAATAACGGAAGTAGCATTTGCCTATCATTTTCATTACTAGGATTTTCATTCTGCTCTTCTTTAGGTAAAGTAGATTCGCCAAAGAAAACTTTGAAGAATATTTTGGAAGTATATAATGTTGTTGTAAATATCGATAATAGCAACATTAGATATGGTATTGTGTGTCCAAAATATCCTATTGCATCGATGATTGATTCTTTTGAGTAGAAACCAGATGTTATAGGGAATCCTATCAATGATAGAGATGCGTACATAAAAGCGAGATATGTTATTGGCATATATTTTCTCAGGCCTCCTATTTTTCTAATATCTTGCTCATGGTGACATTTAATAATGATTGATCCCGCACATAAAAATAGAAGGGCTTTGAAAAAAGCGTGTGTGATTAAGTGAAACATTGCTAGTGAGTATAATGATGCACCTAAAGCAGCGGTCATATATCCTAATTGAGATATGGTAGAGTAGGCAATTATTCTTTTTATATCATTTTGAACTAGAGCAACTAATCCTAGGAAAAATGCTGTAATTGACCCAACATAAAGTATGAAAATTAAAACCCCATCTGTGAGTTCATACAATGGAGAGAGACGCGCGACCATATAAATACCAGCAGTAACCATAGTTGCTGCATGAATTAATGCTGAGATTGGAGTAGGCCCTTCCATTGAGTCAGGTAACCAAAATTGTAAAGGCACTTGTGCAGATTTTGCCATAGCTCCAATAAATAAAAGTAAGCAAATTGCGCTCAATGCATTAAATGTAAATCCAAATATACTAACACTATCAATATTAATTGAATTTTTAATTTGAAATATTTGATTATAATCAGTTGTATTGTATGAGAGTAGTATTAAACATAAGCCTAACAGCAATCCAATATCACCCACTCTGTTAACTAGAAAGGCTTTATAGTTCGCTTTAATAGCAGATTCTTTTTTTATCCAAAAACCTATTAGTAAGTATGATGATAAACCTACTAGCTCCCAACCGATGAAAAGCTGTAAAAAGTTATTAGCAAAAACTATCAAGAGCATGGAAAATGTAAAAAAGTTAGTATAAATAAAAAATCTATTAAATGATGTATCGTCCTTCATATAAGAGATTGAATAATAATGAACTAATAGCGACACTGATGTAACTACACTGCTCATAATTAATGCTAAGGAATCTATGTAGATGCCAAAATGTAAAGAAAAAAGACTTGTATCAGCGAATGTTAAAAAATTAGCTGATATAGGCCCTGGGTTGGCCGAGTAAAAAAGATAAAGGAGAAATAACGATAACAAGAAAGCAATCAAAATAGAAATATTTGAAATGAGTATGGTTAAATCTTTAGATGAGTTTTGACAAAACAATAAAAGTAGAGTTCCAATTAGTGGTGACAACAATAATATAAGAGTTAATGCTATCAACCCTTAAGCTCCGATAGATCATCAACATCTATAGTTTTTTTATTTCTGAAAAGCACAATTAGTAGTGCAAGGCCAATAGCAGACTCAGCAGCTACAACAGTGAGAACAAAAAAGACAAAAACTTGTCCTGTAAGATCCCCAAGGTAGTTGCCTAATGTAATTAGATTAAAATTGACCGATAGAAACATCAACTCTAATGACATTAGAAGGACTAATATATTCTTTCTATTTAGAAATATCCCTGCAATAGACAAAGTGAATATAATAGTGCTTAATATAAGATAATAGCTTATTGGTATCATACTACTCTTTTAAACCTTTTATAATTTTCAATCTATCCTTTTTTTCTACGTCAATTTGTTCTGTTGGATTTTGATATTTATTATTTGGATTTTTTCGATAAGTAAGAACGATTGCAGACAAAATACCAAGTAAAAGAATTAAACCCGCAATCTCAAATTCAACAATATAATCAGTAAACAAAACATAACCAAGATTTTCAGTGTTACTCTCGCTTATGACATTGATGCTATTGATCGCATTATAATTAATATTCTCAAAAGTATTAATAAAGAAGAATATTATCAGTACATTAAATATTATAAAGACTCCAACACCGACTGGTAGATACTTAATGTATGCTGCACTCTTTTTTGCAATATTGATATCAAGCATCATAACAACAAACAAAAATAACACCATTACAGCACCTACGTATACCAGAATGAGTATGATTGATAAAAATTCAGCGCCTAACAAAAGCCACAATACTGCAGATAAAAAAAATGAAAAAACTAAATAAATTGCAGATAAAACAGGATTTGGAGATGTAATTACTTTAATAGATGTGACAATTAGTAAAAAACTAAAAATAAAAAAAGTTATAAGTTCAATATTCATAATTTATTTTTTTCTCTATCTTTAAGCTCTTCTTTCTCATACATATCACCTATTTTGAGAAGATCAATTTTATTCATCACACTATCTTTCCTGCGCTCAAAATGATACTCAAATATACTTGTTTCAACAATTGCGTCTACTGGACATGCCTCTTCACAGAAGCCACAGTAAATGCACTTAAATAAATCAATTTCATATTTAGTAGTTCTTCTAGTGTTATCACTCCTCACCTCGGTATCCATTGAAATAGCTAATGCAGGACATACAGCCTCACATAGCTTACAACCAATGCATCTTTCTTCACCATTAGGATATTTTCTTAGAGCATGTAACCCTCTAAATCTTGATGATAGTGGCGTTTTTTCCTCAGGGTACTGGATTGTTATTGGTTTCTTAGATAATTTACGACCTGTTATTTTGAGTCCTTTCAGTATCTCAAGAAAGAATAAACTTTTTATAAACTTGATAATCTTATTCATAATTATAATGGTAAATATTTAAGATATATTAGTATACCTATAACCGTAAGCCAAAAGAATGTTATTGGTAAAAAAACCTTCCATCCCAAACGCATGATTTGATCGTATCTATATCTCGGTAGAGTTGCTCTCAACCATAAAAATATAAAAATAAAAATGAGTGTTTTGAGTGATAGCCACACAAAGCCTGGGACAAAGGAGAAATAAGCATCTAAAAACGTTCCTTGAAAAGGCGATAACCAACCTCCAAAAAACATGATACTGGATAGTATACTTATAAGTATTAAATTCATGTATTCTGCGAGGAAAAACATCGCAAATGCCATACCAGAGTATTCAACATGAAAGCCAGCCACAATCTCTGATTCACCTTCCGATACATCAAATGGTGCTCTGTTTGTCTCAGCAACTCCAGCAATAAAATAAATCAAGAAAAGAGGGAATAAGGGGATCCAGAACCAGTTGAGTATTGATCCTGACTGCTCTTGAATTATAACTTGTAAATTTAAACTCCCGGAGAGCATTAACACGCCAACTAGAGCAAAACCCATAGCTATCTCGTATGCAATAATTTGAGCTGCTGATCTCATAGAACCAAGAAATGCATACTTTGAGTTAGAGGCCCATCCCGCAAGAATTACCCCATACACACTCAGTGAAGTAAGGGCTAAGATAAATAACAAACCTGCATTAATATTTGAGATGATGAAAAATTCAGACAATGGGATCACAGCCCAAACCAGCAACGATGGGACAAGCATTAACATTGGTGCTGTGAGAAAAATACCTTTATTTGCATTAGTAGGGATTATTATTTCTTTAGAAACTAATTTTAAAACATCCGCTATGGGTTGAAGTAGACCAGAAGGTCCTACTCTTGTTGGACCCATCCTTGATTGCATAAAACCAATAATTTTTCTTTCTGAATATGTGACGTATGCTACGATTAAAAACAAGGGCGCAACAACCATCAATATCGACACAAGTGTGTTAATAATATAAAAAATAATATCCATGATTATAAGTCTATTTCAGTACTGTAGGCGCCTATCTTTTGTTTATGTGTTCCACCTATTTTTACCAAAACTGCATTAATCGGTTTAGTATGAGTTTTCTGTTTAATGGTGAGTTTAAATTTATTATTTTTTTCATTAAATATAAATTTATCATCACTACTTACGTCTTTATTTGATGGCAGACTAAAGTAATCATCGTTGTCGTGGGTTTTTATTATAGAATTACATCTTCTGAGTGTCGGATTACTTGAATTAGGATTTCTTATAATCATCTTCTCTAGGTAATCAGAACTATTATTTTTCATTAAATTTTTAATTTGAACATAATTATTACTAATATTAATCTCAGCTAATATTTTTTTAATCTTCTCTCTAATTGAATCATGAGTATAACCCTTGCCTATTGTATTACACAAACCTAGCAGGATATCTGCTCCTTCTCGGCTATCCCCAAGTGGATTGATAATTTTATTATAGTGCTGCAGCTTTTTATTTGTATTCAAATAAGAGCCACTTGATTCAACTTGCGTTGATAATGGAAAAACAATATCAGCATATTTTTTTATTGATTCTGTCATATAAGAAGAGAAGAATATGTTAACTTTTGATTCCTTTAATTTATCTACAATTCTATTGTCATCTGAAAAATCATATTCTGGCTCAAGATTATAGAGTATCAGTAGGTCATCTTTATTGCTCAATAGCTCATAGCTGTCATCATGGTCGTCAATAGAAACACCTCCAGGCAGTCTATGAGGCAATATTCCCATCGCCCATGCACCAGATGTGTTTGCCTGATCACCCAATAGTGCAAAATTTGCATTGATCGATTTAGCATATTCACTGAAATTATTGAGAATATTTGAGTAGTTAGAGAGATATGAAATAGCTGGTCCAATCAATATAAGATTTTTTTTACTTTTATCAAGATTAATATTCGACTTATTATTTGAATCAGTGAAATAATTTTCTAGCTCTTGACTGTTTAAAGTATCAGATTTTTCTAAAGGGAAGTTCTCCTCAAATTCGTATGTTGATAGCGAAAATATATTTGTAGAATTATTTTTGGATGCATCTCTAAAATATATAGACAAAATAGGAAACTCTTTTGAAATATTAGCACCAACAATTATAATATTGTCTAGAGATTGTATGTCAGCAAGTTTAATATCAAATGATGGAATTGCAGGAAAATTTTTTTGATACCTAAAATCACATTCCTTAGATCTATGATCAATTTTTCTTACATTTTTATTTCGGAGTAAATCTTGAAAAAGGAACATTTCCTCACAAGATGATTGTGCTGACATTATGGCACATGATCCGGATGAGTATTTCTCCAAGTATTCAATAAATTTATCTGATAAAGAATTAAAATCAGTTTTCTCTAGATTTTCGTTATGTCTAATCAAAGGATGTAAAATTCTCTCTTCGGATTTGATCCCCTCGTAACCAAAACGATCATTATCGGACAACCAAGATAAGTTTATCTCTTCATCTTCTTTTGGGATACAACGCTTTATCTCATCATTGTATGTATGGTAAAAAATATTAGAACCAAGACAGTCATTTGAGGAAATTGAGGACATTTGCTTCAAATCCCATGTGCGAGCACTATATTTGTATAAACTATTATTAAGCGCGCCAACAGGACATAGGTCAATAACATTACCAGAAAGTTGAGATGATAGACCTTCATTAATGAAAGTCTCAATCTTAGTGTCTTCACCCCTACCAGTCATTCCTAGTTCTTTTATTCCAGCAACCTCCTCGCCAAATCTAACACATCTGCTGCAATGTATACACCTGGTCATTTCAGTACTAACTAGTTCGCCAATATTTTTATCAATAACTGTTCGCTTTAATTCTTTGTATGCAGACTTATAATCACCATGCTCAAGAGAAACATCTTGAAGCTCACACTCTCCGGCTTGATCACATACAGGGCAGTCAAGAGGGTGATTAATTAGTAAAAACTCCATTGTATTTTTTTGAGCTTCCTCTGCGGATCTATTATTAGTATTTACTCTCATCCCTTCTTTAACAATCGTGGAACATGCTGGCTGAGGATATTTCATATTTTCAATGTCGACAAGACACATTCTACAACTTGCTACTATGCTTAACCTTTTGTGATAACAAAATCTCGGAATATGAATATCATTACGATCTGCTACCTGAATGATAGTATCATTTTCATTTACGTCGAATTTTATATCATTAATGTATATGTGCATTTAAATAATCATTGATTGTTTTTTTTCAACATAGTACTCGAACTCATCCCAAAAGTTTGTGAGAAAGCTTTTGACGGGCATAGCTGCAGCATCACCCAGAGCACATATGCAATGTCCTTCAATTTGATTAGCAACTCTGTTAAGTAAGTCTAGATCTGATTGGTTTCCTTGACCCGCTCTTATTTTTACAAGTGTTTTATAAAGCCAGCCAGTTCCCTCACGACATGGCGTACATTGACCACACGATTCAGCGTAATAAAATCTAGATATGCGTTCGAGAACAGATACCATGCATGTTGTTTCATCCATTACAATTACACCGCCAGACCCTAGCATAGTGCCAATTTTCATTAGAGGCTCATAATCCATTGGGGTGTCCATTATAACCTCACCCTTAACAACAGGTACAGAAGATCCCCCAGGTATAACAGCTTTTAGTTTTTTATTATTTAGTATTCCATTGCACTCATCCAATAATTTTGAAAATGGTGTTCCCAGTGGCGCCTCTATAACTTTTGGTTTGTTGAGATGCCCACTCATGCAAAACATTTTTACTCCATGAGCGTCACCTTCACCTAAATTTTTGTACCAATCTATTCCATTTTTTATGATATATGGAACGGATGCTATAGTTTCTGTATTGTTGATTATCGTAGGCTTACCATAAAGTCCTTGAACTGCTGGAAATGGCGGTTTAATCCTAGGCATACCTCTTTTCCCCTCAATAGATTCAAGCATAGCAGTCTCTTCTCCAACTATATAGGCACCAGCCCCTATTAATGGAATGATGTCTATAGAGACATTTGAACCCAAAATATTATCTCCAATAAAGTTATGCTCGTATGCCTCCTTTATTGCATTATTTGTTACTTTCCATTGATCGCCAATAAATTCACCCCTAAGGTAATTATAACCAACCGATGCCCCAATGGCGTAACAAGCAATTAACATTCCTTCGATAACAGAATGAGGATTATATCTTAATATGTCTCTATCTTTACAAGTTCCTGGTTCACTCTCATCTGAATTACAGACCAAATATTTTTGTGATTCATTTGGTGATATAAATGACCACTTTAAGCCTGTAAGAAATCCGGCACCACCTTTGCCTTTTAACTGAGAGTCTTTGATTACTCCTATTACCTGAGACTTTGGAGTTTGCTGATTTAATATCTCCCTCCATGCAGAATATCCACCGAGTTTAGTGTAAGTTTGAATACTTGATGGATCTTTATGGTCAAATGTCTGAGTACACACCTTAATCATCTTTTATTCCATCTAAAATTTTATCAATTTTCTCAAAAGTTAAATTCTCATAATTTACATGATTTACTTGCATCATTGGCGCTCCATTACATGCAGCTAAACATTCCATTTCATCTTTAAGATAAAATTTATTATCTTTGGTAGACTGACCAATTTTTATTTTTAATTTCTTTTCTATATACTCAACTATCTGATCAGAATTTCTCAACATACAGGATACATTCGTACAAACCGATATAGTATTTTTACCAACAGGTTTAAGATTGAACATGGAGTAGAAGGTTGCTACTTCATATACATCAATTTTTTGAACATTCAAATACTCTGCAAGAGCTCCAATTAATTCTTCATTTAGGTATCCGCGGTTTTCATGTTGAATAATAAGTAATGATTCTATTATGGATGATTTATTTTTATCATGCGGAAATTTAGATCTTATAGAATCTATCTCTTTTCTAACATTTTCTGATAGAATGTCATGTATCATCGATCAATCTCTCCAAATACAATATCTTGTGTTCCTATAATTGTCACCACATCAGATAACATATGCCCTTTTGCCATCTCATCCAGTGAGGCTAGATGAGGAAATCCGGGCGCCCTTATTTTTAGCCTATAAGGTTTATTGGCACCGTCAGAAATCATATAAATTCCAAATTCACCTTTTGGTGCCTCTACACATTTATATGTTTCACCAACTGGCAAACAATAACCCTCACTAAACAACTTGAAATGATGGATTAAAGATTCCATGTTTTCTTTCATAGCGTCTCTATCGGGCGGTGCTATCTTATTATTTGATGATATAAAATCTCCATTATCATTTTTTAACCAGTCGCAGCATTGTTTTATGATCTTGGCGGATTCCCGCATTTCTTGCATCCTTACAAGATATCGATCATATGAGTCACCTTCTGTGCCTACAGGAATGTCAAATTCAAGGTTTTTATATACTTCATACGGCTCCTTCTTCCTTAGATCCCATTGGACCCCTGAGCCTCTCAACATAGGTCCTGTAAAACCAAGATCAATTGCTCGATCAGGAGAAACTACTCCAATGCCTACTGTTCTTTGTTTCCAAATTCTATTATCAGTCAATAGATTTTCATATTCGTCAACATTTTTTGGAAATCTATCAATAAAGCTATCTATGAAATCTAAAAGAGATCCTTCGCGGTTATAGTTAAGTTTTTCAACTTGATCGAGGTTCTGATTCTTATTGAGCATGTATTTAGGCATGATGTTCGGTAAATCTTTTGCAACACCGCCTGGACGGTAATACGTTGCATGCATCCTGGTTCCAGATACAGCCTCATAACAATCCATTAAGTCTTCTCTTTCTCGAAATGCGTACAAAAATACAGACATTGCCCCTATGTCCAGTGCATGAGCACCTAACCACAGTAGATGATTTAATATACGCGTAATTTCATCAAACATAACTCGAATATATTTTGATCTCTCAGGTATATCGAGCTTCATCATGTCTTCAATTGCTAAAACATACGCATGCTCATTACACATCATTGATACATAATCTAAACGATCCATGTAACCTATATTTTGATTATAAGGTTTTGATTCTGCAAGCTTCTCTGTTGCTCTATGAAGAAGACCAATATGCGGATCTGCACTTCGAATCACTTCTCCATCCATTTCCAAAATTAGTCTAAGCACCCCATGTGCTGCAGGATGTTGAGGACCAAAATTCATAGTAAAGTTTTTATAATCACTCATTATTTCTTCCTAATAACCTTTGGAACTAGCGTTCTTGGTTCTATGTCAACCGGCTCATTCACAACTTTTCTTTGCTCGGGATCATACCTTACTTGAGTATTTCCCACTAAAGGAAATTTCTTTCTAAAAGGATGTCCAATAAAGCCATAGTCTGTGAGAATTCTTCTGAGATCGTTGTGTCCCTCGAATAGAACACCAAATAAGTCGTATGCCTCTCTTTCATACCAATCAGCAGATGCAAACAAATCAGTGACCGATGGTATTACTAAAGAGTCATCATCGAGAAAACATTTAACTCTAATTCTTTGATTCTGAGTAATCGATAGTAAATGGTAAGTCACGCATAAATCATACTCATCTTCATTTGTTTCATTTGAGAAATCTATTCTACTATGTGAAGACGGTCTTATTCCTCTGTTGTAGCCAGTACTTGTTGCCTCTTTTGTTTGCCATTCAGAATCACCATATTCGACATAATCTACAGCACAAAGATCAACGAGTTGTGTAAATTTTAAATCTATATCTTCTTTCAGTATTGACAGTACTTTTTTTAACTTAGATTTATCAACTGTAATTGTAGTCATATCTGATTCAATGTAATCAACAATATGGCCGTCAAGTAATTCCCTGATTTTATTCATAACTAATTACTTAATTTTAATTCTATTTTTATTTCTAATTTTATTTTGCAGTTGAAGAATTCCATACAGCAAAGCTTCTGCAGTTGGTGGACAACCAGGAACATAAACATCAACAGGAACTATTCTATCGCAACCACGAACAACTGAGTATGAATAATGATAATAGCCTCCACCATTTGCACACGACCCCATTGATATAACCCATTTTGGATCTGCCATTTGATCATATACCTTCCTTAACGCAGGAGCCATTTTATTTACTAAAGTTCCAGCAACAATCATAACATCTGATTGTCTAGGACTAGGTCTAAATAACATACCGAATCTATCTAAATCATAACGGGAAGCGCCCGCATGCATCATTTCAACTGCACAACATGCTAAGCCAAAAGTCATTGGCCATAGTGATCCAGTTCTTGCCCAATCAAACAGACTCTCGGAATCTGCAAGAACGAAGCCGTCTCTTTGTATATTTTCTAATCCCATTCCAAAGCTCCTTTCTTCCATTCATAAATAAATCCAACTAGAAGTATAAGAATAAATATTGCCATTGCTAGATAACCTTCAAGTCCTATATGATCTAAAACAACTGCCCATGGAAATAAAAATGCAATTTCTAAATCGAAAATAATAAATAGAATTGCAACAAGGTAAAATCTTACATCAAATTTCATTCGAGAATCTTCAAAGGGTTCAAAGCCACATTCATATGGCGAGTTTTTTTCGTCATCAGGGTTACTGCCTCCAAATATAAAGCCAGCAGATAGCATCACTGACGCGAATAGCAGCGCTAAAGCTAAAAAAATTAATATTGGCAGGTATTCATATAGCATGTCTTATTATATCCTATATATACTCAAATACTAATTAGCATTACATTAATTATGAGCGCAAAAAATACGTTAGAAACATTAGAAAATGTAAGAGAAAATATATCGAGTAGCCTCACTGAAGGGGTTAAAAATAGGAGGTCAGATTTCAGAACTTTTACATTTTGCACATCGGGAAAGTTCCCTACAGGTAGAACAGTAGTTCTTCGTGGTTATAATTCAGAAAATGGTATTATTACTCTCCACTCAAATTATCATGCTGATAAGATAAAAGACTTAAATATAAACCCGAATGTTTGTTGTGTTTTTTATAGTAAAGGAATGAAAATACAGATTAGATGTTTTGGTCGAGCAGTAGTGAATTACGATAATGATAGATCTTCACATGCATGGGCCAACATGAGTGATATGTCAAAAGAATGTTATTTTCAAGTACCTAGTCCAGGAAAAATTATGGACAGTTACAATGACTTCTCAAAAGAAATAATTGATAAAGAAAGTGAGGCTTTTTCAGTAATCGATGTAGAAATTGACAAGATTGATTGGCTGTACCTTAAGAGAGAGGGACACAGGCGTGCAAACATTTTTGTTAAGGAATCAGCCAAAGATACATGGGTTAGCCCCTAGACGCATGCCGATGGCCGGACTCGAACCGGCACGACTCTCGCCACTGCCCCCTCAAGACAGCGTGTCTACCAATTCCACCACATCGGCTTAGGGTTTATCAAATTTTTCTTGATCGTCAACTATCTCTTCTTTGACCGTCTCATTTATAAGGCTTTTTGATGTCTGACTTTTATTTGAAGATATGTATGCAAGACTCAAACTTGTAACAAAGAAACTCAGTGCAACTATTGTTGTCAATTTATTAAGAAAAGTTGCGTTTCCTCTAGCGCCAAAAACAGTAGAAGAGGCTCCTGAACCGAAAGCTGCCCCAGCATCAGCTCCTTTTCCTTGTTGCACGAGAACGAGAACTACAAGGATTACTGCGAGAATTATGTGTATAGTTAATAGCGCTGTTTGCATTGTGTATTTATCTCAAATTGTAGAGCAAATATCAATAAATTTTTTTGCTATTAATGATGCACCACCAATCAGAAGTCCATCTATGTGCTCAGTACCCATCAAAGATGATGCATTATCTGGTGTAACACTTCCACCATAGAGAAGTTTTATGGATGCGTACTTCTTGTCCAAATTATTTACTGTATCTCTTATATATTTAAAAATGCTTACTAATTCTTCTGGCGAGGGTACTAGTCCTGTGCCAATAGCCCAAACTGGTTCATATGCTAAAATTAATTTGCTTGGATGTTTTTTTAAATTATTTTCGTTATTCAATAATAACTTTTTCAATTGCCTCTTTATTATTAACTTTGTTTTTTTATTTTTATAGTCATTTAGTGTTTCCCCAAAACAATAAATAACTGCGATATCATTATCGATTAAACGACTTACTTTACTAGAAAAGACAGATTCATCTTCATTAAGTATATGCCGTCTCTCTGAGTGTCCGACTAAACAATAATCTACTCTAGAGTCTTTTAACATTGAGCCAGATATTTCACCAGTATATGCGCCATCGTTAAAAGCAGACACATTCTGAGCTCCTAATTTTATTGGAGTCTTGTGAATTAAATCTTTGACAGGTAACAGAAATATAGAGGGAGGAATAATGATGATTTCGTGGTTATATTTTTCCTTCTTTACAGCTTGAAGAACTTTTTTAGTAAGACTGATGGAGCTTTTCAGGGTTCCATTTTGTTTCCAATTTCCTGCTATAATCTTTTTTGACATTATCTTATCAATTTAATTTTTTGTTCTGCTAATTCCAAAACTTCATTTGATTCATGCTCTATAAGAATTCTGATTAATGACTGTGTTCCTGATTTTCTTACAAAGATTCTACCACTATTTCCAATAATTTCTTCAACATTAGAAAATATTAAATTATTGTCCTTGAGAAGTTGATCAGGTGATGAGGTATGTATGTTTATTAGTTTAGACGGTATTTTGAGATTTACAGGATAAAGTTCCTCGATTTTTTTGTTTCTAGTACATAATAGATCAATAATTTTAGTCATAGTTATTAGACCATCTCCAATCGGTATACTCGCTAAACCGCTTTGTATAATATGTCCTGATGATTCAGCGCCCAAAAATGCATCATGTGTAATCATAGCTTCGAGCACATTTTTGTCCCCAACATCAGATTCTATAAAATCTATTCCATTTTCTTTCAGACTTCTCCTTATCCCGAAGTTTGTCATAACTGTACCCACTACTTTATTGCTTATCTTAGGGTCGGAGGAGAAAATATATAGAAGATCGTCACCATCTAAAATATTTCCTGAGCTGTCAATTAATATTGCTCTATCTCCATCACCATCAAAACAAATACCAAAATCAACATACTCCTCATCGTTTTTTTTGTTTATTTTTGATATTAGATTAGATAAATATTCAGGATAAACTGCTCCACATTTATCGTTTATATTTACACCATTAGGAGAATTATTAAATATATTCAAAGATATATTATCTGGAAACGTAATGTCATTTATCACACGTGATGTAGCGCCATTTGCACAATCAACTGCAACATTTAGATGGGTTGGGCATTTTTTTATTGACGCTAGTAGTCCAGATATAAAATCTATATAGACTGATTTCATTGGGCTGCTATTTATGAATTTAGTACTTGAAGTTTTGTTGATATCATCTTGAGCAGCAACTGTCTCCTCAATTTTTCTCTCTAATTCTGACGAAATTTTATAACCATTTTTATTGAATATTTTTATGCCATTGTCAAAATATGGATTATGTGAAGCAGTTATTTCAATCCCGATAGCATCTTCGGAATCATTTTCGGAGAGAATTAAAGGTAGAGAGGGTGTTGGAAATAACTCTAGGTTGATTATATCGTAATTATTAATGAAGTTTATTCCATCAGTTAGACTATCTAGAATTGCGCCACATGACTCCCTTCCATCATGTCCAATAATAACTTTCTCAACAGTGTTGCCAAATGATTTTGCAATTGAGCACCCAATTTTTTTAATAGTTGAATCGTCAAGTGGGAAATCGCCATACCTTCCTCTAATGCCATCAGTGCCAAATAAGATCATGTTTTTTCTATCATCAAATCTTTAAAATTCAGTAATACTCTGGTTTGTCTGACATCATGAACGCGTAAAATACTGGCTTTATTTATTATAGCTAGCACTGTTGCAGCCAAAGAGCCATACAATCTCTCTGATGGAGGTTTATTTATTACATTACCTATCATACTTTTTCTAGAAATTCCCGATAAAATACGGCACCCTAATTTAGTATATTTCTTCAGACTATTTAATAACAAATAGTTATGATCAAGAGTTTTACCGAAGCCGAATCCAGGGTCAATAATTATATCGCTTTTATTAATGCCAGAATCAACGCACAATTGTACTTTTTTTTCTAGATAATCATATACATCAGCTACGACATCACCATAAACTGGATTGTCTTGCATATTCTTAGGAACACCTTGCATATGCATCAATGAAACCATTAAATTATTTTCTTTTATAAGATCAATTAGTCCCATATCTTGTAAAGCTGAAATATCATTAACAATGTTTATCCTATATTTAGTTAATTTTTTAATTACATCAGAACTCCGAGTATCAATTGAGATTGGTATATCAGAAATTTCTCTGATGGCCTCTACTACAGGCTCGATTTTTTTTATTTGTACTTTACTTGATACGGGTTCAGACCCTGGTTTAGACGACTCTGCTCCAATATCTATGATATCAGCACCTTCATGAATTATCTCTTTTGCATGTTGGAAAGACTCTTTAAAAGAGTTGTATTTACCGCCATCATGAAATGAATTATCTGTGATATTTAAGACGCCCATGATTTCAATTTTATTCATCTTCTAATCTCATTAGATCTTGATACTTTCTAACTCTATCTTCAAACTTTTTTTGATACCACAAAAACTCATTATCCTTAATTATAAACTCTTGGAATTCAAATTTAGATGTACAAATCAAAATAACTCCTTGTCTAATATTAGTTTTATGCTGAAGGTTATGAGCTAATGCGTAAGCACATGTTTGTAAAAAATAATCTGTTATCCATTCTCTTTTTTTTATTCTATTCGATGATTTAAAATCTATTATAGATTCATTATTATCATAAACTCCACAAAGATCAGTAGTGCCAGCATGAGAATGTGGATAATACAAAGGAGTCTCGCAGCCCCATATTTCATTAAGTTTTTTTTCAAGCGCTTGATTAATAATCACCTCTGACATTTTCTTTTCAACATCACTAATTTCAACAAAATCAAGGTGCTGCTTTCCATGAAGGGCATCCTCAAGATGCTTGTGCATCTTATCTCCTCTGCTTGTTGACTCTTTAGATATTCTACTAGCCTCGGTATATCCGACTCTTGCTTTCCATGCGCTTAATGAATCTTTTTCTTTTTGAGATTTTGTTTTTTCAAGAATTGTTGTAACAGATGGGACTCTATGGCCATCAAGGCTATAGTGTCTTGCGCCTGATCTATCAGTAACTCTTTTCAGATTGTTATAATGAAATCTTTTATTCCAAAGGTGTAACAAGAATATAGTCCATGTTAGTAGTCTTCTAACATACTAACATGAACTGGATTTTATGTCTTATGATGCTGGTGATGCTGAAGGGCTGTCTTTTGATGCAACATCAGCGTTTTTGCCTGATGAACTACTATCATCATCTGACCAGCTGTCAGGGGCATCAGGAACTTTACCTTCCATAATTTGATCTATTTGATCTGAGTCAATAGTTTCATACTTCATCAAGGCATCTGCCATTAGGTGCATTTTATCAAGATTATCTTTAATAAGTTTCGTAGCTCTTGAGTATTGAGTATCAATTATTTTTCTTATCTCACCATCAATAGAGCTTGCAGTTTCATTAGAAATATTCTTGTTGTTTTGAGATGCAGATTTACCAAGAAAGACTTCTTGTTGTTCCTCTCCGTAAGCAAGTGGGCCCATTTTATCTGACAGTCCCCACTTTGTAACCATATTTCTTGCTAGATCAGTTGCTCGCTCAATATCATTGGATGCACCAGTAGTAACTGCATCATCACCGAAGATTAATTCTTCTGCGACTCTTCCGCCGAAAAGTGCAGCTATCATGCTATTAATACGTTGCCTACTGTTGCTGTACCTATCTTCTTCAGGTAAAAACATTGTTACACCGAGCGCTCTTCCTCTTGGAATGATACTAACTTTATATACAGGATCATGATCCGGTACAAGTCTTCCAACTACAGCATGACCTGCTTCATGATAAGCAGTGAGTTTTTTTTCATCATCATTCATTACCATAGACTTTCTCTCTCCTCCCATGAGGATTTTGTCTTTAGCTTTTTCAAAATCATCCATGTCTACAATTTTTTTGTTGGCTCTTGCAGCAAACAGCGCTGCTTCATTTACAAGATTTGCAAGATCAGCTCCAGAGAAACCGGGGGTACCTCTCGCAAGTATTTTTGGATTTACATCGTTAGCGATAGGAGTTTTCCTCATGTGCACCTTTAAGATTTGCTCCCTTCCGCGTATATCAGGAAGAGGAACTGTAACTTGTCTATCGAATCTTCCAGGACGAAGTAAAGCTGGATCGAGTACATCTGGTCTGTTTGTTGCTGCAATCACAATAACTCCCTCATTGCCCTCAAAACCATCCATCTCAACTAGAAGTTGGTTAAGTGTTTGTTCACGTTCATCATGACCGCCGCCTAGACCAGCTCCTCTGTGTCGTCCAACAGCATCGATCTCATCAATGAAAATAATGCATGGAGAATGTTTTTTTGCTTGTTCAAACATGTCCCTTACTCTCGATGCACCAACACCGACAAACATCTCAACGAAATCAGAACCCGAGATAGTAAAAAATGGTACTTTAGCTTCACCAGCGATTGCTCTAGCTAATAAGGTTTTACCCGTTCCAGGTGAACCAGACATCAAGACACCGCGAGGAATGTTTCCACCCAAATTCTGAAATTTTGCAGGATCTCTTAGAAAATCCACTAGCTCTTTTACTTCCTCTTTAGCCTCTTCAACTCCAGCAACGTCTTTGAATGTAACTTTGACTTGATCCTCAGTTTGCATTTTAGCTTTACTTTTGCCAAAAGACATCGCGCCACGGCCGCCACCGCCACCTTGCATTTGCCTCATGAAGAATATCCAAACGCCAATGAGCAATAGAAATGGGAACCAGTGTATGAATATCTGTGCTAAGAAAGACTGTTTCTCTGGTGCTTTTCCATTTATGCGAACTTTACCTTTGATTAGCTCACCTATTAGTGCAGAGTTATTAGTCTCCGGACTGTAGGTCATGAAAGTTTCGCCTGATTTGAAAGTACCGATGATTTCTCGACCTGATATCGTGACTTCTTCAACTTGTCCTGTCTGGACCTGTTGCATAAAATCAGTGTAATTAAATTCTTGTGATGTGGCATTTCTTCCGCCGACACCGGAAAATAGTGACATAATCACCACGGCAATTATAGTCCATATAACTAAATTTTTAACTAAATCTCCCATTAGTACTCCTTTTTTAGAATCATTCTAAGTTTGACATTATTAAACATTAATTTCAATCATATCAGTCTTTATAGCCAATACAAATAAAGAAAATCTCATTACTTCTGGATCTAGACGAATCAGGTTTATAAGTATTTACTTCATTAAATAGCTTTTTCAATCTCTTTTTTACTAAATCACACGATAATCCATTAAAAAACTTCATAACTAAAATTCCTTTTTTATTAAGAAAATCTGAACAAATACTTGAAATTGATTCAAATATCTCAAAAAAATGAGCCTGATCAACATCTTCTATACCAGTAATGTTAGGGGCAATATCTGATAAAACAAGGTCAGTATTTGTTATAATTTGCCTGATTTTATCTCTATGCTCAGAGTTATTGATGTCACCATGAATAAATCTAACACCTTCAATTGGCTCCATAACTATCTGGTCAACGGCAATAAGTTTTTTATGCCTATAATTGCGTGATATGTACTCCGACCAAGATCCAGGTGATGATCCAAGATCAATAATGCTGTTTGCAGACTTAATAACCTTGTACTTTTCGTCAATTTCTTGGAGTTTATAGAATGCTCTTGATCTATAGCGAGATGTCATAGACATTCTAACATATTTATCTTTTGTGTGTTTCTTGAGCCAATTTTTTGTACTTTTCTTTTTTGTCATTACGTTATAATCTATGTCAATGGCTAAAGTAACACTGAAAGGAAATGAAGTTAACACTAATTCAGAAATAGTTAAAGCTGGAGAATCTGCACCAGATTTTATTTTAGTTAATTCTGATCTTAACGATGTAAGCCTTGCTAGTTATGAGGGTAAAAATAAGATTTTAAGTATCGTGCCCAGCTTAGATACACCAGTGTGTCAAAAATCAACACTAATATTTAACGAAAAAGTATCAAAACTTAACAACACTGTCATGTTGATCGTTTCAAGCGACCTTCCTTTTGCTATGAAGCGGTTCTGTACCTCTGAGTCACTGGATAATGTTATACCAGTTTCCATGATGCGATCGCGTAATTTTGCAAAGGACTATGGGGTACTCCTTATTGATGGTCCTTTATCTGGCATAACCTCCAGAGCAGTTGTTACAATATCACCTGAAAATAAAATACTTCATTCAGAGCTTGTCTCGGAAATTGCTAACGAACCAGACTATCAAGCCGCTTTAGACTCCCTAGATCAATAATGTCATTTACAAAGAAGATCATTGTCTCAATGATTTTGGGTATTTTGATTGGCGTTACTTTTAATCTTACTAGTTTAATTGAATCTTCCTTGGGCACCTATGTAGTTAATTTATTAGATTTAGTCTCTTACCTCTTCTTATCATCACTAAAACTAGTTATAGTTCCTCTAATATTTTTCTCGATAGTCTGCGGCATTGTATCCTTATCAGATGATGTGTCTATATCAAGATTAGGTATAAAAACATTGTTGCTATACACAACTACGACTGTAATCGCAATTTCACTTGGTCTATTGTTTTCATCTTTTATAAATTATGAACCAATTGAGATGAAAAACTTAGATAACGTTATAAACATTGAAAACATTGAAACTGATGGAAACATTTTTCCTAATAATATTTTTAAGTCTTTATCTGATGGCAATATAATTCATTTACTCATTTTTGCAGTATTGATAGGAATATCAGCTGCAAGAATAAAAAACAGAATTAAAACATTTATTCAGTACTTCTATGATTTTAACGATGTTATCAATGAACTTATAAAATTAATAATATCATTCACACCAATAGCGGTATTCTGCATTCTAGCAAAAACTTTTTCAACACAAGGTATAGAAACTATAATGTCGTTAGCCGGATACTTTTTTACTGTTGTTTTTGTACTCTTATTTCATTTCTTTTTCACTTTTTCAATCTTAATCAAATTTTTTACCGCTTTAAATCCAGTTAAGTTTTTTCAAAACTTAAAAGATGTAGTTATTTTTACTTTTAGTACGTCTAGCAGTAGCGCATCAATACCATTTACACTGAGGGTTGCTGAGAAAAAGTATGGGATAGATAAGTCGATAAGTACTTTCACGGTTCCTCTGGGAGCAACAATTAATATGGATGGTACTGCCATCATGCAAGGATGCGCTACTTTTTTCTTGGCTAGCCTTTATGGAATTGATCTTGGAATAAATGAAATAGTTACGATTGTCATTACAGCAACGATTGCCTCAATAGGCACAGCAGGAATTCCAAGCGCGGGTATTATCATGCTGACTGTAATATTTACTCAGATAGGAATACCGCTTGAGGGAATTACGCTTTTACTGGGTGTAGATAGGCTTCTAGACATGATGAGGACATCTGTCAATGTAAGCGGTGACATTTGCATTAGTTGTGTTATTGCATCAAGCGAGAGAAAAATAAATGAGAAAATTTTCAACTCTTGAACTTTATGAGATTGATTTGTGCCTTTGTTTTAAATCTTGTGCCCCAAAGTCATCGATAAATTTTATAGCTTTACAAAAAGCTTTCGCTCCAGAAACTGTAGTTGTTAGTGATATTTTATGATTTTGAGCCTCTTTTCGAATTGAAAAAGAATCTTTAATAGATCTCGCTCCCTCGGTAGTGTTAATAATTAAATGAACCTCGTTATTTTTTATCATATCTACAATGTGCGGATGACCGTCTTTTACTTTATTTATTTTGGAACAAACAATCCCGGCATCTGCTAGATAAAAGAATGTGCCTGATGTTGCATAAATTTTAAAACCCATATCTATTAATTCTGATGCAACTTCACAAATTGGTTCTTTGTCATGATCTCTCACGCTTATAAAAACATTACCCTCTTTTGGCAAAATCACTCCAGCAGCTCTTTGAGCCTTAAAGTATGCCTCTCCAAAAGTTTTCCCAAATCCCATGACTTCGCCAGTTGATTTCATCTCTGGTCCAAGTAGAACATCTACTTCAGGAAATTTAGAAAACGGAAAGACTGCTTCTTTTACAGAGAAATAGGGTCGGTTGTTAGACATGTTTGGTAAATCTAAGTCTTTAATTTTCATTCCAGACATGACCAACGCTCCAAGCTTGGCTAACTGTATGCCTACAGCTTTTGAAACAAATGGAGCTGTTCTTGACGCCCTTGGATTTGCCTCGAGGAGAAATATTTCATTTTCCTTAATTGCAAACTGCGCGTTCATCAATCCGATCACTTTCAGAGCGATAGCAAGTCTAGAGGCTTGTTGTTTAAGTTCAGCAACTATGTCATTACTCAGAGTATAAGGTGGAAGTGAACATCCTGAATCACCTGAGTGAATCCCTGCTTCTTCTATATGCTCCATTATGCCAGCAACATAAACCTCCTCTCCGTCAGAGAGTAAATCAATATCAACTTCAATTGCATCGTTTAAAAACTTATCTAGAAGGATTGGTGAGTCATCTGATACATCTACAGCCTCCTTCATATATTTCTCGAGATCAGATGTATTGGTGACAATTTCCATTGCTCTTCCGCCCAGAACATATGAAGGCCTAACAACAATTGGATAGCCAATGCTCTCAGCAGATTCCTTTGCCTCTTGGACTGTTATGACAGTTTTATTTAAAGGTTGTTTAAGAGAGAGCGATTCTATTAAAACTTTAAATCTCTCTCTGTCCTCTGCTAGATCAATAGAATCAGGAGATGTGCCGATTATATTAACGCCGCATTCTTCAAGTTCGCTCGCAAGCTTAAGAGGTGTCTGTCCTCCATATTGAACTATTACTCCCCATGGTTTCTCAATATCGATAACAGATAATACATCTTCAACTGTAAGTGGCTCAAAATACAGGCGATCTGAAGTGTCATAATCGGTTGAGACAGTCTCTGGATTACAGTTAATCATTATTGTTTCATATCCAGCATTTCTTAGTGCCATTGATGCATGGACACAACAGTAATCAAATTCAATACCTTGCCCAATTCTATTAGGACCGCCACCAAGAATAACTACCTTTTTATTCTTTGTAGGATGGGATTCACAAAAATCTGAATATGTAGAGTACATATAAGCTGTGGAGGATTCGAACTCAGCTGCACATGTATCTATTCTTTTGAAAACAGGGCTTATAGACTTCCTGCGCCTGAAATCTCTGACTTCACTCTCTGTTGTTGTTAAAATATTTGCTAATCTTTTATCAGAAAAGCCATCAGACTTAAGATCCCTCAGACTATCTGATATTGACTCTAGCGACTTATTTTTAAGACTTATCTCAGAATCAACAAGCTCTTTAATTTGCAGTAAAAACCATCTATCAATAAAACATAAATTAAAAACCTCATCAATAGACATGCCCGCTCTAAATGCCTGAGCGATATATAGAATTCTGTTAGCGGATGGAGTTGATATCTCTTTGAAAATCAGATCACGTATCTCCTTTGATGATAGCGAATCTTCAAATTGGATTTCTGATAAGCCATCAATTCCTATCTCAAGACCCCTTAAAGCCTTTTGAAGAGATTCTTTAAAACTACCTCCAATTGCCATTACCTCACCAACAGATTTCATTTGAGTTGTTAAATGTGGGTCAGCTTCTTTGAATTTCTCGAATGCAAATCTGGGTATTTTTGTTACGACATAATCAATACTTGGCTCAAATGAGGATGGAATAATACCTCCTGTTATATCATTTCTCAATTCATCGAGTGTGTATCCAATTGCCAGTTTGGCTGCAACTTTAGCAATCGGAAATCCTGTAGCTTTTGATGCTAGTGCAGATGACCTAGACACTCTTGGATTCATCTCAATGACATAAATTTTCCCATCTTGTGGATTTACAGCAAACTGAACATTTGAGCCTCCTGTATCTACACCAATTTTTCTGAGAACTTGTATTGATTGATTCCTCAGATTTTGATACTCCTTATCAGTAAGAGTTTGAGCGGGGGCTACTGTGATAGAATCTCCTGTATGAACGCCCATTGCATCGAAGTTTTCAATAGAACAAACAATGATACAGTTATCATTTTTATCCCTGACCACTTCCATTTCAAATTCTTTCCAACCGATCACTGACTCCTCTAATAACACCTCATTTGTAGGTGATAGATCTAACCCTCTTTTGACTATTTTTTCAAAATCCTGCTTGTTGTAAGCTATTCCGCCACCTGACCCACCCAATGTAAATGAAGGTCTGATAATTATTGGATAACCGATATCTTTCTGAATGACTAATGCTTTATCGAAATCTTTTGCAACTTGGGCCCTGGGAGTTAAGAGGCCAATATCCTCCATTGCTTTTTTAAACAGTTCTCTGTCTTCAGCCATATCAATTGAGTTGACACTAGCCCCAATGATTTTGACGCCATATTTCTGAAGAATCTTGTGTCTATTAAGGTCTAGAGTTGTGTTCAATGCAGTTTGACCTCCCATCGTTGGAAGAATTGCATCGGGTTTTTCGATTGCTATGATCTTTTCTATATTTCTCCAATGTATAGGCTCTATGTAAATTTTGTCAGCCATTTCAGGGTCAGTCATGATAGTTGCTGGGTTCGAATTTACTAGAATTGTTTTAATGCCCTCTTCCTTTAGCGCCTTGCACGCTTGAACACCTGAGTAATCAAATTCACATGCTTGACCAATAATAATTGGTCCAGCACCTATCACAAGAATGCTGCTTATGTCATTATTCTTAGGCATTATTACCTGACATGAATCTAATAAACTTCTCAAAAAGATAATAAATATCTTGCGGCCCAGGGCTTGCCTCAGGATGACCTTGAAAACCATAAGCAGGTGAATCAATGAGCTCAACTCCCTGCAAGGAATCATCGAATAATGACTTGTGAGTTATTTTATGGTTTTTATTAAGTGATGATGAGTCAACAGCAAAACCGTGATTTTGGCTAGTGATAGATACCTTTTTTGTTTCAACATCAATCACTGGGTGATTAGCGCCATGATGACCAAATTTCATCTTATAAGTTTTAGCCTCACTTGCTAAACACATTAGTTGAAATCCCAAGCAAATTCCAAAAACTGGTATTTTATGCGAAATTAATTTACTAATATTATCTATTGCATAGTTGCATGCTGATGGATCTCCGGGGCCATTAGACAAGAATACACCGTCGGGCTTTTTTGCTTTTAGTTCATGGAAAGGATAGTCTGCAGGAACAACTGTTATGTCACATCCAAGATCGTATAAGATTCTAAGAATATTTTTCTTAATTCCGAAATCATAAGCATAAACACTGAACCTTTCAGTGCTTTTTCGTGATAAGTTACTTACTAACGTATGAGTTCCCTCGTTCCAGGTATATATTTTTTCTGTTGTAACTTTTTTTGCCAGATCTAGCCCGCTGAGTCCAGAAAATTTCGATAACTCTAATTTAGCATCATCTAATTTTTTAATGTCTGGTACAAGGCATCCATTAAGAGAGCCTTTTTTTCTTAAAAGTGATGTTAAAAATCTAGTGTCTACTGAGCACAGAGCCGGAATAGATTTATCGAGTAAAAAATCCAATAAACTATGCTGTTTTCTCCAACTACTATCATGTGTAGGATGATTTCTCATGATGATGCCAGAACATCCATTTTCATTAGACTCATAATCATCAAAATTTATCCCAGTATTACCGATATGGGGATTTGTAAACGTTATGATTTGTCTGTCATAAGACGGGTCAGTTATGATTTCTTGATAGCCTGTCATTGATGTATTAAAGACTATTTCGCCAACGCTTATTTTATTACTACCAATCGATCTAGCTGGTATAACTGTACCGTCATCGATTAATATAGCTGCCGATTTCAATTAGAATCCTTGTATTTAAATAAAAAAAAAGATGTCTCGAAATGAGTCATCTTTTATTATTTTTAGTAAGTTTCACTAAAACTAAATGATACGACAAAACTACTCACCTTGTCTAATAGATAATACAATTTTATATATTTCTTTTTTTGAATCTACTGAAATGGGCTTTATAAGATCGACAATATCTTTATTAGAAAAATTTTTTAGAATCAATCTCTTTATGATTGATATATATGGTTTTTCTAATTCTACATGACGATTTGGTGCGACAATTACAACATATTCACCTTTCGGTATCTTAGTTTTCAAATCAGATATGTGTTCTTTAACCCTTTTATGAGTTATTGTCTCATAGATTTTTGTCATCTCACGAAACAAGCCAACCATTGTATCCTCCCCAAAGATTGAACTTATATCTTCAAACAAATCCAATATTCGATGTTTACTCTCAAATAAACATATAGGCAATTCTGTAGAAGATGATTTTAATAGTTTATTCTTTCGATCATTTTCTTTTTTGGGGAGAAATCCAAGAAACGTAAACCCATTCATCGGAATTTTGGATACAGATAGCGCGCATGTTAGTGACGACACACCAGGAATTGGAATTATCTTAATCTTCTCACTAATATTAGATAGTAGATAAAAGCCTGGATCGGATATAGATGGTGTTCCTGCGTCACTTACAAGGGCAATATTTTTTGAGTTTTGTAAATAAGCGATGGCATCATTAGTTTTTCTTTTTTCATTGTCTTTGTTAAATGAGATAACTTTTGCGTCAATGTCATAATGAGATAATAATTTTTTTGTCCTTTCAACACTCTCGGCGAGAATTATATCAACACTGCTTAAAATTTTAACCGCCCTGAAGGTTAAGTCTTCTAGATTTCCAATGGGCGTTGATACCAAGTATAAATTACCGTACATATCAGTAACTCTAGCATATCTCACAATCTTTTAGAGCTCAGGATCGAGTTAAAAAATAAAATTAAAAAAGTTCTTTTTCTGTTTCAGTTAAACTGTCCTGAAAAGCTTCTCTTTCAAATATCCTCTCTGAGTAATCACCTATGACTTTATTGTTCTCAGCTAAATCAAAATCTAGAGATTTTAGTCTCCATAGTAAGGGCGCAATACTGCAATCGACTAATCCAAAATCATCACTCATAAAGAATTTTCTTTTGATTAATGGTGCAATTTCGAGGAAATAGGTTTTGATTTCTGTTACAAATTTATCGTCAAGAACCTCATCATTGTATGCTTCAGCATATTTTGTGTACCAGTTATGCTCTATTTCATTCAACGCGAGTCTAAATTTAGCTCTTGATATCGGGTCAACAGGGAGCAAAGGTGGATGGGGGAAACGCTCATCTAAATACTCAATAATTACCCTTGAATTTTGCAAGACTAGCTCTCTGTCAACTAGTGAAGGATATTCATCATATGGGCTCAAAATTTTTATCTCTTCCGGTATGTTATTTAAGTCAACCTCATGTATTTCTGCTGAAATTTCCTTTTCTTTTATAACTATCCGAGTGCGATGGCTTTCTAAACAATTTGGATGAGAGAAAAGTAATATCGCTGATCTGCGATTAGCCAGTAATGTCATTATTTAATATCTCGCCAATATTCAATCTTAAGAAGATAAGTAATAAAAGCAAAAAATACAAGGAATATCATCACCCAAAACCCAATTGTATATCTTTCAAGTTGAGCAGGCTCTGAAACATATGTTAAAAAGTTGACCAGGTCTGTAATTTCTTGTTCATATTCTTTTTGAGATAACTGACCATTCACCTTCAAAATTAGTTGATTATTTTCATCATATGTTTTCAGACCTTCTTTGTACCATAGGACATGAGGCATATTTACGTTCGGGTATAATTTGTTATTAACGCCCATAGGCCTAGAATCATCCTCATAAAATGAAGTAAGGAAAGTATATATCCACTCAGGACCTCTAGATCTAGCGGTCAGGGTTAGGTCAGGTGGGACCACACCAAATGCCTCTTTGATAGAGTCGTGATTTATTGAGTTCGTAATTGTTGAACCTAGTTTTGTTGGTTCGCCACTCTTTTGTGAGGTAAGTATTAAATTTGATTTCACCATCGCTTCTGATACACCCAGATCATTCACAAATTTACTGTAACGGTGATATTGTAGCGTATGACAGCCTGAGCAGTTATTGAAAAAAATTTGTGCTCCTCTCTGCAATGATGCCTTGTTGCCCAAATCAATGAAAACAGGTTTAAGTTCAACTGAACTTGATGCGCCAAAAACCGGAGATGATAAAATGAAGCCTAATAAAAAAAATATGTAAGCTTTATTCATGCATTGTTACTCGCTCTGGCACTGGCTTTGTTTTTTCATTCTTACTGGTAAAATACAGGACAACAAAAAATGCAAAGTAGATTAATGTGAAAGTTCGGCCTAAAGCAGTCAAAATAGGTGTTGGCGCTTGCATACCAATATATCCAAGTCCAACGAAACTTATAACAAATGATGCAAGAAGTATTTTATAGGTAGAAGATCTATATCTGATGGACTTAACTTTACATCTATCAATCCAAGGCATTAAGAATAGAACGAAAATAGCGAGTCCCATTGCAATGACACCTCCTAATTTATCGGGTATAGCACGTAGTATTGCGTAGAAAGGAGTAAAATACCAAACAGGGACAATGTGTTCAGGTGTCTTGAGCGGATCAGCTGGAACAAAATTGTCTTTTTCTAAGAAAAAGCCCCCGAACTCAGGCATGAAAAATACCACAAACATAAAAATTGTTAGGAAAACAGCAAGACCAAATATATCTTTGACAGTGTAATAAGGATGAAATGGTATACCATCAACAGGAGTACCATCAGGATTCTTGTTTGCTTTTATTTCAACACCGTCTGGATTGTTAGATCCTACTGTGTGCAATGCAGCAATATGTAAGTAGATGACGGCGAATAGCAATAACGGTAGTGCTATTACATGGAATGCGAAAAATCTATTCAATGTAGCATCTGATATTACATAGTCACCCCTTATCCACAAAGCTAAGGACTCACCGATGAGAGGAATTGCGCCGAACAGTGAGATAATGACTTGCGCCCCCCAGTAAGACATTTGACCCCATGGCAATAAATACCCCATGAATGCTTCTGCCATGAGTAGCACAAATATAAACATTCCAAATAGCCACAAAAGCTCTCTTGGTTTTTTGTATGAACCGTACATCAAGGCTCTGAGCATATGCAGATAGATTATTATAAAAAAGAATGATGCTCCCGTAGAATGCATGTATCTGATTAGCCAGCCCCACTCTACATCCCTCATGATATACTCTACTGACGCGAAAGCAGATGCAGCGTCTGGTTTATAATTTATAGTGAGGAATATTCCCGTAATTATCTGTAATATAAATACAAACAGGGCGAGACTTCCAAAAAAATAAAAGAAATTAAAATTTTTAGGGGCGTAATATTCCGATAGATGATTCTTTACAAATTTACTGACTGGCAGTCTTTGATCAATCCATGCTACAAATTTACTCATGATGCTCTGTCCTGCCCTACGATAAGTTTAGTATCGCTAGCAAAGTAATAAGGAGGTACCTCAAGATTAGTTCCTGCTGGCATACCTTTAAAGACTCTTCCTGATAAATCAAATTTTGAGCCATGACATGGGCAAAAAAATCCTCCTTTCCATTCCAGCCCTAACTCTTTATTCTCGCCTGGTTTGTATAGTGGCGAACATCCAAGATGTGTGCATACGCCAACTAATACCAAAAATTCCGGTTTTACAGACCTGTATTTATTTTGAGCGTAAATAGGCTGCATCTCAGTGCTGGATTCCGGGTCAGCTAAATAATCAACTTTGCCATCTATGATGTCTAGCATTTCAGCAGTCCTGTGAACCACCCAAACAGGCTTTCCTCTCCATTCTACGATCTTAAAAGTCCCTGGTGTGATAGCGGATATATCTATTTCTATAGGTGCACCAGCCATTTTAGTTTTCTCGCTAGGTGACATTGTGGAAAGAAAAGGTATTAACGCAAAAACTGCTCCGATACCACCGACTACCTTAGTGAGATTTGTAAGAAAATTTCTTCTTTTTAGTGAATCGTTATCGTTTTTCATCCCTGTTAACCATGTTTAAATTCTGTGCGTAATATATCATATAATCATTCTCTAATATATACTTTTAGACATAGTTATTGAAATTATGTTAAAAGAACTCTCAAAATATGTGGTAATTGGAATCGCTGCTGGAATAGTTGCATACCTTTTTACAGCTAAAGAATCCGTATCAATCAATGTAGCTAATAGTAATCAAAAAGAAGTCATAACTGCTAGCAATTCATATAACGAAATATATAGATCCGTTAAAGATTCTGTTGTAACTATCAACACTGATAGAGGGAGAGGTTCTGGTGTGATTATCACAGATCAAGGTCACATTGTCACAAACGAACATGTGATAAATGGTGCTAAAAAAATTCGGATTATAACATCTGATAATATTTCTTACCCTGCGAGCATAGTTGGAGTTGACAAAATAACTGATATAGCATTACTAAAAAGCAGTTATATTGGTAAAGCGCTTACCTTTTCAGATTCATCGAAAGTTAAGATAGGGGATATAGTTCTGGCAATAGGCAATCCTTTTGGTGTCGGTCAGACTCTAACACAGGGTATTATATCAAGAACAAATAGCGGGCACATTACCGCGAACCCTTTAGATGAGTTTCTTCAATCTGATGCTGCAATAAATCCAGGTAACTCTGGCGGTGCAATGGTAAATTTGTCTGGAAATTTAATTGGCATAAATACAATGAATCTATCAATTGGTGGTGGAAGTGATGGTATAGGTTTAGCAGTGCCATCCAACCTGGTTAGAAAAATTACAGAACAAATCATAAAATACGGAAGAGCAGTAAGAGGATATGTTGGTCTATCTGCACTCGATACATCTGATGGTGTGCTGATTACAAATGTTGTCGACGGTGGTCCAGCATATTCATCTGGTTTAAAAAATAATGATGTAATAATAAGTATAAATAATAGGGAGATTAATAACATCAGAGAAGTTGTCAAAATTGTTGCGTCTTTAGAGGTTGAAGAAGAAATAAGTGTGACTTTTAGAAGAAATGGCGAACTTATACAGTCTACGATAAAGGTTGCAGCTATGCCTGAAACACACAAAACAATTAAAAGGTAGTTATTTTCTGAGCTTAGCTGATTGAGAATGCGCAGTTAATCCCTCACAGTCTGCCAACAATGATGCTGTACTCGATAGTTCTCTGGAGTGAGATGAGGATATCTTCATTAAGCTGGTTCTTTTTAAAAAATCATAAACACCAAGAGGCGAAGCGTACTTAGCTGACCCACTGGTCGGTAAGACATGATTAGGTCCGGCGCAATAGTCCCCAAAAACTTCAGGGCTATTTTTTCCTATGAATATAGCACCAGCATTATCGATTTTTGTCTCTAATTTCATCTCTTCATAACCAAATATTTCTAAATGTTCGGGAGCAATTCGATTTGCGATACTTATAATTTCTTTTATGTTTTTAACTTTGATAAATAAACCTCTAGTGCTAAGAGATTTATCAATAATCTTTTTTCTAGGTTGATTTCTTATTAAGCTACTAATTTTTAAACTGACAGAATTTATTAGCTTCTTACTTGACGTCAAGAGTATCGCTTGTGCTAGTTCGTCATGTTCGGCTTGGGCAAACATATCAATTGTAACTAGTTCAGGGTTTGCGTTTTGATCTGCAATAATCAAAACCTCTGATGGGCCTGCAAAACTGTCTATCCCAACTCTCCCGTAAACCTTCTTTTTTGCAGTCGCAACATAAATATTCCCTGGTCCAACAATTTTATCAACTGGTTTGATAGTCTCGGTGCCAAAAGCAAGGGCAGCAATGGCATGCGCGCCCCCGAATTTATAAATTTTATTCACACCACACAAATCAGCCGCAATCAATACAAGTGGATTTAGTTTTCCTGCTAAGGGTGGGCAGACCATTATGATATCCTTTACTCCCGCAACTTGTGCAGGGATGGCATTCATCAAAACAGTTGACGGATAGCTTGCCTTACCTCCCGGAACATAGATCCCTACAGTATTTATCGGTGTAACTTTTTCTCCTAATTTTGATCCTTTAACTCTAATAGACCAACTTTTAAGTTTTTGTTGTTTTGAAAAAGCTTTTATGTTGCGCATAGCTTTTCTCAGATTTACTATGATATTCTTTGGTGTTTTTGAGTATGCCTCACTGATTTCCTCTTTAGTGACTATAGAATCAGAAATTTTTGTATAAGAGGTCTTATCGTATTTCTTAATTAATAGCCTTAAGCCGCTATCTCCATTATCTTCAATTATTTTCAAAATTTTATCTACTGTCTTCTCGACAGACTCGAAGTTCTCCTGTTTTAAAGATAAATGATCATTTAGCCTCCTGTTGAAATTAGCTTGAGATGTATTTAGTAGTTTAATTTTCATAGGCTTTTTTGAGTGTATCATCTAAATCCAAAATAATATTTTCTGTTTCTTCCCACCCAATGCATGAATCGGTTATACTTTGACCATATTTGAGATTATCTCTGCTACTAATTTTTTGGTTTCCCTCTACTAGATTACTTTCAAGCATAATGCCAATTATATTTTTCTCTCCTGATAGCAGTTGATTTTTAACATCATCAACGACTTTAGATTGCATTTTAAAATCTTTATTGCTGTTAGCATGGCTTGCGTCAATCATTACGTTTGGCTTCATACCATTTTGCTCCAATATTCTGACAGAATTTTTCACATCTTCTGATCCAAAATTAGATTTATTGTTGCCTCCTCTATGTATTATGTGGCAATCCTCATTTCCTGCGGTATTAAATATTGCCGATTTTCCTTCCTTTGTGACAGATAAAAAGCTGTGTGAGTGTCTGGCGGCATTCATAGCATCAATTGCTATTTGTAAACTTCCATCTGTACCATTTTTAAAACCTACCGGACATGATAAACCTGAGGCTAACTCTCTATGGCTCTGGCTCTCGGTTGTTCTTGCTCCTATTGCACCCCAACTTATGAGATCAGATACATACTGTGGGCTGACTAAGTCTAAAAATTCGTGCCCGCATGGTATCTCCATTTCAGCTAAATCTATTAACAACTTCCTTGCTATTCTTATTCCCTTATTAATTTTAAAAGATCCATCTAGATCAGGATCATTTATTAGGCCCTTCCAACCTATTACTGTTCTTGGTTTTTCAAAATAAACTCTCATAACTACCAAACAATTACTTGATAGTGAAGATGAGAGATTTTTTAATCTAGTTGCATACTCTATGGCTGCGTCTACATCATGGATTGAGCATGGGCCAACAATGATCATAAATTTATTAATTGATTTACTAAGAATATTTTTTATCTGATTCCGAGCGTTAATAATAGTAGCAAATCCTTTTTCCGATGGTGAAATAGAATCAATTATCTCCCGCGGGCTAATAAGCTCTTGGGTATTAATTATCCGAAGATCATCAGTTTTATTTTTCATAATTTTATTCTACCGATAATTGATTCAATTTCTTTTCTTTTGAGTTTATAGGAGACTTTATTTGCTATTAATAAAGATGATACATTTGCTATCATATCATGCTCTCTTAGCCCGTTCTCTTTTAGTGTCTTTCCGGTCTCCACAATATCAACAATAAAATCAGATAATCCTAAAACGGGAGCTAATTCAATTGAGCCATACAATTCTAAAATTGAACACTGAAGACCAACATGCTCAAAATATTTTTTCGCAATATTTGGGTATTTTGTAGCAACTTTCATATTGTTGAAATATTTGGTTTTAGCCTTTCCAGCTACAACTAATTTACATTTTGAGATAGTCATGTCACACAAGCGAAAATGATTGTTCTTATCATCTTCCATCAAGGTGTCTACACCGACAATTCCTAGATCAATTTTTCCGGAGTCAATATATACTGGCACGTCAGAAGCTTTAACAACAATTACCTCTAAATTGTCTATATTTGTGGGAATAATCAACTTACGAGTATTCAAGGGGTCTACTTGGCACAAAATATTCACTTTTTCGAGTATCTTTACCGCTTCCTCTAAGATTCTTCCTTTGGATATAGCTAATCTAATCATGGATATGCATTTTACATAGGTTTTCTTGAAATCCTAGCACCAATTAACTGAAGTTTTTCTTCAATACAGTCATACCCTCTATCGATATGATAAACCCGACCAATCTCTGTCGTACCTTTTGCAGCAAGACCTGCTAAAATTAAACTCGCAGAAGCCCTCAGATCAGTTGCCATGACAGGTGCACCGAGTAACTCTTTGCTACCAGATATCTCTGCAATATTGTCATGAACTCTTATTTTTGCTCCCATTCTTACGAGTTCTTGTGCATGCATAAATCTATTTTCAAAAATATTTTCTTTCACAGAGCTGTCTCCGTCTGCAATGCAATTTAATGCGGTCATTTGAGCTTGCATATCTGTGGGAAAAAAAGGATATGCATTCGTTTCAATGTTTATCGCCTTTGGTCTTTTTTTCATCTTTACCCTAACAGAATCTTTAAGTATTTTTATCTCAGCACCTGACTGGATCAGTTTGTCTATGACAGCTCTACTATGCTCAGGTACAATATTATTTATTTCGATGTCACCTCGTGTAATTGCCGCCGCCACCATAAATGTCCCAGCTTCAATTCTGTCAGGCAATGGTTTATGTCTAGTACCCTTGAGCGAATTCACGCCATGAATTGTAACTTCATCACTACCAAAGCCACTTACTTTAGCCCCCATTTTATTTAAAAAGAGACACAAATCTGAGATCTCAGGCTCACTGGCAGCATTTTTAATTGTAGTTGTACCTTTTGCCAGCGTTGCAGCCATAATAATATTCTCCGTTCCAGTTACAGACTTACGCGGGAAAATAATCTCAGCACCTTTTAATTTTTTCACCTTTGCTGTAATGTAACCATTCTCAACAGACACGCTTGCTCCCATCCTTTGGAGAGCATCTAAGTGCATATCGACTGGTCTCATTCCAATCGCACATCCGCCAGGTAAAGACACTTTGGCCTCGCCATACTTAGCCAATAGTGGACCAAGAACAAGAATTGAGGATCGCATTGTTTTTACAAGTTCATAAGGTGCATATAAATTATGAATAGTTGATGGATCCAAACTAATATCCATAAACTCGTCCATAGTGACACTGATGCCCATTTGAGTTAATAGTCTCGTTGTGGTGGTGACGTCTTGAAGATGAGGAACATTCTCAAGTTCAACTTGGCCATCAGAAACCATTACTGAGGCACATAACATAGGTAGGACAGAGTTCTTTGCCCCAGAAATTCTAACTGAGCCAGATAGTGGTTGTTGCCCATCTATTAATAGTTTATCCATAGATATTTTTTAAGTTTGTTTCGGTATTTTAAAAGTTTATACTCAATAATGCTATGATTAAAAAAATATCATCTATTTATGGGCAATACTTACTTGGTCATCCAGTTATAGTACTATTTTTTTTAGCTATTATACTCGCGATATCCGCAATTAATATTAAAAATTTTACATTAGATGCATCCGCGGACACGCTCATCCTGGAAGATGACCGCGATCTAAAAATTTTTCGTGATGTATCTGAAAGATATCAGTCATCAGATTTCATGATCTTGACTCTCACTGATAAAAACAAAAATATATTTTCTTCTGATACGCTTCGATTGATAGATACACTTTCTAAAGAAATAAGAACAATTGAGAATATAGATTCTGTTACATCCATAACAAATATTCCTTTAGTAACAAGTTCTGAAAAGCCACTTACTGAATTGATAAATGATATTCCAAATATTCTAAGTGCAGATATAGATAGAAGTCGTGCTAAAGAGGAAATACTCACAAGTCCGATATATAAAGATCTGATCATTAGTTCTGATGCTAAAACCACTGCTATGCAGCTTGTAATCAAAAAAAACGAGAGCTTGCTAAATGCATTAAAGCAAAGGAATTTACTTTTTGAAAAATATAGAGAAGATCAAAGTTTTGAGAACCAGTATTCATTAGCAAAAATCAAATATCAAAATCTGGCTGAGAAAGAAAAACTAAAGATAAAACTTTTGATTGAAGAAATCCGAAAAGTTCAAAGCTCTTATTCAGATGATAGATATGAAATAAGGTTGGGTGGAATTCCAATGATCACTGATGACATGATTACTTTCATAAAAAATGATTTAATAAACTTTGGTTTCGGGGTTCTTTTATTTATTCTTGTTACTTTAGTTATAATCTTTAGAAAGTTTATTTGGGTTACAGCGCCAATAGTTAATTGCCTTTATGCTGTATTGTTCATGATTGGATTACTTGGATATTTGGACTGGAAAGTAACAGTAATATCATCTAATTTCATCTCGCTAATGTTGATTCTTACTTTATCCATGAACATTCACATAATCGTCAGGTACAGACAGATTTTCTCTTCAGGAGATGGTGATAAGTTTTATTCAATCCATGAAACCACAAAGAAAATGATATGGCCATGCTTATATACTGCGCTTACAACTATAGTGGCCTTTGCATCATTAGTATTTAGTGATATCAAGCCTGTTATAGATTTTGGTTATATGATGGTCATAGGTCTTACTTCGTTATTTTTAACTTCATTCACGTTACTGCCCTGTTTTATACTACTTTTCTCAAATAATGATAATTCTATTGTAAACAATGAACAAACAAAAAGTTACATTGTTGATTCACTATCAAATGTTGCACTTAAGTTTGGTAAACATATTTATGCTATTGTTGCTGTGATATCTGTCATCACTTTATATGGCTTAACTCATCTCAAAGTTGAGAATAGCTTTATTAATTATTTCAGGTCAGACACTGAAATACACAAGGGCATGAAGCTCATTGATAATCAACTGGGTGGAACTACACCAATGGATATTATAATAAAATTTCCTGACTCCGAAGCTAGCGAGGATGAGGAGGAGTTTAATGAATTATTAGGAGATACTGAGGAGTCGAATGAGTCGAATTGGTTTACAACTGAAAAAATTAACAAAATTAAGTATGTGCATGATTATCTAAATGATAATGAGTATATAGGTAAAGTTTTATCTCTCGCTTCATCAATACGAGTTGCTGAAATTGTCAATGATGATAAAGAACTTAATAGTCTAGAGATGTCCCTTCTTTACAAACAACTCCCCGCAGAAGTAAAGGATATTGCGGTGAATCCATACTTATCTATCAAAGATAACGAGGCAAGAATTAATGTAAGAATATTGGATTCAAATCAAAATTTGAGACGGGCTGATCTTATTGAAAAGATTAGGACTGATCTTACAAATGATGCTTATCTCAAATCAGAGACTATAACAATCACTGGAATACTATTGCTCTACAACAATATGCTTCAAAGCCTATTTGATTCTCAAATAAAATCTCTTGGCTTTGTGATGCTTATTATTGCATCAATGTTTTTAATATTATTCAGATCTTTCAAGCTAATGGTTATCGGTATAATTCCTAATCTTCTATCTGCACTGCTAGTTCTTGGAATAATGGGCATTATAAATTTACCATTAGATATGATGACTATCACAATCGCTGCAATTACGGTTGGAATTGCGGTAGATAATAGTATTCACTACTTATATCGCTTTAAAGAGGAATTTCAAAGCGTTGAGACTTATGAAGATACAGTAAAAATATGTCATTCAAGCATCGGAAGAGCAATATTCTTTACAGGTATTACAGTGATATTTGGTTTCTCTATTCTTATCCTGTCAAATTTCATACCAACAATCATATTTGGGACTTTAACAGGACTCGCAATGCTTGTAGCACTTCTACTGGTGCTAACTTTACTCCCTAGGTTACTAATTTCTATGAAACCTCTTTAGTGAAACTTGCTATTCCTTGAGCGAGGTTATTAATGAGTCAATGCCACTTTGTGATATATGTTCTCGAAAGTCTGCTCTGTAATTTTTCATCAGGCTTATACCATCAAAAATAATATCATAAACTTTCCAACCATCAGTTTTTTTTATCAATCTGTAATCAACGGCAATGTCCCCTCCAGGAATTAAATACTTTGACTTTACATACGCGATATTTTCTTTTTTACCTGGCTCATAAGGCAAAAAAACGACCTTTTCTCCATCGAATGCTGTGATAGATTTCATATATGTACTAGTCATCCTATATTTAAATGCTTCAACGAAGTCGTCTTTTTGGCTTGTTGTTAAGTTTGTCCATATTTTTTTACCGAGTATAATTTTTGACATAAGTTTAATGTCAAGTTTTGGCATTACAGATGAATTCATTTTATCTCTAAGAAATTCCTCATCATTCTCAAATCTATCTTTATATTTGCTAACAAGAAGAGAAATCTCTTCAACAGAATCTTTTAAAAATCCATCAGGCGTATCATTTGAAAACGCAACATTTGTAATTAATAAAAATGCCAGCAAAAGTGATGTTTTTTTAATCATGAGGTCTATTTTAGTATATAATCAACAATTATGTTACAGGGTAAATCAAATAAATCTTTTATATTTTCAACTATGCAGCAAGCACTTGTAATTACTCTAGTCGTATTATTGAGCGTAAGCCCTTCACATGCATCAGAAGACGATCCCCTAGAGCCTATGAATAGGGTCATTTTCGGCTTCAATGAAGTGGTAGATGATAACATCCTAGAGCCAGTAGCTGAGGGTTACAGATTTATCACACCTGATCCCGTTGAGGATAGTGTAAGTAATTTTTTTAACAATCTTGGAGAGATCAACACAATTATAAACAGTGCACTGCAAATGAAACTCGATAAAACCATATCATCAACGAGCAGATTTGTTATCAACTCATCTGTTGGAGTTTTAGGCTTATTTGATGTTGCGACCACTCTGGGCATACAAAGACATCGCGAAGATTTCGGTCAAACACTGGGATACTACGGATTCTCACCTGGTCCATATCTAGTTTTACCTTTTTTTGGACCAAGCTCTTTTAGAGATGCCCCGGGCTTCTATGTTGATGTGATGATAGAAAAAGATATTTCACCTATTCATACTGAGTTACATCATGAAGAGAGGCAAGCGATTCAAGCAACTAATGTAATCGATACAAGGGCGAATCTACTTAAAGCTACAAAAATTCTGGATACAGCTGCCAAAGATAAATATATCTTTTTGAGAGAATCATATCTGCAGAGAAGAGCAAAAATGGTTTCCGATGGCAAAGACGTGCAAGACTTTGAAATTGACGTTCTTGAAATCAATTATTAAATCCAGAGATATTTCATTTAACATCGATCTATCATGATAGGATCCGCATTATTTTTAGTTCTGGGATTGGCGCTACTATTATTTGGATCAAATCTACTAGTCACAGCAACTGAGCGATTTTCGTCTGCATATTCAATCTCCGGATTGATTGCTAGTTTTTTTATGATCGGCGTTGCAACATCTGCACCTGAAATATTTATTTCCATTGAGTCTGCTCTTCAAAATAAGGCTATCATTGCTATTGGTAATTCAATTGGTTCGAATATATCTAATATTGCTCTGGTTTTTTGTTTATCTGTTTTTTTTATTAAACAAAAAGATAGAGTGATGGTTTTACCTAAAAATATATACACTGGTATGATTATCTTGACGTTAAGTTTATTTATACTTATTTTGTTTGATAATTTATTTGATGCTATTGATGCGCTAATCTTGCTTATAGTATTTTTAGTAATATTATTTTTCTTAGACAAAGAAGAGCATCACACAGATTTATACCATGAAGAAAATTCTAAGAAATTAAGTGTACTAAGGATTAGTCTATTGTCGATATCTGGATTTTTAATGTTAATTTATGGTTCAATTTATTTTATTGATGGAGCAACTCAAGTAGCAGTTCTCTTTGGTATAAGTAGCTATACTATTGGATTAACGCTCACAGCATTGGGAACTAGTCTGCCTGAACTTGCAACCAGTATTCAGTCCGCTAGAAAAGGTAGAACTGACTTCATCATAGGTAACATAATTGGTTCAAATATTTTCAATATAGCAATCGCAGCAAGTCTAGCAGGACTTATAAATTCAGCTGTTGTAAACGAAACAGAATTTATTAGAGATATTGTACTTTTACTGATAGTGTCTATTTTTTTCTTCATAATAATTAAATCTGATAAAACACTCATAAAAACTTTATACTCCAGCATATTAGTAATAACATACATCGTATATATATTTTTTATATTTCAGTAGATATGAATAAAAAATCAAATACACAGCTCGCTAAGGACATCTTAAACAGAGAAATTGCTGCACTTAAAAGAACAGCTAAATTATTAGACAGTAATTTTGAGAGAGCGTGTGAAGCTATTCTATTAAATAAGGGTAAAGTAATCACATTAGGTGTCGGGAAATCTAGTTTTATTGCAATGAAGATGGCAGCTACATTAAGTAGCACAGGTACTGCAGCACTATTTCTTCATCCACTGGATGCTCTGCATGGAGATGTTGGAGTAATAAAAAAGAATGACATAGTTATAATCTATTCTAATTCAGGCGAAACTCAAGAAATTATTAAACTATTACCTTTGTTGAAATTATTGAAGTGCTGCATAATATCAATAACTGGCAATTTATCTTCATCTTTAGCTCGGTACTCTAAAATTTCTCTTGATGCATCAGTCACAAGAGAAGCATGTCCACATAATTTAGCACCTACATCCAGTATCATTTGTGCTCTGGCTATATCAGATGCCCTAGCATTAGCAATTTCCTCTCAGAATAACTTTACAATAAAGGATTTTGCAAAAACTCATCCAGAAGGTGCATTAGGAAAAAGGTTAATGGTGACTGTTTCGAACATAATGATAAAGAAAAATATACCAATTATAAGCATAAGCTCGAAGTTTTCAAAATTGCTAGAAAAAACATCAAAATGTAATCTTGGTCTAGCGATAATAATAGACGACAAAAAAAAATTGATAGGTGTTATTTCTGATGGTGACATTAAAAGAATCATGAAAGAAAATAAAAGTTCTGAATCTATTGAGATTAAATCAGTAATGACCAAAACACCTGTCATAGTAGGTCCTACCATGTTAGCCGCAGAAGCGCTCTCTGTAATGGAGGATAATAGTATAAATGCTTTACCAGTCGTCGATAAAAATAAAGTAATAGGAATACTCACGCTCAAAGATATAATCAAATCAATTAACTAACATGACTAGAGATCAAAATTTTTTAAAATCAAATTATCCTGATGATTTAATAAAAAAAGCTAAACAGATAGAGTTACTAGCTTTTGATGTAGATGGGGTGCTAACAGATGGTGGGCTATATTATGATCATGAAGGCAATGAACTCAAGAAGTTTTTTGCTCAAGATGGCCATGGCATAAAAATACTTCAGTCAATAGGAATAGAAATAATGATTATCTCAGGAAGACAATCTGCGTCTGTGAATCACCGTGCAAAGGAATTAGATATCAAGTATGTTATTCAGGGCAGCAGGAATAAACTTAAGTCGTTTTATGATCAGAAGATATCTATTCCTCTAGAAAAAGTATGTTTTGTTGGGGATGATACAGTGGATGTTGAAATTCTTAGTAGCGTTGGGATGTCAGTGGTAGTTCCAAATACTAATCCTACAATCGATATCAAAAAATTCGATTGGGTAACTAAAAGGCATGGTGGTTATGGGGCAATAAGAGATGTATGTGATCTCATATATTTCTCAAAGACACTCAATGAAAAAGTTTAATTTAATTTATTGTTTTTTCTGTCTGTTGCTAACTACTAATTTATATGTGCTGGCGAGTGACGTAACTGAACAGAGAAAATTAAAAAATAAGATACACAACTTCTCATCAAAAAATATAGATACTGATATGTCAACTAAATGGAGTTTGGCTGGATTATATTTGGAAAAGTATGATGACAACTATACATTTATAAAAAATCCAAAATTAAAAATGTTTAATACTAATTTGATAACTAATATAAGCTCTGAAACAGCTATTGATCCTACTGGGGAAATGAGTGAGATATATCTGAAAAGCAATGTCTCAGTAAATAGAAAAAACTCTTCCAATGGTAATGTCATAAAATTATATACATCATATGCTATATTTTACCTATCGAAGGACTTAATTGAGACAGATCAGGATGTAACAATAATAACATCTGATTCAACTACAACAGGAAATGGCTTATCTGCCGATCTTGATATAGGCCTAATTACAATATTAAGTGATGCAGAAAGGACAGTCAGAGAGGGTGATCAGTTGCAGAAGATAAAAGGTAATCAAATGATATATAATACTAAAACTGACGAGTGGATTGTTAAAAATAAGCCTGCAAGTAACTTGAAAAAAAGTATAAAAAATAAAGTAACAACTACTTTCAATTTGAATTAATATGTCTACACTTATATCAGTTGGTCTAAAAAAATCGTTTGAAAGTAAGACAGTCGTTCATGATGTTTCACTTGAAGTCAACTCTGGAGAGATTGTAGGCCTTTTAGGTCCAAACGGTGCTGGCAAAACTACAACATTCTATATGATAGTTGGTTTGGTGAAATCAGATGAAGGAAGCATTCACATCAATGATGAGAATATCACTTTCGAGCCAATTCATAAAAGATTTGAACAAGGTATCAGCTATCTACCACAAGAGCCTTCAGTATTCAGAGACATGACAGCAAAAGATAATATTGAAGCAATTCTTGAAGTTGATAAAAGTCTTAGTAGAACAGAAAAATCCGACATTCTTGAACATCTAGTGGAAAAATTTGATTTAAGTAAATTCATCAACACTAAAGGTATTCAATTGTCGGGAGGAGAGCGAAGAAGAGTTGAAATCGCAAGGGCATTAGCACTAAAACCAAAGTTCCTTTTACTTGATGAGCCATTTGCAGGGATTGATCCAATATCCGTACTAGATATACAGAAAATTATTAAACTGCTCGCAAAAGAAGATATAGGAATATTAATTACCGATCATAATGTCAGGGAGACACTAAAAATATGTGATAAATCATACGTTATCAATTCAGGTAAAGTTCTGGCATCTGGAAAGTCTAAGGATCTGGTCAAAAATGAAATTGTCAAGAAAGTCTATTTAGGTGAATCTTTTAAATTGTGAATAAATTAAAACAAACAACAACATTATCTCAGAGGAAGGTCTTATCTCAACAGACAAGACAAGCTATTAGGCTTCTTCAGCTAAATTCGTATGATCTTGAAAAAGAGGTAGATAGTTTAATTTTAGAAAATCCACTTTTAGAAAAAGATGAGGAGGTCGAATCTAATTATGATGAAGGATCATTGATCAATGCGCTTAATGTAGACGCTGATGATATTCTAAAATATCATAAAAAGAGTGAGAGCTTACAGGAGTCTCTGAATAGACAGGTAGATATGTCTTCATTTTCAGTAAATGAAAAAATAATCGCCTCTATACTAATCGATTGTGTAAATGATAATGGGTATTTAACAGAAGATCTCAAAGATATTTTTATTCAGGCCAATAGGGAAATCGAAGTCTCGTTTCAGGAAATATTTTATGTATTGCACACTCTTCAGAGATTTGATCCTATTGGAACATGTGCAATAGATTTATGTGACTCATTATCCATACAGTTAGATCACTCATATAAGGAATCACCCTTATATGAGAAAGCAACAGAAATAATTCAACATTTAAAAAAAATTGATAGTTCGAAATTTAGTAACATTTTATCAGAGCTTAACAAAAGTAGTGATTTTGATGAGAACGCACTTGGGCTTATTAAAAAGCTCAACCCTAAACCTGGTCTCGAGGTGTCAAAAAAATTGGATTCCTATCATATTTCACCTGAAATAATTATCTTTAAAAGAGACGGTAAATGGGTAACTGAACTAGTCAAAAATAAACCATTATTAAAGTTAAATGCAGAATATGTCTCATTAATGAGACAGAGCAAGATTAAGACCGATTTAAATTACCTTCGGAAAAATTATAATGAGGCAAAATTCATTATTAAATCTATCAAAAATAGAAGCATAACAATACTCAATGTATGCAAAGAAATTTTTAAAAGACAAATAAATTTTCTGAATAATGGTGATATTGGTATGAAACCAATGACACTAAAAGATATTGCTGAGTCCCTTGGTATTCATGAGTCAACTGTGTCTAGGGCTACAAGTAACAAATTTGTTCAAACTCCAAGAGGAGTATTTGAATTAAAATATTTTTTCTCATCTGAACTTTTTACTGATACTGGAAAAATGATCTCATCAAAAGTGATTATGAAGATGATTGAAGAGTGCATAAAAGAAGAAAATATAAATAAGCCTTTGAGTGATAATGAGATTTCAAAATATTTTACGGCGAAAGGCGTTTCTGTGGCAAGACGAACAATTACAAAATATAGAGAGAGAATAAATATACCAAATTCAACGCAGAGAAAAAAAAATACTGATGATTAAAATCAAATTAGACGACTCGCATGTATCTGTGAATGATAGCTGTAAGACAAAAAAAAGTATATTGGAAAAAATTTCTGATCTCCTAAGTAGGCCATCAGGTGTGAGTAGAGATCATATTTTTAAAAAGCTTTATGAGCGAGAGAAACTGGGTTCAACATCTATTGGGAAAGGAGTTGCGATACCTCATGCACGAATTGAGGATATCGAATACCCATTCCTATCAATTATAATATTGGATGAGCCAGTGGAATTTGATAACATAGATAGCCTAGATGTAGATATAATTGTCTCTATTATTGTTCCTGAAAAAAATTACAATGATCATCTAGAGTTACTAGCTTGTTTGAGCAGCAAGCTTGATAATTCCTCTGTAAGAAAAGAATTAAGACAAGCAAGAAATAGTTCTCAAATTATAAATAATTTTCAATCGGATGACTTGGAGTATATCTAATATGAAAGTTGGTATTTTATTAGTGACACACAGTGACATTGGAAAACAATTATTACTGACTGCAACCTCAGTCTTTGGAAAAAATCCATTTCAAGTTGAGTTGTTGTCTGTTGACAATTATGATCAGCCAAATGATGTAAAAGAGCTTGCAGAAAAATATGTGAAATTCCTTGATAATGGAGCAGGTGTTCTAGTATTGACAGACATTATTGGAACTACTCCATCTAATATCGCGTCCTCGATAAATCATGGCAAAATAAAAGTTGTTGCAGGATTGAACCTTTCTATGATTCTCAATGTATTCAACTATCCTGAGAAGACACTTGATCAACTATCAATCAAGGCTCTAGAAGGTGGCATTCAAGGGGTTTCAAAAATATAGATGATCACAAAAAAGCTTACGATTCTAAATAAATTAGGACTTCACGCCAGAGCTGCAGCTAAAGTTGTATCAATAGCAAATGAGTTTGAATCGACAATCATAATCACTAAGGATGGAAAAAATGCTGATGCTAGAAGTATAATGAAGCTACTTATGTTATCGGCCTCTCAAGGTTCAAGAATATGTATTGAGGTTGATGGTGCTGATCAAAAGGATGCAATGAAATCAATTGAGAAACTATTTAACAATAAATTTGATGAACAAAAATGAGTATTATTATCACAGGTGATGGTGTTTCACGTGGCATATGCATTGGTCAAGCAATCGTCATATATAAGGATAATATTGATCAAGCACCATCTTTTGTAAGTAAGAATCAGGTTAGAAAGGAAGCAAAAAAATGTTTAGATGTAATAAATAAACTTAAAACAGAATATAAAAAATCATCCTCAAAAATCAAAAATAATCCTGCGATAACAAAACTGATGAATATGCAACTAAGTTTTGTTGATGATAAAAGTTTCAGAGAGAGTGTTCTTAAAAAAATTAATAAGCATCAATTTAGTGCAAGTTGGGCTATATCCTCTGAGTACTACAGTATGAAAAAGTCCTTCGAGGACATTGAAGACAAATACATCAAAGAGAGGTTAATTGATATTAAACAAATGATTATCAGTCTATTAGAACTTATTCAGTCTAGAAAAGAATTGGATATTTTCAGTAATGATAATATCAAAAATAAAATAATTATAACTGATGAAATCACACCTAAGGATATTATTGATATTCATCACAGCAAGGGTCTAGGGGTTATAACATCACATGGAAGTCGTTCTTCTCATAGCGCGATCTTGAGCAAAAGTTTAGCTCTTCCTATGTTAGTAAAGGTAGAATCTTCAATCAATATCATTAAAAATGGCGATAAACTGATTATGGATCCAGAGAACCAAATAATCATAGTTAATCCTGATGAAATTGAACTAATGCATTTCAAAAAAATTCAATCAGAAAATAACTCATTAATAAAATCTTTTAAAAAAACAACAAACAAGAAAGCGGTTACCAAGGATAGAATAAAAATAGATGTAATGTGTAATCTTGAGCTTTCAGAAGAAGTAAAGCTTTTAAATGATAGTTCTGATGGAGTAGGTTTGTTTAGAACCGAGTATCTATATATGAATCGAAATGATTTACCTACGGAACAAGAACAATTCCAAGCTTACAGCAAAGTTTTTAATAAAGTAAAAGATAAGCCTGTAACACTAAGGACGCTAGATATTGGCTCTGATAAAGAAGTATCAGAAAATATGAAAGTTGGCCAAATCGTGAAAAATCCCGCGCTAGGCTTAAGAGGTATTAGATATAGCTTGTATGAAAAAAATCTTTTTAAAGTCCAAATCAAGGCAATGTTGAGAGCTGCAAAAAATGGGAGGCTTAGAATATTAATTCCAATGATCACGACGCTTGACGAGATTAATCAAGCGAAAGAACTAATAGACGAGGCTAGAGTTGAACTTATCAAAGAGAAAAAATCTTTCAGTCATAAATATGAAGTTGGTATTATGATTGAAGTACCCGCAAGTGCAATTCAGTCAAATGTACTATCAAAACACGTTGATTTTATGTCAATTGGGACTAATGATCTTGTTCAGTATATTCTTGCTATCGATAGAATTGATGATGAGGTAACAAGTTTATATGATCCAACAAACCCAGCTGTGCTGCAATTGATAAAACAAGTTATCGAGACATGCGATAAATCAAAAATAGACGTCACTGTGTGTGGTGAGATGGCAGGTGAGAAGATGTATACTAAACTTCTGTTGGGTCTTGGTCTGACATCCTTTAGCATGCACCCACAAGCAATTCCTGAGATTAAAAATCTTATAATGCAATCTGATACCAAAGCACTCAAAATAAAAATAAATGCTATTCTTAAATGTAATGACTATCAGAAGAGATTACATTTGATTGAATCTCTCTAGTTTTTGCTTGAAGACAGTAAAAAATCTATAAGTGCCATAGAGCTGTAGAGCCTATTGTGAGCTTGCTGCCACACGACACTGTATGAAGAATCAATTATTGTGTCATCAATTTCCTCACCTCTGTGAGCAGGCAAACAATGAAGAAATATGGCATTTTTTGTAGCTTTTGACATTAAATTCATATTAACCTGGAAGCTCTTAAATACTTTTTTTCTCTCTTCATTTTCATGTTCATCGCCCATACTAGCCCAAACATCTGTTGTTACAACATCGGCTCCATCCACGGCAGAACCAGGTATCTCACATAATTCAACATTTTCACCAAATTTATCAAGTGTATATTTATCTGGTTCGTATCCATTTGGAACGGATATTTTAAGTCTGAAATTAAGTAATTTTGATGCATTTATGTATGAGTTACACATGTTGTTACCATCACCAATCCAAGCAACTGTTAACTTGCTGAAATCATCTCCCTTTGTCTCTACGATAGTTTGCATATCTGCTAATAATTGACACGGATGAAACAGGTTGCATAAACCATTAATTACTGGAACAGATGAATTCTCTGCCAAAGTCTTTATCTCTTCATGCGTGTTGGTTCTCATCATTATCAGATCGACCATTCCTGAGAGTACTCTGGCCGTGTCAGATATATCTTCTCCTCTATTTAGTTGAGTTGAACTCTCAGATAAAAAAATTGCATGGCCTCCTAGTTTATACATTGCGGTTTCAAACGAGACTCTCGTTCTAGTTGAATTCTTTTTAAAAATCATAGCCAAAGTCCTATTAACATATGTCCTTGGTATAGAGTGTTTTTTATCTAATTCTTTATACTCAATAGCTTGTTGTATGATTCTTTTAAATTCTTGGGTATTTATATCAATCAGTGACTTGAAATCTCTCTTATTCATAATTTTCAGTTATAAGCTCTTCTATTATATCAACAATCTTTAAAAGGTCTTTTTCTTTGCATATCAAAGGTGGAAGTAATCTTATAGTCTTGTGTTTAGTAACATTAATTACTAATCCTTTGTCTAATGCTTTCTTAACAAGTTCAGTGCAATTTTCTTTAAGCTCAATACCTATCATAAGCCCGCAAACTCTAATCTCATTGACGGCTTTTAGATTTTTAAGCTTTGTTTCCATGTATTCCTTCATTGCTTTGCTAATAGTAATTACATGCTGACATAACTGTTTATCTCTCATTATGTCAAGGACTTTTAATCCAACAGATGTAGATAGGAAATTACCACCGAATGTCGAACCATGCATTCCTGCAGTGAGAACATTTGCAGCACTTCCTCTAGCAAGACATGCTCCAATTGGAACTCCATTACCAAGAGCCTTTGCTACCATAACAACATCTGGTGAGATCCCACTGTGTTGATAGCCAAACCATCTGCCAGTTCTACAGAAACCTGATTGAACCTCATCTATCATTAGCAAAATATTTTGCTGATTACAGATATCTCTTACTTCTTGAAGATATGTTTTGTCACATGGAACTATTCCGCCCTCGCCCTGAACTGGTTCTAGAAGAATTGCAGATACGTCATCATGATTGCTTAAAACATTCTTTATGGCTTCAATTTTATTAAATTCTACTCTGATGAGACCGTCTAAGATAGGTCCAAATGCGTCATGAGAGAGTGTGCTAGATGTTGCGCTCATTGCTCCCATAGTTCTTCCATGAAAACTATTAGACATAACTATAATTTTTGGATTTTTATAATCCTTATCATGACCATATTTTCTTGCAATTTTAATTGCTGCTTCTACAGATTCTGCGCCCGAGTTACAGAAAAATACATTCTCCATTCCAGTTAGTTGACATAATCTTTTTGCCAGTTTTTCTTGGCTCTCAATATGAAATGCATTGGAAGTGTGAATTAATTTTGCAGACTGTTTACTAACTGTTTCTGCTATGAGCGGATGAGAATGACCTAAGCTTGTGACTGCTAACCCGCAGAGTGCATCAAGATACTGCTTTCCCTCAGAATCATATAAATAGATGCCTTCACCCCTTGTAAAGGTAACCGGCTTCCTGTTGTAAGTGGGCATGATTTTGCTAGTCATAGTTTACATTCTCGCACGAAAAGGATAATTCTATATCAAATTGTAAATAAAGCCAGCTGTTAGATTATGTTACATTTATAGCACATTTGTGTGTATTTTTGGTGCAAAATCCCCTAATATAAGTGTGTTAACGTTAAATAAATAGGGGTAAAGATGAAAAATATTTTAAGTATGGCCTTCATACTCGCTTTCTCATCTACAGCATTTGCTGGTGGAGCACAAATGGGCTCTCATCAAGGGCACAATGCAATGTCATCAGGAAAATCATCTTCAGGAGTTCATTTCTATGGAAGAATGTATGTTGGATATGATGACAAGCAAACGGGTTCCGCAGCTGATGTTGAAAACTTAGATGATGGAGGAAATAAAAGTAGATTGGGCCTAAAATTCACGGAGACTATAAGTAGTGGAATCCAGCTTGTTGGAAATCTGGAATATAAATTCGATATAGGCGATGGCACTTCCACAAATGAAACGTCATGTGCATCCACAAGTGAAGCCACGAGCTGTAGAACATTCGATTTACATGTCGGCAACTTAGGCTTTAAAACACCATATGGTTATTTTGGTGCTGGTACATTCGAAACACCGTATAAAACTATGGGGCAATATGACAATAATATGGATACGGCCATAGCTTTAAATGAACATGGTGGAACAAGTCAAGGTGCTAGTGGAATGGCAGGAAATGTTGAGAGCGTCCTTGCATATTCTGCAACAATGGGTCCTGCAACTTTGTCATATACATACGCAGTATCTGATGACAGAGCAGCTAATGACAACACTAATACTGACCAAGGTGATTACGCACTGGGTTTACTCTTTAAAGACATGTTAGTCCATGGACTTTCATTTGGATATTCACGTACTCATGTTCAGGCCGTTAGTGGTGGTTCTGGAGAGAGTAATGATAGATTCCATGCATCCATGAAAGTTATGCCAAACATGGGAGTTTTTGTTTCACTTGAGGATCTATCTATCCCAGGATCATACAACTCATCAACTAAAGGTGATATCACAACGATCGGGACTCATTACAAAATGGGTATGACAGATTGGCAGGTTGTTTATGCCAAAGGTGATTCTGATGGTGCTGCTACAAACGACTACAAGACACTTGGAGTCTCAGCACAAATGAATCTAAGTAAGTCCTCCGATTTAACAATTGGTTACATCAAACAAGACTTTGATTCAACTGGTGATGATATAACTACTAGAGGAATAGGACTAACACATAAGTTCTAGTTCAATAAAACGAAATAAAAACCTAGCTTGAATTTATCAAGCTAGGTTTTTTTATTAGACAGTGTATGTTAGTAATGCTGCTAGTGAGACTAATCCGGGATGATGTGCTCCACCCATGAAAAGTAACATAGGGATACTAAGCACAGTGTTGGTCCTAGAGGCCAACAAAGCTGTTTTCTTGGCTTGAGCAATCTCATCAGCTGAAGCCTCTACCATACCTAATACCTTCTGTTGATTAGGCCAAATGAGTACCCAAACATTAAACAGCATAATTGTTCCTAACCATGCTCCTGCACCAATTACAGAGCTATAGCCTCCGGCAAAAGTGAATGCATCTATAAACTGGCCATGATGACCTAAATATGCTGCACCTGTTAACCATGTGACAACTGCACCCCACCTAAACCACAATAAAGCTAAGGGGGCAACATACTTCCCTATTGCAGCTGGGCCTGGCTCCTTGTCAGCCGTCGCTTTTGCCATTGCAGGCACTTGGACGAAATTAAAATAATATAGTAGTCCAATCCATGTTACACCTGATAGGTAATGTAGCCACCTTATATACCCCTCGGCTTCAATAGGAATGCTGCCATCAGCTAAAATCATTATGAATACAATTGCTAGTACAAAACCAGAAATTATAGTACCTTTTATTGATAATAAAGGATTCATGTATACCTCATTTGTTGGTTGAAATTATGTTTAATGATAAATGAAGATTGGTATTTAATCTATAGGGGATATAAATAAAATAGTGTGTGGAATTTGTGGAGAATTTAAATTTATCTCAAAGAGTTTTGATAATGAAAAGCTCAATAATTTAATGGATTCTATCTCCGCGAGGGGAAATGATTCTCAAGGAAGATATATGGATGATGATGTTTTTCTTGGTCATCACAGACTTGCAATAATCGATACTAGTAGTAAATCTAATCAGCCAATGCAAGTTGGAAAATATGTAATTGTTTTCAACGGAGTAATATTTAACTATCGTGAGTTGAGAAGTGCTCTTATTAAAAAGGGGCACTCATTCTCATCTTCTGGTGATACTGAGGTAATTATTAGATCTTATATAGAGCATGGCTCTGATTGTGTAAATTACCTAGACGGAGTATTTGCATTTTGTATTTATGACACAGAAAATAAAAAACTTTTTCTAGCAAGAGATCGTATTGGTATCAAGCCTCTGTACTTTCTCCATGAATCTGAGCAATTATACTTTTCATCTCATATGAAAGGAATCATCAAGAATATGGTTAAAAGAAAAGTTAATCCAATTGCACTGAATTACCAATTTACGTTGCATTCAGTTGTGCCAGCACCGCATACTATAATTGATAATATTCAAAAATTAGAACCTGGTCATACAATTACAGTCCATAAATCAGGAAGAATAGATAGAGCTAGATATTTTAATATCGACGAAATTCAGCTCTCAAAATACAATACTCAAGAAATATACGAAAATATATCTTCGCTGTTAACTGCAGCAATTGAAAAAAGAATTAGTGTTGCTGACGTTCCTGTGGGTGTCTTGTTATCAGGTGGTTTAGACTCAAGTCTAATCACTGCGGTATCAAAAGAGTATAAAAATAATTTGAATACCTACTCCATAGGTTTTGAAACAATAAATAATGAAGAGGGAAATGAATTTCATTACTCGGATATGGTCGCTAATGATTTAAAAACATTACATGAAAAGTATAGCGTGACTAGCTTTGATTTATTGAATAGTTTAGACGATGTAATCATGAGTATGAGTGAGCCTATGTTTAGTCAAGACTCTTCAGCATTTTATTTATTAGCTAAAAACGTCTCTAAATCAGCCAAGGTAGTACTGAGTGGTCAAGGCGCTGATGAAGTCTTTGGCGGTTATTTCTGGTATGAGAAAATCATGAATGAAACAGGCCTTAATAGCATAGATACACTATCAAAATACTATTTTGATAGATCATACGAAAATTTTAAAACAATTGTAAATAGTGACTTCGTAAGCGAAAACTACGCCTCAAACGACATAGAGTTTAGACTAAAACAAATGGATCCGAGTTTAAGTATATTGGATAAGATTTTCCGCCTAGAGCTCTCCATGTTTATTATTGACGATCCCGTAAAAAGAGTAGATAACATGACTATGTCTCACTCTCTAGAGGCTAGAGTTCCGTTTTTAGATATCGATCTCATTAGTTTTATGCTCTCTGTTAAAAGTGAA
>CACAVP010000003.1 GCA_902535975.1 uncultured Gammaproteobacteria bacterium | reverse complement strand
CATTTATTTGACAAGATTCCTCGGAAATAGTTTCTTTTTCTTGTCTTTTTTCTCTAGAGTTTACGTAATTTAGACTAGTATTGATGGCGATTCGATATATCCAAGAGTAAAATTTGCTATCAAATTTAAATTTATCAAGATTTGAGTAAGCTTTTAAGAAAACTTCTTGGGCAACATCCTCTGCATCATCAAGATTTTTTGTGTACTTGTAGCATGCATTTATTACTCTATGTTGATACTTGTCAACAAGATACCTGAACGAATCTGTATCACCTGATATACAATTCTCAATTATTTGCTCGTCATCTTCAATATTCATATTTGTTGTCACTATGCAATATGGTACTTTATAGTATATGTCTGAAAGGTTTAATACTGAAGTTTTAATAGTTGGAACAGGTATTTCCGGTTTACTTGCTGCGATTAAATTATCTGAGAGACATTCAGTTACGATTTTAAGCAAATCTTCACTCAGCGATTGCTCAACAGCTTGGGCACAAGGAGGCATAGCAGCAGTAATTGATACTGAAGATAATATTAATAACCACATAAAAGATACAATAAATAATGGTCATGAAATCTGTAACACAAATTCTGTTCAACAAATTATTAAACAAGGGAAAGATAGCATTGAATTATTGCTAAACTATGGCGTTAATTTTAATAAAAAAGGGAAAGGCTTAGACCAAACATTAGAGGGAGGCCACTCTCACAGGAGGATTGTTTATCATAATGATAATACAGGCGAAGAGGTACATAGTTCACTCTTAAGAGAAGCCAAAAAGAAAAAAAATATCATCATTAAAGAAAACATAATGGTGATTGATATGATTGGTAAAAAAGAGAACTATTGTGAGGGTGTGTACGCATATGATAAAAGAAATAACAATGTAGTTTCAATTAAGGCAAATATTATAATCCTGGCAACTGGAGGAGCTAGTAAGATTTATCAATACACTACTAATCCAAATACATCAACAGGTGATGGCATTGCTATGGCATGGCGATTTGGCTGTGAGATAAGTAATATGGAATTCATTCAATTCCATCCAACATGTTTATTTCATCCGAAAGAAAAAAGTTTTCTTATATCAGAGTCCCTAAGAGGAGAAGGGGCTAAATTAAAAGATCTAAATGGAAATTGCTTCATGAGAAAATATGATGAACGATTGGAATTAGCTCCCAGAGATATAGTGGCAAGAGCCATTGACTCAGAGATGAAAAATAATAACCTCGATCATGTAAATTTAGATATTTCTTTCAAAGATAAGGAATTTATTCTGAGACGATTCCCTAACATCTATCAAAGGTGTCTAGAACTTGGTATCGATATTACCAAAGAAGCTATTCCAGTAGTTCCCGCAGCACATTACACTTGCGGAGGTATAGAGACAAATGTTTCAGGAGAAACAGATTGCTGTAACTTATACGCGATTGGTGAAGTTGCCAATACAGGTTTTCATGGTGCAAATCGTTTAGCTAGTAATTCACTATTGGAGTGCTCAGTAATGGCAATGGAGTGTTGTGAGAAGATTTTTGAGAAAAATATTCGAGTGTCAAACAACAGGGAACTACCACTGTGGGATGATACTTATGTGTCAATGCCAACTGATGATAATATCCTCATATCACATAATTGGGCAGAATTAAGAAAGATAATGTGGAATTATGTTGGTATTCTTCGATCTGATAAAATGCTCACATATGCTAGAGATCGATTGGAAGTAATTCATAGCGAAATAAATGAGTTTTATCACACACATCATATCAATATGGATTTATTAGAACTAAGGAATCTTATAGATGTAGCAAACATAATCACTATTTCTGCTTTAGAAAGAAAAGAGAGTCGTGGCCTACATTTTAACAAAGATTACCCTCAAATGGATAAAAGGTTTAACCAAGCGACAAAGCTAATTAATCATGATGAGGATTTTATTATGAGACTTGTAACTAAAGTTTAAAAATATTTTTTCTATAGTATCGCAATTCTTCAATAGAATCTCTTATATCATCCAGTGCCCTGTGATTAGAGTTTTTTTGAAAATTATCTATATCCTCAAAATACCACCTCTTTCCAAGTTCACGTATTGATGTCACGTCAATACTTCTATAGTGACAAAAAGATTCTAATTGCGGCATACAACGAGCTAGAAATCGTCTATCTTGACATATAGTATTTCCACATAAAGGTGCTACACCTTTGGGAACATATTTTGAGAGAAACTCTATCGTCTGTTTTTCAGCATTTGATTCAGTTATACTGCTCTCTCTAACTTTTTGCGTTAAACCGCTGTTATTATGATGAGTAGTATTCCATTGATCCATTGAATTTAAGACCTCATCTGGTTGGTTTATTACTAAGTTCGGGCCCTCATCGATGATATTCAAATTTTTATCTGTCACAATTGAGGCAATCTCAATTATGTAATCTCTTTGTGTATCGAGTCCCGTCATCTCTAGATCAATCCAGATCATGTTACTTCTATCTTTCATGAGCTAAGGTTAGTATAATTGTAATATAAAGTAAAACCACATTAATAATGAGTGAAGTATTAATAATTATTATAATTTATCTAATAGCAAAATTATCTCTTGATATTTTGCAGATTCAGACAATTAAAACTGTTCCTATCGATCAGCAATCTATAGATCTGCTTGGGATAAACAGTAATGAGGAATATAAATCTAGAAGATATAACATAGAGAAGCTTAAGGTCTCTATTCTGAGAAATGTCGTTTATGTTGGATGGATAATATATCTATTATCAGGCGGTTTAGTAATTGAAATAAATTCTTATCTTAAGAGCTTTTCGCTGGACGAATATCTTCATAACCTTGGTGTAATATTAATAGTATTTATAGTTATTCATCTTTCAATGTTACCGCTCTCATATTTCTCAACATTTGTCATAGAGGATAAATATGGATTTAATACATCAACAAAAAGACTTTTCTTGAGAGATAACCTTGTTTCACTATTGATGGCTTTTATATTGATAACTGTCATGAGTTCTGTATTCTTTTATCTCGTATCTTTTACAGAAATATGGTGGTTGCTTTTAGCTTCAACAATGTTCATATTTATAATTCTCAGTATATATATTTACCCTACATATATTTCACCGATTTTTAATAAATTCGATAATTTAGATGACGACGTAATAAAGAGTGAAATACGTGATTTATCTAAACAAACAAATTTTAGTATAAATAATTTATATGTCATGGATAAATCAAAAAGAACAAAGCATCCAAATGCATACTTCACTGGTTTTAAAAATAACAGAAGAATAGTTTTTTACGATACGCTCATTGACTTGTTATCTCCAAAAGAGATAAAAGCTGTACTAGCGCATGAGATTGGACACTATAAACATAATCATATCTTTAAATCTCTCATAGTCTCGACGGCTGTGATATTTTTAGGAATGTTTTATCTATCATCTTTAGTCAACAATGCATCATACCTTGAGTTTTTAAATCTACCTATGAATCAGGCTTCACAACTGATTGCGCTTGTTTTCACCTATCAAGTGATTAGCTTTTTTATTGAACCTTTTTTCTCGATTTTGTCTCGAAGTAATGAGTATGAGGCTGATAATTTTGCATCAAAGCAAGTTGATAAAGAACATTTAGTAACATCCCTAATAAAACTATATAAATCCAATCTTTCTTTCTTGATTCCAAATAAGCTATATGCAATGTTCTATTTTTCACATCCTACAATACTAGAGAGGATTAATAATCTAAGGAGGAAAGATGACTGAACTTGACAAAAGAAAATGTGTGCCTTGTGAGGGTGGGCTTGATGCTCTTACGAAAGAAAAAGCGGAATTATATCTTAAAAAGCTTGATAGAGATTGGTCATTAAATGAGGATGGAAAGTCTATAGAGAAGACCTATTCTAGGAAAAATCATTATGAACTATCGTCTCTCATAAATTTAATAATAGCTATTTCCCACTCTGAGGATCATCATCCTGAGATAACATTTGGGTATAACACAGCTAGAGTGAAGTACTTTACTTATGCAATTGACGGACTTTCAGAAAATGACTTCATATGCGCTGCTAAAATTGATAAAGTACTCGCAATTTAAATTATCTTCCTTTCATTGAAAGCATGTGAAATTGTCTCGTTATCCAAAAAACCAATCTCTCCATTAAGTGGTAAGCCAAATGCGAGTCTGCTAACATTAATGCCTTTTTTTGAGGTCATATCTTTTATGTAGTGTGCTGTTGCCTCACCCTCAATTGTCGTATTAGTAGCGAGAATTAATTCCTTGATATTTTTATTAACTAAATGTTTCTCAAGTTTATCAAGTCCAATTTCAGAAGGCCCTTTACCATCAATCGGAGACAGGTTGCCCTGCAAGACAAAAAAGTATCCATTATAGTTTGTGCTCTCATCAATGCTATAAACATCGCTCGCAGATCCAACCACGCAGACTATAGATGTATCTCGATTTTGCCTTTCGCACACATGGCACGAATCTTCACTTTGTTTTTCGACCTCTTCAAAATCCATGTATAAGCCACAAATTTTACATTTTGAAATTCTAGTATCTATATTTTGTAATTCTTGTGATAGATACAATGATTTTTCTGGATTAGAATTTAGAAGTTCGTATGCCATACGTTGAGCACTTTTTCTTCCTATTCCTGGAAGGATGGTTAAGGCATCAACAAGATTCTCAAGATATTTCGATTTGATCATTTCACTTAGAATGGGAGCTTCATACCTCCAGGTAAATTCATTACGCTTCCCATTTTTTCTTTAGTTTCTTTTTCTAATTTATTCATCGCATCATTACACGCTGCAACAATGTAATCCTCGAGTATTTTTTTATTTCCTTTTGATACTTCCTCATCAATAGAAATACTTACGATTTGATGATTACCCTTCACTACTACCTTTACTGCACCTGCGCCAGATACTCCTTCAACTTGGATTTTATTTATTTCGTTTTGAGCCTTCTTAATATTACTATACATATTTTTAGCCTCTTTCATTTTATCAAACATGCCCATCTTGCTCTCCGTTATAATTTACTTATGTTATCTTTATCTATCTTAGCATCAAATATATCTTCAATATCCTTAATAATATTGTTATCTTTAATTGAATCGTACATATCTTCTTTTGATTTGATATTTTCATCAACAGATTTTTTATAGATCGTTGAAACTTGTTCTGTATGTTCTATTAATACATCGACATCAATTCCAAAGTGTTTACATAAAAGATTAAGGAAATCAGCAACACATTTTTTTGGATACATATTTTTTTTCGAAATATCAACTAAAAGGATTGCGGAATCAGTCGTCACTTCAATAAATGAATTTTGTGCTAAATCTAACATAAGGCCTTTTAGATCTTGTGCATTTACAAAAGCAGCCCAGGATTCAAAAGATATATTGAGCTCTTTGTTACCTATATCATTGAAAAGTTCATCTTTTTTTTTAATCTTATCTTCACCTGTTGTTTCTTCTTTTTTAATCCTATCTATACTTGTTGTTTCTTCAAGTATAGGTTTTATATCATCAGAATTTGGATACTCTGTGAATAGCATTATTCTAAGAAAAATCATAAGAAGATGATCAGCTTTTGATGGTGCGCTATAAAAATCCTCCTTGGCTTGAAGAAGTAATGAATACCATAATTGTAAATCCTCAAGCTTAATTACACATTCCAGAAAAAGCTCAGGTAAGTTATATGCGTTTTTATTTGTTTGACGAGATATTGAGATTTGAAATATTCGTTCAGTTATGCGGTCTAGGAGTTTAGAGTAATCATGAATCTCATTTGTTGCCATAAGGTCTGTTATATTATCTAGTCGTTTAATAAGGAGATTTCTGACAATCTCATCGATTATTTTTTCATCAATTATACCCAGAAGGTGTGAGATTTTATCAGTTGTTAGGTTTTCATTGGCGTATGAGATACATTGTTCAAGAATACTCATTGAATCTCGTGCGCTACCTCTTGCGCACTCAGCAATCATGTCTGGTACCTCAGCTTCAAATTTAACATTTTCTTTTTCGAGAGTTTTCTTGATGTGATTAGAGAGAGTATCATTTGTAATTGACTCAAGCTTAAAATGTAGACATCTTGATATAACTGTCTCTGGAAGTTTATCCGGATCTGTAGTTGCTAGAAGAAACTTTACATGCGCAGGAGGTTCCTCAATCGTTTTAAGTAGTGCATTAAAACTTTTTGTAGACAGCATATGAACCTCGTCTATTAGATAAATCTTGAATCTTGAAGATGTCGGTGCATATTGAACATTTTCCATCAGTGTTCTTGTGTCCTCTACCTTTGTTCTAGATGCAGCATCGATTTCTATCAAATCAAGATTATTGTTATTGTCTATTGCTAGGCAAGACTCACATTTTCCACATGGACTCTCAGAAATACCCTCTTTGCATAATAAGGATTTTGCAAATATCCTTGCTATAGTTGTCTTACCAACACCCCTGGTACCAGAAAATAAATATGCATTATGCAATTTATTCAAATTAATTGAGTTAGCTAAAGATTGAACACAAAAATCTTGTCCAATAACTTCATTAAAGAACTTAGGACGATATTTAAGAGCGAGTATTTTATTATTCATTTATCTTCTTAAGTAGATGACCAGTTTTAACAAATATGACAGCACCATCATTAAGTGTATATGGCGCGTGCTGGCTCATGTGTGGACTTCTAATCCAAGTATACTTTGGATAACTGCCATGCTCGTCATAAAATGTTCCTTCGATTACAAAAATTTCCTCGCCACCATAGTGACGATGTAAATTAAACTGAGTGTTAGCATCCCATTTCACTAGTGCAGTGTTTTCATGCTCAAAGTTATGGAGAGGTAAAACTTCCAGTCCTTTTACTAATCCAGGCAACCATGTTTTATTTTCAGTATTAACAATAACTCTCTTACTATCTGATTTATCAAACTGTCTTAACTTTACAAAAAGCTTACAGCCTTCCCTACTGAATGGTTTGTGTCTCGAGTTGTGAGGATTTCTAATATATGTACCAGCTGTATAATCACCTGACTCATCAGAAAAAGTTCCCTCTAGCACAAAAAGTTCCTCTCCATAGTCGTGAATATGCTCATCAAAAAAAGAATCGGCTTTAAATTCTACCAATGTTGTAGAAACTGCATATTCACTATCTTCACTTCTTTCAAGCAAAGTCCTCTTTACACCTGAGCATGGCGACGAGATTGATTCTAAACATGACGAATGCATGACTACTTTTTCATTATAATTTTGATTAAGCATGATTATTTGTCTTGTCTGTTATCAACTAAATGAACAGTCAGGCCCTCATAAACATCATATATATCCATCTGACAGCATAACCTGCTTCGGTTTTCGTCAAAGTGGTCGGACCTTTCAAGCATAAATAATTCCATTGAACCAGGGTCCATCGGTTCAATTTTATCAACCCATTCAGGATCTATGTGAACATGACAAGTCCCACAATTGCATGATCCGTTACATATCGCTGGTATCTCCGGAATTTTAAGCTTCTTTGCTGCATCCAGCATCGTCCGTCCAACACTCATTGTGGTAGTTAGTATCTCATCACCCCTGACAAAATTTATTTTAATAGACATCAATTTTCTCCAAAAATATCTCGTGTATAGACCTTATTTGAAACTTTATTAAGTTTTTTTGAGGCTCTATTCGTAACAATCAGTTTTGTTTTCTTGATAAATAAATCAAAGTTATTAATTATTGGACACCCAAATATAGATTTTTTATTATTTATAAGAGGTTCATGTATGAAAACGTTTCTCCCATTTTTCTTAAGTAGCCTGATTATATCAATAATACTTGATTCTCTAAAGTTATCTGAATCTTTCTTCATTGCCAACATATATATACCAATATTTTTTTCTTTGTTCTTCAGGATATCATTAACGATGAATTGCTTTCTTTGAAGATTAGACAATGTTAATGATTTTACAAGTGCATTGGGTATCTGTCCGAAGCTTGAGTGCAACTGTTTAGTGTCTTTTGGTAAACAATAACCGCCAAATCCAAACGATGGATTATTATAACCCTCACCTATTCTTGGGTCAGATGATAGTCCCATAATAATTGACTTAGGATCCAAATAATTTCCAAGACAATAAGAATCAAGTTCATTAAAAAATGCTACACGTGCAGCAAGATAACTGTTAGAGAATAATTTAACAGATTCAGCTTCTGTACTTGGCATATAGACTATTTTTATATTTCTTTTTCGTACAACACTTTTAATGATAGTGACAAATTTCAGTGAATATTTATCTTTATTGCCAATAATAATCCTTGATGGGAAGAGATTATCATAGAGTGCTCGTCCTTCTCGAAGAAATTCAGGTGAAAAATATATTTTTAGATTCTTAAATCTATCGTTAACCTGAGCTGTATAACCAACAGGCAAAGTTGATTTTATGATAATTATTGCAGTTGATTTCATCTTAGATAATTTTCTTAAAATTATGTCAATTGAACTGGTATCGAACATTTTAGTCGATGTCTGAAAGTTAGTTGGAGTAGAAATTATAATAAAATCTGATTCCAATATCTCAGAATTTATTTTGATACTTGTTTTTAGTTTAAGTTTTTTGTTCTTGAAAAATTCAGATACTAATTTATCTTTAATTGGTGATTGTCTTTTTTCAATTGATTCTAATTTAGATTCATCTATATCATGACAAATGACGTCATACTTCGTAGATAGCATAATTGCATTTGATAATCCTACATAACCCATTCCTAATACTGATATTTTCATATAAAACTTTTACCTTCTAAAATGAATTTTTTATAAACCTCAGTCACTAGATATGGACTCTTATAGTATTTCAAAAACTGCTTCATTAGGATATTGCTAATGTGTTCGTTATCAGAATTTAGATCATCATGTATATTCATGCCTTTATTAGTCTCCATAAAAGTAAAGCCAGAGAATGTATGGAAACCGTCTACTTTGAGTACAAAACTCCGTGTCCCTGTGTAAAGTAGTGAAAATTCAAAATTGTTATGCTTAGCTGATGCCTCTATCCTTCCGTTGTCATCAGAATTGATACTAAAGTAAAGACCAATTATCTCTTTTTTGAAATCATCTATCGGGAGATCTACTTCTGAAGATATCTTAACAATAGAGTGAACATAAGGTACCAAGAAATCAATAGCAGATGTTACATTCATTCTTTCAACATCTGTCAGTTTCGCTTCTGTTTGGTTCATGAGTAGTCTTATATACTATCATGCATTACTTGCATGGGTATTATAATTATTTATTGAAATAATATATCTAGTCTTAGGTAGGTAAGGGATTCGAACCCTTGTAACGATTACTCGTTAACCACCTTTCCAAGGTGGCGCATTCGACCACTCTGCCAACCTACCAACAATAATTCTCAATGATAGATCATATTACTTTTTAGAGTGAACAAAAAGAATAATTCCAAGAATAAAGAAAATACTAATGCTGAGCATCCCAATCCTGGGGTCATTTGTTAAAAAGGTTATCAAGCCAACTAACAGAGGTCCCAGGAGAGCGGCAAATTTTCCTAGCATATTATAGATCCCAAAATATTCTGAATGCTTGTTATTAGGTATAAGTCTTGCAAAATATGATCTACTTAAAGCCTGAATGCCACCCTGTACTAACCCAATTAATGATGCAATTAAATAAAATTCTAAAATTGTGTCAAGATAATAAGCTAAAACTGAGATTATAAGGTATGTTATTAAACATCCAACTATAGCTCTCTCACAAGAATAAATTGATGAGAGCCAGCTAATCAATAGTGTTCCTGGAAAAGCGACGAACTGAGTCACTAAGAGTGCTATCAATAAATCAGTTGAGTCAAATCCAATCGTTAATCCATAATTAATTGCCATACGAATTACAGTGTCTACACCATCGATATAAATCCAATAAGCAATGAGGAAATAAAATATAGTTTTATCTAGTTTAATCTCATTGAATGTGTCAAATAAAGTTGTTGTATGGGGAATACGCTTATCTTCTTCCCAAAATAACAAAAGCGGTATCATAAATAATAACCACCAAAAGCTGGCAAACAAGAAGACAATTTTTTTAGAATATATTAATTCTAAAGTAGAGTCGCTTTGGAAATATAGAAATAGTAATGAGATTACAAAGGCAAGACCTCCCCCTAAATAACCCAATGCATAACCAACAGATGAGATAGAATCATATTTTTGAGAATTAAAATTTAACAACATAGAATCATAAAATACATTTGACATCATGAAACCTAGAAGGGAAATAGAAAAAAATATTGAAGCAATAACATAGCTATCTTGGGAAATAATTGACAGTAAAGATGTTGATAAAATACTCAAAAGAGCAAAAATGATCAGAAATATTTTTTTGTTGGAAAATTTATCAGAAAGAAGACCGAATATAGGTGCAATAAGTATTAATATTATACTTGCAATAGAATTTGACACTCCGAGATATAGTGTACGCTCTGAATCGATAATAGAAGAGGCAAAATACTCTGCATAAATGATCGGAAAAAATCCTGCTAAAACGATTGTCGCATAAGCTGAGTTTGCCCAATCATATAACACCCAACTATAGTATTTTTTAGATTCCAAAATTCTTTTCAGGAGACGGTGGGATTCGAACCCACGAGGGCTTTGACACCCTAACGGTTTTCAAGACCGGCCCATTCAACCACTCTGGCACGTCTCCGTAAGCCGTCATTATAGATGAAAAATAATAACTATTACAATTCAATGGTCTTAAAATCTAAATATTTATGAAGACAGTTTGGAATATTAATTTGTTTGCCATCAAAATTATTTTCAACTAATGCTGCTAAAGTTCTCCCGACAGCAAGTCCGGAGCCATTCAAGGTATGAACAAAATTCTTTTGTTTATCCTCTTTAAACTTGATATTGAGTCGCCTAGCTTGAAAATCACCGAAATTACTACATGAGGAGACTTCTCTATATTTTTTTTGGCTCGGAAACCAAACCTCGAGATCATAGGTTTTTTGAGAGGAGAAGCCTAAATCTCCAGTGCATAGCTCAACAATTTGATATGGGAGCTCTAGATCATCAAGTATAGACCTGGCATGGAGAGTGATTTCATCTAAAGCTTTATTTGAGTATTTTGGATGGACTAACTGGACTAATTCAATTTTTTCAAACTGATGTTGTCTTATTAATCCTTTTGTATCGAGACCATAGGAACCGGCCTCCGATCTAAAACATGGAGTGTGTGCGGTCATCATTATTGGGAGATCTTCTGAGAGTAATGTCACATCTCGGTAGATATTAGTCAGAGGAACCTCTGCGGTGGGTATTAAATAAAGATTAGCGTTTGAAAGTTTGAATAAATCTTCTTCAAATTTAGGTAGTTGGCCAGTTCCAGTCAGACTTTCAGAGTTACAAATATATGGAACGTTATACTCCTGATAACCATTTTTAACCTGTTTACCTAACATAAAGTTTATAAGTGCCCTATGAAGAGATGCAACTTGTCCTTTGAGTACAACAAATCGATTCTGAGTTATCTTTACGGCATCCTCAAAACTTAACATATGCAGCTTATCAAGGATATCAGAGTGCTCATCTGCATTTGTATTAGTTATCTCGCCATGCTTTTCGATCAGTTTATTTCCCTCTTCGGTATCTCCAATTGGACATGTATGATGTGGAATATTTGGAATTTCAAGTAGGTGATTGTTTAATTTATCCTCAACCTCATATAATTTTTTTTTCAGATCTGCCACTCGTACTTCAATAGACTTTGATTTCTCCATAAGAGCATTTTTTTCTGAATCACTAGATACTTTTCTAAAAGAATCAGATATTTTATTTTTTTCACTTGCCAGATCTTCCTTCTCTTGTATGAGCTTCTTTCTGATATTTGAGTTTTCGTTTATAAATACCGAATCAAGACTAAAGCCACGTGTTGATAGTTTTCTTGCAACTTCATCGGTGTTGGTAAGCATATTTTTTAAATCATTCATTTTATTTTACAAAATTTCTCTATTTCCATTACTCTGAGGCTCAGATAAGATTCCTTTTGCCTCCATGGCTTCTATAAGATTCGCTGCACGATTATAACCAATTTTAAGTTTTCTTTGTAAAAAAGATATAGATGTTTTTTTTGTCTCTTTCACAATCTGAACAGCTTCACTATAAAGCTCATCAGAGGTTTCGTTAATCTCGACATCGTCATCCATTTCATCATCCTCAAGGAGTATTGATTCGATGTCATTATTAATTTTCTGTTCCCTTAAATAATCTGCAACTTTATTTATCTCAGTTTCGTTAACAAACGCACCATGTATTCTCTGGAGCACATGAGTGCCTGATCCCCTATATAACATATCACCAAGCCCGAGGAGTTGCTCTGCACCCATAGAGTCAAGTATTGTTCGTGAGTCAATATTAGACGATACCTTCAAACCCAAACGAGTTGGTATATTAGCTTTTATTAATCCAGTGATAACATTAACTGAAGGTCGCTGGGTAGCTAGAATAAGATGAATACCTGCAGCTCTAGCCTTTTGTGATAAACGAATAATTAAATCTTCGACTTTCTTTCCAACGGTTTGCATCATATCTGCAAATTCATCTACGACAACAACAATATACGGAAGTTTTTGATGATACTTTTCAGTATTCCCCTCTGTTGGTGTATATATTTTACTGACGCCCGACTCATCATTTTTTTTGATCTCTTTATTATATGATTGAATATTTCTTACATTTAGATCCATCATATATCTATACCTTCTCTCCATTTCCTGAACACACCAATGTAAGACGCTTTTAGCCTCATTCATATCAGTAACAACGGGATGTAAAAGGTGAGGTAATCCCTCATAAGCGCTCAACTCCAACATCTTTGGATCGATCATTAAAAATTTTAGATGATCAATGTCGTGTTTATAAAGTAAGCTTATAATCATAGAATGTACCGCAACTGACTTACCTGAGCCAGTTGTTCCAGCAACTAATAAATGTGGAAGCTTATGAAGATCTACACAAATCGGATTTCCCTGAATATCTTTTCCTAGGGCCATTGTTAGAGAAGCTTTTGAACTTTCAAACTCCTTAGAACAAATTATATCTTTAAGAGACACCGTCTCTCTATCATCGTTTGGTATTTCAATTCCTATGTGGGCAGTTCCTGGGACAGTCTCAACTACTCTTAAGCTTGGTACTGTCATAGTTCGAGCTAAATCCTTACTGATAGTATTGATAGTTGCAGCCTTTGTGCCAGCCACAGGCTCAATTTCAAATAATGTTACAATAGGGCCAGGTCTTACAGCTTTGACTTTTGCTGTTATTCCATAATGACCCAAATTTTGTTCAAGCATCTCTGACATAAGCTTTAGAGAGCTCTCATCATGATTAACAATTTCTGAATCATGTTTATCAAGGAATTCTAGCAACGGAAGTTTGCTATTGGTGTCAGAAAATAAGGTTTGTTGTTTCTCTTTAAAAGCTCTCTTGCTCTCCTGTGGTTTTAGTTTGACTATATCAACTTTTGTATCATTGGGTTTCTTCTTAGTGATGCTGCTTGAGTCAACATTCTTCTGTTCAAGTAGTCTAATTTTAAGATTAGCCTTTTCATATAAGATTCCTAATTTGTATTTGGCTTTCAAATAAAGATAAGTTGATACTTTAATAGTATTTCTAGACACACTACTGACGGATATATCAAAATAATACACATATGAATAGAGAAGCGTTAATAATGAGGCTACTATAACGCCATATGAACCAATGTAACTTGAAGAATGGTTAAAAATTATATGACCAATATATCCGCCAGAGCTTGGGGCAATATATTCAAAAACAGTAGATAAACTTGAGAAGAAAATAATAAGCAGCAAGAAATTAGTTATTGCTGCGCTCCTGGTAGGAACAAATATACGATATTTTGAGAGTGAATAGAATATCAAGAAAGCAGCTAGTAAGTATGATGTTTTACCTAGAATCATAAAAGTCATGTGTGAGATGTATGATCCTAATATGCCAATATAATTATTAACAGTACTCCCTAAGCCTGTTTGGAAAAAATTTGGGTCAGATGGATCGTGAGAAATTATCGATAAAGTGAAAAGAAGTGAAAAAGTTAGTAAAAAGAAATTAAAAATCTCTTTTGGCAGATAATCAAACTTTGATTTAGAAAGCTTTTTATTTCTTTTTATCTGAGACAAATGTACCTCATTTAATAAGAATTATACAAATTTTTTATCATAATATATACATATATAACGATAACAAATTATTGTGTATAATGACTTGGTTGAATCTACAACCTAAGGATATTTATGGATAAAAAACATGTAAAACTTCTTGTCTTGGGATCTGGTCCAGCTGGATATACAGCTGCACTGTATGCCTCAAGAGCAAATATGAAGCCATTATTATTGACTGGATTAGAGATTGGTGGACAACTAACTACAACAACAGACGTTGAGAATTGGCCTGGTGACGCCAATGATCTTCAAGGTCCTGATTTAATGGAGAGGATGAAAGATCATGTGAAGAAATTTAACACTGAAATTATTATGGACCAGATTAAATCCGTTGATTTACAAAAAAGACCATTTGAGTTAACTGGTGATGACGCAGTGTATACATGTGATAGTCTTATTATTGCTACAGGTGCGTCAGCTAAATATCTTGGATTAGAATCAGAAAAAAAATACCTGGGTAAAGGAGTCTCTGCATGTGCAACATGTGATGGTTTCTTCTATCGTGATCAAGAGGTTGTTGTTGTTGGTGGTGGAAATACTGCAGTTGAAGAGGCGCTGTATTTATCAAACATTGCATCTAAAGTAACTTTGATTCATAGAAGAGATAAGCTAAGAGCTGAGGCAATACTAGTAGATAGAATCAAACAAAAAGAAAAAGATGGTAAAGTAGAATTTGTATGGAATCATACGCTTGATGAGGTACTTGGTGATAATGATAAAGTACAATCAGTCAGAGTAAAACATGTAGAATCTAACGAGATGAGGGAAATAAAGTGTTCAGGAGCTTTCATAGCCATTGGTCATAAACCTAATACAGATATCTTTAGAGGTTCGCTTGATATGGATGATACAGGGTATCTCAATATCAAGGGTGGTTCGTCTGGAAATGCCACACAATGCTCTATTGAGGGAGTCTTTGCAGCTGGTGATGTATCTGATTCAATATATAGACAAGCAATTACATCAGCAGGCGCTGGATGTATGGCAGCATTAGATGCAGAGAAATATTTAGATAAATAGTTAAATACTATTTCCCAAGAAGTGCATTCCTAATATATATACAAATAAAATTATCAGTGCATAAAAAGTTAATTGTAATAGATAATGAATAAATTCAAATCTTTCATCAATTTTTTTTCTCAAAAAGCCTAGGGCTAATATCGCGAAAAATAATATTAAAAGAACTCTCATGCTACGTGATTGTCGATCAGTTTTTTAATATCGTTAGCATTCTTGTTGGCAATAATCATATGTTCCTCAAGTGTGTCTAGGGATTTCACTTTATCAGTAATAAAAGAGTTATCAGATATAATTTCTGATACTGTTTCCTTAAATTTTGCTGGATGAGCTGTAGACAAAGTTACCAGAATATCTTCAGATAATTTTTGTTTTTTTCCACACATGACTCCGACAGCAGTATGTGGATCTAAGGTAATATTATATTTTTTAAAATAGCTTAAAATTATTTCTTCAACTTCTTTTTTATTTGCAGTATCAGATGAAAAATAGGTACCTATGTACTCTCTCATTTCATTAGATAATTTGTATGACCTTTTATTCTTTAAATTTTCCATTAACTCTGAGACAACATTTGAATCCTTACAGGCATCATATATTAATCTCTCAAAATTACTAGATATCTGAATATCAATGCTCGGAGATGATGTGCTTATAACATCTTTCACAGCATGTTCTCCTGTTTTCAGAGTACGATCGAGAATATTATTTTCATTAGTTCCAATTATAAGTTTCCTAAAATTAAGTCCCATTTTTTTTGAGATATATCCAGCTAGTATATCCCCGAAGTTTCCTGTTGGAACTGAAAATACAACGTTTTCAATATCCGAGATTCTGCTTGCTGCGTAAAAATAGTAAGTAATTTGGCACATAATTCTAGCCCAGTTAATAGAATTTATCGCACCTAAGTTCTTTGATTTCTTATACTCTTCGTCTGAAAATACCTCTTTGATAAGATTCTGACAATCATCAAAGTTTCCTTTTATTGCAATATTAATAATATTTTTTGATGACACTGTAGTCATAAACTTCCTTTGCGTAGGTGATATTAGGTTATGTGGATGAAGAATAAAAACATTCGATGACTGTACAGATTCAAATCCATATATCGCTGCTGATCCAGTATCCCCTGATGTTGCACCTAATATATTAATTTTTTTATTATCTGCAGTAAGATAGTAATCCATTAGCCTAGATATAAATTGCATTGCTATATCCTTGAATGCGTAAGTAGGTCCATGAAACAATTCAAGCAGATACTCTTTTTCTTCTATTTGATTTAAAGGAGTTATTTCATCATTAGTGAACTTGTTATAAGACTCAAATATTATTTCTCTCAGCTTATCATCAGATATTGATGTGTCGATGTAAGGCTTAAATATATGGAAAGCTATATCTTGATAAGACATGTTTTTAAATTCAGTAATGAGATCATTGTCTAGCTTTGGCCAAACAGATGGAATATACAAGCCACCGTCACTGGCTAGTCCTTCGAAAATTACATCTTTAAAATAAAGTTCTTTCGCTTGCCCTCTTGTACTCTTATAAATAAGTGGTTGTATGTTGTCAGTCGTCATTGAACACCCTAATAAGATTAACGTCTCCGATTATGTTATCCATAGTCTCAATTTTGTTAATAGCAGATAAAATATCTTTATATCTTACTGAATTTGTAATCATTACAACTGGAATTAATTTTTCGTTTTCAAAAGGTTCATGCTGAGTGACTGCTTCAATACTAATTTGATGCTTCGCTAGTGTGGAAGTAATGTCAGCCATTACTCCGGGTACATCATTAGCAAACATCCTAAGATAATATTGATTAGAGATATTTTGAATATCTACTAATTCTCTAGAGCCAGAACCAATGGGATCAGGTTTACTTTTTACTTTTCTATCTAAATGAATGCTGTAGTCAATAATATTTGATACAACCGCAGACGCTGTGGCAGCACCCCCTGCACCATGCCCGTATAACATGGATGTTCCAAACTTATCTCCTATAATTTTGACAGCATTCATCACACCATCAATTTTTGATAGGATATTTTTTTTATTTACCAAAGCAGGATGAACTTTGCATTCAATTTGAGAATCATTCGATCGCGCTGTTGCAATATGTTTGATTTTGTAACCAAGCTCGCTAGCATAATCAATATCCATGCTTTCAATCGAATCAATGCCCTCTATATGCATATTTTTATATGGAGATTTTATGTCAAAAGCAATATTTGCAAGTATGGAAATCTTATGGGCAGCATCGAATCCCCCGATATCAAATGTTGGGTCAGCCTCAGCATATCCAAGTTCCTGGGCATTGTGCAACGCGTCTTTAAAGCTCTTTTTCGCAGATGACATCTGATCAAGGATATAATTAGATGTACCATTGATAATACCGCTGATTGATATGATATTTTCATTTAGCATATTATGTTTTAAAGTGCTTATAACTGGGATAGCTCCTGCAACTGAAGCCTCGTAACCAATATAACTATTTTGCTTATTTGACAATTCAAAAAGATCTTCACCTTTCTCTGCAATTAGGGCTTTATTAGCTGTTATGACTGACTTTTTTTTACTAATTGCTCCTTTAACAAGGTCATAGGCTAAATCGGTACCACCTATTAGCTCGACGACTAAATCGCAATCTGAATCTAAAACGCTCAAAATATCTGAGGTGAACTCAATGCTTTCGGTCTTAAATTTTTTTCTCTCAATTGATCTGTCTGCAATAATTGATATACATATATCTCTGCCACAGTTTTTAATTATTTTTTCTTTGTAAGCAAGAACATGATTTACAAAACTCTGGCCGACTGTTCCAAATCCACATACGCCTATTTTAATCATTCATACTCCTCTATAATGAGGATATAATATCACTAATAAATCTTAAATGCTTGGTATTATGGAACTCGTTGAAGATAAGAATAATAATAACTTTAATATAAAAAAATATTCAGATAAGACTATTTATTTTTCAAATTCTAACTATATTGAGCCAATAGTTTTTCATCAGGATAATATTTCAACTTTTTCTGTTCTTAAACCTGAATCTATAACAATTAAAGATTTACAGAATTATTTTGCATCAGTGAATCTTGTGCTGATTGGCACAGGTGAAAAAAACATCATATTAAGTCAGGAGCTAATAAAACATATGCATAAACTCAATAAAGGACTAGAGTTCATGAACACAGAGTCTGCTTGTAAAACACATAATCTATTACTGTCAGAAAAAAGATCCTTTGTCTCAATTTTATATCCATAGCGTAATAGCAAATAATATGATTATTATAGTGCCAATCAATAAAAGATATTTATTAATAACCATCAGCATATATTGACCATATTTGAAGCAGATAATTGAGACAAGGAAAAATCTTGCTCCTCTACCAATAACTGAAATTAATATAAACAGAATGATATTATAATCTAATACTCCAGCTGAGATAGTAAAAACTTTGTATGGTATCGGTGTGAACGCAGCTATGAATAGAAAAACGATTCCATATGTTTGAAAGTAATTTTTAGCAATTAAATACTGCTCGTATTTCCCAAGATTATATATATATGGCTCTATAACATCGTATAGATAATAGCCTAAGTAGTATCCAACGATTCCCCCTAATACTGACCAAATTGTAGCTGTAATAGATATACTGATCCAATTATGTTTACCTGATATAACCATCGGTGCTAAGAGTGCATCAGTTGGAATTGGGAAAAAGATAGACTCCGTAAAACTCAATAGCCTAAGATACAAAATTGCTTTTACAGACCCGCATGTATTGATAATAGATTCTAAATACTTATTCATCACTCTCAATGCCATCAAGCATAGGAACAAAAACTACCTCTTCGATAATTTTCTTTACCAATCCGCTCTTAGTATTTTTAAGTTTAATTAATCTCTGACCATCATTCATTTTCATAGGCAGAACAATTCGTCCGGATACTGATAGTTGCTCGACCAACAATGAGGGAATGCTAGACGCGGCAGCTGTTACAATAATTGCATCATATGGGGCATTATTTTTATGTCCTAGATGACCATCTCCTAATTTATAAGATATATTTTTAAAACCTAATTTTGATAATCTCTCTTTGGATTTATCATGTAATGATTTTATTCTTTCAATAGTTGTGACTTTATCAAACAGCATTGATAGAATTGATGTTTGATAGCCTGAGCCTGTTCCAATTTCTAACACATTTTTCATTGAAGTCATTTCGTGAATTAATTCTGTCATTTTTGCAACTATATAGGGCTGAGATATTGTCTGCCTAAAGCCTATTGGTAAAGATACATTCTCATATGCCCTATTTGTTAATGCAGAATCAATGAACAAATGTCTCGGCATACTTGATACTAAATCTATTACCTCATTATTTTTTATGCCTAAAGTTTTTAATTCATCACCTAATTTTCTTCTAACTGCTTCGGAGGTAAGTCCTGCGCCTTTTACTTCATTTATGTTCATATTAATTTTTGTAATTTCTTATAAACCGCAATATCTGTCATATCGATCATTATAGGTGTAACTGAGATATAACCTTCTTTTGTATTATGAAAATCAGTACCTTTCTTATACAGACCCATGCCAACATCTCCAATTTCATAAAAGGTATTTTTATTAATCAAAGTTTTTTTTGCTTTTCTAGATATCTTTCTTTTGCCAAGCCTGGAGATTCTTACACCTTTTATTTTTGAAAAAGGTATATCAGGAATATTAATATTAAACACTGTCTTGAGTGTTTTTAGTTTAGTAAATACATAATCTAATACATACTGAGTCTTCAGCGGAAGATCATCTATATATTTAGGTTCTCTCGAATTAATGGAAATTGCATAGCTTCCTAGTTTTGCATGTCTACCCTCAATAGCTGCACCTACAGTGCCGGAATAAACGACATCATCACCCATGTTTGAACCAAAATTTATACCACTGAATACGACATCTGGATACTTTTTTAATATACCTCTGCTACCTATGTGAACACAATCAGCAGGGGTGCCATAGACCTTATATAATTTTTTAGAAATCATCACGGTTTTGACAGGACGATGAACACTAAGACAGCTACTTGAAGCGCTAATATCTTTGTGGGGTGAAACTGTAAGAACATTTCCAAAATTACCTAAAGCACTTCTCAAAACTTTTAGTCCAAGAGATTTATAACCGTCATCATTTGACAACAATATATTCACAAATACTCCATATATAGATATGATGAAAATCATAGTATATCTCTATTTGGTATGAAAAAAGGCAAAAAAATTAAAGAATTAGAGGAATGGCTTAATAATTCAAAAGATACAGAGTTTAATGATAATTCTGATGATGTCATAAAGGATTATGAAGAGGTCACTTTAGATAGTGATTTTGACTATATTTCAACTATTGATAATAGTTTAGGAGAGTTTGAATATAAAAGTAATGGTGTGCAAGATTATGTGCTGAACAAGCTAAAAAAGAAAAGTATAGCAGATATTAAAACTCAGATAGATTTACATGGAGAGACAATAAGAGATTCTATTAGTAAGTTGAACGACTTTTTCTCATATGCATACACACATGATATCAAATTTATAAAGATCATTTGTGGAAAAGGAAAGAATAGTATTGATAAAATACCCAAAATAAAAATCACGGCTCAGGCATTTATAAAAACTTGTAATATTGTAAACGCTGCATGTACTGCTATAGACAGGGATGGAGGGATAGGTGTTCTAAAAGTTAAATTGAAAAACTAGCTCTTTCTGAAATATTTAAATTTCTATACTCTCCTGGTTCTAGATCTCCTAGCAAAATTTGTGAATATCTAATTCTATGTAAAGATATGGTCTTTATTCTAACTTGTGTTAGAGAATTTCGTATTTCTCTGTTTTTACCTGTTGATAAGATAACGCTATATATCTTAGTTCTCTTTTTTGATATGTGATTAAATTTACCGATCTGACCATCATTTATAGGAACCCCCTTTAGTAAGGCACTCATAGAGTCGTGCGGAATAGGTTTATCAGTTTCTACAAGGTATTCTCTATCGAAATTATTAGATGGATGCATTATTTTGTTTGCAAGATCACCATTGTTTGTAAACAAAATTAAACCTGAAGTATTTAAATCTAATCTGCCGATATTTATCCACTTTCCTTTAACATCAGGTAAATGATCAAATACACTGTTTGAATTATGTGAATCTCTCATGCTTACAACTTCCCCAATTGGCTTATAATATTTTATGATTTCAACGACTTGGTCTAATGCTAATGTCAAATCAATCTGCTTTTCATTGACCTTAACTATATCTCCTCGATACCATTTATCGCCCAGAGACACTATTTTGTCATTGATCTTTATTTTACCAGATTCAATAAGTTGTTCCGCAGATCTTCTTGAACAGTAGCCAATCTTGGAAAGTAATTTTTGTACCCTATACATATTCTTAATAATTGATTATATTAATAAATCATGAAAAAACTTAATATTGTAATTGTAATTGTATCTGATACCAGGACAGATGATACAGATAAGTCAGGTAAAAAACTCAAACATCTCATAGAAAATGATGGGCATGTCGTTTTAGATAAAACTATTGTTAGAGATAATATTTATGAAATCAGGAAAGTTGTATCTGACAATATTATTGATAATAAGGTTGATGTAATAATACTGAGCGGGGGAACTGGTATAACTGGCTCAGATGGAACACCTGAAGCAGTAATACCATTGATGGATAAGACTATAGATGGTTTTGGTGAACTATTTAGACAAAAGTCTTTTGAAAAGATTAAAACCTCTTCTCTTCAGTCAAGGGCACTTGCAGGTGTTGCGAACAAAACATTCATTTTTGTACTGCCTGGATCAGTGGATGCATGTATAACTGCATGGCAAGATATAATAACTCATCAACTAAATAGTGATACAAAACCTTGTAATCTTGTAATGCTAATGCCTAGACTGAATGAGTAACTAAAGAGAATCCACATCAGAAATCTCAGGTAAATCTGATAGCGTATTTTTATCAAAGTAGTCTAAAAATTTCGAAGTAGTTGCGAATAACTCAGGTTTACCAGGTGTTTCTCTGTGTCCAACAACTTTAATCCACTCTAGCTCCAATAATGTCCTAATAATATTTGAATTGATAGATATACCTCTGATATCCTCAATATCTCCTCTTGTTACTGGCTGCTTATAAGCAATTATCGCGGTTGTCTCAAGAAATGCTTTTGAAAATCTGTTAGTTCCTTTATCTTTGAGCTTTGAAATGTATGCTTCTAAGCCAGTCTTTGCTTGAAACCGATAACCACTTGCAACTTGTTTGATATGGATAGCTCTATCTATATATCTTTCATTCAGATTACTAATGCTCAATTCAATTTTCTTTTTGGTGATTTTTTTATCATCAAGTATTTTTAGTATTTGATTCACAGTAAGAGGCTCATCGCTGACTAACAGCAGGCACTCAATTATATTCTCTAGAGAATAGCTCATTATTTTAACCCAATGTATATATTAGACATCGATTCATTTTGAGTGATATCGATAAGTGATTCTTTCACTAGTTCTAATATAGCTAAGAATGTAACTATCACTCCTAATCGTCCCTCTTTCACATTGAAGAGTTCGCCAAACAGAATGTTATCATTTAATTTTAAGCCTGATAATATTGAAGACATCCTCTCTCTGACAGATAGAGTCTCCGACTGTATATTATGTGTGGAAAATATCTCTGCCCTTTTTAAGACCTCAATGAATGCTGATTTTAATTGTTCAATTTTAAAGTCTGGTGTCTCAATAACTTTTGATTTAACTGAATCAACACCATTAGTAACTACATAAAAATCCCTATAATTTCTGGGTAGAGTCTCAAGTTTTTCAGAGGCATTTTTGTATTTCTGATACTCCAAGAGTCTTTTGATAAGGCTAGCTCTCGGATCATCCTCTTCCTCATCCTCTGCATCAGCTGGTAACAAGAGTCTGGATTTAATCTCTGTTAATGTGGATGCCATAACAAGGTAATCTGAAGCAAGTTCAAAATGCATTTCTTCCATAATAGATATGTAGCTCATATATTGTTCTGTGATAGGAAAAATAGGTAAATCAGTGATGTCAATATTTTGTTTTTTTATAAGGTATAATAAGAGATCCAACGGACCCTCAAATTCCTCTAAAATAATTCGAAGATATTCTGGTGGAATAAATAGGTCCTCGGGTAATTGAGAAATCTTCTTACCATTATATATTGCAGTTATATCAGTCAATACTAAATCCTATTAATTTATTTACTTCATCAATTGTTTTCCTTGCTCTCTCCGTTGCTTGCATAGCTCCGTCCTCTAAAGTAGTTTTCAAAAATGATATGTCAGATTTAATTTCATTTATATTGCTTGAAATTGGCTCAACCAAACTTATAACAATGTCTTTTAGTTCAGATTTGAAGAAAGATATCTCTTTACCACAGAAGAGATTAATAACACTGTCTTTATCAATATTTGATATAGAGCTATATATTGTAATTAAATTGTTAATTTCAGGTCTCTCAGAGAGTTCATCGCTAGATGAAGGCATCTTTAGTGAATCAGATTTTGCTTTGCTGATTTTAGTTGATATCTCATCGTTAGAATCTGTTAGAAGAATCCTTGAATATTTTGATACATCGGACTTACTCATTTTATTATTTGCATCTCTTAAGCTCATAATTCTTGGCGCATCTTTATTTATAATTGGATCGGGGAGTTTAAAGTATTCATGATTGTAGTCAGTATTGAATTTATGAGCAATGTCTCTTGTGAGCTCTAAGTGCTGTTTTTGATCATCTCCGACAGGCACTTTATCTGCGTGATAAAGCAGAATATCAGCAGCCATTAACACTGGATATGCGTATAGGCCAAGTGATGCGTTATCTCTATTCTTTCCGGCTTTATCTTTGAACTGAGTCATACGATTCAGCCATCCAACTCGAGCAGTACAACTTAGATACCATGACAGAACACTGTGTTCTCTAACTGATGCCTGGTTGAAGATGATACATTTTTTTGGATCTAAGCCTGAAGCCAGAAATATAGCCAATACACTCAAAACATTTTCTTTTAGTTCATTTGGATCCTGAAAGATAGTTATAGCATGTTGGTCGACAATACAAAAAATTGAATCGCAATCATTTTGAAAGTTAAGAAACTGTTTGATTGCACCTAAATAGTTGCCTAGGTGAATTTCCCCTGTAGGTTGTACCCCCGAAAAAACAATATCTTTAGACATATTTTCTATCTGTCATATTAATATTTTAACATATAATACAAATATGACCGAAGAAAGAATTAAAATGATAAAACATGATTTATCGTGTCTCGAGCCATCAAAGATAGATATCGAAGATGAGGGCCATCTACATGTCGGCCACGCCGGAGCGAAATCTGGCGGGCATTTTAAGCTATATATCGTATCTAAGTTTTTTGACAATATGAGTGTGATTAACAGGCATAAATTAATTTACAAGACATTAGACAAGTTGATGAAAACTGAAATCCATGCACTTTCGATAACTGCAAAGTCTCCCAATGAGCTATAACTCTAATTTGAGTACATAGGCATCTTCTCTGCCTTCATTACAATCGTAATAATCCTTTCTGACTCCAATTTGTTTAAATAACAGTTTTTTATATAGTGATTGAGCTATTTTATTACTAGACCTTACTTCAAGGATTATATCTTGAGAATTCCTTATTCGAGCATCATTTATGATGAGTTGTACCAAAGAGCCTCCAATGCCATTGTTTCTAAATTGCGAGTTGACAGTAAGATTAAGGATATGAGTCTCAGGATATGAAATCTTTGAAATTATGTAACCTACAATCTCATCTCCAAAGAAAACGGAATATGAATCATAGTTGTAAAGAATACAGTCTCTTAAAATTTCCTTGGTCCAAGGAAAATCATATGATTTTATCTCGAGCTCATAAATCATATCTAAGTCCTTCACTCTCATTGGAATGAATCTATATAGTTCTGAACTTTTAACTGCCATGGGTAATGCTTTTCATTAACAAGATATCATCCCAAACTTTACTTTTTTCTGAAGGACTTCTCAATAAATATGCCGGATGATAAAATACCAACATAGGTATATCAGTGTTTTTATAATAATGCACTTTGCCTCTTAAGAAGGACATTGGTTCAGATGTATTCATGAGTCTCTCAGCAGCAACTTTACCCAAAAGGATAATAATAGAGGGGGAAATTAAACTAATCTGTCCATCCAAGAATCTTGAGCACGAATTGATTTCATCACTATTAGGATTTCTGTTCTCTGGCGGTCTGCATTTAACAGTATTCGTGATATAAACATTGTCTCTTGAAAGTTTCATTGAGAACAGTATTTCGTTAAGAAGTTTACCAGCCCTTCCAACAAAAGGTTCACCGCTCAGGTCTTCATCTTTCCCAGGAGCTTCACCAATTATAAGCACTTTAGCTTTTTGGTCGCCTTTACCGAAAACTACATTATTCCTTGTATTCGATAATGAGCATGCATCACAGTTTTTAGCTTCCAATTCAAGGTTGTTAAAGCTTAACAAATTCATTTTGCCATTAGGTATGTTTTTCATCCATGAAGTATCGATATTCATAAGGTTTAATAACTCATGCTTCCGTGACATTATATACCCGACAATTTTTTTGTAGCAAGATCAGGATTCTGATAAATTTTGTTTATTGCATTTAGGTAAGCTAAAACAGATGCTTTCACAATATCCGTATCAGCGCCATGCCCGTTAACAATAAGCTCATCTTTTACAACTCTAACTGTTACTTCACCCTGTGCATCAGTGCCTGAAGTTATATTATTCACTGAATATAACCTAAGGTCTACCTTAAGATCTATAATTGCTTTGATTGCATTAAAAGCAGCATCCACAGCACCGTCACCCTCAGCTGTAGCCTCTCTTTCTTCGCCTTTGATACTTAGCTTAATCTTAGCATTTGGTTTTTTGTGTGAATCACAAACAACCGACATGTAACTCAATTGTATATCGTCACCTGTTAGAGGGATATTATTGGATAGTCGGATTATGTCCTCATCATATATTTCATGTTTTTTATCTGCAAGCTCCTTGAACCTGGTGAATAAATCATTGAATGCATCATCAGATGTATATTGAATGTTAAGTTCATCAAGTTTCTGCTTAAAGGCATTACGGCCTGAGTGTTTGCCCAGGACTAATGAATTACTTAGCAGTCCGATATCTTCAGCTTTCATGATTTCATAAGTTTCTCTTGATTTAATTATTCCATCTTGATGAATTCCTGATTCATGCGCAAAAGCATTCTTACCAACAATTGCTTTATTTGGCTGGACAGGAAAACCTGTTATGCTTGATACAAGCCTTGAGCAATTCATAATCTTTTTTGTATTTATCCTAGTATCGCATGAAAAAATATCTCTGCGAGTTTTCACAGTCATAACTATCTCCTCAAGTGCAGCATTACCCGCTCTTTCACCTAACCCATTGATAGTGCATTCAACTTGCCTTGCGCCATTCAATACCGATGATAGAGAATTGGAAACTGCTAATCCAAGATCGTTGTGACAGTGGACTGAAAAAATTGCATCATTTGAATTGGGAACATTATCAATAATTCTTGATATGAGATCACCAAACTGATGTGGAAGATTATAACCCACAGTATCAGGTATATTAATTGTAGAAGCTCCTGCATCAATAACTTTCTCTATAATTTTACAAAGAAAATTAAAATCTGATCTCCCGGCATCTTCGGGAGAAAATTCAACGTCTTCAACATGATCCCTAGCCATCTTAACTGCATTAACGGCATTCTTGATAACTTCTTCTGGAGACATTTTTAATTTCATTTCCATATGTATTGGCGAAGTTGCAATGAAAGTATGTATTCTTGAGTATTTGGCATTCTTTAATGCATCGGCTGCTCTGAGAATATCCTTCTCCAGAGCTCTTGCAAGCGCGCAAATTCTTGAATTAGATATGCTGTCAGCTATTTCTTTGACGGCACTATAATCTCCATTACTTGCAATTGGAAAACCAGCTTCAATGACATCGACATTAAGATCACTCAATGCATTAGCAATTTGTATTTTCTCTTCGATATCCATTGAAGCTCCAGGACTTTGCTCACCGTCTCTCAATGTAGTATCAAATATTATTAAATGATCTTTATTCATATACTTCTAAGATATTAAATTATATGGTGCATTATAACCCATGAGATTTAAGGTTAAACAGAAAAAATGACCTTAGGTATAGGGTTTTTCTTAATCCTCAGCATTTGAGGTTGAGCTTGATTCATAAAGTCCATTTCTTCTTAATCTGCGAGTCAAAAACATAGTTGGGCCTGATAGTCCGTAGAGTAGAAAGAAAATAAACAAAACTTTAGGTGGATCAAAAGAAATGAAAGATACAATGAGAGAAATTCCAAAAAGCATAAGATGTGGAACTTTTTGTTTGATATTAACATCTTTAAAACTCAAGTAAGCAATATTACTCACCATCAAAAGCGACAGAGAAATAATCAGTAGAAAAGTTAAAGTCGAATACGAAGACATGTCTGCATTAACATCACTTAGTAACCACACATAACATATAATGATAGCTGCTGCCGCTGGGCTTGCTAACCCAACAAAATATTTTTTATCTGTTGTTTGGTTTCTTGAATTGAATCTTGCAAGCCTAATAGCAGCTGAAGCAATATATACAAAACATGCTATATATGATAGTTTTGCTAAGTAACCAAAAGTCATCATAGAGAGACTAGATAAATAAATCAGTAAAGCAGGAGCTATTCCGAAACATAGTAAATCTGAAAGACTGTCAAAATGCTCACCAAAAGAGGTCTGTGTATTAGTCAACCTAGCAACCCTTCCATCTAGTCCATCAAGAAGCATAGCAAAAAGAATAAATATGGCAGATTGGATATATAGGGCATTTATTGCGCTTACTATTGAGTAAAAACCACAAAACATAGCTCCTAGTGTTACTAAATTAGGTAGAAGATATACTGCAGAAACTTTATTCTTTTTTTTTCTCACTTATTTGTTACCTACCAATTTCTCCTTATCCATCCATGACATCATGCTACGAAGTTTTTTTTCCAGTGCTTTCTATTAAATGTTCAGATCCCTCTTTTCTTAATCTATTGAATTCTGGAGAACCAGACTTTATCTCAGAAACGAAATCATTTGCAAATTTCCCGTTTTGAACATCAGCTAATACTAGTTTCATCTTAGCCTTAACGTGATCATCTATTAAAAAAGGACCTTTTGTTAAATCACCGTATTCTGCAGTATTAGATATAGAATATCTCATATCTGTCATACCTCCTTCGTACATTAGATCAACAATTAGTTTTAGCTCATTTAGGCACTCAAAGTATGCCATCTCAGGAGCATAGCCAGCATCTACTAGTGTCTCGAAACCAGCAAGTATGAGAGCTGTCACACCGCCACATAGAACAGCTTGTTCTCCAAATAAGTCTGTCTCAGTCTCTTCTTTAAAGTCTGTCTCGATTATTCCGGCTCTCCCTCCACCAATTGCAGATGCATATGCCAAAGCAATATCCTTAGCTTTGCCAGACGTATTATTATGTATAGCTATTAAAGTTGGTACTCCTTTACCATTGACAAAAGTTGATCTTACTAAATGTCCTGGACTTTTAGGTGCAATCATGAACACATCATGGGAATCAGCGGGAACAATTTGTTTATAATGAATGTTAAATCCGTGAGCGAAAGCTACTGCTGCAGACGGCTTTAGATTAGGCTCAATACTCTCTTTGTAAAGGTCCGCTTGATATTCATCAGGTGCAAGTATCATTACGACATCTGCATCTGATGTTGCATCCTCAATGGTCTTAACACTTAGCCCTGCGTCTTTAGCCTTAGAGGCACTGTTTGATCCTTCTCTGAGTCCAATTGTAACATTTGCACCTGAGTCGTTTAAATTCATAGCATGAGCGTGACCTTGTGACCCAAAACCTATTATTGAAATCTTAAGATTCTTAATTACATTTAAATCTGCGTCTTTATCATAATAAACCTTCATTGTGTTCTCCTATTTTTTTATTTCTAGTGATTCTGAGCCTCTACTTATACCTAACGCGCCCGATCTTACCTGTTCAACAATTTTAATTTTTCCCAGTGAATCAATAAATGCAAGAATTTTCTCTGTTGGCCCAGTAAGCTCTATTGTATATGTAGTATCCGTAACATCGATTATCCTGGCTCTAAAAATATCTGTCAATCTTTTCAATTCATCTCGTTGCTTGAGAGTAGATTTAACTTTCAAAAGCAACATCTCCCTCTCTATATGAGTCTCATCTGTTAAGTCTTTTACATTAATAACGTCTACCAATTTATCTAATTGTTTCATTAGTTGTGATGATTTTGCATCTGTGCAATATGTAACAAGTGTCATTCTTGATATAGAATCATCTGAGGTTGGAGCAACACTCAGGCAATGAATGTTGTAGCCTCTTGCAGAGAATAATCCTGCTATACGTGAAAGAGATCCAAATTCATTTTCTACGAGCAGAGAAACAATGTGCCTTTTATCTTCATTCATGCTAATTCAATATCCTCATTCGCAGATGGAGCAAGATGCATTTCATGGTGTCCCTTGCCACTTACTATCATCGGATATACATTCTCTGTTTGATCTGTTATGACGTCTACAAAAACTAACCTATTCTTATGGTTAAGTGCAGTTTTCAGATCATTTTCAAGATTTTCTGGTTTGTCAATTACCATCCCTATGTGACCAAAGCTCTCAGCAAGCTTTGCAAAATTTGGGATAGCATCCATGTACGACATTGCATACCTGCCCTCATAAAAGAATTCTTGCCATTGTCTTACCATCCCCATGTATCTATTATTTAAGTTAATGATTTTTATTGGTAAACCATATTGTAAGCATGTCGATAATTCCTGTATACACATTAAAATACTTGCCTCACCTGTCACACAAATAACTTGCTCTTTTGGATAAGCTAGCTGCGCGCCTATCGCGGCAGGTAGGCCAAACCCCATTGTGCCTAGTCCTCCAGAGTTGATCCATCTGTTAGGTTTATCAAATTTATAATATTGAGCTACCCACATTTGATGCTGACCAACATCTGATGTCACAAACGACTTTCCTTTAGATAATGTATGAAGAGTCTCAATAACTGACTGCGGCTTAATAACTTCTTTAGATTTTTTATATGATAAGCAATTTTTTCTTTGCCAGGATTTTATTTTTTTCCACCATTTTTCAATAGCAGTTCTATTTATATTTTTTTTGTATTTAGAGGAAAATGATGTAAGTTTTCTTAGAATCTTTTTTGTATCACCTATCAGTGAGTGATCAACTTCAATAATTTTAGATATAGATGATGGATCAATGTCTATATGAATAATTTTAGCTTTGGGACAGAATTGCTTTGTATCTCCCGTTACTCTATCATCGAATCTTGCACCAACAGCAAGAAGAACATCACAATCATGCATAGCCATGTTTGCCTCATAAGTACCATGCATTCCTAGCATACCAAGAAATTGATCGTCAGATGATGGATATGCACCCAAACCCATGAGTGTATTTGTAATCGGGTAGTTCAATAGCTTAGTTAATTTGATCAACTCTTTACTAGCCTTACTAAGAATGACTCCTCCGCCTGAATATATCATTGGTTTTTTAGCTGAGCATAATATTTTTGCTGCCTCTTCAATTTTGTTTTCATCTTCATTAGTTTTTATCTTATAAGATCGAATTTTAATGTTTTTTTTGTACTCAAAATCAATTTTTACATTTGGATCGGTTAAGTCCTTGGGAATATCAATTATTACAGGACCAGGTCGACCTGTAGTTGCAATAATAAATGCCTTTCTGAACGTATCTGCAATCGATTCTCTGTCATTTATCAAAAAATTATGCTTGCATATTGGTCGTGTTATTCCGGTGGCATCAGCCTCTTGAAAAGCATCGCTTCCGACATATTGACGCGAAACTTGACCCGATATCACGATCATTGGAATAGAATCCATATGTGCTGTAGCAATTCCTGTAACACAATTTGTAATACCAGGACCCGATGTTACTAAGACTACACCAGGCTTGTTACAAGCTCTAGCGTATCCATCGGCCGCATGAGTGGCTCCTTGTTCATGTCTCACAAGGACATGCTTAATATCTTTAGCAGCGAATAAAGCATCATAAATATGCAATACTGCTCCACCCGGATATCCAAATATATAATCTACTCCCTCTTTCTTTAGGGATTCAATTATTATCTCTGAGCCACTTAACTTCATTTTTAATTTTTTTTGATAAGGAAGAAAAATTTATTATCTTTAGATTCAGAAGAGAGTAACTCATTCCCTGTCTGTCCTGCAAATGATTCAAAATCCATCACTGCACCTGGGTCAGTAGATATAACATGAAGTATTTGACCAGACTCCATGGTGTTTATCTCCTTTTTTGCTTTTATAATTGGCAACGGACAATTTAGTCCGCTTGTATCTAGTTCTTTATCAAAATCACTCATCTTTATGGTACCTCTTGAGTTATAATATAATGCAACTATATTAGTACATTTAGATTATTTAATATAGGAAAAGATAGCTAATGAGTAGATAAATGTTTAAGTTTATATTTCTTATAATAACATTATTTTTTATATCTGAGGCAGAGTCTAATCAAGAGTACCCCTCTCCTCTACTTGGCGATTCTCTAAATAAGACCATCACATTAACTGACGAAGAAAGAATTGGAGGTAACATTTATAAAAACCTCCAAAAAAGTAACTATATAATTAATGATATTTTAGTCAGTGACTATATTTCATATTTAGGGAACAAATTAAGCAGGAATATATCGAAGGATAGAAATTATGTTTTCTTTGTAACTAAATCTGAGTCTGTGAATGCTTTCGCAGTCCCCGGAGGATATATTGGCCTGAATGCTGGACTAATTACCTTGACAGAGAATGAAGCGCAGCTCGCAGGGGTGGTTGCTCATGAATTAGCACATGTTGTTTTGAGGCACTCTGCTGAAATGATGGCTAACAGCAATGTGAATTCAATTCCAATGTGGATTGGGATATTTGCTGGCATGTTAGCTGGACAAACTGAAGCAAGCATTGCATCAATCAAATCAGGTATTGGCCTATCTGTTCAAAAAAATATAAATCTTATAAGAGAAAATGAGATTGAAGCAGATGCATTTGCGGCAAGACTTATTTTAAAAAGTGATTTTGATCTAGGTGAGATGGCAAACTTTTTTAGACTAATGCAAGGTGATTCTAATAACCAGTCAAATATAAATGAATATTTTATGACTCACCCTTTATATTCTAATCGTATTAGTAATATTAAAAATCAAGGGAAATATCAAGTCGATCCTATCGTTAATAGTACCGAAGATTATTTATATATTAAAAATATTTTGAAGATATCAAATACTAATGCTAATCAAACTATAAATATTAATAATGATGATTCAGTTCAAAATCATCAACTTGCATTAATTGAATATTCAAAAGGAAATCTCTCTTCAGCTAAAGGTATTCTAGAAAAAAGTTATAGTAAAGATAAGTTCAATATATATTTAGCATCTTTGATGTCAGATATCCTTTGGACTATGGGAGAAAAAAAAGAGGCGAAGAATATACTTGATAGTATTTTGGAGGTATATCCTAATAATAATGCTATTACATTTCAGTTGTTGAAATATAACATCAAAGATTCGCTTAAGCTTGTTCAGAGTATGAAAAAATTAAATGAAATTTTGGAGAATAATAAAAATAATCCAGTAGCTTATAAATTATTAGCCGAGGGGTATGAAAAGATTCAAGAAAAATACAATTCAAAGTTAGCCTTAATTAACTTTTATAACATCAAAGGAAATGTGCCAATGGCATTCAGAGTTATAGATGATGGTTTAACCTCTAATGAACTCAACGAAGTTCAAAAGAAAAACCTCAAAAGCATAAGGACCGCTATCCTATGCGAGGGAAATCCACCGCTTGAGCCTATATTTGGTAATAAAACCTGTGATTAAAAAATGTTTTAATAAAGGTCATTCATATATATAATACTGTCATGAAAAGCCTTATAAAATCATTACTTTTTGTAATAATATTGATGCCAATTGCATCATTTCCTGACACTATTGCTGAAGGAAAAAAACTTACATTTGACAGAAAAAAAGGTAATTGCCTTGCATGTCACATGATTGAAGATGGGGAATTAGCAGGAAATAATGGTCCGCCTTTGCTTGCTATGAAAGCAAGGTTTCCTGACAGAGAAATACTTTTTCAACAAATCTGGGATCCAACTGAAAAAGATCCATATTCATTTATGCCGCCATTTGGAAAACATGGTGCTCTAACTAGAAATGAGATTAACAAAATAATTGATTATTTATACACACTTTAAGGAGAAATATGAACAGAAGAAACTTTATAAAAAATAGTATGTTATTCGCAGGTTCATTAGTCGCTATACCTTCACTAATTGTTAGTAAGAAAGCGTATGCAGCATGGCCTAAAAAATCTTTTGATATTAAAGATTTAACTGAATCTGTAAGTAGTGTCTATGGTCACAGTAACTTAGAGGAGTCATCAAAGGTAAAACTTAAAGCTCCAGAGATCGCAGAGAACGGGGCTATCGTTCCAATCAATGTATCAACAACATTGGATAATGTAGAGTCAATTATGATATTCGTAGAAAATAATCCTCAACCATTATCAAGTGGATATAAATTAACATCACTCTCAGAGCCTTCTATAGGCACAAGGTTGAAAATGGGTAAAACATCAAATGTGATGGCAGCTGTTAAGAGTGGCGACAAAGTTTATACCTCAACGCAAGAGGTTAAAGTAACTATAGGAGGCTGTGGAGGTTAATCATGAGTACTATAAAAATGAGATCAAAAGAATCCAATGGCGTTGTAACAGTCAAAGCACTAATCAAACATCCAATGGAGACTGGGCAAAGAAAAGATAAAAAAACAGGTGACCTTATACCAGCTCACTACATTCAAGAAGTACACAGTAAAGCTAACGGAAAAGATGTTATAACCATTTATTGGGGCCCTGCTGTATCAAAGAATCCTTACTTAACCTTTAAATACAAAGGCAATAAGGGAGATAATCTGGAGATATCTTGGGTAGATAATCAAGGTAATAGAGACTCTAAAACTGGCACTGTTAAATAAATGTTTAAACAACTACTTCTACTAGCTTTTTTAATTCCTTCAATTTCGGCAATTGCTAGCCCCGAAAGAGATTACGATGAGTTTGTAAGTTATTTTGAAAATAGATTCCCTGATACACCATTTGAGGATTATAAAAATGGCGTTTATTCTATTGATAAGTCTGCAAGGGAGCAATGGGAAGCTATGGAAGAATTCCCCCCGTATGAACTTAATGTCGACAGAGGAGAAGAGTTGTTTAACAGACCATTTAAAAACGGTAACACTTACGGATCTTGTTTTGAAAATGATGGCATTGGTATCAGACAAAACTATCCTTATTTCGATAATGAAAAAAATAAAGTAGTTACATTAGAGGGAGCCCTCAATGACTGCAGAGTTAAAAACGGGGAGAAGCCGCTTAGTTATTTCAAAGGTAAGGAATTAGCGCATGTTTCTGCCTACATGGCATATACATCAAGGGGCAATAAATTTAACATTCAGATCCCCAATACAAAAGAAGCCTTAGATGCCTACGAAGATGGTAGGAGATTATATTTTACGAAGAAAGGACAGTTGAATTTTTCTTGTGCAGACTGTCATGTCTATCAAACAGGAACAAAACTCAGAGCTGATATCCCCAGTCCAGCTATTGGTCACCCAACACATTTTCCAGTATATCGCTCTGGGATGGGTAGGTTAGTAACACTCCATGAGAGATTTGCTGGATGCCTCAATCGTATAAGAGCAAAAAGTTTCAAGGGTGGTAGTGATGAGCTTAACAATCTTGAATTTTTTACTACATTTATGAGTAATGGCCTTGAAGTCAATGGTCCTGGCTCTAGAAAATAATTAAATTTAATATATACTCTAAAATATGCAGGTAAAGATCGTAACTAGATTCTTGACTATTACACTGACTTCACTCTTTTTATCATCGTGCGCTAATATGCAGGCTATGTTAGAAAGCCAAGCAGAAGAGCAAAAAGAGATATCAGTTGAACAAAAATTACAAGTATCCATACCCTTACCAGAGAATTCAAAATATTTAGTCAACAAAACCGTGATTTTTGGCGAAGGAAGTAAGTTTTCAGGAATATTATACTTGCAACATGATGAGACTGCAGATGATACTGTGAGTTTTTATCGAAAAAATATGATTTCAGATGGTTGGTCTGAAATAGGTATTGTTAGATCAAGATTTATCTTAATCAATTATCAAAAGGAAAATAGATTTGCCACCATCAAAGTTATGAGAGGAATGTTTGATAATTCTGAATCAGAAATAACAATAGGTCCAAAATCATCATCTCAGTTGGAAAAAAGCCTAGATGGCGATACAACCAACACGTCTGACGATCCTTTTATAGTTCAGTAAATTAGTCGAACATAAGATCAATTACGTCGTCTAGAAAAATGTCTCTGAAAAAATGATCTGCATCCTCGATAATATATTGAGTCAGATTTCTTTTATCAATAGACTCGAACATTTTATAACTATCGAATAGTATTTCATCTGAAGAGCCAGAATAAATGGAGATATTATTATTACTCTCATTAAGTAATTTTAATATACTGAAAGTAAATGGATATTTATTTCTATTTTCACTAAAATCTAAATATGATCTAAAAGTATTTGAGGATACTTGGGCGTTCTCACAAAATAAAAAATTAATTGAAGGATATCTTTCAGAGATTATATATTCATCATTATTCTGAATTATTTGGTCATATGGTAAATTGTGCTCAGTTGTATAATAATCTCTAGTTCCATTATATGTATCAACTATTGGAGCTAGCATATGAAGTTCGAGGTCGCTGTTGTTTATTAACTCAGCAGCTTGGAGGATATTAAAACCTCCTCTAGAGTGTCCGACCAGTGAAATTTTTGTGTAGTTTTTGCTCAATAGATATTCATACCAATTTATAATTTCTCTCACAGATTCATGTTCGCTATGAGTATGTTTAATATCACAAGATAGGAAGCTATCATTTCTGTTGTTGATACCATAACTCAAATTTATGCTTAGCACATCATGGCCTTCAATTAAAATTCTTTGCTCCAATGATTTTATTATCTCCATGGTCTTAAATCCTCGTGTGCCATGAACGATCATGTATACAGAATCATTTTTTAAGTTTTTGGACAAGTTAGCATTTAGTGTTATGCCGTCGTCTCTTTGGATTTTGACACTTTGACTACTGGCTAATACTGAGTTTGTTGTTAGACAAACCATTGAAAAAATAAGGCAGTATAATTTGTTAGGGCGTACAGGATTCGAACCTGTGACAAATGGCTTAAAAGGCCACTGCTCTACCAACTGAGCTAACGCCCCAAATATATTAAATCTTTTCAAGAGTTCTAAGTGTTTCTGGAAGAACCCTTAAATCTATAAGTGAATTTTTAAGAAGCTCAATGAAACTACTATCATCATACACTGCTTTATAATACTCGATTTTCATCATTAGTGAAGCACCAAATATGATTGAAATTAAGGTGATAACAGAACCAATTGCTAACGTAGACACACCTGAAACACCTTGCCCAATAGTGCAACCCAAAGAGAGTACTCCGCCAATTCCAATCAAAATTCCACCAATCATGTGTCTGAAAAAGTCATGTTTATTTGCGAACCATTCTATTCTCAAATTATTACTTAATATTGAGTACACAAATGAACCAGCGATTGTTGATAATAATGCTGCTACACCAAACGTAAAGAAAAAATTGTCGAATATATTACTGGTAAATAAAAGTGTCTCTCCCATGGGGTTTATGAAAGTAAATGATTGCACACCAACAGCAGGATATGGAGTATCTAAAAAGTCATTATTTTCTATCCATGATTGACCAAGATCACCTCCTGTGAGCAACCAGGCAAACGTCACAACTAATCCTACGACAATGCCAGAAAGGAGATTATCATTACTAAGTTTTTTATTAGATGAGAAAATATATTTAAGAAGGATTCCACAGATCAATAATGGCACTATCAATGAGATGAATATGCTACTGTTATCTAAACCAATTAATGAAGCTATAATTGTCTGTATTGATTGATCACTTATACCGATTTTAGCTAGATCTGGACTAATGGGACTCATCCAACTATGAAATAGTAACCCATAGAAATCAGTTCTAGTCATAAGAAGTGCCATCAACCCTGCTATTAGTAAAACAAAAACAGATTTTATGTTTCCACCACCTATTCTGATAAGAATTTTATTTCCACAGCCGCTTGCTAGAGTCATCCCTATGCCAAACATTACTCCACCAATAATATATCTAGGCCAGAAAAAGACTGAGTTACGATAGGGTATTCTTGAATCATTTGCATTGAGTGTTCCAGTATATTCTAGAAAAGTGACGCCTAGTATTGCAACTGTAATTGCAAGAAACCAGGCTTTTAATCGTGAAGAGTCGCCTATGTTAACTAAATCCGATACAGCACCCATTGTGCAGAAATTTGTTTTATTGACAACATAACCGAGAATAAACCCTAGTACAGAAGTGTAAATTAATATTGTTGTAGCTATTTCCATATACAAAATCACAGTTTATATATTTTTAATAAATTTTCAATTTTTATATCTAGTTGGGTCCTTTATGCCTGCTAATTTAAAACCTTCTTTTCGGAATTTGCACGAGTCGCATTTCCCGCATGCTCTTCCCTCACTGTCCGCTTGATAGCAAGACACGGTTCTGGAGTAATCAATACCCAATTCCATCCCGTAACGAATAATTTCTCCCTTTGCCATATTTATAAGCGGTGCATTTATTAAGATTGAACCGCCTGTTACGCCAACTTTAGTGCCAAGATTAATAGTATTTTGAATACTATCTACAAACTCAGGTCTGCAATCAGGATAACCTGAATAATCTATTTGATTAACACCAATAAAGATCTCAGTGATTGATAGTTTCTCTGCATAAGCTGATGCTATAGATAAAAAAATCGTGTTCCTAGCAGGAACATATGTTATTGGGATTCCAGGCTGAGATTCTATAGGCACCTCGACCTCATTGTCAGTTAATGCTGAACCACCTATTTGAGATAGATCTATTTTAAAAATTAAGCCATCTATGTTTTCTTTTTTAAGATATTCTTGACTAGACTTGACCTCATAAATATGTCTTTGATTGTAATCAATGGTGAGAGCTGTACAATCATAACCTTTGGATAGAGCATGATGAAGAACAGTCGTAGAGTCTAGTCCTCCGGAGAATAATATCAGAGCTTTTTTATTTTCCATTAACTGGTCCCCAAATAGTTTTATGAAGTTGTGCTTGAAGTCTGACATTCACAGAATATTTAAGGATAAGATCTGCAAGTTCAGATATTGGCATATCATCATATGATGGAGAAAATAAAATTGGACAGAGAATATCAAGATTATGTAATGATATATAATCTCTTGCCCAATTAAAGTCATCTAGATTACAGATAACAAATTTAATCTCATCAATAGGTTTGAGTTTTTTGTAATTTGATATCAAATTTTTATCTGATTCAAGAGAGGCAGGAGTTTTAACATCTAAGATAACTGACACCCTTGAATCAATAGCAGAAATATCAAATGCATTGCTTGTCTCAATAGACACAGAATAATTCATATCACATAAATATTTCAAGAATGGGATTACATCCTTCTGAGCGAGTGGTTCTCCTCCAGTCACAGTGATATACTTAGAGTCATTTTTTTTTATCGCAGAACCTATTTCATTGAATGACATTTTTGATCCATTTTTAAATGCATATTCAGTGTCACAATATGAACATCTAAGTGGACATCCTGTGAGTCTGACGAAAGTTGTAGGAAACCCTGAACGAGAAGTCTCTCCTTGTATGGAATAAAAAATTTCGTTAATTATGAGTGTATCCATTCTAAATAACTATATTGGTTTAATATCATCTGGAGTATCAGTTGATGTTACTCCATGACACAGTGCAACTCCTAGAGCATCAGAGGCGTCTTCTTCAAGTTTCCTTCTTAATCTTAGTTTTCTCTTGACGAACTTTTGGACCTCCATCTTATCTGCGGCTCCGTTGCCAGTAATGACCATTTTGACTCTTCTCGGGCTGTACTCGTAAATGTTTCTATGCTCTCCGCTGCATGCAGACAGCGCTGCTCCCCGTGCTTGACCTAATTTTATAGCCGTGCCTGCATTGACACTAAAAAAGACAGACTCTAATGCAATGTCATCTGGTTTATATTGTTCTATTAATCTTTTGGTATTATCGTAAATCAATGATAACTTAAGTGTGTACATATTTTTAAGTCCAGTTTTGAGTATCTCATGATGTAAATAGGTAGGCTTAGACTCGTCTAACTTAATAATACCGTATCCTGTGATGTTTGTTCCTGGATCAATTCCCAATATGACTGTCATTACTATTTTATATTATATTAATGTTCGTATATATATTCTGAACATCATCTAAATCCTCTAAATTATCTGTAAACATTTCAACCTGCTCTAAGTCGCTTTCACCAATATCACACATTGTTGTTGGTTCGAGTATCAATTCCTCATCTTTAGTTTTGATAGATTTAGACTCAAAGAAGGTTTTAACTGTAAATAAATTTGTAGGTTCAGTATTAATAATACAGTCATTGCCGTTTTGCTCATAATCTAGGATTTCCACATCGTCAATTAGATTTATTAGATCATCTTCTGTTGTGTCAATAACTGTAAGAATCCCAACTTTTTTGAATAAGTGAGAGACTGACCCTTTGGTGCCAAGGCTACCGTTATATTTAGTTAGAGCATGCCTGACTTCAGAGACAGTGCGATTTTTATTATCCGTTAGACATTCGATAATGACTGCTATTCCTTTTGGGCCATATCCCTCATATGTTATTTCCTCGAAAGAACTATCGCTCTGTCCTGAGCCCTTTTTAATAGCCCTCTCAATTGTATCTTTGGGCACACTGTTCTTATTAGCCTTCGTCATAGCAAGTCTCAATCTTGAATTACTACTAATATCAGGGCCAGCAAGTTTTACAGCAACGGTAATCTCTCTAATTATCTTTGTAAAAACTTTTCCTCTTTTGTTGTCTTGTGCTTTTTTTCGGTGTTGAATATTAGCCCATTTACTATGACCAGCCATTATGATGCCCTCTTATTTTTTTGATAATACTTATCCTCAAACTCGATCATTCTATTGATTGATTTTTTCGCATGTGACACTGTTTTCTCATCAAGACGTATCTCATTATTTTGGTTAATTACGTTCATGAGTTTATCAAATGTATTGAGGTGCATCCATGGGCACCTGCCACAACTCTTACATGTTGCGCCTTCTCCTTCAGTAGGAGCCTCAAAAAAATTTTTTTCAGGAGATAATTTTTTCATTTGATAGAAAATTCCTTTTTCGGTAGCTACTATAATATTTTTTGATTTGCTAATTTTAGATGCATTTATTAACTTTGTTGTTGACCCAACAACGTCTGCGAGCTGTATTATACTCCTTGGTGATTCAGGATGAACTAAAACTTCACAGTCTCCTAACTCTTGAATGAGTTTTTTAAGCTCTATAGTCTTGTATTCTTCATGAACTATACACGCACCATCCCACATAATCATGTCTACTCCTGTTTGATCTTGGATATAGGATCCTAGGTATTTATCAGGTGCCCAAATGATTTTCTTACCACGACTTGCTAAATTTTCAACGAGTGGAATCGCTATACTTGATGTAACTACCCAATCAGACATAGCTTTTACCTCAGCACTTGTATTAGCGTATACAACAATATCCCGATCAGGGTATTTATCACAAAAGTTTTTAAAATCATCTACACCACAACTGTCATCAAGAGAACAAGTAGCATCTTTATCTAAGACGTATATTTTTTTTTCTGGATTAAGTATTTTTGCTGTCTCACCCATGAACCTAACACCTGCAATGATTAGATTTTTCTCTGTTTGCTCGGTACCAAATTTAGCCATTTGAAGTGAGTCCGCCACACATCCTCCAGTATCTTCTGTAAGCCTCTGAATTTCACTATCTACATAATAGTGTGATATGAGCTTGGCATCATTGACATCAAGAAATTTTTTAACTTCTTCTAATCTTTTTTTATAGTTACTTTCATTCATGTCTTTGGCTTATTCGTTTTTATTGCAAGTTCTTTTAGTTGCTCTAAATCTATTTCAGTTGGTGCTTCCGTTAGAAGGCATGATGAAGATTGTGTCTTAGGAAAAGCAATGGTATCTCTAATAGAGCTTAAGCCTCTTAATAACATAACTATTCTATCCAAGCCAAAGGCAATACCTGCATGAGGTGGACACCCGTATTCCAAAGACTTAAGAAAAAAACCGAATTTACTCTCTATCTCACTATCAGTAAGCTTAAGTGCATGAAAAACTTTGAGTTGTTCTGACTTCTCATGAATACGCACTGAACCACCCCCAATTTCATTACCATTAAGTGTAAGATCATACGCACGTGAGAGCGTCTGATCATTAAAATCTTGATCATTTGAGACCGGGGATGTAAATGGATGATGAAGAGAAGTTAAGTTTGTAGTCCCCTTTTCATATTCAAACATCGGATAATCGATAATCCATGCAAACTCAAAACCACTTTTTAATAGACTCAAATCAGAACCAACTTTTGAGATCAAAGCTGACATTGAGCTATTAACAATATCTGCTGTATCTGCGGAAAAAAAGATCAGGTCGCCACTAGATGGTTGAACGGATTTAATAATCGCATCTATTTCTTTAGAACTTAAAAACTTTTTGATTGGCGAGCTAATCCCTGTATCAGTGTTATTTGAGTCCTCAACTTTAAAATAAGCTAAACCTTTAGCTCCGAATGTCTTAACAAGGTCAGTGTAGTCATCAATATTCTTTCTAGTTAATTTAGAGCCATCTGGAATATTAAGTGCAACAATACGCTTATTTGAATTATTCACACAATCTTTGAATACTTTGAAATCTGTATTGACAAGATAGTCTGATATATCAACTAGATGAAGTGGATTTCTTAAGTCGGGTTTATCACAACCATATCGTTCCATGGATTCCTTATAACTAATTTTTGGAAACTTTAAAGTTACATCCTTATCAATCAATTCCGTAAATATCTTTTGCATCAATGACTCAGATAAATGCATAATATCTTCTTCATTATAAAATGAACACTCTATATCAAGCTGTGTAAATTCAGGCTGACGATCTGCCCTCAAATCTTCATCGCGAAAACATTTTGCTATTTGATAATATTTATCTAATCCAGACATCATTAGCATTTGTTTAAATAGTTGTGGTGACTGTGGTAATGCAAAGAAACTGCCTTTATGAACTCTACTTGGAACAATATAATCTCTCGCCCCTTCAGGTGTGGGTTTTGTAAGAATAGGTGTTTCGATTTCATTAAACTCCATGTCACTTAGATGATTTCTGATCGTACTAAAAAGTTTTGATCTAAATCTTAAATTATCCTGCATGTATGTGCTTCTCAAGTCGATATACCTATATTGTAATCTCAAGTCTTCATTAGTGGCCTCATCATTGACTTTAAAGGGTGTGGTTTTAGATGTATTGAGTATTGTTAAGTCCTTGGCAACAATTTCAATCTTGCCGGTAGACATTTCAGGATTATCCGTACCATCTAGTCTCTTTTTTACTATGCCGCATACCTCAAGCACATATTCGGAACGTATAGCTTGCGCAGCTTCGAATATTTCCCTCTCTTCTGGATTGAAAACTACTTGTACTAGTCCAGTGTGATCTCTTAAATCGATAAATATAACTCCACCATGGTCTCTGCGAGTATTGACCCAACCTTTTATTACAAGATTTTCTTCAACTGATTTGAGATCAATAAGACCACAATAAGATCTTTGCATAGTTTATGTTTCCGTTTTTTTTGTATCAGATTTTTTTGTTTTAAAATCAGTTTCATACCAACCGGACCCTTTTAGCCTAAAACCAGACGACGATACCATTCGATGAACAGTGCCATTTTTACTACACTTACATTTAGTAAGCTTTTTTTCCGAGATTTTTTGTATAACTTCGAAAACTTTATCGCAATCTTCACATTTATATTCGTATATTGGCATTGTTATTGAGTTAAGTTAATTTTGAGTTCTAAATTATTATACAAAAAAAATCTTATTTTATCTCTTTTAAATTTAATGCTATAATGCCACAAATTTTATGAAAGCTATACTCAAAAGCATTGCTATATTAGCCATATCCGTTTCGATTTCACACGCTGATGAATATACAGGAAGAGAAAAATCAGAGACATGTCTTGGTTGTCATGCTATTGAGGGTTACAACAACACATATCCTACCTACAAGGTACCAAAATTAGGGGGCCAACATGCTGACTATATAATCTCAGCGCTCAAAGCATACCAAAAGGGAGAAAGAAAACATGGCACCATGCATGCAAATGCATCAGGATTATCTGACCAGGATATCATTGATATAGCAAACTATTTTGAATCAGTGAAATGAGTAAATACTTTTTTATCATATGTTTAACTTTTATCTTTAGTAATCAAGTCATTGCTGATTCTAGCTATGACCGTGGTAAAGAAAAATCTGTTACATGCTCCGCATGTCATGGTGGTGATGGAAATAGTGAAAATAAATTGTACCCAAGGTTAGCTGGTCAATATAAAAATTACCTTATTCATTCATTGAATGCATATAAAAGTGGTGAGAGACAAAATGCAATAATGAGTGGTTTTGCAGCTGGTCTATCAGAACAAGATATAATTGATTTATCAACATATTACTCTAAACAGAAAGGTTTAAAGATAATCCCTAAAAATTAATCGTCCTTTTCAATTAACAGATACAACGCTGGAATTAAATATAGAGTAATAAAAGATGCTAATGCAATGCCTCCGAAAACAACTACAGACATTGCAAAGCGACTCTCAGCTCCTGCTCCCGTGCTCAAGATCAATGGTATTGCACCGAGCAGTGTTGATAGTGTTGTCATAATAACAGGCCTGAATCTTATGAGTGATGATTCAATAATAGCCTGAGATTTTTTCATACCATCCTCAATTAACTGATTTGCGAATTCAACTACAAGTATGCCATTCTTTGCTATCAATCCAATTAGCATTAAGAAACCTATTTGACTGTAAACGTTTAACGACGTCCCGGTTACAAAAAGGGAATAGATGCCGGCAGTCATAGTAATAGGAACTGTTAAAATTATAATTAAAGGATTTCTAAAACTTTCAAATTGTGCAGATAGTACTAAATAGACAACCAAGATTGCCATTAGAATTGTTAACTCCAGCTTGTAACCAGTCTCAAAATACTCTTTAGATGCACCTGCAAAAGATATTTTTGCATTTGATGGTAGCACCTTACTAGATTCGTTGATGAGATTATTTAAAGTGTCTCCGAGTGATGAACCTGGTGAAATTGAGGAAGACAATGTAACTGATGGCAGCCTGTTGACTCTCTTTAGACTTTTGCTGGTAGCCTCAAGATTATTGTTAACCAGATTGCTCAGAGGTATGAGCTTTTGTGTAGCGCTAGATTTGATAAAAATATTATCAAGATTAGATTCGTCAACGAGATAGTCCTCGTCAGCCTTCAAAATTACATTGTAAGTTATTCCATCTAATGAATAGTTGGTCACTTTCCTTGAGCCATATAACGCATCTAGTGATGTTGCAATATCATCAGCAGAAACACCCAGATTTGAAGCAGCATCTCTGTCAACCTTGAGATTAAGCCTTGGTTTATCTACTTTGTAATCTATCCTAGCGTTTCTAAGCCCTACATCTTGAGAGATATTCTTGATAGTCTCTCCCCACTCTCCAACTTGATCATAATCAGTTCCACTAATGACTAGTCTTACGGGTGATTTGAATGGGCTTTGCCCAAGACTAGGAGGATTAATAGTAAATATCATGGCACCTGGCATTGATATTAATTTAGGAAAAATTTCACGAACTATATCCTTTTGATGTCTTGACCTGTCTTCCCAGGGCACTAGAGATGCAAAAATGAATGCTGAGTTAACATTACCGGGCTCACCAGAGAAGCCGGGGGCAACAATTGCAAAAACCGTCTTTATTTCTCCTTTATCTACATAATCAGATAATATATCTTCAACTTTTTTCACCATTCCATTCGTATAATCTAGTGAAGAGCCTTCTGGACCGTTAACTGATACAATGAATATTCCCCTATCCTCTGATGGTGCTAGTTCTTTTGGTATAAATTTGAACAAAAGGAATGAAATTATTATAAAAATGATCGTAACACTATAGACTATCTTTGTATTGTTTTGAGAAGCAAGAAGGGATGATTCGTAAAATTGTTTGAATTTAAAAAATAACTCTCTTTGTTCGTGTTTCTGATTTTTCTCGAGGATTTTAGAACACATCATTGGTGTAAGTGTAAGAGCTACAAAACTCGAAATTATTACAGCAAAAGATAATACCACACCAAACTCGATAAATAATCTTCCAGTCTTACCTCCCATGAAAGATAAAGGTAGAAAAACACTGACCAGAACAAGAGTGGTAGCTATTACTACAAAAGTAATTTGTTTAGCACCATTAATAGATGCAGTGTAGTTATCCTCTCCATTCTCTATTCTCCTTTTAATGTTTTCCACAACAACTATAGAGTCATCAACGATGAGGCCAATAGCTAATACTAATGCTAGGAATGTCAGTACATTCAGAGAGTACCCGAATATATAAATTATAAAAAATGTTCCAATAATAGATATTGGAATAGTAACCGCGGGTATGATAGTGGCTGTTTTAGATGACAAAAAATAATAAATAATTAAAATAACAAGAATCATTGAAACAGTAAGAGCAAACCTTATCTCACTGATAGACTCATTTACAAATTTTGATTGATCATAGCCAATAGTCATATTTATACTTTCTGGTAATGATGGTCTAATTAAATCTAGTTCAGCTTTTATATTATTAGCAACATCAAGTACGTTTGACTTAGTTTGTCTGACAATGCCTAATCCTATAGCGCTTTTATTATTAGCTCTGAGAAATCCCCGATCAGACTCTGGTCCTATTTCGATTTTCGCTACATCAGAAAGATATACTTTGGAGTCACCATAATGCTTAATAACAATCTTGTTATACTCATTAAGAGTTTTTAATTTTGAATCTAATTTCAAACCTATCTCTCTATCAGTAGATTCAAACCTTCCGGCGCCCCGCTCAATATTCTCATTTTTAATAGCTTGTATCACATCGATAATCGTTAAGCCTCTCGAAGATATTTGCTCGGGATTCATCCAGACTCTGACAGAATATTTTCTCTCTCCACCAATCGTAATTGATGCAACTCCCGGCTGAATTGATAGTCTATCCACGACATTTCTATCAAGATAATCATTCAGCTGAATTGAGGTCAGAATATCACTAGAAAAGCCAATCCACATTATCGCTCTAGCATCAGAATCAGATTTTGCAATTCTTGGAGATTCGGCGTCTGCGGGCAATAAAGCAGCTACTCTTGAGACTTTATCTCTTACATCATTTGCTGCCGTATCTAGGTCTGTTTCTAATGTGAATTCTATTCTTATTTTTGATAATTCATCCCTGCTTTCAGATGTAATTTCTCTTATTCCTGAGATTCCCGACAAAGAATCTTCAATTATTTCTGTTACATCTCTTTCTAAGATTTTAGAGGAAGCTCCCAAGTATACAGTCGTTACAGTTACAACTGGTCTATCAATATCAGGATATTCACGTATGGTCAGCTTATCATATGACGCTAAACCTATGAGGATCACAAATAAACTTAGAACAGCTGCGAGTACAGGTCTTTTTACAGTAGTTTCAGATATATGCATTATTTATCAATTAATTTAATTTTAGAACCATCTTTTAATTTCTCATGGCCGAGCGTAACCACTAGATCATCAGAACTCACACCCTCCAATATCTGAGTTTGCCCATCAGTACTTATACCTTTAATGATTTTTCTAAGTTTAGCTTGATCATTCTCAATGACAAAAACATAACTAAAATCCTTAGACGTTAAGATCGATTGCTCTGGAACAAGTATAGCTGAGTCAATCTCCTCTAAAATTATATCAACATTCATTAGTATGCCTGGTCTGAGAGAACCATCACTATTATTTATTAAGGCGTAAGACTTCAGTGTTCTTGTCTCTCTGTCAACCCTTTGGTTAATATTTGTAATTTCTCCGGAGTAAGACTTACCAGGAAATAACTTAGAGTATGCAGTATATTTTATTGGCCCTTTAATTTGAGGAAGTAATTTTTCTGGTAAATACAGATAAGCTCTCATTGTACTCATATCATCTAAGGTCAAAAGTAAATCGCCATTTTTAAGTTTATCACCAACTTTGTAATCAGTAATACCAACGTAACCATCAAAAGGTGCAGATAAAACCATTTCACCGACAGAGCTTGTAGAGAAAATAGAAAAGAGTCTATCTCCTTTTTTTACAAATGAGGACTCATTAAAGTAAATATCATTTAATATACCTTCTGTTTTTGATATGACTTCATAAGATTGATTTGACTCTATCACGGATGTTGCGGGATAAATTTTATTTATCGAGCTAATTACAGCTTTTTGAGCAACTACAGATGTGATCCTAGTCTGATTTGCAAATGATTTAAAGAACTGTATTTTGTTGTAGAGATTAACTGAGCCATATAAAAGCCCTAAAAGTATTACAATGCCAATTATATGAAAGGGCTTCAGCTTTTTTAACTTATTAATAATCATTTCTTAAACCAAATAAGTGAGACAAATCTTCCTGTAGTTTTATCTTTTCTATATGAGTAAAAATTATCATTGTAGGTACAAGATTTTGATATTGTAACATTAGTGATACCCAATTCATTTAAAATATCACATGCAATATATCTTAAATCCATATAATAATTACCGGATTTATTTTTTCTAAATCGGTCGCGATGATTTGAAAATTGACTAAGGATTTCATCTTTTACCTCATAACTCTCAGCACTTATACATGGACCTAAAAGCACTCTGAAATTAGATCTGTTTATAGATGTAAACTTAGAAAAAAAATTCTCTATTATTTTAGATTGTAGACCTCTCCACCCAGCATGAATACACCCTATCATACTACCAGATGTTTCTGTTACCAAAATAGGTATACAATCAGCTGTCAACACTGCACATGATATAGTTTTATCCTCAGTGAACATCGCATCACAATCTAAATAATTACCCTTTTTACTTGCCTTACGAACAGTGTTGGAATGCGTTTGATTCATAAAAGTAATATCATCTATCCCATGTAAAGTTTTTAATTCATTAATGTTGGAATCGACGTTTTTGCTATCCTCACCCACTTGGTAAGAAAAGTTTGCATACTTGTATTTCCCCTTGCTGTTTCCTGTTTCATTGGTCGATATAAAGTACCCTATATTTCCAGGTATAGCCCAATTTATTTCGTATTCAGTTATCATGTCATTTTAATCATTTAGCGTATCAAGTAATACCTGGTATTCTTCTGGATAATTTGCGCGATATTCTCTCATCTTATTAGATAGAGGATCATAAAATGACAGAGAATACGCATGTAAGTACTGACCGAAATCTGTAACTATAGAATCAAATATTTTTGGAGATTTAGAAAAGCTATTTTTTTTAAATCCATACAACGTATCACCGATGAGTGGAAAATTTTTATGTGATAGGTGGACTCTGATTTGATGTGTTCTCCCAGTTATAATCTGAACTTGTAGATGCGAAATCTTTTCTCTAATTTTAAGTGGCTTTACAATGGAGCAAGCTAATTTTCCATGGGATGAAACTGCCATTTTTTTTCTATTAATAGGATGTCTTCCAATAGGTTCATCAATTCTCATAGACTTATCAAATGAGCCATACACTAGTGCATGATATATTTTCTTAAACTTTTGTTCCTGTAGCTGCTTACTTAAGTAATTATGCGATCTAAGGTTCTTTGAAACTACTAATATCCCAGAGGTATCTTTATCCAATCTATGGATAATTCCTGTCCGTGGGACATTGGCCAGCTCAGGATATCTATAGAATAATGCATTCTGAAGTGTTCCAGTATAATTGCCTGGTGCAATATGTGTCACTATACCTGAAGCCTTGTTTACTACAATATAATCATCAGTCTCATCTATCACATCAATTGTAATATCTTCACCTACCAGGTTAACTTCAGGTTCAGATGAAATATTAATCGATATAGAACAATTATTTTTGACTCTATCTTTTTGTGAGCATATGTTGCCATTTATTTCTACATTCTTGCTCGCTATCCACTTTTGTATGGTAGATCTTGAATATTCTATAAAATAATTTGATAGAAGCTTATCAATTCTATCTTCTTTTTCTACCTCAAGGGTAAAATTATAAATATTATCTCCTTCCATGTTATAATATTATACTGATGAAAATATTTTATCTTTCCTTAATTTGCATATTATTTTCCCTTACTGGCTGTGCTTTTCTTGATAAAGCAAAAGTGAATCCATACGATGGTATGACCGAAGTAGAACTATATAATGAAGGTTCAGCTTTTTTAGGAAATGCTGATATACCTCAGGCAGTTATTATGTTTGAAATGCTGGAAGCTAGGTATCCATTTTCTACATACGCACAGCAATCAATACTCGATCTTGCATATGCATACTATGACTTTGGACAAAAAGATGATGCAATTGCTGAATGTGATCGTTTCATAGATTTATACCCAAATCATCAAAGTTTAGATTATGCATATTATCTTCGTGCACTCTCAAATCTTGAGAAGGAACAACCATTTTTTCAAGAATTCTTAGGGCAAGATATATCAAAATATGATGTAACGCGACTAAAAAAGGCGTACAACGATTTTTTGCTCATAAGCAACAGATTTAAAGGTAGTAAATACGCGAATGACGCTGAGAACAGACTCGTATTTCTAAGGAATAGTATGGCTAATCATGAAGTGTACATCGCTGAATACTATCTAAAAAGAGGTGCCTTTATCGCATCAAGTGAAAGAGCAAAATATATGCTTGAAACTTATCCAGGTGCTCCTGCATCTAAGGAGGCACTAATAATACTTATAGAAAGTTACAATAAATTAGGATCAACAAATTTAGCAATTGAAACAGCAAAAGTATTGACTGCTAACTTCAGTAATTATACTTATGCTATTGATAAAAATGACTTAGTGGTTATACAAGATATGAGTGTTGAAAAAGTAATTGAGGAAAGTTCTTTTTTTGATTTTGGTTTATTTTAGCTATTTTAAGATTTAGGCATCTTGCATACTGGTATTGGTTCCATCTTGTGTAAATTTAATCGTCGTATTTGGCTATATTTAGACCTATTAATAGACGACTCGTTTTCCATAGCATCCTCTAAATCATTATATGACAAACCAAGTTGAACCTCATCTGTTCTATCATCGTCCCAGAGTCCATCAGTAGGAGGCGCATGTAAAATTCTTTCATCGACACCAAGTGTAGTTGCAATACTAGCAACTTCAGATTTCATAAGATCGGCGATAGGTGAAATATCAACACCTCCATCACCATACTTAGTATAGAATCCTACTCCAAAATCCTCTACCTTGTTTCCAGTTCCGACTACAAGACCGCTTTGAGCTGCAGCAACTTGATATAGTGTTACCATTCTAAGTCTTGATTTAGTATTTGCAAAACCTAAGTCAGAAGCCTGGGCTGAGTTTGTCAAAAGTGAGTTGAATTCCATATAGGTCGATGTCAGATCAATCGTCATAAAGGTCGAGTTAGTGAATTTATCTTCAAGCCATTTTCCATGCACAGAGCTCAAATTAGAGTTATTGGAGTTTGTAGTTATTGGCATCGAGAGCGCGAAGGTTCTCAACCCTGTCATACTTGCAAGTGTGCTTGTTAGGGCCGAATCAATTCCACCTGAGATTCCCACTACTAGGCTTTTAGCTGGATTGGGCATTTTACTGACATAATCAGTGATCCACCCTACAATAAAATCAATTTTATCTTGGTTCTTCATAATCGATGTGTTTAATTATTACAATTAATATGAAATAATTTCATTAAAAAAAGTATGAAAATTATTATCGTATTATTATCGTTAATTGTGGCTTATTTCTTTATTAAAAGGAATAAGAAATCGCAAGAAAAAAAAGAAAAACCAGATAGCATGGTAATCTGCAATGAGTGTGGTTTTCATGTGCTAGAGAATAATTTATGCACCTCGAAAGAGCAAATAAATCACTGCCCTAATAGAAAATGACAAGACGACAACCATTACTGCTAACTTTGCTTATAATCTTGGTCTTGGGAATTCTCCTAACCATAATACTACGATAATGAATTACCTCGTAACTGGATTGATATGCTCAGGAAAAAGTACTTTTCTTGATATAGCAAAAAAATACAGCTTTAATATAATTAAATCTGATGACATAGTCTCCAATTTGTATAGTGATGAATCTGTAGTTTATGAAATTGAAAAACATCTTAATATAGATCCAGATCAAGATAATCTTGAAGCGATAGTAAAAAAGCTATTTTTTAAGTCGAAAAAAAATAGAGAAATTATCGAAGCTGTTTTTCACCCCATTGTTCATGAAATCATTAAGAAAAGTCTTGATAAAAATGAAAATCTTATGATCGAGCTCCCACCTATAATAAATAATTATGAGTTATTTCAAAAATATAAATCTATATATATTCATGCAACAAAGGAAATTAGAATTAAAAGATTCAATAAACGAAATAATATTGACAGTACCTATTTTGATGAAATAAATGCTTTACAGCGTGACTTCGAGCTCATAAAGGAAGCGTGCGATCTAGTGATATGTAATGATAATGACGCTGATGCTTTGAATAAACATTTTGACAAGGGTATTATCAAAAAATGAATACATTTTCAGACAATCATGCAGCAATATATGAAGAGCCTGTAGATGAGCGTATAAGAAAGTTTCTAAAACTTGAAAATTATTTTTTAAAGATAAATAAGCATAAAGAGATTGATACTATTTATGATTCATTTGCTGCTCTGAATAGTCTCGTAGCTTTATATCAAACAATGTCCAGAGCTGAAGTTAAAAGAGAATTGATAAGAGAAATAGATTTTCATAAGTCTAGATACTCAGAGTACGTAAAGATCGAGGGCTCAGATAAAATAAAATTAAACTCGATCATGGAGAAACAGTCCGTTATATTAAATACATTACATAATCTTAAAGCAAATTACTTAAATGATCTTCACGTAGATGAACTATTCCAACATTGTGTAAAGCATTGTGACACTATAAGTTCTGAACTAGATTATTGGTTAACTAGAGACCATGCCTACCGGCAAAATCAGATAAATTTGTGGCTAGAATTAATCAAACCGATAGAGAATTCTGTTCATTTTTGCCTTGATATATTGAGAAAGAGTTCAGAGACTAGAGAAGAGTGTGCAAAAAATGGAATGTACATATTTAAACTAGAAACAGAAAAAAAAGTGAGGATGCTCAGAATTACAATGCATTCTGATAACTATTTTTTTCCTCGCATAAGTGTTGGTCCACAAAGAGCAACAGTTTCATTTATGACTCTAAATGATGAAAATAAATTTATTCAAATCAAAGATGATATTACATTCGTCATTGACCTCTGTTATATATAATTATACTGAACTAATACCTGCCAAGCCAAACCCCTGATTATCAGTACAACTCATAAGGTCAGATCCTTTTGAACTTACACCGCCTAAGGCATAAGTTGGTAGATATGATTCTTTGGAGAGTATATTAAACTTATCCCAGCCTATAGCCTTAAAATTATCATGAGACCTAAGGATAGGAGATATCATTATAAAATCAAAAAGTTTTTTATTAGATGTTTTAATATCATTTAGGGTGTGACACGAGGCAGAGTATAAGTATTTTTTACTCTTATCTCTTTCGATAAATTGTTCAAGGTAGCAGCTCTTAAAATGAACTCCGCTGTATTTATCATCCCAGTCTTTATTATATGGATAATCGATTATAAGTTTGCCTTTGAAATGAAATTTTTTTAGCTTTGATAAAATATGAGATTTATAGATCTTATAGGAAATATCTCTCAATCTAATATATTTATATAAATTTATATTACAGAAGGTATCTTCATGCAGATTATCTAATGTGATAATTTTTAATAGTTTTGGTAATGTTAGCAAACTCAAAATTCGATCATGTGTAGGAAGCTTATCTAAAGTACATTTTGTATCGAAAAGAATAATGTCGCGATTTTCATTTGAGACTATTCTTCCAGAGTATTCATGGATGTTAAAAATATTTATAGTAATTAATACATTATCATAAAGATGCTTTATGGAAGCAATGAACTTAAACTTATCTATTTTTATATTTAACTCTTCTTTTATCTCTCTTATGAGACATTGTGTTGCTGTTTCATTACTTTTTTTCTTACCTCCAGGAAATTCAATAAAGTCTTTATAGGGCTGTTCGAGTCTCTTGAGACAAATAAATGATGATTTTAGCCTTATCAAACCAATTGATACTTCAACTTTTTTAAAACTCATTATGTTGTGTATTCTGAATTGATTCGAACATAATCGTGTGAAAGATCACAAAAATACATAGTTTGTTTATGTTTACCATGATTCAAGTCAACTGTAATTTCAATTGTATTTTTCCGCATGGATTTCTCAAGCTTTTTCGATCCATTATCTAGTGATATTCCGTCCTTGAAACATAAAATGTTATTAATCATGAGTCTAACATTAAGAGGTTTAATATTACTGGATTCAATAGACCCGATACTGGCAACTATTCTGCCCCAGTTAGGGTCCTCTCCAAACATGGCAGTTTTGACTAGAATCGAGCTAGATAATTTCTTTGATACTTCTTGGGCAAGTATTAAACTTTTTGCATTTATAACATTAAGCTTGATAAATTTTGTTGCTCCCTCCCCATCTTGTACTATAAGTGATGATAGTCTGATAAAAAAATTAGATGCACATGATAAGAATTTAGTTTCAGTGGATTTATTCTTCATATTTAATTTTATATTTCCTGTCGATGAAAATACTACGGTATCATTTGTAGACATATCACCATCAACAGATATGCTATTGAATGATAAATTTGCGCAATAGTTTAAATATTTTTTCAGCAAAGTTTTTGATAATTCAAGGTTTGTCTCGACGAAGCTAAGCATGGTAGCCATATTTGGTTCAATCATACCAGCGCCCTTACATATACCTCTAAAAGTAATATTTTTTGATCCAATTTTATATGTCTTTGTAAGATATTTCGGAAATTTATCAGTAGTCATAATTGCTGATGCTGCTTTTTTTATATTTGAGTAAACATTTAAATTACTGTTATTTATAGATTCAATAATTTTTTTAATGGGGAGTTGCCTTCCTATGATGCCAGTAGACATTATCAGAATCTGATCAGGAGAGCAGTCAAGATTCTTCGATAATACGCTAAGTATTTGTTTGGTATTCTTATGTCCCTCTATCCCAGTGCATGCATTTGCATTTCCTGAATTTATAAATATATATTTTATTATTCCAGATTTGATATTTTCTCTCGAGACAACGACTGGTGAGGCAGCAAACTTATTTTTAGTTGTGATCATAGCTGTTTTACTACCTGCTGGAACATGGATCAGAAGACCATCAAATATATTTTTTTTTATTCCTAGCTTCAAGGTAACAAATTTAGTAGACATCATAATTTTCCGCAACATTGTTTGAATTTCATGTTAGTCACAGGGCATCTTCTGTTTCTCGGCACATCACCGCTGCTTGTGTTCAGTAGGCATTCTGGATTATCAGACTTTTTAATAATTTTCTCATCAAGCGTTTCAGTAGCTGGACTACTATTGTAATTTTCAATTTTAATTCTACAACAAATCTTTAAAATCTCTTTTGTGATATCTGTTAACATAATATTAAACATCTCAAATGATTCTCTCTTATACTCATTTTTTGGATTCTTTTGGGCATAACCTCTCAATCCTATGGATTGTCTCAAATAATCCATAGAGCTTAGATGATTTCTATATTCTTCATCAATAACAGCAAGTGAAATATTTTTGATCAGCTCGTCATACTCAGCAGTTGAAATACTCTTTACATTATCTTTTATCTTTTCTATTAAAAGATTCTGGAGATATTCTTTTAATTTATTTTCGTTGAATATATCCCCTTCAATCATGCTACGAAAATCTATTTCAAGCAGAAAGTCGGTTTTGATCATCTCGTTAAAGTCGGTGAGCTCCACGTCATGCTTGAGAAGTTCATCTCTATTAATTTCAATAAAGTCTTGGACATAATTATCACAAACTGTTGAAACTAGAGTATTTCCGTTGTTGCTCAAAATGTAGTCTCTTTGTTGATAAATTAATTTTCTTTGCTCATTTGAAATATCGTCATACTCCAAAAGAGTTTTACGTATGTCAAAGTTATGTGCCTCAACTCTTTTTTGAGCATTTTCGATAGATTTTGAAACCCACTTATGTTCAATCGCCTCGCCGTCTTCCATGCCAAGTTTCTTCATGATTTCTGAGACTTTGTCAGAAGCAAAAATTCTCATCAAATTATCTTCTAAAGATAGAAAGAACCTTGAAATACCTGGATCTCCTTGTCTTCCTGATCGACCGCGCAATTGATTATCAATACGTCGAGACTCATGCCTCTCAGTACCTACTACATATAAGCCCCCAAGATCCTTCACTTTCTTATTATTTACTATCCATTCATCTGTGCCTTGGTCTTTTTTCCCACCAAGAACAATGTCTGTTCCTCTTCCAGCCATATTTGTAGCAATTGTAATTGATCCGAGTGCTCCTGCATTTTGAATAATCTCAGCCTCTTTTTGATGGTATTTTGCATTTAATACGCTATGAGATATTTTTTTGGATTTAAGTATTTTTGATATATATTCAGATGATTCAACCGAAGTAGTTCCAACAAGTATGGGTTGCTTTGTTTTATTGATTTCTATAATTTCATTTACTATCCTATCGTATTTTTCTTTTTCAGTAAGAAAAACTAAATCTACTTTATCATCTCTAATCATTTTTTTATGAGGCGGTATTTGCACTACCTCAAGGTTATAGATTTGTGAGAACTCCTCTGCTTCTGTGTCAGCCGTTCCCGTCATACCACATATTTTATCAAACATCCTAAAGTAATTTTGAAATGTAATGGCTGCATATGTTTGATTTTCTTGTTTTATACTTACATTTTCTTTCGCTTCAATTGCTTGATGGAGCCCTTCTGACCATCTCCTGCCAGCCATTTTTCTCCCTGTAAATTCATCAATAATAACTATCTCATTATTCTCAACGACATAATCTTTATCCTTCTTGTAAATCAAATGTGCCTTAAGACTTGAATCAATATGGCTAAATAATTGGATATTATTCACATTATATACATCAGATGATGATTGAATTAGCTTACTTGAGAGCAAAAGATCTTCAATAACGGACTGTCCCTCCTCTGTCAATGATACAGATTTTTGTTTCTCTTCGAGATTATAATAATTCGTATTATTTTCAGATAAGAATTTCCTAATGATTTTATTTATAACCGAATAAGTGCTATTAGTTTTGTTATTAGAGCCAGATATTATTAGAGGAGTTCTAGCTTCATCAATAAGAACAGAGTCAACTTCATCAATGATTGCATAGTTCAAGCTAGTCTGGCATTTTTCCTTAGAACTATATGCCATGTTATCTCTTAAGTAATCGAAGCCCAACTCATTATTTGTACCATAGATTATATCAGAATCGTATACACTCTTCCTTTGATCAGGTGCCACCATACTGTTCACGAAACCAACAGTCAGGCCTAAAAATTCGTAAATAGATCCCATCCATTTTGAATCCCGCTCTGCAAGATAATCATTTACTGTAACAATGTAAACAGGTTTACCACTCAATGAATTAAGATATGCAGGTAATGTGCTAACGAGCGTTTTACCCTCCCCTGTTTTCATCTCACTTATTTTCCCTTCGTGAAGTGCAATACCGCCAAGTAATTGTTCGTCAAAATGTCTTAGTCCGAGCGTTCTCTTGGATGCTTCCCTAACTGCAGCATAGGCCTCTTCTAGAAGCTCATTGAGATTTTGGGACTTAAAGTATCTTTTTTTAAGCTCAAGAGTAAATAATTTGAGTTCCTGGTCAGATTTTTTTTCAAAGATTTGCTCTAAATCATTAATCTTTTTTACTCTTGTAGCATAATCTTTAATTAGCCTAGAGTTTCTGCTACCAAACACTTTTTTGAGGATATTTCCTATCATATTTTATACATTATGAAATATGGTTTATCATACAATAAATGGATGCTATATGAAAAAGATATCCGATTATATACCTAATAAAATACTCAAGAAGAAAGAGATTATTGATGAGTTAGATGAGATCCTTGTCAATGTATCTGATGATCATATGAAACATAAAATTCATGTGATTAACTATTCTGAGACTTATATAACTATTGAGTGTGAGAGTAGTTCTGTTGGTTCAATACTTAAATTCGAGAGAGAGAAATATTTAGAAATATTCAAAAATCATGGTTTATATAATATTCAGGATTTAAAGATTAAGATCAAATAGACTCAGTAACATGAGTAAATAATATCGGTGTCTTATCTTCGTCCTCAATGATTACTTGTTCCCATGCATTTTCATTATTGACAAGTTCACGAAGCAAGAGGTTATTCAGATGATGACCTGACTTAAATGCAGAGAAAGATCCGATTAAGCTATGTCCAAGAAGGTATAAGTCTCCAATTGCATCAAGTATTTTATGTTTTACAAACTCATCCTTGTATCTCAGTCCATCTTCATTAACGATTTTATAATCGTCTATTACGATTGCATTATTAACACTCCCACCCAGTGCTAAGTTATTTTTTCTCAAATTCTCTATATCCTTTGCAAAGCCAAAAGTTCTTGCTCGACTTACTTGGCTTAAATAGGAAATTGTTGAAAAGTCTATGGTTGAAGTTTGGGTTTCTTTAGGAAAAGAAGGATGGTCAAAGTCGATAGTAAAAGCAACCTTGAATCCATCAAACGGCTCAATTTTAGCCCATTTATCATTTTGCTTAACTTGAATATCTTTTGTAATTTTTATAAATTTCTTAGGGTGATTTTGTTCGCTAATACCTGCTGACTGTATAAGAAAAACAAATGGACGCGAGCTACCGTCCATTATAGGAACTTCTGGTCCATCCAATTCAATAGTAGCATTATCAATACCTAAACCAGCTAATGCAGATAATAAATGCTCTACTGTTGATACAGAAGCACTGCCATTTGAAATTGTAGTAGAAAGTCTTGTGTCATGAACATTTTTTAAAGATGCCGTGATAGGCTCACTTGTCACATCAGTGCGGATAAACACTATCCCTCTATCTGGTTGCCCAGGATTAATTCTCAAATTAATTTTTTTGCCGGTATGTAGACCTACGCCCGTAGCGGTTATGCTGCTAGATAATGTTCTCTGCTTTAACATACCGAAATTCTATCAAAATGTCATAAATCTTACAAATCATAATAATTAGACAATAATACAATGATTAAAGTTCTTTTTGAAAGTAATCAGAAAGCTTCTTAGCATATCTGTCAAGCATAGAGCCAATCCTGGAAGTATATTTATTTTTTGCAGACATTAAGCTAAGCTCCTTATGCCTGTATAAAAGTAGTCCAACAGCTGTAGAATATCTAGTTTTTCCACGAAGATCCTCAAGACCCTTTATTGATTTTGGAGATCCTATTCTTGATGGTTTTTGAAAATAGGATTCCGCAAAACTGTCTAATCCCTCGAGTTTTGCTCCTCCCCCTGTAAAGACTATTCCGGCTCTTATCTTGCTTGAATAACCACTGTTGGTGATTTCTTTCTGTATCGAATCAAATATTTCATTGACTCTCGCTGAAATAATTTGTGACAGAATGGTTCTTGTTGTTTCAGTATCTGGCTTATCAGATACTGAAGGGACAGGAATTTTCAAATCCGTATCAATATCTGATGAAACACAACCGTATTGTATTTTGATCTCTTCAGCTGCATCTAATGATGTACATAATATTATTCTTATATCATTCGTAATCATCTGACTACCAATTGGAATAACTGCAGTATGTTTAATAGTACCTTCTGTGAAAATGGCTATGTCAGTTGTCCCGCAGCCGATATCAATGAGACAAACACCTAAATCACGTTCTTCATTAGACAGAACAGCCTCACTAGAGGCCACCGGTTGAAGAACATAGTCATCGATCTCTAATAAACTGTTATTTATACACTTAGTTAAATTTCTTTTAGCAGTAGATGATGTAGTAATAATATGAACATTTGCCTCTAATCTTGCTCCTGCCATGCCTAGGGGCTCCCTTATGCCTGACTGCCCATCAATAGTATAGTGTTGTTCTATGGAATGAAGTATCTCTTGATCTTTAGGAATCTGAATATTTTGTGCGTTATTTAGAACTTTTTCTTTATCTTCAGAGGTGACTTCATCGTTAAGAATATTCACTGCGCCGTTTCCGTTGTAACTTTGTATATGATTACCAGCAATTCCTGTAGTTACAGACTGAATATTACAGGTAGACATTGAGCTAGCTTTCTCTTTTGCTCGTCGAATACTTGATACAGTTGCATCTATCTCAGAAATAACACCCTTATTCAGGCCGCTACATGGCTCATTGCCGATACCTATGATCCTTAATTCTCCCTTATCATCAATGTCGGCCACGAGACATAATACTTTAGATGTACCTATGTCTAATGCAACAAGAGTGTCCGTGCTTTTAACATTACTCATTAGAAATATTATATCTCATTTAAGCTCTTATTTGATAGCAAAACCATTGGAATATCTCATATCAATCGATTTAATATCTCTTTTAAACACCCTCTGAAGGTCCGAAAATGAAACTACTAGTCTATTAAGATTTTCCTCATAATTATCTCTGTCAGATATTAAGATATTTGTCGATGTAAAAACTTCAATTAGAGAATTATGAATTTCAATTTTTTTAACATCTAGATCGATTTTTTGTAAAAGTTTACTAGTAAGGACCATGATATTCATTGAGGTTAAGCTATTATGTGTGTGATCGATTATAATTGGTAAGTCTTGAGGTAGTGTTGAGGCTTCTATAAGATCACCATCTGTCATCAAAATTTTTGCATTATAAATAGCATATGGTTTTTGAGGTATGATAATTATTTCTAGTCTATCTGGAAAAGATTTTTTTACTTCAACATCTTTTATCCAGCCATCTGACCTTATTTTTCTTTTTATATCACTTAAGTCAAGTGACAGTAGATCTTGGCCTTGAATTGAGAGAACTATATCGTTAATTTTCTCATTGTCGTAACTAGAGCTAGTCGATGTTATTTCAATTTTTTCAATGGGAAAAACAAAGTAGTCTGATATATACAAGATAAGACTTATAAGAAAAAAAATTGTTATGAGTATAATTTTAGGCATCGATACCCATTATTTCCAGAACTAGTTGATAATAGCTCAGACCATATTTGCTTGCTGCTTTAGGTACTAGGCTATGATCTGTCATACCCGGTATTGTGTTAATCTCGAGTAAAATTATGGAATTGTTATTGATAAAAAAATCAACTCTTGCCCATGTCTCACATCCAAGAGCATTAAATGACTTTATGACTTGATCACTAATTAGGCTAAGTATCTCTTGATTTAGTTCTGGAAATAAGAATTTTGTTTCATCTGATTTATATTTGGCATCAAAATCATAGAATTCATTAGAGGGAACGATCTTTATAATTGGGAGAACCTTATTATTTAGGATAGCAGCTGTATACTCATCAGATGATATTTTTTTCTCTATCATAAACTCTCTATTACTTTTGTTTTTAATAAAAATATCGAAATCATCATTATTCTTAATTTGAAAAATGTTATTACTTGAGCCCGAACATGTGTCTTTTATGAAAAATGTATTTCCATAAGATTTAGTCAACTCTTCATAAGTCTGATCTGAGTAAATCTCAAAATCTGGGGTTATTAGATTATGTTCTCTCCATATCTTCTTCGTCTTGTACTTATTAAATGATAGGGATGAAGAGTGAGAGTTAGAGCCACAGTACTTTATATCAATATCATCTAAATAACTTTGTATTTTTCCATCTTCACCACCCTCACCATGAACAAGGTTAAACACTAGATCTATAGAGTTATTTCGTAAAAAGGATTTCAGATCATCATATGAATCTCTTTTTATATCAAATAAGACAACATTATGTTTATTTTCCAAAAGAGTTTTATATACATCTTTAGAACTTTTCAGAGAAATTTCTCTTTCATTAGACCAGCCGCCTCCCAAAACACAAATATTAGAATCTTTATTCATTTTAAAAGAATTACTTCCTCATCAAGTTTTATACTAAACTCAGATGCTATTACCTCTTTGACTCGTCTTAATAAAACTAGAAAATCCTCATAAGTGCCTGCACCATCGTTAATAAAATAATTTGAATGTTTGTGAGAAATATATATTCCTCCAGCGCGAGAACCCTTTAATTGTGCGCTATCAATTAGTCGAGCAGCATAATCTCCCGGTGGATTTTTAAATATACAGCCACACGACAGCTGATTTACTGGCTGACTGATTTTTCTTTTTTGATTGAGCAAATTAAGAAGGTTTATATCAAAATCTGTTGTTTGTTTGTGCAGTTTAACCGATATTATAATAGACTTTTTGTTAATGTTTGATGTCCTATATGAGTAGGACATATCGTTGTTCTTCAATGTATAAATCTCTCCATTCTCATTTAATAAATCTAAACTGTACACATAAGGCATTATCTCTCTCTCAAATGCACCAGCATTCATTGATACGGCTCCGGCAATTGTACCTGGGATACCATATAAAAATTCATAGCCTGGTTGTCTGTTATTATGGAGATATCTTGCTAATCCTGTACACGAAACATTACTAGAGCAAGAGATATACTTATTATCAAGATGGATATATTTTTTCATTCTTTTTAGACTTACAATAGATCGATCATAGAATTCTGTTATGAAACATATATTAGACCCATTGCCTATTAATAGTGGATCTTTACTGATAATCCGCATCAGCTCTGCCTCATCCTCTGGACATATAAATTCTTTGCAATGACCGCCAAGGCCGATAGTAGTAATTTTTTTTAAAGGGTATATTTTTTTAACAATCATCTTTTCTTTTGAGAATGTTTATTATATCTTTTATATCACCAGCTCCCTGAAGAACTAATACGGAATTATTAAAATTAATATTTTTTAAAACATTTTTAACTTGATCAATTGATTCAAGCAAAGTTTTATTTTTATTTGTAATTTTCTGAAAAATAAAAGATGAATCATATGAATTATTTTTCTCACCAGCTGCGTAAGTTGGGAGTAAAATAATGCGATCCAGTGATTTAAATACATCTAGAAATAATCGCCAATATGCTTTTGTCCTTGAAAATCGGTGTGGTTGGAAAATCATTACTATTTTTTTATTTGGGTATAATTTATTAATAGTATCTAAAGTAGAATTTATTTCTGTTGGATGGTGACCGTAATCATCAACAATGGTTGGCTTATATTTGTTAATGGAAATATCCTCATAGACATCAAATCTTCGACTTGCACCAAAAAAACTGTTTAATGATTTGATGGTTTTAGCTATAGGTATACCAAGGTGTAGACAAACAGATATAGCAGAGAGAATGTTATATACATTATGTTTACCTAGTAAATTAGTAGACACTCTATAAGTGCTTTTAGAAAAAATTACATTAAACTGCATTTTTTTTCCATCTACATATTTTATAGATTCTGCTACTATATTATTTTTTTTCTTAAGTCCATAAGTGCAAACACCTCGATTAATCTTTTTCAATAGCTTTACCGAATTCTTGTCATCACCATTAATAAACACTTTTCCGTAGAAAGGAATAGAATTCATCAGTTCTAAGATCGAAGACTCGAGTTTGCTATAGCTATTGTTATAATTATCTAAGTGTTCCCTATCTAAGTTTGTCAGAACAACTAAGTGTGGTGACAATTTAGAAAAGCTTGGGTCACTCTCGTCTGTTTCGGTGACAAGATAGTGACTATTACCTAGTTTCACATGTGGATCATCGGTTTTTAATTTACCCCCGATCAAATATGTAGGATCTAATTTATTTTTATACATAATGTGACTAAGTAAACTGGTAGTTGTTGTTTTGCCATGCGATCCCGTAATGGATATTCCATATTTTAGTCTCATAAGTTCCGCTAGAATCTGCATACGGCTCAGAACAGTTAAGTTATTTTTACGAGAAAACTTAAGCTCAATATTGCTTTTTTGGATAGCATTCGAAAATACCACTATATCCTTTAGATTTATATTCTTGGAGTCGTGACCAATGAATATTTTTATTTTCATTTTCCGCAATCTCTTAATTGCATTATTCTCTTGTACATCGGAACCTCTGACTGTGAATCCAAGGTTATGAAGTAGTTCGGCAATACCCATCATTCCTGAACCACCGATGCCTATTAAAAAGAAGGATTTATTTTTGAGATGTTGTGTTATTGAGTTTTTCATTAAGTTCAGGGATATTCTTTAGAATTATAGCACTGGAATCCTCCGGAAAAAGATTTTTACTATTTTTAGACAATTTCAATAAAAGTCCCTGATCACTGTATAACTTGCCTAGAGAATTACCTAGCTCCGAAGAAAAACTATTATTTTCCTCAATAATAATAGCAGCTGAGCTTGATTCTAAGAATTTAGCGTTGAAATATTGGTGTCTATCCGTTGCAAACCGGTATGGTACAAGTATAGCTGCTCTTCCTGCTTTACAGATTTCACTTAATGTCATTGAGCCTGCTCTGGAGATAATTATATCTGACCAGTCATACAACAAATCCATCTCATTGGAGAATTCCAAAACATCACATGAGATATGCAGATCATCGTATATTTTTTCGACTAAATCATAATCTTTGTTACCTGAAATATGCTTGATTCTAAATTTATTACTATATTCTAAAAGACATTTTGGAATCATCTGATTAAAAAATCTTGCTCCTTGACTTCCACCAAATATAAGTATGTTTAATATTTCTTTTCTATTCCTATATTTTGTCTCTGGTCGAGTTATGTTGGAAAAACTTTCTTGGATTGGATTACCAGAATGTATAATTTTCTTGTTCTTTGAAAACGTCTCCGGAAATGTTTGAAATGTTCTTTTTGATATCAAATTATTAATCTTATTAGCTGTTCCCGGTATAGAGTTAGACTCGTGAGCATAGACTGGTACTCTCATAATAAAAGCAGCAATAGATACTGGAACAGTTATATATCCTCCAAAACCTATCATAAAAATTGGTTTTTCCTTCTTTATATGAATTAGACTCTGAATTATAGATCTAAAAAGATTAATAGATCCTTTTATCTTATGAAAAATACTTTTGCCTCTGATCCCAGATGAATTTAAATATTTAAAACTAATTCTCTTATCATTTACAATTTTATTTTCTATTCCACGTTTCGTCCCGATCCATGTAATTGTATAATCTGAATCAATCAGTAGACTCGCTATATTTTTAGCTGGAATTACATGACCGCCGGTTCCGCTTGCAACTATAAATATATCTTGCTTCATTTTTGATTATTTGACACAGCTTGACTAAATGTCTGTTTATTCTCAATTTGTATCCTGATAAGGATGCCTATGTAAGTAAACATAAGCAACAGATTTGTTCCTCCATAACTGATGAAAGGTAGCCCCATTCCTTTTGTTGGGAATAAGCCAATGTTGACTAAAATATGAATCATTGTCTGAACAAACATTAGAAGTACAATTGATAAAATAATATTTGATGAGAATTCTGATATCTTAGATGTCTTTTTGTAAAAAATAAAAATTCTCGAAAACAACAAAAAATAAAGTATTAAAAGTATTGCTAAGAAAATAAAACCTAATTCCTCACCAATGATAGCTAGAATGAAATCATTGTATTGCTCTGGTAAATAAAACAACTTTTGGGTACTGGAGCCAAGCCCCTGTCCAAGAAGACCTCCTGAGGACAAGGCTATTTGGGAAGCAATGATTTGATATCCGCTACCCTGAGGATCGCTCCATGGATCAATAAATGCCAACACACGTTGCACTCTGTAAGGATAAAGGAATACTAATAAGAATATTGGTAGAACTGAAATTGATAATATTTTTATAAGATTCATGATCCTGAGATTTGATAAAAAAGAAAATGAAATAAATACTAGAAAAAGTAAAATCATACTTCCGAAATCTCTTTGAGATACTATCACTAACATCAAAATTGATAAAAAAATAAATACTTTAAGATAGTTTTTATCGAAGTCATTTCTTGTAATATAGCCGGACAACCACAAGAAGAAGAAGAGGCGTGATATCTCAGATATTTGTAGAGTAAAAAATCCTAGATCTATCCACCTTGTTGCGCCGTTGACAGTTTTACCTAGCCCTGGTACATGAACTAAAAGAGACAATATGATCGCGAGAATTAAAAAATACTGTCCATAATCATAATAAAATTTAACTTTAATGCGTACGACAATACTAAGGACAAGTAATCCCAGTATTATAAAAATAAAATGTTTTTTTAAGAAGAAAAGGGGATTGGAAAATTTAGCCGCAGCAAAATCGACAGTTGATGATGCAACCATTATTAAACCAATTAAAATTAGACTCGTTACACATGCTAAAAAAAGTGAATCAAGGCCTCTACTATCGAAAAACTCTACAATATTTCTAATTCTGTTGGCTAACATACTTTTTAATAAGTTCTTTAAAGTGATTACCGCGATGCTGATAATTATCATACATGCAATAACTTGATGTTCCTGGTGACATAAGAACAGTATCACCTGGCGACATCACAGAAAAGATATATGAAATTGCATCTTCAAGCTCCTCATGACAAATTTTAATTGTATCAACAGATAATAGTTTGTTAAGTTCATCTTTGTTATCTCCGATCATGATTAATATTTTTACTTTATCATTTATCAGCTTAGTAAGAATCTTGTAAGACATTTTTTTAGTGTCACCTCCCATAATAAGAATTATATTATTTCCCAGTGACATTAATGCATTTCTTGTTGAGTCTGCATTAGTTGATTTAGAGTCATTTATAAATTTTATATCATTGAAAGTGAGAAATTTTTCAACTCTATGACCAAGCCTCTGACGCTTATCAAAAGAACTAAGAATGTTCTCTAAAGACAGGCCAATGATGTTAAGCGCTGAGATAGATGCACATAAATTATGTAAATCATGCCTACCATCAATAAGATAAGATTTTAAAGAATATGAAATATGATTATCGTCTGTTATAGTCAAGCCATCGATAATATTATCATTAATTAAAAACATTTCATCTCTTACTTCGAATGTTGAATACTTATCAAGATAATCTAAATTTTTATGTATTAATTTATGTTTTGCACGATTGAATATTTTTTCCTTGATCTCCAAGTAATTTTCTAATGATGCATGTCTTTCAAGATGATCCTCAGATAAATTTAATACAATTGAAATAAAAGAGTTGAGTTTATTTATGTATTCTAACTGATAACTTGAAAGTTCTAATAAAATGTAATCATATGAATTCTCAAGAGACGCAAAAACAGATATGCCATTATTCCCACACGCAATCGCACTAATATCGTTGTCATTTAATATATCAGCTATAAGATTGACTGTTGATGTTTTACCATTCGTTCCTGTTATACAGATAAACTTTGATTGAGATAGATTTTGAATGATTTCTATATCAGTAGTGAATTTACATCCTAGAGAAGCTAGCTTTTGTAATGCATGATTTGTTGGAGGAATTCCTGGACTTATAACAGCATAATCAATTTTATCTAGATCAATCTTTTTCTTTTTACATATAATCCTACGATTATCTATATCAACAATATCATTTGTAGAAGTGGAGTAATACATTATGTCATTTTTTTTAAAAAAGTTACTACAATGCTCAAATGTTAACCCTTCGCCTATGATGAGAAATGAAGATTTAAAAACATTCATCGTATTTTAAGTGTCGATAGAGCTATTAGGACTAGAATGAATGTGACTATCCAAAATCTCATAATAATCTTGGGTTCTGACAATCCTGAAAGCTCATAATGATGATGAAGTGGTGCCATCTTAAAAACTCGTTTACCCTTTCTCATTTTGAATGACATAACCTGAATAATTACAGACAATACCTCAGCAATGAATATTCCGCTCATGATGGCAAAGGCAAGCTCCTGCTTAAGAATAATTGCAAGCAAGCCAAGTGAACTTCCTAGAGATAATGATCCGCAATCACCCATGAATATTTCTGCTGGATATGAATTAAACCATAGAAAACCTAGGCCTGCCCCAACGAGAGATGCAGCAAATACAGCGACCTCTCCTGATCCTTCCAAATAGGGTATCAGTAAATACTCTGATATATTTATATTCCCATGAACATAAGCAAATATCACAAAAGCAGATGCAATTAATATACATGGTAGTATGGCTAACCCATCTAAACCGTCAGTTAAATTCACTGCGTTTGATGAGCCAACAAGAATAAAAATTGACCAGGGTATAAAGAGAATTCCAAGGTAGATGCTGTTGTCTTTTAAAAATGGCATTACAGAACTTGTATCTCCTGTATCCATAAAGACATATAAATAAATAGTAATCAGTGATGCTGAAATAATCTGAAAAAAAAGTTTCAACCTTCCTTTGATTCCATCACTTTTGCCCTCTACTAATTTTTTATAGTCATCATAAAAACCAATTAAGCCAAAACTAAGAATCCCAAATAATAATAATAGAATGTAGTGATTGCCTAAGTCAGACCAGAGTACTGTAGAAATTACTATAGATATTATGATAATCAAACCTCCCATCGTTGGTGTTTTATTTTTGCTATCTATATGACTTGACGGCCCATCATCCCTAATAGACTGGTAAAATTGTTTCTCCATTAGATAATTAATTATGAACGGTCCAAGGACAAGTGAGATAATGAGTGATGTTAATGCACCCATGACAATCCTAAGTGTTAGATACTGGAAGACATTAAAGCCCGAGTAAAATTGGGACAGATAATCGAATAAAAATAGTAACATCTTCTACTTCAAACCCTTTGCAATAATATCAAAATTCATAAATCTGGAGGCTTTAATAAGCACTACAGTACTCTCATCAGAGACACTTCGAGCATAATCAGTAAGTTTTATGATATCATCAAAAGTTCTGCAACCATCTCCAAATATTGATTTTGCTTCATTTTTATATTTGCCCATGTAAATAAGATGTTTAACATCAATATCTTTAGCTAGCCTAAAAACCGAAATATGGTGCTCGAGAGATCTCTCTCCAAGCTCGCCCATATCTCCCATTACAAAGATTCTAGTTTTGTTGAAATTTTTTAATTGATATAGAGATGATTTCATAGATTCTGGATTTGCATTATATGAATCATCAATAACTATAGATTTAGTTGATGAAATATAAGTGTAGAATCTGCCTTGTATACCAGAAAAGCTCTTGATTCCGTCCTTAACAGATGTAATGCTGGCACCTGCCTCCATTGCTAAAGCTATACTAAACAGTAAATTAATAGCCAATACCTCTGAGCTATTATTTTTGCTTAATTCAAATTTACCTTTTGGTGTAGATACGTAAAAGTACTTGTCATCTATTTTTTCAAAAAAATAATCTGCATTATTTGATATGGAAATAGCAGTTATTTTTTTTAGCATATTGATTTTTTCCCATCTAGGAAAGTGCTTATCATCTTTATTCAATATAACTTGATCTGTATTTGTATGAGAAAAAATTTCCTCTTTAGTACTCATTAGAGTTTCAAAGCTACCAAAAGACTCCATATGTGCTTCAGAAACATTTAATAATGCAGTCATATTCGGTTCGCAGATATTTACTAAATAACTAATATCATTTTTCTTACTGGCTCCGAGCTCATAAACGCACCTTTGGTAATTATCTTCGGGAGATTTTAAGATAGACAATGGCAAACCAATATCATTATTATAGTTACCTAAAGTAGTACTTACAGAAAAGCATTGTTTTAGTATTTCAGCTGTGAGTTGAGTGACTGTCGTTTTGCCATTTGTTCCTGTAATGCCTATCGTGAAGGGTGATCCAATAATTTTTCTATAACCTGCAGCAAGTTTTCCAAGAGATTTCAATGTATCTTGACAAACTATGTGTGGAACGCTTAATTTGGTCGTATCAAACTGATCATTACATAATACTCCCAATGCTCCACTGTTTATTGACTCTTGTATATAGTCATGTCCATCATAATTATTTCCCTCTATGGCTACAAATAAGTCGCCATTTTTTACCTCCCTACTATCAATCGTTAGATCAAGTATATTCGTATCAGGTCCTTTCAGATCAAGTGATAAAAGATTAGCAATCTTTGATAGTTTTATATTCATGATTCCTTAAAATATTTTTTAGATAAATGATATCATTATGCTTGATTTTTTTATTGTCCTCTAAAATATAATCTTCATTGCCTTTACCAAGAATAAAGTTTAGCTGATCATTAGAAGAGGTTCGTAACATGTATTTAATGGCCTTTTTTCTTGATTTGATAATTTTAACTTTATCAAGATTTTTAATTCCTTTCAGAATATCATTGAGTATTTTCTTAAATTTCTCAGTTCTTGAATTATCTTCAGTAATAATTATTTTTGATGAAAACTGATCAACAATCTCACTAGTTTCTTTTCTTTTAGACTTGTCTCTGTCACCACCACATCCAAAGAGGGTGCATATGTTTTTATTCATGTTGAAATCTCTATATATATTTCTATAGGCTTGAACTGTGTGAGCATAATCTATGATAAAATCTCCCCTCTCGTTTGTAGTAAAAATCTGTCTTCTCCCTGGAATAGATTTAAGATTATTAATAGAGTTAGATATCATTGAGATTTTAAATTTCTCAAGTCTCATAACCGTAAATATCATAAGTAATGAATATGAATTGAAATTATTCAAGCCTCTTATATTTTCTCGCAAAGATGTATTCATAGTTTTTTTATTTTTCATCTTATTCTGAGAAATATAGAGGATATCTTTACATTTGAATTTATGATTATCAATATTCTTTAGATTTTTAGAATCAAAGTTTAGAATTGATGTTTTGCTTTGATTCAATATTTTTAACTTGCTATTAATGTAATTCTTTAAGCTTTTATGATATTCGATATGATCTTGGTCAATGTTTGTAATTATAGAATAAGTAAAGTGTATGCCGTCTAATCTCCCTTGGTGAAGTCCTTGAGATGAACACTCGATTATTACATAATCGCACATTCTCTTAACGAAAAATCTCAGGTATCTATAGCAGATATCTATAGGTGGTGTGGTATATTTATTTTCACCTAAATTAGGATAAATTCCTGCACCCTCACTAG
>CACAVP010000002.1:37500-94250 GCA_902535975.1 uncultured Gammaproteobacteria bacterium | reverse complement strand
GTATAACTTTAAATCAATTTTTGCGTGGAATATTTTTTTATATTCAGGCTTCTTTGTAATATTGGCTGTATATATATGGTCAATGTTAGACTTTAATGTAAATAGATTTTCATCACTTGTCGGTAAAATTGCATTTGGTTGGAGAATAATTCTTACTACTGGTACAGGATCAATATTTGGGTTTCTGGTAGCAAGAGAGGCATATTCGACAGCAGTTCTTGCACCTCTATTTATTGTGATGTCTCTATTGTATGGGACCGCAGTTTTCTATTTATTACTTCGTGTTATTTCTAGGTTACAGACGATTGACATTCCAGATGAAATTACAAAAAATATCAGACGTTTGATGATAATTTTTCTATTAGCTAACATTTACTTTCTGATTTTATATCATATAACTAATCTTTATATCTCTAAACAAATAGCCGTAGAGTCTTTCATATTACTAAACGGCGGTGGTTACACTACTATGTTTTGGTTAGGGCAAGTGGGACTGGGACTAGTTATTCCTCTCCTTTATGAAATGACGAATGACGAGGGGAGAAGCTTCGGGCTTACTATAACATCACTTATGGTACTAGTCGGTGGTTTTTTTGCAGTTGCCGTCATCATTATAGGAGGACAAGCCTTCCCATTGAATATATTTCCTGACCATATTATTTTAGAGTCATCTTTTTATGATAACGTAATACATCCATACACACCCTCTATTTTTGAGTTTGGTTTAGGAGTTGGTGGAACATCGCTTGCTTTAATAATTATACTTATCCTTATTACTAATCTAAAATTCATCCCTGTCAAGAAGTAGAGGATAATCTCTATGGTTCAGTCACTGCTAATATCGTCTACAAGGAAGTCATCGGGCAAGACTATTATTTCTATCGGCTTATCTGGATTAGCCAATAACTTAGGTTACGACATTCAAACTTTTAAAAAAGGTCCAGACTTTATAGATCCCTCATGGTTAACACTAGCCTCCAGAAGGCCATGTTATAACTTAGACTTCAATACGATGAGCTCAGAGGAAATAAAGAGAATGTACACCGAGAAATCTCATGGCATGGACTTTAGCCTAATTGAGGGTACAAAGGGATTATTTGATGGGATATTAACTGATGGAGGTGATAGCAATGCAGAGTTAGCTGGTTTATTGAAATCTAATGTATTATTAGTTATCGATTGTGAGGGTATAACAAGAGGTGTAGCACCTCTTTTAGAGGGGTACAAATCATTTGGGAAAAAACTCAAATTGAATAAAGTTATTTTGAATAATGTATCAACATCCAGGCATGAGTCAAAATTAGTATCTGCTATATCACGATATACTGATTTTAGAGTACTGGGAGTAATCCCATCAATAAAAAACTTCATCGTTGAGCGTCACTTAGGCTTAGTTCCAACTTTCCAACACCCCCAAAAAAAGAAGGTCCTATCGTCACTAGTTTCTATTATTAAGAATAATACCGATTATAAAAAACTCTTGCCTTTGAGGTCTAAATCCCAAAAAAAAGTCATAAAACCTCACGTAACAAAGAAAAAAACCCCTATTGTAGTAGGAGTAGCATCTGACGCTGCCTTTGGTTTTTATTATCCTGATGATATAGAGGAAATTGAAAGACAAGGTTGTCGAGTAAAGAAAATCAATCTGATAAGAGAGGCCAGACTTCCAACTATCGATGGCTTGTTTATTGGAGGAGGGTTTCCTGAAACTCAAGCTCAGAAACTTCAACAAAATAATTCTATGAAAAAATCAATCTATAATGCAATAAATCGAGGACTTCCAGTTTATGCTGAGTGTGGTGGACTAATGTATTTAGCCAACCGCATTAAGTTTGGAAAATCTCTAACCAAAATGTGTAATGTCTTTGACATTGACATTGAAATGAATGAAAAACCTGTTGGTAGGGGATATACAATTTTGGATACAGATAAACATCCTTGGTCGATGAAGAATAAGAATATTCATGCACATGAGTTTCATTACTCATCAGTTAAATTTAACAAGAAGAGATATAAATATGCTTACAATGTAAAACGAGGTTATGGTATAAATGGTAAAAAAGATGGTCTGATATATAAAAATACTATTGCTTCATTTTCACACCTCAGGTCAACGAGTAAATTGAATTGGGCTAAATATTTTATAAAATTTATAGAGCAAAATAATGGTTAAACAAATCTTTGAAATTAGTGATGATGCTGCGAAACAAATTAATGTGGCTGCAGAGGAATCTGAAAGTGCTAAGTGGCCATTACGAATATCGCTCAATGTTGACTCATCCGGCAAGTTCAACTATCTCATGGGTTTTGACCAATCTAAAGAGGAAGATCTCCAATTGAAGGTAAACGGGATAGACATATTGATAGATCCTGACTCAATGGTAAATCTTAAAAATACCAAACTTGACTATGTTGCAATAGACGGTTCAGGTAAACAGTTCATTTTCATAAATCCAAATGATCCAGAGTATAAGAAGCCGGACGAATCATTGGATACTAACACGACACACGATTTTAACTAGCTATTAGGTACCCTCAGTTCTTTGGGAATAGAGAATGTTATATTTTCATTTTTAAAAGATAGATTCTTATCAGACATCCTCGCACCTTTGCTCAGTAGAAATTTCACAAGGGAGGCAACAGTATCCTCAGGTGCTGAGGCACCAGCAGTGATACCTATAACCTTATCGTCACTCAAATCATTAATATTAATTTGGTTTATATCATCTATCAAATAAGACTTAATTCCATACTGAACTCCTATTTCTCTCAAGCGCTGAGAGTTCGAGCTGTTTTGTGAACCCACAACTATCAATGAATCGCAAAACTCCAAAATTTTTTTGACAGCCTCTTGTCTATTTTGTGTTGCATAACAAATGTCATCTTTTCTAGGACCTATAATATTTGGATATTTATTTTTTAGGCAACTCACAATACTTTTTGTATCATCAACTGATAAAGTTGTCTGGGTCACATACGCGATGTTTTTATTTTCAATTGTTAATTTATCTATGTCATCATTTGTCTCGACAAGGTGAATTTTACCTATGTCAGATATATATTGACCCATTGTTCCCTCTACTTCTGGGTGGCCACTGTGTCCAACTAGAACAACATCAATATTTTGTGACGCAAATTTATGTATTTCAAAGTGAACTTTAGTTACAAGTGGACATGTTGCATCAAAGACCCTAAGTCTTTTTTTTGTTGCTAATTCTGATACTTCTTTAGATACACCATGAGCGCTGTAAATTAATATAGACTGATCCGGGACAGTCTCTAGAGATTCAACAAAAATAACACCCTTTTCTACTAGCTGTTCTATTACATGTTTATTATGAACAACCTCATGCTTAACAAAGATAGTTTCATCAAAAATTTCTACAGCACGGTTGACTATTTCTATTGCCCTTTCTACACCTGCACAAAAACCTCTAGGTTCTGTTAATAATATTTCCGAGTTTTTAAGTATCATTATCTACGTCCAAAATTTCTACTTCAAATACCACCTCTTTATTACTCAAGGGGTGATTCAAATCAACTACTACTTTATCATCTATTCTATTTAATATAGTAATAAAATATGATTTATCATTCTCTGTAGTTTCAATGATATCACCTGGCTTTGGATCTTTGTAATTTGCAAATGTGCTAAGGCTCATAGTTTTGACTTTAGACTCATCATACACACCAAATATATTTTTTGATGAAAATGAATATTCTTTTTTATCATTTGCCTTAAGTCCATACAGCGAACTCTCAATAATTTGGGGAAGATTCGATTGTCCAATTTTAAGTTTAATTGGGCAACCTCCATATGTGCTCTCAAAAACTTGACCATTACCTTTTAACGAATAATGCAACAGAACATTACTATTATATTTGACTACTGCCACGAGGTATCCCTACGAGATGAAAAATTATAAATATTGCACCAATACTTATTGCGAGGTCTGCGATGTTGAAAACTGCAGGGAAGTAAATGTTCTCATAGTGAAGTATTATAAAATCGGTTACAGACCCATTATCAAACCTATCTATAAAATTAGCTACTCCTCCTCCCAATACTAATGATAAGCCAAGAAGGTAATTTATTGACGATCTTAAATTTTTATATAATTCATAAGCCACAAAAATCAAAACAATTAGTATTACAATACTCAACAATAAGCGACCGCCATCTTGTAAGCCATCAAAAAGACTAAAGGCTATACCATAATTATTAATTGTATGTAACTTGATGAATGAACTTACAATAATAGTGTTATTGTCACCTGAAACAACAAACTTGGTATACAAATCCAAGGCTATAATAGAAATAATCAGCAAAAAAATATATAAGCCTTTTAGCCGAATATTCTGCATTCTCCATCACCATGCACATTATCATGACACCTTTGACATATAGTAGGAGCATCGTTTATTGTTCCGACCGTCTCGTTTAGATGCCAACATCTTTCACATTTTCTATTACCAGACTTAAGGACGTTTATTCTTAATTTTTCATTGTTTCGATCTAGTACATAATTATCATCATCCTCTCCCATGATGAGATAGAATTCAGACACGATAAAAATAAACTTAAGCTCAGCTTCAAGAGGCTTGAGTTTTTCATAAAGCTTATTGTTGCATATCATTTCTATTTTACATTCAAGTGATGATCCAACTACTTCGTTATTCCTTGCTTCCTCTATTAGCCTGGATACGTCTGATTTTATGTTGTATAAACTATCAAATAATTCGATAGATTTTTCATCAATATCAACAGAGTAAGAGAACCAATCATCCAGATAAATACTCTCTTTACCATTTGGAATCTTTGAGTATATTTCTTCAGCTGTAAAGGTGAGTATAGGAGCAATCCATGAATTTATGTAACGCATCAATATGTAACAAGTCATTTGCGCAGAGCATCTTGGAATACCATCACTCTTGGATGTATATAATCGATCTTTGATAATATCTAGGTAATAGCCTCCAAGTTCTAGAGTGCAAAAGTTAATTACATCCTTCATAATCTTATTAAACTTGAATTGCTCATAATCATTTTGTATTTGTTTATTTATCTCTTCAGCTTTATGTATAATCCATTTATCAAGGACAAGTAAATTACTTTTATCAAACTCATTTACATCAAAATCATTTATGTTTGAAAGCAAAAACTTTGATGTATTTCTTATCCTTCTGTATGACTCAGATACTCTTTTGATGATCTCTTCTGAAATTGTCATTTCTTTTGTATAATCAGTCATTGCAACCCACATTCTAAGAATGTCAGCCCCTTTATCCTTAATTATTTTCTGTGGAGAGATTATATTACCAACTGACTTGGACATTTTTTGACCTTCAGCATCGACAACAAAGCCATGAGTAAGAACATTTTTATAAGGAGATTTATTGTTTATAGCATGAGATGTAATAAGCGATGATTGAAACCATCCTCTATGCTGATCCGACCCTTCAAGGTAAAGATCTGCTGTCTCGTCAATTCCTCTATCTTTTAGAACCGTCTGGTGCGTAACACCTGAGTCAAACCAAACATCTAAAGTATCTTTTACCTCCGCATAATCATCAAAATCTTTCACAATCGATCTTTTATCAAAATCGATCCATGCTTCTATATTACCTGCTTTTATTATCTTCTGAGCTTCCTCTAAAATAGCACTCGTTTTAGGATGTAATTTATTTGTTTCCTTGTGTAAAAATAGAGGAATTGGTACACCCCAATATCTTTGTCTTGATAGGCACCAATCTGGCCTTCCTTCAATCATATTAAAAATCCTGTCTTCACCCCATGATGGAAGCCAGTTGATATTTTTAATGTCATCTTTAATAGATTTACGCAGTGCTGATTTATCCATGCTCATAAACCATTGTGGTGTTGCTCTGAAAATGAGAGGTGTTTTATATCTCCAACAATGAGGATACGAGTGTTCATAATCCTCAGAAAAAAGAAGCGCCTCATTTTTACTTAAAAGTGATACTATCTCTTCATTTGATTCTCGAACCTTCATGCCTCCAAAGATTGGAAGACTCTCCTTAAAACGCCCATAATCATCCACAGGATTAAATACTTCAAGGTCATGCTCTAAGCCAGCCAAATAATCTTCTGTACCGTGCCCAGGGGCTATATGAACTGCGCCCGTCCCATTTTCATCAGTGACATGCTCTGCAAATATCACAGGCACTTTAATATCATAAAATGGATGCTCTAACATTACAGCGCTCATTTCAGATTTAATAGACTCTTCTACTAATTTGAATTCACTGATACCAGCTTTTTCCATTACAGAATCGACTAATTTTTTTGCAATGACCAAATAATCTTTACCAACTTGGACTAATGAATAATCTATGTCTTTGCTGATAGCAACAGCTCTATTTGCAGGAAGAGTCCAGGGTGTTGTAGTCCAAATTGGAATTGAGATATGAGCTTTTTGATCAATATTTTTAGAAAAAGTCAGCTCGTTAGAGGAAGTAATCCTAAATTTAACGCATACAGCCTTTGAGACAATATCTTTATATTCAACTTCAGCTTCAGCTAATGCAGAGGAAGACTCGATACACCAATGGACAGGCTTTGATCCAAAGTAGACATGATTATTATCTATAATCTTAGATAAGCTTTTGACAATTCCTGATTCAACTTCTTTATCCATACTAGTGTAAGGATTATCCCAGTCTGCAAATACCCCTAATCTTATGAAATCTGCTTTTTGTTTTTCTATTTGTTTTTTTGCAAATTCTCTACAGGCAGCAACAAAACCATTAGGATCGTCTTTAAATTTTCCTTTCCCATATTTTTTTTCTACTTGTAGTTCAATTGGTAAACCATGGCAATCCCAACCTGGTATGAATGGAGTGTGGTATCCTGACATAATCTTAGATTTAATGATGAAATCTTTTAAAATTTTATTCACTGCATGACCTATGTGTATATCGCCATTGGCATATGGTGGTCCATCGTGAAGTATATATTTTTTTGATTTTTTTGATTGATCAAGCGCCTTTTGAAATATAGAATGTTGAGCCCATGATTTGAGAATATCAGGTTCTCTGTTAGGTAGATTAGCTTTCATAGGAAAGTCTGTTTTAGGCAAGTTTAGAGTATCTTTATATTCCATATTTTTTGCTATTGATTATTGCATATTTATGATCCTCATTCATTTGTTTAATGAGTTCATCTTCATTACTAAACTTAATTTGCTTTCTAATTTCCTCAAGAAAATATACTTCAATATTTTGACTGTAAATGTCATCGTCGAAGTCTAAGATAAATACTTCAAGTATCTTTTCTGAACCATTGAACGTTGGTTTGTTACCTAGGGAGGCTAATCCAACATAATTTTTTTCCTCAATTACAGTTCTTGTTAGATATACACCATCAAGAGGATAATCATATTCTAATTTTATATTTGCAGTTGGATAACCAAGCTTTCGTCCTAGCTTTTCTCCTGATACAACTGTTCCGGAGAGCATATAATCTCTGCCTAAACACTCTTTTGCTCCAATAATGTCACCTTTATTAAGCAAGTTTCTAATTCTTGAGCTACTAATTCTAATGCCATCATACGTCTCAAACTTTGGCACCATTAGTTTAAAAGCATTCTTGCTGTCATATTTTCTTAGTTTTTCTATATCTCCTGATCTATCTTTACCAAACTTAAAGTTTTCTCCGATTATTAGATATTGTGCGTTTAACCTTCTAATCAATATCTCTTCACAGAAAAAATCTGCAGAGTAATCTTTTATTTCATTGAAATCGATAGAAAGTAGTGTGTCTATTTTATATGAACTGAGAATAGACTCTTTGATTTTGTTATCATAGAGCCTTTGTACAGTATCAGGACTAAATATCTCTTTCGGTAGTTTATTAAATGTAAAAATCACAGATTCAATATTATTCTTATTTGAAATCTCCTTCGTTTTATTTATGAGAGCTTGATGACCTTTATGTATACCATCGAAGTTGCCAACTGTAACAGCTTTTGGATTTTTAGATACATCGCTAAGATTATTCAATATTCTCATATTTTAAATTTACCCAATCTGACACCGAACAGACGCAGAAAGACATAATATACTAGCGCGCCAGTTATAATAAAAGCTAACAATGAGCCAATTCTCTCATAAGGAGATGAATCATTCTCAAAAATAGACACATCAATACTTAGGTATATCACTAATCCCATAGCAATTGCTGATATTATAATTTTCAGTGAAACCATGTTAAAGAAAACATTATTCTTGATTATATTAATCTTTTTCAATCTTAAACTCATTAGTATTACTTGGGCCCATGCAGATAAAGATGTCGCTAAGGCAATAAACGCGTGAGCTCCCTCGAAAGGGTGTCGTAAATAAATAAAAACGACAGTTAGGTTAGCTATTATATTAAGCAATATTCCTAACAAAGAATATATTACAGGCGTCTTCATATCTTGCCTTGAGTGAAAAGCCGTGACAAGTATCTTCATAAAAATAAAAGCAGGCAATCCCAGGCTGTATGTAATCAAACTCAGAGAAGTCATTCTTGCATCATAAGACTGGAAGTTTCCATACATAAATAATGATGACACTATAGGAGCCGAGAGAATAATCAGTCCGACCATAGATGGGATAGCTATTAGCAGTGAGAGTCTAGTAGATTTTTCTAAAGTTTCTGAATAATCACTCATTCTGCTTTTTTGGAAATATTCAGATAATACTGGGAGCATTACAATCGATATAGCTATACCAAAGATAGCCAATGGTAACTCGATTAACCGATCAGAGAAATATAGCCAACTTATACTTCCAGTGATAAGCAATGAGGCTACAATAGTATCAATTAATAAATTTATTTGAACCGCTGCAGTACCAATAATCGCAGGACCCATAAGTTTAATTACTTTAACAGATCCTTTATTAGAAAAATTAATTTTAGGCATTTTTAAAAATCCAAGCTTAAACATCAGCGGCAGTTGTATTATTAGCTGTACAACTCCTGCTACTAGAACACCATATGATAACGACACTATTGGGACGACAAAGAGTGTCGTTGAGAAAATTGTAAAAACAATTAAGCTCAGGTTTAAAAAAACTGGCGTAATACCAGATAAAATAAATCTGTTGTAACTATTAAATATTCCAGAGCACATAGCCGTCAAGGAAATAAATAATAGATAGGGGAATGTTATATAAAGCATTTGTGATGCTAGCGTTAGCTTAGTAGGGTCATTAATAAAACCTGGAGCAAACAGATATATTAATTCCTCAGAGAAGTACATACCAAGAAGAGTAATTACTAGAAGTACGAAGAAAAGATTACCAAAAATGAATTGAATAAAATCATAAAGCATCTCAGGTTTAGTTAATTTGTATTCTTGAAGGACTGGAACAAATGACTGAGTAAAAGCACCCTCTGCAAATAGTCTTCTAAAAAAATTTGGTATCTTAAAAGCAACAAAGAAGGCATCTGTGTTGGCTCCAGCGCCAAAATAGTTAGCAAAAAGCACATCTCTAAGAAAACCTGTTAGCCTAGAAATAAGTGTTGTAAGGCCAAATTGACTTGAGGACTTAATGATTGATACTTTTTTATTTTCCGATTCTTCTGTCATAAAGTGCGTATTATATTGACACTAGTCTACTAGACTGAGATAATCTTGGTTTATTTTACCCATTATTGGAGATAATTACATTGGCAAATACCGCGCAGGCAAGAAAAAGAGTCAGACAAGCTTCAAAGGCAAGAGTAGCAAATGCTGCTAAGAAGTCTCAGTTCAGAACTAGCATCAAAAATGTCCTAAAATCAATTTCGGAAAAAAATGCTGAGCAGTCTAAGAAAGACTTCATAACTGCTGTCTCATGTATAGATAAGCTTGCAGCTAAAGGCATCATTCATAAAAATAAAGCCGCTAGACACAAGGCTAGGCTTAATAGCAAAATTAAGTCTCTATAACTATCAAGTTATCCACATGAATGAGTTCTTTGCTGAATTCACTACCCAACTCTTCTGCAATAGCATCTGCAGATTTCCCTTTTGCCCTCATAACATCCCTAGATGAATAGTTCACTATTCCTTTTGCTATACATGAGTGATTGCTATCCATGCATTGAATCACATCGCCTTTCTCAAAATATCCCACGACAGCACTCACACCCACTAGAAGAAGACTATTATTATCATTTATAGCTTTGCAGGCACCATCATCAATTACGATTGATCCTCTACTATCTGTTGTATCCAGCCACTGTTTTTTCGCACTGATTTTTTTTTCACTTGGTATGAATAATGTACCGACATCATTATTTGTAAATATATTATTGATAATATTTTTCTCTAGTCCATTTGCTATGACAGTGTATGTATTTGATAGATCAGCTCTTTTAGCTGCCTGTATTTTAGTGATAAATCCACCAGTACCAATTTCACTATGAGTACTAAAGTCAGAATCAAAATCTTTTAGATCCTCAATTTTAATTCTATTAATTAGTTTGGCATCTTTATAGCTGTCAGGATTTTTATGATACATACCTTTTTGATCAGTGAGAATTATAAGTAAATCTGCATCTACTAGATTCGCTATCATGGATGCTAAATTATCATTATCACCCAACTTGATTTCCTCAGTTGATACAACATCGTTTTCATTAATAATTGGTATCACTCCATTATTTAATAATTCCTCCAGGGTTCCTTTAATATTTAAGTAGCGAACTCTATCGTTGATATCATTGTGCGTTATGAGTACTTGTGCAGTTTGAAAACCATGTTCAGAAAATATTTTCTCATACATCAACATAAGCTTTTGTTGCCCAACCGCTGCTAGTGACTGAAGCTTTTTAATATCTTTTGGCTTATTTTTAACATCCATTACCTTCATGCCTTGTGATATTGCACCTGAGGTTACAAGTATTACCTCCTTATTCTCCTTTAAGAATTCTGTTACACTAGTGCATATCCCATTAATGATCATGGCATCTTGATTATCGATAATAGAACTGCCTAACTTGATAACGATTTTCTTCGCTTTATTTAATTCTATTCTCATATTTTAGGAACTCATAAATATTATCTGTTAATTCTTCTATCCCTATCTTTGTAACAGTGGATACAAAATACACATCAAGTTTTGTCATCTTAAACATATTTCTTAGACCATTTAAATCCTCATCACTTACCAAGTCTATTTTATTAATGACGACCCATAAATCTTTTTTGACTAATGTTTCATCATATGACTCTAGCTCATGATGTATTTTTTTAATCTCATCCGTTATCATCTCATATGTTTTACTAGAGCCGTCAATGATATTTAATAGCATTTTAGTCCGGCTTATATGCTTTAAAAACTGTGTCCCTAAACCAACTCCAGTAGAGGCACCCTCTATTATTCCGGGTATATCAGCAACAACATACTTCTCATAATCTGAATATAGGACGACACCGAGATTAGGTGTGAGCGTCGTGAATTCATAATCAGCTATCTTAGGCTTCGCCATGCTGACAGCTTGTAAAAAAGAACTTTTACCAGCATTAGGTAAACCAACAAGACCAACATCAGCTAGAACCTTCAAGACAATTTTTATTTCTCTAGATTCACCCTCCTTGCCTAAAGTTTTCTTTCTTGGCGCTCTATTCGTGGAGGTTTTAAATCGAACATTTCCAAAACCATGTTCACCTCCTTTTGCTACAATAAACGTCTTATCTTCCTCATCCAAATCACATAACTCTTCATTTGTAATATTGTCTGTTATTACACAACCGAGAGGAAGGTCAATTACAAGATCCTCACCATTCCTCCCGTGTTTATTCCTACTGCCACCAGCTTTGCCATTTTCAGCAGTAAATATGCTCTTATTCCTGAAATCAGCAAGAGTATTCAGGCTATCAGTTCCTCTTATGATTATCGAACCACCATTACCACCATCACCACCGTCCGGCCCGCCAAAAGGTATATATTTTTCTCGCCTGAAACTCAGGCAGCCAGAACCACCATTGCCTGCTCTGACTGTTATGACAGTTTCATCAATAAATTTCATAGCGATGAAGGTATGTTTTAGTGTTTTGTTGGAAGAACGCTAACAAACTTATGTTTATTAGGTCCTTTTTTATGGAAATGAACGTAACCATCACTTGTCGCAAATAGCGTATGGTCTCTACCACAGCCTACATTTTCGCCTGCTTTAACCGGAGTTCCTCTTTGTCTTAAGATGATATTACCAGCGTGAACAAATTCGCTACCATATTTTTTCACGCCAAGCCTTTTAGACTCTGAGTCTCTTCCATTCTTTGTGCTACCGCCTGCTTTCTTATGTGCCATGTTACTTAATCGACTCTATTTTAATTTCTGAGAAACCCTGCCTGTGACCTTGAGTCCTCATATAGTGTTTTCTTCTTTTAAATTTTACTATTCTTACCTTTGGATATCTACCATGTTTTTGGATGGTTGCCTTGATTTTAATAGAAGATAGAGATTTTTTATCAATAACTGAATCATCATCCTTGAATGCCATCAGTATATTACTAAGTTCAATCTTACTACCCTCTGGCTCAGATAGTAGGTCAACACGAATAACGTCGCCTTCAGCTATATTATATTGATGTCCACCTTGTTTAATAATTGCATTCATAATGTTGTGAATTGAGTGATTCTACCTTTATTTTTTCAAATAATAAACCACTTTATCCCGTTTTTGATTGAGTAAATATGATATATTTTTCTGACCATGACTATCTTGAATGAAATAAATGATCAATTATCGAACGAAATTGACGATTTGAACGCTTTTCTGAAAAAAGTAACTACTACTGAAATACCCCTTATTAATACACTTTCAAGTCACATGATCGATAGCGGGGGAAAACGTATTAGACCAATTATTGTATTTTTAATATCAAAGATAATGTCTAATGAGAAAAAAATCATAGAGTCTGCTGCAATCATTGAATTAATCCATGCTGCCACATTGCTTCACGACGATGTAGTCGATCAATCCGATGTGAGGCATAACATAAATACTGCAAATAAACTTTGGGGTAATGATAGCGCTGTACTTGTCGGAGATTTTTTGTATTCGAGAGCATTTGAGTTGATCGTGGAGATAAACAGGGAGAGGGTATACAAAATACTTGCTGAGACAACCAATAAGATATCTCAAGGAGAAGTAATGCAATTGATGTACAAAGAGAAGATTATCGAGGATAAAGAGAAATATATTGAAATAGTTTATCTAAAAACTGGAAAATTATTTGAAGCTTCAGCACTGGTTGCTATGGATATAGCAGATAGTAGTAATCATGATTGGGCCAAACAATTTGGTAAAAATTTCGGAATCGCATATCAACTAAGAAACGATTATCTTGACTATTTTGGCGATGACAATGAAACAGGAAAAAATATTGCTGAAGATTTATCGGAGGGGAAGTCTACACTACCTTTAATTCATAGCTATATTAACTCTAATACAAATGACAAGGGTATCATTGAAAAAATTTTTAATAACAAAATCCTTTCAGACACTGATACATTGCGGGAAATATTTATCAAAAATGGCTCAGATAAATATACATTAGAAGCAATAGATACATATACTCAAAATGCGATCGATGCTATAGATTGTAACAGTAGTTACGAGAAAGTTTTGATTGATCTGACACGCTATTGTTCTACACGAACTAGATAGATGGAAAAGGATATTTACCTTTGATTATTTCAGTAAGAGTTTTACCAGTTGAGTATCCATCCATAAACCTTCTCCCAAAGAATAATTTCAGCATCCAGTAACTCATTCGTTGTTTTTTATACAAAACTTTTGCACCTCGATTATAAAGCGCTAATTCTTTTTTCATACCATCAAGAAAATCAGTATATTTTTCGAAGACTACATCTGGTATCTCACTATCTTTAATTGCATTACCAATGTATTTACCAGAAATAACTGCGTTGTATATACCCTCTCCTAATAAAGTCTCCGCGAAACCTGCCGCGTCTCCAATTAAATACATTCTCTTCGAACTTGGCTCATAGCATTTGCCTTCTGTGCCTATTGGGAAGCCTGTTATGTGTTCGAGTTGATCGCATTCAAGCTCTTCTCTCACAAAATCTAAAAGGTCATTTTTTCGTGGTTTTGGGCATGAAGGGTCAAATATTAAATTGCCAATTCCAACATTGTAGTGATCTTGTTTGGGGAATATCCAACTGTATCCAAGTTTATTAAATACAAATTTAGTTGGAACGTCTTTCTTAGAGTTTTCCCTTTTGACTAATCCCTCGAAAGCAAACACAGGATTTTTATATTTCAGATTAGTAATTAATCTTCTAGTTGTGCTGTTAGCTCCATCTGCCCCAATGAGATACTTACATCTTAATGTTTCGTTGTTCGTCTGAACAACAACCCCCTCATTATCTTCTGATATTTTCTCAACTTTTGAATTAATGAAATCTGCTCCCTTTTTTATAACAAAATTAAAAAAATAGTTATCAAACTCTTCTCTGATAACCATCTTGCAAGCACCTAGCTCGTTGTTTAGATCTACAGTTTTCCCATTAGTAAATTTAAATAACATCTTGTCAGAGTTATGCTGACTTAATGCTTTGATGTCAAAAGGTAGTTCTGATATGGTCTTCGGTGTTAGTCCGCCTGCACAAGACTTATGTCTTGGGAAATTGCTTTTATCTATGATTACTACGCTTTTACCCGCATCACGCAAGACGTTTGCAGCCATGGACCCAGCAGGACCTGCTCCAATTATTACTATGTCTGTTTTAATGTCCATATTTAGTGCTACATGCTCCATTTAGGCGCAAATAAATAAATAAAATAAATTTGTATTACCTAAAACTAATTCAGAAATGAGTATTTTACAAACCTTTTTAATTTTTATCTTTCGCACTATTTTGGCACACTAATTGCACTAAATTAATCATTGAATGAGGTAAAATTATGATTAAATACATCTATCTAGGGGTAGCTTGTGGACTCCTTTTTCTGTTAAATGCTGATGTCGCATTAGCGTCTGACGGTCAGATATCTAATGCTAATACAGCTTGGATATTAACTTCTACAGCACTAGTTCTTTTTATGACCTTACCAGGACTAGCTTTTTTCTATGGTGGGCTTGTCAGAAGCAAGAATGTTCTGTCAGTGTTGATGCAATGTTTCAGTCTAGCTTGTCTAGTAAGTATCATGTGGGTCGCATTTTTGTATAGCTTAGCCTTCGGTGATGGAGGGTCGTTGAATTCTTATATTGGGGGCTTGGACAATTCGTTTTTAGCGGGATTATCTGCCAGTTCAATGTCAGGTGATATTCCTGAGACAGTATTTGTTATGTTTCAGTTAACTTTTGCAATAATTACACCAGCGCTGATTGTTGGCGGTTTTGCTGAGAGAATGAAATTTTCATCTATGTTTATATTCAGCTTCGTTTGGATGATTCTGGTGTATGCCCCTATATGTCATATGGTGTGGGGCGGCGGCTTCTTAGGAGAAATGGGTCTAATGGACTTTGCTGGAGGAACAGTCGTTCATATAAATGCAGGTGTCGCAGCTTTAGTTTTAGCGATTTACCTAGGCAACAGAACAGGGTTTCAGACCGTCCCCATGCCACCACATAATTTAAGTATGACTGTGGCCGGTGCATCAATGCTCTGGGTCGGTTGGTTTGGTTTCAATGCAGGCTCTGCATTAGCTGCTGATCAATCTGCTGGTATGGCAATGCTTGTAACACACATCGGGGCTGCATCAGGATCTCTTGCGTGGATGTTCAGAGAATGGTCAAGATCTGGAAAACCAAGTGTTCTGGGAATAGTTACAGGTATGGTTGCTGGTCTGGGAACGATTACCCCTGCATCTGGTTTCGTTGGGCCAATGGGAGCGTTGTTGATCGGAACATTAGCTGGATTAATATGCTATGAGGCTACGCAGTACATCAAGAATAAGATTAATATCGACGATTCACTCGATGTCTTTCCAGTTCATGGAGTAGGTGGGATATTGGGCACACTCCTCACTGCCATTTTTGCTTCCTCTCAATTTGGTGGCTTAGGCATGGAGAATTCGATATCTGATCAGTTTTTGATTCAATTATTTGGTGTAGTCTTTACAATTATTTGGTGCACCATTTTTACAATTGTTGCAATTAAAGTTGCTGAAATTTTCACAGGTAATTTGAGAGTTACCAACGAAGATGAGGAAACTGGTGTTGATATATCTTCTCATGGTGAGTCAAGCTATAACTAACTACAGTCTGATGACATTCGTAGTTAAGGTGTTACCGTGTAAAGATATTACACGGTAACCATTACTAAGGCTTCTATCAACATTAAAATTATCTGACTGTGCTTCAAATTGATAGCATGTAGATGGCGATGTGTAAAAGCACACATTGTTAATTCTTTTGTAAAATTCTTGATGAACATGTCCGGAAAATACGTTAAATGTAATGTCATTCTGTTTGAGCATAAATTGAACAAGTAGATTATTATTCTCGGTGATATTAATATCAATCCACTCTGAGTTAACTTTGATGAGTGGATGATGAGAGAAAATAATAACATTCGTTCTGTTTGCTGATAATTGGTAGTCCAGGTTTTCGATCTCACTCTGGTTTATGACCCCCCTCACGTTATCCTGAATGTGTGTATCAAAATTAAATATCGAAAAATACTTATTTTCGCAGTCTAGTGACTCTAATTTTATCTGGTCATCACATATGAGTTTCATCATACTGAGATCATCATGATTACCAGGGAGAATACTCACATTGAATTCAAATTGTTTTATAAGAGAGCTTATATTCTCATAGGATTCGAGGGTAAAATCACTAGATAGATCTCCAGTAATTACCAAATTAGAGTGTTGAGAATGATTGGCCCTAATGTGTTCTAAAACCTTTGCCAGCCTCTCATATGGAACACAATCATGTTTCGAGTCACTTTTATCCTTTGATATATGTAGATCTGTTATCTGTATAATTTCCATGATGATTTTATAGCACTAAAAGATTAATATTTTAATAAAATATGATATATTAGCCCTCACTATGAAAAAAGATATTCATCCAGATTACAAGCCGGTAATATTTCATGACGTGACATGCAATAAGAGTTTCCTATTGTCTTCTACTATCAAGACCAATGAAACCATGAAATATGAGGATGGGAATGAATATCCGGTATACAAGATCGAGACATCCTCTGAGTCACATCCTTTCTATACAGGCAAAGGACGTATTGAGACTAAAGAAGGTCGTGTAGCTAAATTTAAGAAAAAATACGCTAAAAAATAACCTTTTCGTACTCCCGAAATTTTTTCAAATATATGTTGACAGACCCTTGCTACTGTCATATTGTTATGGACAGAAAGTAGACAGAATAGAAATATATTAGACAAAACTTATATATTAATACTCTAATCTACTTAATTAATTGACAAAATGCGGACAAAGGAGGCAATTATGTCAACAATATTTGCAAACATTAAGTATTTGCTTGCACCATCACTAATTCTAGTAACTCTAGCAGGTGTGATTGCAGGTGGAATGCTTTCTTGGATTGGTGTTGCACTTTTAGGCGTAGGTGTCATCGTTGACACTATTCTTCGTAAGCAAGCTTCAAGCTCAATGCACAAAGAAGATGGTACTACTAAAGCAAGCCCAACATTCCAAAACTTGGTAATGTACATGATGTTACCTGTATTCGTACTACTACAACTTGCACTAGCATGGAGAGTATACGGATTCATGACAGGTGTACCAGTAGAAATAACAGCAACATGGTTTGGTCTAATTCCTGTATATAGCGGGATTACCTCATTAGATTTAATCGGTGCAGTACTTTCAACAGGTATATTTGCCGGTATAGGTATCATTTACGGACATGAGTTATCACACTGCAAAGGCTTTGCATTCATTATTTCAAGAATGACAATGGGTCTTTCAGGTTCAGCTCATTTCTGCTACGCACACGTATACAACCATCACCTAGAACTTGCTAGTGAAGATGATCCTGCAACTGCACCTCGCGGTCGTACAATTTATGGTCACTACTTACTATCATACCTAGGACAATCAAAATTCGTGTTTAACATGGAAAAAGAAAGACTTTCAAGAATGGGAGTACCTTTCATTTCATGGCAAAACCGTTGGATTCGTGGTTATATGATGTCAGTACCTTCAGCTGTATTATTCTTTATGGCTGGTGGCTGGATTGGTATAGCAGCACTTGCTACAGTGTGGGTAATTTCAAACTTTGAATTAGAAGCTTTGAACTATCTTGAGCACTATGGCTTAATTCGTGTTAAAGACCAACCTATTGACTATCGTCATAACTGGGACAACAACACATTGTTCACAAGCTGGTTCTTCATCGAAATCGGTCGTCAAGCTGACCACCACGATCGTGGAGAAACACATTTCTGGGAACTTGAAAACGTAGGCGCACCTAACACAGGTTGGGGCTACTTCACAATTTTCGCACTAGCACTAGTACCACCACTATGGCACTGGTATATGCGTAAAAGATTAGCTACTTGGGATGAAAAATTCGCAACAGCTGAAGAAAAAGGTATCGCTAACAGAATCAACAACGAAGTTGGTTACAAAGGTACTTCATTCAAAGGCGACGAGCTATCTTTCCCTGTAGAAAACTAATATAGGAAATATCAAGAATCAAAAGGACTTGATGCACCCCCTCTTTTGAGGGGGTGTTTTTTTATAGTTTCTCTCTATCTCTTTTCTCTGGAACATATCTTAGACCTAAGCTAATTAGGGCATTTTTTAATGCCATTATTGTTTTCTTTTTATCATGGCTATTAGTCAAATTAAAAAGATTAATAGTGGAAGCAGATTGTTTTTTCATTGCCATCTACCTCCAATTTACAGCTATTACATTTATATCTTAGTCCAACAGTTGTCAGCGTTTTGACAATGATTAGATTAGCAAGTCCACCTCTGATGTTCTCAGGGAGCTTGATTTCAAAAAGCCCATTCTTGTTTGATACATGATAAGGCTTAATTTTGATCTTACTATTACAGATAATAGACCTTAGTTCATCATTTATCTCGACAGAAGGTATGCTCTTATGAAGCTTACCTTTTAGGTAAAAGCTAGCTCTGATTGAACCAGAATATGCTCCAATTTTTGAAGAACTTAAAGGATTATCAAGTTCTGCGTTACTCTCGTGATTTCTCATTTTTTCTCCTCTTTAGTGTTTTTACTGATCAGCAATGGCACACAATCTAGAGTTCAAATGCCAAAAAAAAACCATCATGCTAAAGCAGTGATGGTTACTGATCGCTTTAGCTCTTTTACGCCTGCAAGCTGATGTTCAAATTAGGCGTACGCTTATTACACCATCTGATCTAATCACTGTCAACTTTTTTGTTGAAAGGGTGGTATAGATTATCGATTAAGTTTAATTCAATCTCTCTGTTTTCAAGACCCATGACCTCTCTGTCTGCATCTGTTGCATCCTCATATGAAAGAAAAATTTTATCCCATATAGTAAAGATACTTGCATAGTTAGCCTCTCGTGACTTTCTAACTCTCGTATGGTGATTGGTGTGATATTTGGGTGTCACAATAAATTTTGATAGGGAAGCATCAAATTTTTCATTGATTCTAATGTTGCTGTGATGAAATTGTATAGAGAGTACAAGGATAATCTCATAGAATAAAAATTCTGCAAGTGAAATTCCAAAAAATAAAATAATAACTGATTTGTATAGCGTAGATAAAATAAGTTCACCTATATGAAATCTAAGTGAAGTCCCTACATCCATATGTGTATCTACATGGTGGACAAAGTGAAACCGCCAAAGAAATTGATTTTTGTGATTGAACCTATGCCACCAATACATGGCAATATCCAATATTAAAAAACTCATAATAAATTTAAGAATATTGTAATCAGCTACGAGATATAAAAGACCAAATTGATTTTCTGTCACAAGCAGGAGCATTGGCATCAAAATGAAGAGGACAGGTAATCTCATTATTACTGTGTTGATCAAAGCAACAGCGGAATGGAAAAGTAGTCTTTTGTAACGTCTGGTTTTCCAAGCTCTGTTGGAGTATTTAGTCTCTAGGAAAAAAAATAAAATAAACCCTAAAATAAAAAAGGAAAGCTTCAAACTTGTCAGAGTCTCTATAGTCATGATTCATTGTATCATTTCTTCAATAATTACTGATATACTATTGTGATGACAGATTCAGAGAGACATCGATTAAGTTTAATTATCGCAACACTTGGACCATCCACTGATAATGAAAAAGAGCTCATTACAATGCTAATGGCCGGCATTGCAAGACAGTGGACAGATGGAGTGGATATAGCACGAGTACTTCACAGTGACGGAGAGGATTTGGCCAGGCAAAGGATTGACACATTTAGAGAACAATCAAAGAAAAGAAACTTGTCAACATCAGTCTACTTGGATACCGATGGATCTGACATGGATAGCTATCTAGCTTTTGCAAATGATGTCGTCCCAGAGATTGTCACATTTGATAAAAGTAATGGATTGGATTTTTTCAAGTCTGTGAAAGGTAAGCTGAGTCAAGAAAGTAAATTATGCGTAAGAGTGAAACTGGGAGAAAGCACAGAGGATTTAGATGATTATTTTAAGGAATGTGATTACTCAATGATCGAGCTAGATTCAAAAGTTATTCACGACGAAAAAATAGTCAAAAGATCGAAAGATAATGGCTGCGAGCCTATATATCTCGCTCTAATCCCCACATTAATGTCTGGTCAAGTTCAGTCAAGAGAAGAAAATTTCGAAATTGGTCATACTCTTGAAGAAGGATTTGATTTAGTAGCCCTCTATCAAGAAACAGCACACGGTCCATATGCTGCCAGATCAGTTAAATGCATAGATGAAATAAGCGTTGAGTCTGAAAAACTTAGAGTGAATCCATTCCAGGATACTTTAGATAAATTTTTCTCTTTTTTTAAGAAAAAATAATTAGCCTGGGGGCCAGCCTAAGGTCCTGTTAGCAAGTACATGTATATGTAAGTGGAAGACAGTTTGACCTGCTTCGCTACCATTGTTTATAACAAGTCTATAATCTTTTATTCCTTCTTTTGACATTTCATTTTTGATAGCAATCATGAGATGATCGATCACGCCATGATCCGTATCAGACAAATCGGAAATACCTTTTATTTCTCTCTTTGGTATTGCTAAGTAATGGATGGGAGCCTGAGGGCTTATATCTTCGATGATTATACATGTGTCATCCTCAAATATTATATTAGCTGGTATCTCCCTATCAATAATTTGTGAAAATATAGATTTCTCTTTCATTTTGGTGGCTGATATGGATTTTGCATGAATTGTGTTTTGAATTTCTCTAATTCAGTGTGCGGCATAGGCCCATCATTACTTTTATGATCGCTAGACTTATTCTTTAACATATTTTTGAGGAGTTCATTATTCTCTTTTTGAATCTTGATAAGTCTATTCATAAACACTAATCCAATTACCGTTGTAAGAATAAAGAATATTAGTAGAAGTAGTATGACTATATTCATTGTACTTCTTTTAATTTATCGATTACTTCTTCTACATGCCCTTTTACTTTTACGTTTCTCCACGCATGTAGTATTTTGCCACTTTCGTCAATTATAAAGGTCGACCTATCAACTCCCATATATTTCCTTCCATACAAACTTTTCTCTTTGATAACATCAAAACTCTTACATAATTTTTCTTCTGGGTCAGATATCAAGGGAAATTTGAAGCCATACTTTTCTATAAACTTCTCATGTAAACTCAATTTGTCTCTTGATACACCAACTACGTTTGCTTTCAACTTTTTTATCTTAGATAGATAATCATTAAATTCTATACTTTCTGTAGTACATCCTGGCGTAAGATCCTTTGGATAGAAATATAGTATCAACTTCTTATCCAAAAAATCATAAAGCTTGCTCTTTTTTGTATCTGTGCATTCAATTTTTAAATCTTTTGCTTTTGTATTTATTTTTCCATTAGCCATAATTGCTCCTAATTAACTTTTCTAGCACTCTCGATTAGCATGATAGGGACACCATCTTTGATAGGATAGGCTAGCCCAGACTCTTTGCATAGCAATTCATTTTTAGTCTTATCATATTCCAGCTTGCCGCCCGATTTGGGACATACGAGAATCTTTAAAAGATCATCATTCATACATTAGAAATATATTTCATATAAATCAAAATTCAAGTGATTTACTTACTTTAATATGCAATAATAATTTCGATGAAAATTTATCTATCTTTATTAACTCTTGCCTTCAGTATTACATCTTTTGCATTCATGAGCGGTATAGATCCAAGTCGTGACACACAAGGCGAGATAGATATTATTGGCGCGACAATACCTTTAGCACCACCTAGTGCATCGGTTAATGCTGGATATGTTAAATTCACAAATACGTCTGACAAAGACGTAGAATTCCACAGCTTTACAAGTCCAGTCTACGACAGTGTAGAAATGCACGTTATGGAATTCAATTCTGGAACTGCAAAAATGAAACAAGCTAAAATGATTCTTGTACCGGCAAATGACAGTATAGAGCTTAAACCGGGTGGTACTCATCTTATGCTGATTGGACCAAGAAGAGATATCAAAGCTGGTGAGCAAATACTAATGATTGCTCAAGATAGCCTTGAGAGAAGATTTATGCTTAAGTTCAATGTCGTTGACTTTAGAGAGTCGAAAGTAAATGATCAAAATGATCATGGACACCATAATCACTAATCTTATTTAGACTTGTTTTTTCTTGAATCATCCATACATTCAGATTATGGATATAAATAATATAAAATTTACTGACAAAGTGAGAGAAATTTTCTCATTGTCCGATCAAAAGGCAAAACAGTATAAGCATCAACATATCGATAATGCACATGTGCTATTGTCCATTCTAGATACCAAATGTCTTGGTAGAAAGTTATTAGAAGCATCTGAGCTTAATCTAGACAAACTTAGGGTTGAGTGTATGGATGAAATTAACTCGCTTCCGGTTATTTCCAATCTCAGTGAAAAAACTGAGATCACATCCAGTTTATATAATGTCTTAAAAAGTTCAGAGAGTGAATCACGTAGTGTGGGAGACACATATGTTGCTTCAGATATCTTGGCTGTGCAGATTCTTGATGACAAATACTCCAAAGATAGTAAAAAAAATACTGAGTTCAATGTAAATATAGTTAAAGCCAATCTTATGTTAGACAGAGAAAAAAACAAAATTATGTCTCCAACAGCAGAAGACAGCGAATCCTCACTATCAGAGTACCTAATTGACATAACAAAACAAGCGGAGGAAGGAAAGTTAGACCCTGTAATTGGCCGTGACACGGAGATCAGGCGAACAATTCAAGTTCTACAGAGACGGACTAAAAATAATCCTGTGCTAATCGGTGAGCCAGGAGTTGGTAAAACAGCCATTATCGAAGGCTTAGCACAGAGAATAATTAATAAAGAGGTACCCTCTGGCTTGAAAGACAAAACAATAATGCAACTTGACCTAGCAGCGCTTTTGGCAGGTTCTAAATTTAGAGGCGATTTCGAAGAGAGATTAAAATCAGTAATTAAGGAAATAGAAAAAAATAATGATAAATATATTTTATTCATAGATGAAATACACACTATGGTTGGTGCAGGCAAAGCCGAGGGATCATTGGATGCAGGAAATATGCTCAAGCCGGCACTTGCACGTGGAGAGCTCCATTGTATAGGGGCAACGACACTTGATGAATTTAGAGAAAACATTGAAAAAGACCCAGCGCTTGAAAGAAGATTTCAAAAGGTAATTATTGAACAACCCTCGCAAGATGAGACAATTGCAATTCTAAGGGGTCTAAAAGAAAAATATGAAATACATCATGGAGTCTCAATTTCAGACTCATCAATCATTGCTGCTACTAGACTCTCCACAAAATATATTACAGACAGAAATCTACCAGATAAAGCAATTGATCTTATCGATGAATCTGCGAGCTTAATAAGAATGGAAATCGATTCAAAACCGGAGGATCTAGACGAACTTGAAAGAAAAATTATCACACTAAAGATAGAAAAGGAGGCTCTTGCTAAGAGCCAAGATGATGAGGCTGAGGCGATAGATGAAATTTTAAATAAGCTAAAAGATCTGGAGAAAAAATATAATGAACTAGAAAAAGTTTGGGCCCGAGAGAAAGATATATTGAATAAATCGAATGCTCTCAAATCTCAGCTAGAAGAATCAAGATTGCAACTGGAGAGTGCTAAAAGAAATGGCGATCTAATGAAGATGGCAGAACTAAGACATGGAGTTATTCCTGAAATTGAAAATAGTCTAAAAGATTCAGAAACTATTAATCACAAGGATTTAAAGCTTCTCCGTAATAGAGTAACCGAGGAGATAGTAGCAAATGTTGTATCAAAATGGACAAGTATCCCTGTCTCATCAATGATGTTATCTGAAAAAGAAAAATTGCTCAACCTAGAAAAAAAACTATCTGAATCTGTTGTGGGACAAGAGAGAGCTGTCGTTGCTGTGAGCAATGCGATCAGAAGATCCAGGGCTGGCATATCAGATCCAGACAAACCTAATGGAGTATTTCTATTTCTTGGGCCTACGGGAGTTGGAAAAACAGAACTTACAAAGGAATTATCAAGACAGTTATTTGACAATATAGATTCGCTCGTAAGACTGGACATGTCAGAATTTGCTGAAAAACATAATGTTTCAAGATTCATTGGCGCGCCTCCTGGCTATGTTGGGTACGAGCAAGGAGGATCACTCACTGAGATAGTCAGAAGAAAACCATATTCAGTTGTATTGTTGGATGAGATAGAGAAAGCTCACCCTGAAGTTTTAAATATCCTTCTTCAACTATTTGATGACGGAAGATTAACTGATGGTCAGGGCAGAGTTATTGATTTTAAGAATACAATTATTGTTATGACTTCCAACCTCGGCGCTGAGTATTTCAGTGAACCTAACGTTGATCTAAAAAATAAAATAAAAGATATTATACAGAAAAGTTTCAGGCCCGAATTCATTAATAGAATTGATGATATTATAGCATTTAACAAACTTAGTGCCGAAAATTTAAAAACTATAACTATCAATCAACTATCACAACTATCTCAGAGAGTATATCGTGACATGGCAATAGAGACAATTTTTGATGCTTCTGTGGTTGATTATTTATCAAAGGTAGGCGACAACAACATCTATGGTGCCAGACCTATAAAGAGAAAAATTCAAACACAGATTGAGAACGAATTATCTAAGTTGATTATTTCTGATGATATTATTAAAGGGGGGAGCTATACTATCAGCTTCACAGAGGGTAGACTTATATCAACTCTTAATCAAAAGCAGATACAATCAAATCCATCTTCTTGATTTTGCTTTATAGCTTTCATAATCAACCCCGAATAACTTTTTCAAATAAGTTTCCTCTCTTTTAATTACAAAATAATGTAAAGTGATTATAGTGAAAATAGACATTAAACTGATGTGCAAGAAACTAAGTGATATTCCAAGACCAATTTGAAAAATTACTAAAGCAAGATACATAGGATTTCTGATATATTTATAAATACCAGTGGTTATAAGTTTATTCGACTGAGTAACCGGATTTGGATCCTCTGTATTCTGTCTGAATAATCCCACGGATAAAAAAATCAATACAAATGATACTAGTACGACTAGACCTCCTAATTCTGGTGATCTGAGAGAATCAAGAAAAACTGGGAGCTTATAAAGCTGAATGACATAAAGGTTACTTATACCAATGAAAAATCCTAAATTAAAATAAAATAACATTATTAATGGCGGGAAGGTTGGTACAGTAGCTGAATTATTTAGTTCTCTAGGAAAATACGTGATATGTATGAAGAGAATAAACACCAGTCCAGAGACAAACGCAATCACACCGAGAGAAAATGCACTTTCAATTTGTATCTGAGTATTACTCAAGTACCAGCCGAAAAAAATTGCGTACTGATACAACATATTTGCTAACAATAAGTATGAACTATATTTTTTGAACATAATCACTTATCAATATGTAGTCATTAACGGTAAGGTTTTCTGCCCTAAGATCTGGTTTTAAGTTTATATTGTTGAAATCACTTGCATTTAGATAAGACTTAAGTGAAGTCTTAATCATTTTGCGCCTTCCCTCAAATGCTGATTTGACGATAACATAAAAAATATTTTCATGATTCTTGTTATGAAAAGGATATTTTTTTGCAGATAATCTTACAAAAGAGGACTTTACTTTTGGTTTTGGTGTGAAAACATTTTCACTTATGTCAAACATCTTTTTTACATTAAAGTAGGCTTGAGCCATGATACTCAGTCTTCCATAGATTTTGGAATTCGATTTAGCAATTATTCTGTCTACGACTTCTTTTTGTAACATAAAATGCATATCTATAATCTTATTACAATTACACATTTTAAAAATTATTTCTGTTGAAATATTATATGGAAGGTTGCCAATAACTCTCACTGAATGACTAAGACTATTTAGATTATAATTTAAGACATCAATATTAAGTATCGAGCTATTCTCGTATTCATGAAATTGTCTCTTGAGATCATCAATGAGATCACAATCCTTCTCAATTAGAATCATTTTTTTTACTCTATTAATAATAGATTTTGTCATTACTCCGTTTCCTGGTCCTATTTCAACTACCTCATCATCTTTCGACGGATTAATGTGCCTGACTAGTTTATCAACAATATTCTGATCTTTAAGAAAATGCTGCCCGAGATTCTTTTTATATTGCACTTTTGGAAATATCTCTTGCAACTTTCAATGCTTGAGTAAAACTTGATATGTCAACTTTTCCGGTGCCCACGAGCTCTGTAGCTGTGCCATGGTCTACAGACACCCGAATTATGGGTAATCCAAGAGTTACATTTGTAGTTCTGCTAAAGTCATCATATTTTATAACTGGTAAGCCCTGATCATGATACATTGTATGTATCACATCGTATTTCCTCACGAATTTTTTGATGAATGCAGTATCTGCTGGAACAGGTCCATCAACTGTTATCCCCATCTTATTGAGAGATTTTACAGCAGGTGTAATGATGTCAATTTCTTCGTTTCCAAGAAGTCCGTCTTCACCGGCGTGTGGGTTAATTCCGCATACAAGTATTTTTGGTTTTTTACGGCCAAATTTAGTCTTAAGCTCTTCATTTATTATGCATATTTTTTCTATGATATTATCCTTTGTTATCTCTTTAGCAATTTTTCTAAGTGGGATATGAATGGTTTGAAGAGTAACTTTGAGCCTGTCATTCATTAGCATCATAATTGATTTAGATTTACAGAGTTTTGCGAGAAATTCAGTATGACCAGAAATTTTATAGCCACCTCTATTTAGCACAGATTTAGATATAGGCCCTGTAACCATTGCATCAAAGTCACCTCTGATACAACCTTCAGCAGCTGTTCGAATAGTATCTATAACAAATGCAGCATTCTTTGGATCCATGTGCCCTGGTTTGTTCTTTGATCTTAGCTTTAGAGGATACACATTTATTATCCCTGAGCCGCTGACTGTCTTTGATGCTGTTGCTTTAAGTAGATTAATTTTAATTTTTATCTTCAGTTTTTTTGAGCTATCCAACAATAGCTTTGGATCTGTGATGAATATATGATTACGCGTAATGGTTGATTTAGCCATCATGACACATATATCAGGACCAATGCCCCCCGGGTCGCCCAGAGTTATAGCTATTCTTCTACTCATTTGACATATTCGATGTAAGCTTGGTCTTTAAGTTTAGCTAACCACTCTTTTTTCGCTACGGCAACTTTTCTATCTTTTAGTATTGCAATTGCTTGGTTTCTTCTTATGTTATCTGAAATATTTTTTATTCTTTTGTCCTCTAAATATAGAATATGCCATCCAAATCTTGTATTAAATGGTTCACTTACCTCGCCAACTTCTGCGTTAATCATTACTTTTCTAAAATTCTCTACTACTAATTCCTTTGTGATCCAACCAAGAGAACCCCCTTTGATCGCGGAGGCCTTATCCATAGAAAACTCCTCTGCATACTTAGAAAAAGACTCACCAGTTTGTACGCTATTTTTAATTTTATAAAACTTATTTTTGATTTCTTTTACCCCTTCCATAGGATTTGTTGCCATAAGAATATGACTAACTTTATACTCCTCAACAAGAACATTACTTTCCAGTACGTTAAGCATGGTAAAACCTTTCCCTGTTTTGAAAACTCTGCTGAACTTATCTTTATCTAGCAATTGAAGATTACTCTGATAGATATCTGGGAGCTTATTAACCTGAATATCTTCTATTATAGTCGTTTTAATGTCATACGCTGGATACTTTTTTTCTTCACCTTCTAGCAGTGAAGCTTTGATATCATCAAGTATAATTCTGGCTTGGCTTAAGTTTAACTCATTTGTCTTGTCGAGGATAACGTATTCTTTTATTTTCATCCTACTATCAATCTGAGGTAATTTATTACTTTTTAAAAAACTTTCAATTTCCTCGTTTGATATATACGCTCTATTATCAAACTGTGTTCTAAAAAGCTCTTGTCTTTGTATATTCCTTCTAAGTTTATCAAGATACTTCATATAGCTTATATTTTGCTTTTCCACGGCATCTTTAAGCTGAAGCACAGTCAAACCCTGATTTTTGGCTATCAGCTTAAGACGATTTTGAAGGTCAATGTCTGAGATTCTTATGCCCATTCTAGAGCTTGCCTGATCTAAAAGAGATTCCTCAATCAACTTATCAAGGACATTGTTTTTTATTTTTGTAAATTCAATTCTACTCAAATCTTGCAAATTAACCTCTCTCATTCTCTCATCTAAATCTGATTGTAATATTACTTTATCATTTACAATTGCCACGACACTATCCTGCAATGAGTAGCTTATGCTTACCTGAAAAAATAGGATCAAAAAAAATAGACTTTTTAATCTATTCATAATTTGTGCGATCTTCATAACCAAAGATTCCTCTTCTTAGTAACGCGGATGTCTTGTTGTTAGTTGTTGTCAAACCCTTAGGTAAGAACTCGATAAATAAAGCGTTATCTTTCTTTGTCCCTGTCCAATAATCCCTGGCAACGAATTTAAGTGAGTAGCAACAACTATCATACTCTACTCCAACCATTGTATCGATTAAATCCTCTCTATCTCTTCTATTATTAGAGAAAGAGTAGTTATATTTTCCGATTATAGAAAATTGAGTGTTAAAAGAGTAAACTCCAGACAAGTCTATTTCTTCTCCATTGCCGCGGAAGTATCTATAATCAGCATTGAATAATTTATTCATAGAACTAGAGCTATCATTATACCTATACCTGATATTGTTTCTCATCCCGTGTCCTTTGTGCGGGTTCCATACTGATCCTAAAGATAATGATGAATTACTACTCAATCTAGCAGTCATAAGACCTATAATATTTGAAGCATCAGAATGCGCTTTTGTATTATCTGTTAAATGAACATCCCGATCATCAAAGTATATTAATTGACCAATGGTTCCAGTAAATAATTCATCACCTGAACTCTCATCTATTATTCTATGTGTTAGAGCTAGAGAGACCTGTTTTGCATCATTGATTCTGTCCTCACCGTAAAATTTATTCTCTGATAGCAAGGAATATTTAAATTCTTTTAGTCCTGTGTCGAACAAAGGATTACCATCTTGGTTACCAACGGGAATATACAATAAGTATGCCTCAGGTTCTAGTGTGTAAAGTTTGTTCCCAACAAATTTATCAAAATATAATTTTCCGCGAAGACTAGCTATTGCAGTCGTCTTAGATTTTGCATCCGCAGTATTGTTATCTAGGTTATAGTCGATATGCCTAATACCAAATTTAGGAGTCACTTCCCATCCATCTGAGAGCAGTGGCATTTCAATACTTGGATAAATTAAATATCTGGTTCCCTCGACTAATGAGTTATCTTTATGTTCAAACTTATCAAGACTAGCTTTGATATTGTAATTAAATTTCGAGCTATCTTTGTTTTTATAATTAAATTTAAATGAAGGCACAGTTTCGTACTGCTCAGTAACACCGGTTGTAGATGGCTGATAAGATAGCGAAGAAAGCTCATAAGTATAAATATTTTTATCTGTATATGTTTCGCCAAATAATCTAATTTCTCTTTTAACACTAGATTGACTAACTGTGCTTAAAGAATTTCCAAAATCATTGAAGTATTCTCGATCAGATACCCTGTTATATGAGAGCTCGCTATTAATCATAGATCCTATCAATCCACTACTGCTACTCGAAAGGGTATTGTATAAAATTCTATTATCATCAATTTTATAAATATATCGGTCATCACTATACTCATCATCATTTTCCAGATACGCAAAGTTTATTAAGCTTCTGGTCTGATTCTGTCCCAGATACCTAAATTCATTATCAAACAGTACTCCCCGATCACTAAGAGATGTAACTTCGACAGTAGCATCATAATTTTCAGCCAAATTAAAGTAATATGGTACAGATAGAGCTGTCCCGCTATCTCCAGATGAACCAAAAGATGGTGTCAATATTCCTGATTGCCTTTTATCTGTTAGAGGATAACTCATGAAAGGAGAGTAAAAAATTGGAATATTTTTATATCTCAAAAGCATGTTGTATGAATGGCCTCTCTCATCCTTATCAAAAAGCTTAGTGGAAGTCGATGTAAGTTCCCAATCGGGATCATCTATATTACATGCCGTATATGTAGCATCCTCGAGATGAATATCTTTATTTTGTTTAACAATAATTCTCTCAGAATATCCTGATCCAGAATTTTTACTTCTATAATACTGAGCTTTAGAGAATGTGATATCACTATCCATGCCTTGATAATCTGCAGATTCAGAATACACTGTGATCTCCTCATTAAAGTAACCAACATTACCCGATGCTGAGACGTTTTTTGTATCTGTATAATATTTAATTTTATCTGCTTTTAACATATCTCGCTGTCTCTCTGCTTCAGCATTTCCCTCTGCAAGAAACTCTTCTCCAGTCTGACTTTGACTGTCAGCTCTGATCTCAAGTGTTGATTCATCAGATATTACTAATGTTTTCACATCTTCAAAAGATTCAAAAGTATTCGCTACACACAGCCCTAATTCCTCATCAAGCAAATCAGAATCCAGAAGAGAGAGTGAAATTACTTTGTCTCTCTGAACGCTATTATCATTGTCATTAATCTGAATGATGGAAGCGTCAGACATCTCTAATTGAGGCTTTCCTGTTTGACCAAACTTTTTATATGTTTTCTTGTCAATGATAATTTCAAAAACTTTCTCATTTTTGAACACAACGGACATGCTTTTTATTTCTTTCGAATTCGAATTATTGTAGTAATAGTAGTTCCAGCGATTATCATTAAAAGGACTCGATGTAGGCTCTCCCAGAAGATACTGCACTTGCTCTCTAGATAAACCGATATCAAGTTGCCTAAAATTTTTTTCTTCCACAAGACGGCCTTGCTCGAGAGGTATGATGTAAGGTTTTATCTCATAAATCGATAGAGTTTCTTGAACGCCCTTTTGAACTCCACTGACAAAATCCATGACGCCAGCATGTGCCGATGATGTAAGCAACACAATAAGTGCTGCCAAGAAGTATCTTATATGAACAGTTTGAACCATCGAGGAAAATTATAGCATTTTATGATGCTATCAGTTAAATTATCACTTTTTTATGATTGAGATAATCTCGTCAGTTAGTCTTTGAGGTCCATCTTCGCCACCTATTATTCTGTGGAGAACACCCTTATCTTCATAGAATTGAATGATTGGTTCTGTTTGTTCTGCATAGACTTTAAGACGATTTGAGACTGTTTCTTCATTATCATCAGCCCTTTTAACAAAAACGCCTTCACCACACTTATCTCCTTCTCTATAATCTGAAAAATATTCGTTTTCTATTTTTCCACAAGTGTTGCAAGTTATCCGGCCAACACATCTTTTAATTATCAAATCAGCTGGTACATCTATGAGAAAAACATATTCTATTGAGAGGTTTTGGTCACTCAATAAACCATCTAGACTAGAGGCTTGTGATAAGTTTCTAGGGAAACCATCGAGTATAAAACCATTTTTACAATCACTTGAGGTAATTTTTTTTGAGACTAATTTAAGAACTATATCATCACTTACAAACTTACCTGAAGACATAATATTTTTTAGTTCTTGCCCCATCTTTGATTCAGAAGCAGTTTCAGCTCGCAGTAAATCTCCAGTAGATATCTGAGGAATATTAAATTTTTTTTCAATATTTTTTGATTGCGTTCCTTTTCCTGAACCTGGTGCTCCTAAAAAAAGTATATTCATATTTCTTCTCCTAATGATTGTTTATAGCAAGGGAGCAATAACGAGGCTAACAATTGCCATAACATTTATCAAAATGTTCATTGACGGCCCTGAGGTATCTTTGAGAGGATCACCTACAGTGTCACCCACAACCGCTGCTTTATGTGTGTCCGATCCTTTGCCGCCAAAATTACCCTTCTCAACGAATTTTTTCGCATTATCCCAAGCACCACCAGAGTTTGACATTGTCAAGGCAAGCAGAATACAACTAACGAGCCCACCACCAAGAAGACCACCTAGCATTTCTGGTCCGAATAAAAATCCAACAATAACGGGTGAGAAAACTGCTATTGCACCAGGCATGACCATCTTCTTCAAAGCAGCACCAGTTGCTATTTCTACGCACTTTTGATTATCGGGTTTTCCAGTCCCCTCGAGTAAGCCGGGTATTTCTCTAAACTGTCTCCTAATTTCATTTATCATGCTATAAGCTGCGTCACCCACAGCAGTTATTGTAAGAGACCCGACAAGAAAAGGGATCATACCACCAATAAATAGGCCTATGAGTACGTTAGTATCAGTCAGTAGCAATTGAATCGGCACTTGTCTGCTGTGATTTACTTCCTGAACAAACGCAGTAATAATTGCAAGTGCTGCTAATGCTGCAGCACCAATTGCAAACCCTTTTCCTATTGCTGCAGTTGTATTGCCAACCTCATCAAGACTGTCGGTGATCTTTCTAGTTTCTTCACCTAGAGCCCCCATCTCTGCTATTCCTCCTGCGTTATCAGCTATTGGACCATATGCATCTATTGCCATTGTTATTCCAACAGTTGCTAACATACCAACAGCCGCAATTCCAACTCCATATAATCCAGCAAAATAGTTAGATAAGAAAATAATTACAACTAGTGTTAGAACTGGAACAACAACTGATTGTAGTCCTATTGATAGACCAGTAGTTATTACAGTTGCTGATCCTGTTTGTCCTTGCTCAGCAATTTTTCGAACAGGTGCACCACCCGTATAATACTCCGTAACAAGACCAATAATAATTCCACCAATCGTTCCAGAGAGAACCGCATACCATGCGTTTTCTGTAACCCCTAGTGATATAATCACGAAGTATGCTAGAACTATGAATGAAATTGCTGATGCAAATGTTCCCCCTCTAAGAGAATTTGCGATATTTGTCTCATTACTACCCTTTCTTGAAGCTAAGATTTTTATGATTAATATTCCAATTATTGAACATAATAAACCAAGAGATGCAAGTGCGAGCGGGAGTGACATGAGTATTTCCCTTGACCCAAGTTCAATTAAATCAGATTGAAGCATGGTTGATGCTATCGCAATTGTTGCAATTATTGCCCCGCAATATGATTCAAATATATCTGAACCCATACCTGCAACGTCACCCACATTATCTCCAACATTATCTGCTATTACACCCGGATTCCTTGGATCATCCTCTGGGATATCTTTTTCTACTTTACCTACTAGGTCCGCGCCTACATCTGCAGACTTTGTAAAAATTCCACCGCCAACTCTTGAGAATAATGCTACGGTTGATGCCCCCATTCCAAAACCATGTATCGTTGATGCAGTTGCGGGATCGGAACCATAGAGGATGTATAAGAGTCCCAAACCTAGTAATCCCATAGCCGCCACAGTTAAGCCCATAATTGATCCTCCGAAGAATGCGACTGATAGACTGTCGCTAACACCCGAATTTTGTGCGGCTGTAGCTGTTCTTACATTTGCTTTTGTAGCTGTATACATGCCTATAAAACCAGTTATTGAGGAACTTAATGCACCGACAATGAATGCTATGGTGCTGTTCAATCCTAGTCCTATATATATCCCGAAAACAAGTATTAGAGAGAACACAAAAAGTATGGAATATTCTTTTTTCATGAACGCCATGGCGCCGAGATGTATCTCATCTGAGATATCTGTCAAGTTTTTTTCTCCGGCAGGATATTTCTTTACTTGTGCATAGAGTAAATATGCCGCTAGTAGACCTGTAAAGCCTAATATTATCGGTACTAAATTCATCTTAAATCACCGTTTGTCCTTTTATTTGTTTTCCTTTTAAAATTCTTACTTATAATACAGATATGGTAAGTAAGCATCGCAATGAGACTATCAGAAAAAGGCATAGGTTTGAAGAAAAAACTGGCTGGGAAGATATAAATGATCCTGTTCGTGATAGAGCATCGCACAAGCTAAGAGCGCTAGTCGCATCAGCCATAGTTTTTGCTATATCATTATTTTATCTAGATCATATTTTCCAAATCCAGATAAATGATCATGAGCTATATACCACCAGAGCTGAAGATAATCGTATCCGAGTGAGACCCATCGAGCCTATTAGAGGCAATATTTTGGATAGAAATGGCACTATTTTAGCTGAGAGCTTTGATACGTTTGATATCGTAGCTAAAAAAGAAAAAATTGTTTCAGAGGAAAACTTTATTATAAATGCTAAGAAAGTCTTCAAATTTGAAAAACTTGAAGTTGATAGACTTAAAAAAGAATTCAAAAATAAAAAACTCAAAGAGATAACACTCCAAAAAAATACTTCAATGGAGGAATTTACTAAACTTTCTGTCGATCAGTACCTTCTACCTGAAATGGAATTGATTGTAAAATCAAACAGACGATATGTTTTCCCAGAGTCAACATCACATGTACTCGGTTATACAGGTAAACTCTCTGAAAATGACTTTGACTCAACTGTTGAGATTAAAGAGGGCATGACAAGTGTCGGCAAAATTGGGGTAGAAAGGTTTTATCAAAATCTTTTGTCTGGATCACCAGGATTTGAGAAATTAGAGACCAATGCTAACAATGAGATAATAAGAGTCCTTGAGAAGAAATCTGCTACTAGAGGCAGCGACGTCTATCTTACAATTGATATCAAACTCCAAAACTACACTTACGAATTACTCAAAGGGCAGAGAGGTTCTATAATTGTTATGAATCCTCATAATGGAGACATATTAAGCTTTGTCAGTCATCCTGGATATGACATTAACTTATTCGCTCGTGGAATTTCCTCCAAAGATTATAAGAAATTACTTCAAGATAAAGCAAATCCATTATTTAATAGAGCACTTATAGGCCAATATCCACCAGGTTCTACCATAAAGCCTTTTTTTGGAATTGTTGCGCTTGAAGATGGAATAATCGATAAGTCGAAAGTTTTTGCTTGCACTGGTGCTTATAAACTTGAGAATTACAAAAGACCTTTTAAGTGCTGGAAAAAAGATGGCCATATGGATGTCAATTTATCTTCGGCTGTTGCATCATCTTGCGATGTGTTTTTTTATCGTTTAGCAGAGGTGTCCGGTATAGATATGATTCATGAAAAACTACAAAAATTTGGTTTTGGTGAAAAAACATATATAGATTTGTATGGAGAAAAAACAGGACTGCTTCCATCACGAGAATGGAAAAATCAATCAAGGCAAACAGCTTGGTATCCAGGAGAAACTCTTAATGTTGGTATTGGACAAGGTTATTTTTTAGCAACACCCCTTCAATTAGCAAATGCCACATCACTATTAGCAAGCGGCGGGTCGAGCGTCACCCCGCATTTATTTTTGAGAAGTATTGACAGGGTAAATAACGAGGTATCTAATTTTAATTATTCTGATAACAAGAACGAAATTGAGATTGATACTGAGAGCTTACATGTTGTTAATGAGGCAATGTGGCGAGTAATCTACGACAAAAATATTGGTACAGCGTCACATATAAAAAAAATAGACAGCTTAGAATTTGCTGGTAAAACTGGAACTGCTCAGGTCTATAATTTAGATAAAGGTAAAACTGGAAAAAAATCATTACAAGATCATGCCCTCTTTATTAGTTTTGCTCCATTTGAAAGCCCTGAAATTGTCGTATCAGTTATAGTTGACAATGGTGGAAGTGGCTCTGCGGTAGCTGCACCAATTGCAAGAGACATCATCAATTTTTATTTTGAAAATATAAAATCTAAGGTTGCAATGCAATGAGATACACTACGGACGAATTTAGCGGTATTTCCTCAATTCTAAAAATTGATTTAAAATTATTTGCGATTGTTATGATTATTGTGTTTCTTGGAATGATCACACTTTTTAGTGTATCGAGCGGTGATAGCTCGTTGATGGTGAAACAAGGTATAAGGATCCTAATTGGACTAGTAGCTATGATTTTACTGGCACAGATCCATCCTGATAACTTTAGGTTATTCTCACCTGTGCTGTATTTTGGTGGGATTTTCTTATTGGTTCTAACAATTTTTTTTGGTGTTGGTAAATCGGCAGACCGCTGGTTAGACTTATATTTCCTAAGATTCCAGCCATCAGAATTAATGAAAATATTTGTGCCTTTGATGATAGCATCTTTTTATTCTGATAAATCCTTGCCGCCGAAATTTAAAAACTTGGTCGTTGCAGCATTTATCATAATCGTGCCAGGTTTGTTAATTGCCAAGCAGCCCGATCTAGGAACAGCAATTTTGATTACCACTTCAGGCGTCATTGCTATCTTTTTATCTGGAATTCGTCTCGTACATATATTTTTAGGTTTAGCATTTGTTATAGGAGCCATCCCATTTTTATGGTCATTGATGTATGACTACCAAAAATCTAGGATATTATCTTTTTTTAGCCCAGATCAGGATGTTTTGGGCTCGGGTTATCATCTCGTACAATCAAAAATAGCACTTGGATCCGGCGGACTATTTGGGAAAGGGTATATGAATGGCACCCAATCTAAATTGGATTTTCTTCCTGAAAACCATACTGATTTTATTTTTTCTGCCTTCGGAGAAGAGTTTGGCTTTATGGGTGTCCTTCTCCTAATCACGTTGTATGTTCTTGCAACTTTTAGAGGTATGAGCATCTCCATAAAGGCTACAGATAATTTTTCTCGAATTTTATCTGGTACCTTGATATTGACAATATTTTTATACGTACTCGTCAATGTGGGAATGGTAATTGGGATACTACCTATCGTCGGCGCTCCACTGCCATTTATGAGTTATGGAGGAACATCAATGCTTACAGTCTTCGCTGCATTGGGAATTATTATGTCTATTAAGTCACACCAGAGGTTGATGAGAAAATGATGAAGTTTATACTGTTTATTTCACTTCTAATATCCTTAATCTTCAATGCAAATGCAACTAACTCATATGATACGAGAGAAGTTACTAAGTTTATTAATTATATGGCTAAGAAACATGGTTACAAAAAAAATGATCTCAGAAATCTATTCAACAATATTAAAGAGGAAAAGAAATTAAAAAAATTCTTCAAAAAAGCTCCAGAAAGAAGATTGACTTGGAATGGCTGCGAGCAAAATGAAAAACAATGCATAAATTACAAAAGTTTATTTGTTACCGATCACAACATCAAAAATGGTAAATCATTTATTGATGAAAACTATAATAATCTAAAAAAAGCGTCAGAAACTTTCGGTGTACCTGAGGAAATTATTGTTGCCATTATAGGCATCGAGACAAGATATGGCAAAAATCTTGGGAATTTTAAGACTTTTGATACCCTTGCATCATTATCTCTCGGGCCTAATAAGGGACGGAGGGCTGACTTTTACAGGACAGAGCTAGAAAACTTTTTATTACTTTGTCGTGAAAATAATTTAGATCCATCATCAGTTAAAGGATCGTATGCAGGAGCACTAGGAAAGCCCCAATTTATATCAAGTTCATACAGAAATTATGCAATTGATTTTGATGGTGACAGCTATGCTGATTTATGGAGTTCAAATGCAGATGTAATCGGAAGCGTTGCAAACTATTTAGAGAAAAATGGATGGAAAAGAGATGGATTAATTCTAACTGACCTTGTAATTAATAATAATGAGAAGACTCTGGAGATGTTATCGAAGAAAACCTACAAACCACATACTAAATATATAGACTATGCAAACATGAATCTCAAGACATCTCTGGCAATAAGCGATAATGAAAAATTGTCCGTAATAAAAAGACTGGAAGGTCAGTCCAATGTTTATAGTTTTGGACATAATAATTTTTATACAATCACAAGATACAATAGAAGTCGGCTATATGCACTTGCAGTATTTACTCTAGCTCTAGAAATAAAAATGGCATCACAGTAGCATTTGTTATGCTAATATATCAAAATGATTAAGAGCCTAATCTCAGTATTCATTGTTATGTTTTTTGTTGCCACCTCACAGGCGTCACCAATTCCGCCAGCACCAAATCTAAATGTTAAAGCTTATGTCATTATGGATTTTGATAGCAAAATGATATTAGCCTCATCAAATAAAGATCTAATGCTGCCACCGGCTAGTATAACTAAGATGATGACAGCATATGTAGCCTTCACCGAGTTAAAGGAAAAAAATATTTCTCTTGATGAAGAGATTCTGGTTAGTAAAAAAGCCTGGAAAACAGGTGGTTCTAAAATGTTTATTGAAGTGGGAAAAAGAGTGAAAGTCAGAGATATTCTTCAGGGAGTAATTACTGTTTCCGGAAATGATGCCAGTGTTGCGCTTGCAGAGCATATTTCTGGCGATGAGAAAACTTTTTCAACATACATGAACCAAATGGCAACCAATCTTGGATTAAGCAATACGAATTACACCAATGCAACCGGGCTACCTAGTGATAGTCTATATACAACTGCTGAAGATATTTCTATCTTATCAAGGGCTCTTATTTCAGAGTTTCCAGATCTATATAAACTCTATTCCACCAAATCTTTCGAATTTAATGAGATTAAGCAATACTCTAGGAATAAATTGCTATTTGTGGATGATAATGTTGATGGAATTAAGACTGGCTTTACTAAGGCTGCAGGTTACTGCCTTGCAAGTTCAGCAAAAAGAGGAAGCAGAAGACTAATTGCTGTAGTAATGGGTGCGCCAACACCCGATGTTAGGATACAAGCAAGCCGAACACTATTAGAGTATGGTTTCAGATTTTTTGAAACCCATACATTGTTCAAACGCAATACAGCGATATCAACTGCACGCGTATATTCTGGAGAAGAGACAGAAATAAAATTTGGCATCAATGAAGACGCTAAGGTTACTATTCCAAGAAGGCAAAAGAAAAATTTGAAATATGAATACATAGTTGATAGACAACTGACTGCACCTATAAAAAAGAATCAAACTATCGGATTTATGCATGTCAAATTGAAAGATAAAATTATCCAGACTTATAAACTCACTGCTCTTGAGGATATCAATCAAGGATCGCTTTATCGAAGGACAGTTGATTCACTATTGATGGACTTGTAATGTCTAAGCAAGAAGTTGTATATTTGAATGGAAATTACTCTCCAAAACAAGAAACAACTCTCTCCATCCTTGATAGAGGGTTTTTATTCGGTGATGGAGTTTATGAGCTAATTCCTATTTACAATAAAAAAATATTTTACATAGACGCGCACCTTGAAAGACTAAAAAGCAGTTTACAGCAAATAAACATAGCACCATCATTACTTGAGGAGGTAGATATCATAGAGATCATCAATAGATTGATCGATCAAAACAATTATGATGATTATTTCATTTACATTCATATTTCACGCGGTGTAGATCAAAAAAGGAACCACATTTATTCAGAGGATTACAGGCCAACTATATTAATAATGGGAGAAAACTATGTTCCTTTTAACCGTGATGTCATTATTAATGGAAAAAAAGCTATACTAGAAGATGACTACCGTTGGTTAAAATCAAATATTAAGTCTACGTCTTTACTTGCAAATGTTCTTATTAAAAACAAAGCAAATGATAATGGTGCTTATGAAGCCCTTCTATTGAGAGATGGATTTCTGACAGAAGGCTCCGCTAGCAATGTCTTTATGGTCAAGGATGGTATTATTAAGACACCTAGACTAAGTAACAAGTTACTGCCAGGAATTACGAGAAAATTTTTAGTCGATCTTATAAGCCTACATCACCTAGAATACAGTGAATGCGATATTTCTAAAGATGAGCTACTTGATGCAGATGAGATATTTTGTTCAAGCTCTACTAATCCAGTTGTGCCAATTACACAAGTCAATGACAAAATCATATCTGAGTCTGCAGGATCTATATCTTTAGATTTGTATAAGTATGCACAAGACTATATTAAGGATTCTTATTAAATGAAAAAAACCGCTGAATCTAGAATTCAGCGGTCTTGTGATCTTACGAAAGTTTAATAACGTAAATTTTAGTTAGGCTGGCACTCGTAAGCTGCTGCTTTCATTTCCATAGCCTTAGCTGCACACTCATCGCGAGATGATACAGGACCTATAGTTTCAAAACGATCGAAATCATTTTCGATTGGATATACTTTCACCATATATTCTGATGGAGCACTTGTGCCACCACCGCAAGCAGTGATAATTCCTGTTAAAAGTAGTACAGATAGAAGTTTAAAATGTCTCATTTGACCCCCTAGTCGTAATTACACTTAATACTTTATCATAATTAAAATCATCTTGGACAGATATTTAAGTAAAATACATAAGTTATTTATACATATTCAACATAAATCTCAGTTTTGGGAAGTCTATTTATTTAAATAGTTTTGTATTTCCAGTTAAATATGACTAAAATGTATGAGGGGTAAATCATTATTAGTAAATGCTAATATTGATTACTATTTAATTTAATGGGAATGAATATGAAAAAAAGTAAAACTCAAGTTTCAGATTCTAAAAGAGGTTTTCTAAAAGGATTAGGCGCTGTAGCTGCAGCTACACCTATCATTGGTTCCATGTTTGGATCTGATGATGCTAATGCCGCTAAAGCAGATCATGAGATGTACCTTAGAGGTACATATTTCGAATCTTGCACATGCGATACTATATGTCCTTGTCTTCTTCTTCTGGATCCAACACAAGGTTATTGTAAAGCTTTCTTAACTTGGAATATTGAGAAAGGTCACGTTGGAAATGTCGATGTGAGCGGACTTAATGTCTCAATGTGGTTGAATGCGCCACAAAATTTACTAAAAGGTCAATTTGAGATGGCGGTTTATATTGATGAGCGTGCTAACAATGCCCAATTCAATGCATTAAGAGAAGCTTATCACGGAGCTCATGGTGGACATTTAGGGGTTATTGCAAGTCTTGGTAAAGGAGCTGAAGGTGCACCTCGTGAATACCTACCAACTAAGAGAGCAAAAATCACTTATATGGTTAACTCACCAACTAGACATGTAATTGTCGAGGGTATCGCTGAAAATAAAATGGAACAACTCGCTGGTGCCGCTGGTCGTCCAGTGATGGTACATGATACACCTCTAGCAGTTGCGCCACCATATCCAATTACCGTAAGTAAAGCATCCAAGCTTACTTATAATGATCATGGCATCAGCCATTCATGGGAAGGTGGAAATGGCTTAAGTTCCCCATTCGTATATCGTGATGGCGCTAATAAGCAACAAGCAATCGAAGTATAACTTCAAAATAGATAAATGGCCTGCTAGCATGCAGGCCATTCTTATTTAACCCCCCATGAACGACAAAGCAATACAAGCACCTCTAAAAGATAGAATGATCGTATACGCTGGGGTAGCAATTGTTCTTATATTTTCATGGCTTTACATTCTTGGAATGGGCTGGCACATGAACACACTTCCATTTACTGACAACACAACCATGAATATGAACATGTCACAAGATTCTATGAGCATGAAAGACAATGGCATGGAGATGAATAAGCAAGAAATGAAGGATATGAATCAGGAATCAAATATGATTACTGGAGTTTTGACATGGATGCCCCCAATGGGAAATATCTGGGCTTTAACTGATTTCTTTTTATTATTTATGATGTGGGCAGTTATGATGATTGCGATGATGACCCCATCAATACTACCTATGCTCATGTTATATACAACTCTTAATGCCAGGAAAAAGGTTCAAGGACAAGAATCTGCATCAACGATGATCCTTCTTGCGGGCTATTTGTCAAGTTGGGTGTTATTTAGTTTGTTCATTACTTTTCCTCAGTACTTTTTGCACACAAATGGATTTCTAAATATGATGATGGAACCTATACATGCTTATCTTGCTGCCTTTGTTCTTGTCTTGGCTGGAATTTATCAGTTCACACCATACAAAGACGCATGTTTAAATGTTTGCCAATCACCTCTGAGTTTTCTTACTAATAACTGGCAGGACGGTAATTTGGGGGCCTTTATCATTGGTTATAAACACGGCTTTTATTGCGTTGGTTGTTGTTGGGCATTAATGCTTACTCTTTTTGCACTTGGAGTAATGAATATTCTTTGGGTGATAGTCCTAACAGTCTTTGTCTTGTTTGAGAAGGTCTCTTACAACTATCCTTTAGTTTATAGAAGAGCAGTGGGTGCTTTTTTGATTATGTGGGGTCTTGTTCTAGTCGTCTAGCTTTTTCTAGACGTTCTGGAGTTCCAATATCCATCCATTTCCCATCATAGACGCTGAAAGTTATTTTTTTTTCTGATCTAAGGATATCACCGAGTTCAACATCGCTGTGTTTTATGAATAACTCTCTATGATATTTTCCTATACCTGAAAACACATAGCTATTACCCACAAATAAGTTTTTTCCATCACAGTTAAAATCTCCATCTAAGTAATCAGGTGTATTCGTTAAAACAATGTGAGCTAAACTTTCTTCAAGTTCTAAACACTTCAAATCTTCTAAATTGTAATCTGTCCAAATATCGCTATTAATGACAATGAATTCCTCATCATCAAAACTTTTGATGATATTTCTTATTCCCTCGGCAGTACCAAGAGGCTCATCACCTTCGTCAACTAGATTAACATCAATATCCAGTGTTTTGATATAATTGATGATCACATTTTTTTTATAAGCAACGTTGATAGTAATTTCATTCAGTCCTGACTTCCTACAAAGATTGATTTTATTTTCCAGTAAATATTCACCATTAATTTCTAACATAGGTTTAGGAGTATCCTTTGTGAGTGGCATCATTCTTGTGCCTTTTCCTGAAGATAATATGATAACTTTCATTTTGAAATCTTCTCATGTAAATTTAGATCGCTAAAAATCTCACTTAGATTGGTAAGATCTTTATATTTCTTCAATGTTTTTTCAATATACGAATAAGTTCTTGGGATATCTTGAAGATAATTATCTTTGTTATCTCTATAATTCAAACGGGAGAATATACCAATAGCTTTTATATGTCTTTGGAGTCCTGTCATATCAAACCAATATCTAAAATCTGAAATATTGCTTATGCTATTAGATTTTATTCTTGTAAAAAAACTTTCAAGCATATCTTCTATAAGACCATCGTCCCATGATACGTAGCAGTCTTTGAGGAGTGATACTAAATCATATGTTACAGGCCCAACTACTGCGTCTTGATAATCGATAACTCCAGGATTGTTAGTATTAGTAACAAGAAGGTTTCTTGAATGAAAATCTCTATGAACAAATGTCTGAGGAATCTCTTTTAGCAGTGCATTAAGTTTATTGAACTCTGTATTTATCGGATCAAGATGTCCATCATCTTTATTAATCTCAAGATGATTTCCTAAAAACCAATCTATGAATAAATTGTTTTCCTCTTGGTACAACTTATCAAAAGATTCTAAATCAGAACAATCCACACTGATCTGCATTTTAACAATTGCTTCAAGCGCATCAGTGTATAAACAGTAAACTGTTTCACTATCAAGTTTTCTAGAATATAAATCATCTCCAAGATCAGATAGTACTAAGAATCCATTTTCTTGATCACAATCAAAAAGTTTAGGAGCATTTACTTTTGCATTATGTAGTTTTTCTGAGACTGATATAAATGATTTAAGATTTTCTTTATCAGGAGGACAATCCATAACAACGTAAGAAAGATTTTTTTTCTTTACTCGATAATACTTTCTAAAACTCGCATCCCCAGACAGGTCTGCAATAGATGCTTTTTCATATCCATTTCCACTAAGCCAAGCTATTAGTTTTTGCTCTCTATCACTACCCATTTGGCTATATTACTATATAATTTCGCGAATGAAGTCAAAAAACATAATAGATGAGTCAATCAAATTACAACTTGAAGCAAAGGCACTGGGACTTGATTGGATCGAACTTGATAAAATCATCAGCAAAATACGCGAAGAGACAGATGAATTAGAAGAAGCGATTGGAATAGAAAATAAAGCTCACATCAAAGAAGAGTTAGGTGATTTATTCTTTTCGCTTATTTCACTATCTAGACATTTGAACATTGATATGGATGATTTAAATAAATCAGCGAATGATAAGTTTAAAAGCAGGCTAGATAAAATTAAAGAAGAGATGAATAAAAGAAATATCAAATATGCTGAGCCATCAGAAATGATTGATATTTGGAAATCAATTAAAAATAAATAAGATTACTTACTTATGAATAAATCTGAAAGAGCTATCGCTGTAAAAAAAATACTTGACAAAACTTATCCTGAAACACCTGTCCCACTTCATCACAAAGATAATTTTTCGCTACTAGTAGCTGTCCTTCTATCAGCACAATGTACAGATGAAAGAGTAAACGAAATAACTCCAAAATTATTTTCTGTTGCTTCAGATCCAGCGAGTATGTCTAAAGTTTCCGTAAATAAAATATATAAAATTATCAAGCCTTGTGGATTAGGACCACAGAAATCAAAAGCTATTCATAAACTGTCAAACATACTAGTTAAAAAATTCAAAGGTAAGGTTCCAAATAACTTTAAAGATCTTGAGTCACTTCCGGGTGTTGGACATAAGACAGCTTCTGTTGTAATGAGTCAAGGCTTTGGCATCCCTGCATTTGCAGTTGACACGCATATCCATAGACTAGCCCAAAGATGGGGTTTAACAGATGGAACAAATGTTGCAAAAACTGAAAGGGATCTTAAAAAAATATTTCCAAAGGACTCTTGGAATAAACTACATCTTCAAATAATTTTTTGGGGGAGAGAATTCTGTACAGCTAGGTCTTGTTATAGATTAGAATGTAAGATTTGTAAAACATGTTATCCAAATAGAAAAAAACCCTTTATACATAAAAAACCCTAAAGATGATTACTCGTATTTTTTTATTTTTTGGTGTTTTCTCGATTCCACCTCTAGTGCATAACGAATGTATTCATCCATGTCTGTATCCTCTAGGATTTTTTGTCTATTAAGCTCTTTTTCTTTTTTTATTCGGTCTAATCGATCTATTTTATGATAATAATTTTTTTTAGATTGTTCAGATTGCTCAGACGGCCATGTCCATGTTATTTGCTCTCTAGTTTGAGTCATAGACATACAATTGACAGGACATTGATCTATGCAAAGTTCACAACCATTGCACTGACTTTCTAATACTTTATGAATCATATGTTTTGCACCTATGATTGCATCTACTGGACAGACTTTAATACAAATAGTACAACCTATACATTCTTCACGAACAATATCGGCAATATGATGCTGCTTTATTTGCTTAGGTAAGTTAAAACTCTGATTAGATAGTATTGATTTGATATGCGCTTCAGTCTCTGTTCCACCAGGTTCGCATTTATTTGTTTTTTCATTTTTTTCTATTAGGGATATAGCATAACTTTTACAATCAGGATACTCACACTTCTTGCATTGAAGTTGTGGCAAAGCTTCAATTATTTGTTCTTGTGTAGATTTATGATTCATTTATGAGATTTTTGAGCCTGGTGAGACATCTTTTTCAGGCTGGATAATAATGATATCTCCATCATGCTGAGTAGCTAAAACCATTCCATTAGAAGTTCCGAACTTCATTTTTCTTGGTTTTAGATTAGCAATTACCACAACTAGTTTGCCCATAAGCTCATCTGGATTATAAGATTTTTTGATACCTGCAAAAATAGTTCTAGTTTCATCCCCAAGATCTACTTCAAGCTCTAGAAGCTTTCTGGAATCTTCAAGTTCCTTTGCATTAATTATTTTGGCAACTCTTAGATCAACTTTAAGAAAGTCATCGATAGTAATTCTATCTGTATCTTCAGCTATAACAGATTCTTTATTATTTTCTTCTTTCATTTTTTCAATACTCTCTTTATTAATTCTAGTGATTAATGGCACAAATGCATTAATTTTCTGATCTGTAAGTTGGTTATCTATATTAGACCAAGTGATTGAATCACAATTAAGTAGATTCTCAACCTTATTTGCTATCTCAGGAAGTACCGGTTTTAGATAACCTATAATGAATTTAAATCCATTGATGCCGTCAGAGCAAATTGTTTGAACATGAGCTTTTGTTGAATCATCTTTAATTTTTACCCATGGTTTTTCATCATCTAAATATTTATTTATCGCGTCACTTAGGCTTGAGATAATTCTAATGTTTGCAGCATAATTTCTAGCTTCATAATTTTGTATGATTTCCTCTTTTCTTGATAAAACTGATTTAATCAGTTCTTCATTCCCAACTTCAGAAGATAATTGGCTGTCGAAATCTTTATTGATGAATTTTGCACAACGACTACCTATATTAATTATTTTTCCAACCAAGTCTGAATTAACACGAGTCATAAAGTCATCAAAATTCAAATCAATATCTTCAATTTTGTTCGTTAGTCGACTTGAGAAATAATACCTTAAATAATCGGGCAGTAGATGATTTAGGTAAGTTCTAGCATTAAAAAATGTCCCTCTAGATTTAGACATTTTTTCTCCATCTATTGTCAGAAATCCATGACAATAAACACCATTTGGTTTTCTCAGACCAGCACCCTCCAACATTGCTGGCCAAAATAGTCCATGGAAGTAAGCTATGTCTTTACCAATGAAGTGGTAAAGTTCAGTTTTGGAGCCCTCTTTCCAATCATCTATATAATTTTGTTTATTTTTATCACAATAGTTCTTATGTGATGCTATGTATCCGATTGGCGCATCAAGCCAGACATAAAAGTATTTATCTTTTAGGTCAGGAATCTCAAATCCAAAATAAGGCTTATCACGCGTTATGTCCCAATCAACCAACCCACCTTCAAGCCACTCACTAAGTTTATTTTTAATCTCTTTTTGAATCTCATTATTCTTCATCCACTCTTTTAGAAATGACTCATACGAGCTCAACTGAAAAAAGACATGTTCTGTTTTCTTTGTAACAGGTATAGTATTTGAAACTGTTGAGATAGGATTTTTTACATCGGTTGGCGAGTATGTGGCGCCACACTCTTCACATGAATCACCGTATTGATCTTTAGCACCGCACTTTGGACATTCACCTCTAATGAATCTGTCAGGCAAAAACATTTTAGCTTCGTTGTCATAAAACTGTTCGATTTCTTTATTTACGATATTTCCTTTATCTCTAAGAGATTGATATATTTTTTGAGATATTTCCTTGTTCTCATCAGAGTGAGTCGTATGAAAGTTGTCAAATTCAATTTGAAAATCTTCGAAATCTTTTACGTGCTCATCGTATGTTTTTTCTATTAATTCCTCAGGGGTAATCCCAAGTTCTTTCGCTTTGAGCATGATTGGAGTTCCATGGGAATCGTCTGCACATATATACACACACTCATTACCACTCATCTTCTGGCTCCTAGCCCAAATATCTGTCTGGATATACTCTACAAGATGCCCTAAATGAATAGAACCATTAGCATAGGGTAGAGCACTTGTAACAACTATTCTTCTCATTGAAATTTGATAATTAGCCTATAAATTAATTAGTATGAGGTTATAATAAGGCCTCAATATATTATGAGTATTGTATATTAAAACCATACAAAGGACTAAGGGAATGAATAAAGAGAACATAGAAGCACTATTAAAGGACTATCAATGTCCATATATGGGAACAGATTTGGTAAGTGGAAACACAGTCAAAGAAATTAAGGTTGAGGGAAACAACGTCTTTGTAAAATGTGTTTTGGGTTGGCCTGCTGAGGGAATCATGCAAGCATTCCACGAAAATATGGACAAGAAAATAAAGGAAGCTTATCCAGATGCACAAACCAATCTAGATCTTAGTTACGAAATATCTGCTCATGGTATTCAAAAATCAACAGAGAGAATTAAAGGGATTAAAAATATAATAGCTGTAGCTTCAGGTAAAGGCGGAGTTGGAAAATCAACAACCGCAGTCAATCTGGCACTAGCATTAAAAGAAGAGGGAGCAAACGCAGCTATCTTAGATGCTGATATTTACGGCCCAAGTATTCCTAGAATGTTAGGGGTAAGCGGTCAACCTGATTCAGAAGACGGTAAAACACTTATGCCAAAAATAGGACACGGACTACAATCCATGTCTATAGGTTTACTTGTAGAAGAAGACACACCAATGATCTGGAGAGGGCCAATGGTTACACAAGCCCTAGAGCAACTTCTTACAGATACCCAATGGAAAGATGTCGATTACCTAATCATAGATTTACCACCAGGAACTGGTGACGTACAGTTAACACTATGTCAAAAGATTCCAGTCAGTGGCGCTGTGATCGTAACCACTCCACAAGATATATCTTTAATTGACGCTAGAAAGGGACTGAAAATGTTTGAGAAAGTCGAAGTTCCTGTATTAGGAATTGTTGAAAACATGAGCACACATGTTTGTAAGAAATGTGGTCACATAGAGAGTATTTTTGGTGAAGGCGGAGGCGAACAACTTGCTTCCGAGGCAGGTGTAAAACTTCTAGGTGAGTTACCTTTGGAAAAACAAATCAGAGAAGAGATGGATAAAGGCACACCAACAGTATCATCTAACCCTATGGATCCAGCATCCCTAGCTTACAGAGAGATAGCTCGTAAGATGACTGCTACACTCTCTATGCGTAAGAAGGACTACAGCGCAGCCTTTCCTAAGATAGTTATACAGAATGACTAGATGTCATTATTCTCTTTCTATCTGGTTTATCTGCTAGCTCTACTCCCGGCAGTTTTTATTGCGTACTATATTTATCAAAAAGACTTATATCCTGAAGACAGAAAAGAGGTTGTTGTAACTTTCCTACTTGGCTCTTCGATAGTAATGTTTCTCCATTTACTAATTCCTCTGGTTGAATCATTTTCATATTTTTTTTATTCTGATGTTGCAAGAAGTGCTTATTTTTCATTTTTTAGAGCTGCTACCTTAGAGGAAGTAATGAAGTTTCTTGTACTTTACCTTTACTCATACAAATTAAGTAATTTCAGTGAACCGATGGATGCAGTCGTATTTTCCACTGCTGCATCACTAGGATTTGCTGCAGTCGAGAATATTGATTATGTTATGAATGCTATAGATGACTACGCCGCATTTAATCTTGCACTGATGCGAGCTTTCAGCGCCGTACCACTTCATGCATTTTGTGGTGTTGTCATGGGGATATTTTTTGGAAAAGCAATTTTCTCACCAAAAAATAACAAACACTACCTCTTTCTCTCTTTGGCTGCGCCTATATTCATCCATGGGCTCTATAACTTTATGTTATCAATTGGTGTATTATTTCTCGTCTACGCACTTTTGATATTTTTGTTTGTAAAACTAACTAAAATTATTGATACACTGCGATTAGAGCAAGCGAAACTAAGTAGTCAAGGATTAGAGCATGTCTATGAGCCTGAGACTAACCTTATATCGGCAAACATAATTAAAATTTCTGTAGTAACTATATTAGGTTGTATTTTTCTTGATGTTAATTTCACATAAGTACTAGGGATGTTAATATAAACAAATGTCTATCAAATCTGATAAGTGGATTAAAGAAATGGCAGAAAGCCATGGAATGATCGAGCCATTTCAATATGATCAAGTCAAAAAAAATGGTAAGGGCTCAATTGTCTCATTTGGAACATCTAGTTACGGATATGATGTTCGTTGCTCTGATGAATTTAAAATCTTTACAAATATAAATTCATCTTTTGTTGATCCTAAAGCTTTCGACGAGCAAAGTTTTGTGGATATAAAATCTGATGTTTGCATTATTCCACCAAATTCGTTTGCCCTTGCACGCACCGTCGAGTATTTCAGAATCCCTCGAAAGGTGCTTACTTTGTGTTTAGGTAAATCAACTTACGCTAGATGTGGGATAATTGTTAACGTAACGCCGCTAGAACCTGAGTGGGAGGGGCATGTAACTTTGGAGTTTTCTAACACCACACCGCTTCCAGCCAAAATATATGCTAATGAAGGTGTAGCGCAATTCATATTCTTAGAGTCCGATGAAGTTTGTGAAACCTCTTACAAAGATCGTAAAGGTAAATACCAAGGACAAAAAGGGGTTACATTACCTAAAACCTAGTGTAATTTAATATTATGGAACTAAATCGAGACGGCGACGGCTTTTTAATAAATACAAGTGACTGGTCTGAAGAAGTCATGCATCAGATGGCTGATGCTGATGGTTTTGAAATTACTGATGAGATAAAAACCTATATCGACAAAGCACGAGAAATGTACAGTAAATCAGGAACTGTTCCCGCAGTTCGTATATTTGCTAAAGAATTCGGAATGGATAGGAAAGCATCAAAGCTTTATGAGGTTTTTGAATCTGGTCCAATGAAAAAAATTGCAAAGTATGGCGGCCTACCTAAGCCTACTGGTTGTGTATAAAAATTTTCGTTTAATATAATTCTATTGACGCTAAGTCAATTTGTGCTTTAAATTCTCTACCAATTGCCACCACGCCAATTGTGTTAATATCTTGAGAAGACACACTAGAAGGTTGATAGAAATTTGATTTTCTAAATGATGTAAATGGAAGCTCAATAGTTGTCCATTTTTCAGTTGCTTGAAAAGCTGATTCATAATATTGCCATGGCAAAAACAAGTATTTTGTACGTATATGAACTGTATACTCATTATTATTTCCTCTTACTCTGAGGCGTACTCCTCGAAAGCTTTTACCTTTCGGGTGATTTTCTATTTTTGTTCTAAATTGTATAAAACCTCCGTTATTCTCAAGAGATAAATCTCCAGTCATTCGATAGAAATAGGTATCACTTTCTTTTAGAAACTCCAGAGAGCCCTCGGATATTCCACCCATAACTTTATCTGTAACAAAACACCACTTAGCATTACCACTCTCACAGAATTCTTCATCTGGTGTTCCAGATTGATTTTTCATATCATCAACAATCATTTTATCAGCCATAGAATAATTACCTATAAAAAATGTTATCACTAGAAAAGCTATATGTTTAATTTTCATCGGAAACTCACACACTCCCAATTTTTGTTTTTACCTATCTCTCTTAGCTTATCATCACCATCTACAATTACTGGTTTTTTTACTTTCTCCAAGAGAGGTAGGTCATTGAATGAATCGCTATAAAAAGATGCTTGAGATAAATCAAAATTATTATCATTGATCCATTTAGTCACTTTATTAAGTTTACCTCCTCGAAAACACGGGGTCCCTACAACTCGCCCAGTAAACGCATTGTCTTTAATCTCAAATTCTGTTGCAATCAAGACTGATACATCGAATATGTCTGCGATCGGTCTTGTAACAAAATCATTAGTGGCAGTTGCAATAATAACTTTTTTCCCTTCTGCGTGAGCTTGATTAATAAGTTCTTTGCCAGTTTTTGTAACAATAGGTCTAATTTTTTCTTCGATAAATTGCTCCCTAAGTTTTAATAGTTTTGCCATATCATTTGCTATGAGAGGTTTCAAACAAAATGACAGAAATCCATCTATATCTAAACTACCTTCGTAGTAGTTATTATAGAAGCGCTCACTTTCATCGAGGTATGACGAATCGACTATTTGCTGCTCGGATAAGAAAATTCCCCAGTTTCGATCGCTGTCTCCAGCGAGGAGTGTGTTATCTAAGTCAAATATTAAAAGTTCATCCATTTTTGATTAATAAGGGATAATTAGTCGTATATACTAGTATCATTATATCGGTTCAGGGGGAATGATTAAAGCCGTGTCTTCGAAGCACATTTTAGCACTTAAATAAAATGATGGATAAAAAAAATTATAGACGTGGAGTGGGTATGATTATTATAAATAACGATGGTCGCTTTTGGCTCGGCAAAAGGATAGGCACAGAAGCATGGCAATTTCCACAAGGCGGAATAGACAAAGGCGAGAAAGTTAGAGAAGCAATGTATCGTGAATTACATGAAGAAACAGGCCTAGAACAGGACACAGTTGAAATACTAAGCATTAGCAAAAGATGGTTGGTATACCACATACCACATGTGTTTCAGAGACATAATAAAAAATTCGATGGAGCAATGCAAAAATGGTATCTGTTGAAACTTATTGACAGTGATTCAAAAATAAACCTAAATGCTAGCGGCCATGCTGAATTTGATGATTGGAAATGGGGCGACGAGAAAACTGCAATTAAAAGCGTCATTAGATTTAAACGAGATGTTTATAAGAGTATTTTAAAAGAATTTAAAGATGTTTTAGATGGGCTTATAGACAACTAATGCAACAATCAAAACCAAGAATATCACTGGTACCTCATTAAATATTCGATACCAAACATGGCTGTGAGAATTACTATCAGTTTTAAATTTTTCTAGTAAGACCCCACACCAAACATGATAAAGAGCCAAAACAAAAACTAACAATATTTTCATCTTAAGCCAGTAAGACATCCCGTGATATTCTATCAGTAATACACCGAATAGCACTGTAAGCACTGCTCCAGGGGTCATAATCCCCCAAAACAATTTTCTCTCCATAATCTTAAATCTATCTTTTGAGATTTGATCTTCAGCTTGAGCATGATAGACATACAGGCGTGGTAAATAAAAAAGTCCAGCAAACCATGTCACCATAAAAATAATGTGTAGTGTTTTATACAGCAGCATGTTTATTATTCTACCTTTAAATGTATAATGTGCCTAAATAATTAGCTATTAAAATATGAGGGTATCTAAATGATTTCTGTCGGCATAGTAGGAGCATCAGGATTTACAGGTGAAGAACTCGTAAAGCTACTTTCGAAACACCCAGATGTCTCGCTTGATGTCCTTACCTCAAGAACACATGCCGGTAAAAAAGTAAGTGATTGTATAAAGTTCAATACAGATTTGGATAAAAAATTTTTAGAACCTTCAGTAGATAATTTGTCACGTTGTGATGTAGTTTTTTTTGCGTCACCTAATGGTGTAGCTATGGATATGGCAAGGGATCTCATAAAAAGTGATATAAGATTAATAGACATCTCTGCTGATTTTAGGATACCCGATGCTGAAATATGGGAGAAGTGGTATGGTCAAAAACATACATCCCCAGAACTCATTGAACAGTCCGTATATGGTTTGCCTGAGATGAAAAATCAAAGAGATAAAATAAGAGATGCAAAAATAATTGCTAATCCGGGTTGTTATCCAACATCGTCATTATTAAGTCTCTTACCAATACTTGATAAGATTGACGAGCAAAGAATCATTATCAATGCAACTTCTGGTATAACAGGAGCTGGTAGGAATCTTAATCCTGATAAGTTGTTCGCACCTGGGACCGAAAATTATCAAGCCTATGCAGTAGCAAAACACAGGCACTATCCTGAAATGTTAAATCAGATACAACATATAAATAAAAATGCAGATGTACTATTTGTGCCACACTTAAGTTCGATTGAAAGAGGAATATATTCTACTCATTACCTAACTATAAAAGATCTTGATCTAGATCATCTATATGATGTTTATGATGATTATTATCAAGACTCTCAGTTCATAAAAATCATCAATCAGACTTATCCTAAACTTGGTGAAGTCAACACCACTAATGATTGTCTAATCTCACTATTTTCATCCTCAGATAAAAACGAGGATTTTAATCTTGTCATCATGAGTGCGATCGATAACCTGATGAAAGGAGCCTCAGGACAAGCCGTACAAAACATGAATATTATGTTTGGACTCAAAGAATCGACTGGATTAGTGTATATTTAATCAAATTATCGTAAAATTTTTGTTGAAATACATTCAAAATGTAGGGTAGACTGAACGTCCTATGGGAATTTTTGATAAAATACAAGATACCACCGCTGCGGTAACATCCAGCGATAAAAATACTACATCAATTGGTGAAAATTGTACCATTGATGGAGACATCACTTTTGATAAGACAATCGAAATACACGGCAAAATTACTGGCACTGTCAAGATTGCCGAAAATTGTACTACTGCGATGCTTGTCATTAAAAAAAATGGAATTGTTGAGGGCGATGTTTATGGTGACGAGGTGGTCATAGAAGGTGAAGTTATTGGTAATGTAACTGGCAAAAAGAAAATTACCATCAAAAGTTCTTCATTTGTATCAGGTAATGTTTACTATGATATTTTAGATATGAATGGTGGCGCGACAGTAAACGGCAACCTTATCAGAAATAAGGGAAAAGAACCCCAAAAACTTGAAGACAATTCTGCAGTTTCATTGAACATTAAAAGCGCAGACAAAGAAGATTCTAAAGAAAAGCTTCTGTAACATAAATTGTTATTTAAAACTTTTTTGTTATAATGTACCCACTGTAGAGATCACATTATGGAAAACGTTACAACAACAATTCAAGATAAAGAACCACTCATCTTCACAGATAGTGCTGCAGAAAAAGTTAAAAAATTAATCGAAGAAGAGAAAAACCCCTCCCTTAATCTAAGAGTGTTTATCACAGGCGGCGGTTGTTCTGGTTTTCAATATGGATTCACTTTTGATGAGAAGATTCAGGACGGTGATGCTGAAATTGCAAAATGTGGAGTCAAACTTCTTGTTGACCCAATGAGCATTCAATATCTAAGAGGTGCTGAAATTGACTATCAGGAAGGACTCGAGGGAGCGCAATTCATAATAAAAAATCCCAACGCAAAAACAACATGTGGCTGCGGTTCTTCTTTTTCAACATAGAACACTAAATGACAGATTCAAGTACGCACTTATATAGCCCTGGGCTAGTCGGTATCATAGCTACTGAATCATCCGTGTCAAACATCAATGGTAAGAAAGGCATTCTCAGTTATAGAGGATACTCTATTGAAGAATTAGCTCAAAAAAGCACATTTGAAGAAACCTCTTACTTACTTCTGTTTGGAGAGCTTCCCACCTCAGCTCAATTAAAAGAATTTACATCCAAAGTGACACAATACCGAGATCTTCCCGAAGAATTAGTCTCAATCTTGAGAGCTTTGCCGAAACACACTAGGCCAATGGATGTGCTTCAGATGGCTGTTTCCTCACTGGGTACTTTTTATGATTTAGAAGTAAGTCCTGAGAAAGTCAAAGGCAAAAAGTATAATGATGAATATTTCTTAAATACATCTGCTGCGCTTATTGGAGCATTAGGCTCTATTGTAGCTGCTTGGCATAGGATTCGAAATGGAGACGAACCAATATCATCTAAACCCGATTGCACATACGCAGAGAATTTTTTGCATATCCTTGGTGCTGATAAAATAACACCACTTATGACGCGTATAATGGATGCAACATTAGTTCTTCATGGTGAACACACCATCAATGCGTCCACTTTTACCGCTATGGTAACTTCATCCACACTTGCTAATGCATCTCAGGTCGTTGCGTCTGCGATTGGTTCATTATCAGGTCCTCTGCATGGTGGGGCTAATGAGAAAGTAATTGCAATGTTACAAAAAATTGAGTCTAAAGAAGAAATAAGACCATGGCTAGACGAGACATTAAAAGCTAAAAATGTTGTTTGGGGCATGGGGCACAGAGAATACTCTGTCAAAGATCCTAGAGCAAATATCCTAACGGACATGGTACAAGAACTCTTTGAGGAGAGAGAAGGTGGTGTTACAGATATATTTGAAAAAGCTATTGAGTTAGAGAAGGCTTGTGAGGAAAAATTATCACATAAGGGAGTTTATCCAAACGTTGATTTTTACTCGGGAATTCTCTACAAAGAGATGGACATTCCGACTGATATTTTCACACCAATTTTTGCAATGTCACGTGTTTCAGGCTGGCTGGCTCATTGGATAGAACAGATACAAGATAATAAGATTTTCAGGCCTACACAGAACTATGTTGGCTCAGATGATCGAGCTTATATTGATATCAGCGATAGATGATACCAAGCAATCTACTAGTTTTAGCACCGGTTATATAGCCTTTTGAGATAAGCTTACCCTTAACTCTTGTCATTGCTAACCATGCAAAGGCAGATGACTCTATGTTTTTGAAATCAAGACCCCATGGTAGATCCTTTATTTCACTCAATCCAGTTCGCTTTAATATCTCCCTCTTTATAAGAGGATTTTTAGAACCTCCACCTGCAAAGAATATCTTATCTGAATCTAGATCATTGGAGTTAATGGCATCAGATACAGAAATTGAAGTAAGTTGGGTAAGAGTCGCAATTAATGAGCTTCTACTTAATTGGAACTTATCTTTGTATTTCTCTATCCATTTAATATTAAATTTCTCAAAACCAGTACTTTTAGGAGGATCTTGATAAAAATATTTATCCGACAACATAGACACTAGAGCTTTATCATTAATTTTACCCTTTTTAGCTAGCTGCCCATTTTT
>CACAVP010000002.1:0-32500 GCA_902535975.1 uncultured Gammaproteobacteria bacterium | reverse complement strand
ATCGTCTGTACCTATCTTCAAAAAAGATTCCCTTACACCAAGACATGTTGATCTAAGACCTTTTACATTATTGGGACATAGAAAAAGAAGGCTTGTTCCAGGAGGATTGACTCGAGTCGCACTTAAGGAGGGTTCGCTAGTTGTAAATTCATCACAAGGTGGTGGCGTGAAGGATACATGGGTTCTAAAAAATTAAGTTATGTTGAGTAGAACAGCTGAAAATTTATATTGGACCGCGAGATATATAGAGAGAGCGGATTCAATAGCTAGACTTCTAGAAGTGGCCTACAGAATCCACTTGATACCAAATACAACAGAGGGTTATCAGAATGAATGGGAATCTATATTAGCAGCTGCGGGAATAAAACATAATTATTTAAATACTAATAGCGAGATAACAAAGAATAAAATTGAGTATTATCTGCTTTTTGATCCAAACAACAGTTCATCAGTTAAAGCATGTATTGAAAATGCAAGAAATAATTTAAAGATGGTTCGTACTGCGGTGACTCTCGAGGTCTGGAATGCAGTAAATACTTGGTATCATGAGTTGTCTAACTACGATAAAGGAAAATACGATTCAAAAAATCTTCCTCAAATTTTAGACTGGATAAAAAGACAAGTAAATTTAATCAAAGGTACGATAAATAATACTCAGTTACTTAATGATGGATTTGATTTCATATATTTAGGGATTTTTTATGAGAGAGCTGATTTCACTGCACGTATTATTGATGTTAAATATTATATTCTGCTTCCTAGTAGTTCCTATGTCGGCACTCAAGTTGATAATTTTCAATGGAGTATTATGTTAAGGTCTGTTTCCGCTTACCGCGGATTTAAATGGGCTTATGGAAACAGTCAAATAGACTATAAAAAAATTATCGATTTTCTCATATTAAGTAATATGTGTCCCAGATCTATATTCTATGCAGTTGACAAGATTCAGTATCACCTCGGAAGGCTGGCTCAATTTTATCAATCTGATAATGCTGCAAATAGGAATGTGAAAAAAATTCATAAAGGGTTTGTAAATAGTAATGCGGAACAGATTATCGATTTTGGCCTTCATGAGTTTTTAACAAAATTTATTGATGATATGTCAACTACTTATTCAGATTTAGAGGAAGTATATTTTTTAGGCACTGACAGATGATAATAAATATTAATTATGAAACTTCTTATGTGTTTTCGTCTAACGTACCTAGACTCGTCCAAAGTATTATGCTTCATCCAACAGAGTGTTTAAATCAGAAAGTTATTAGTTGTGATATTGTTACATCGAAAGGTGAGTTAGTTGAAGTTCCAAAGGATGCGCTTGGGCACAGGCTCTATAATATTTATAATAAAAATATATCTGAGCCACAGACCATATCTATGAAATGTACAGTTGAAACTAAAGACTTTTTTGGTCTGATGAAAGGGCTTGGTGAGTCTGTTCATCCAGACTGTTTTCTTAGACAGACAAAATTAACTGAACCAGATAAGAAAATATTAAATCTTGTGAAAAAAAAAGTTGAGAAAAGCTCCGTAGATTTCTGCCATTATCTAAACCACTGCGTATCAAGTTCCATTGAATATTTATCCGGGACTACTGATATACATACTTCTGCAGCAGACGCTATCTCTCAAGGGTCAGGCGTTTGTCAGGATTTTTCACATATCCTAGTAGGCTTAGCACGATTTCATGGTTACCCAGCGAGATATGTTAATGGTTTTATGTTGGATGATACTGATTTAGCTTCAAACGACACTCACGCATGGGCAGAGATATTCATTGTAAACTTAGGCTGGGTGGGATTTGATCCATGTCATGACAAATGCATAGATGATAGATATGTTCGCGTTGGATGTGGTTATGACTTCTCATTCACTTCGATGATTAAAGGTGTCAAAACTAATTACAACGGAACAGAATTACTAAACCATCAATTGTCTGTTCAAGCTCAAACTTCTCAATAAGATTAGATTTTGATAAAACGTGTAGTATTATATTCCTATGAGATTCGTTATTTTATTTCTTTGTGTCGCGTATCTACCTAATGCATTTACACATAGCTATCATAGCGATGAGACTCAAAGGGTCTATTTCATCACACCATCTGATGGCACAACTGTAACCAATCCAGTCAAAATAAAATTTGGTGCAACTGGTATCAACATTGTACCTGCTGGGGTAGATATACCAGACTCAGGACATCATCATCTTTTAATAAATGTTGATAAGCTTCCAGATCTAAAAATGCCAATCCCGGCAGATAGTAATCATCTTCATTTTGGTAATGGACAAACTGAAACCGAGATTGATTTACCTGAAGGTAAACACACTCTCCAACTTCTGATCGGTAACCATTTACACATTCCACATAGTGAACCGATAATTTCCGAGAAAATAGAAATTACTGTTAAGTAGCTAGAAAAATAGCAGCTGCAATCATTAGCCCAACAACAATCACAATCGCAATAGTCTGATTATTAGCAGCGTCACTATTCATAATTTTTTTATAATCCATGTAGAGTAGATATAGTTTGTAATTATTTTGGTGAACATCAAGGTAAGCTAATCTTCTTAGCCTCCTATTCGATAGAAATTTGCCATTATTCCGTAAAAGCTCATATGCTTGTCTAATGTAATTAAAGTTAACTGTGCGCATTCGTTATATCCTTATAATCACTGAAATATTATCATGCATAAGAGTCAAATAGAGAAATTTTATGAAACATTGTTAGGGCCTATGGTTGGAATAGGGGTGAATGAGGAAACGTATGCCCAACCATAGGATGCTAACATTTATATTAATGCAAGATATATGCCATATAAAATTTATCCGGAGATCACAGTTTCATTATAAAAAATTAAAGCTTAATAATAAAATAACAAAAATATGCACCAAATTATGATATCTGAGTGCCATGATACCCATTTGGTGCTATCCAAAGACATATTTGTTGAATATTTGATGTATCGGTAATACACTCTCTACATCGTTTTTTAGGGGCTATAGCTCAGCTGGGAGAGCATCTGCTTTGCAAGCAGGAGGTCGTCGGTTCGATCCCGACTAGCTCCACTGAAAACCTCAAAAAATGTCGATAAAACCCTAAATATCTATACTATTTACTGATCTTTGCTATATAATACTTTTCGGTGAACATTAAAAGTGATGTTTGCTTTTTTTTGCTCTAATGAAAATTTGGAAATAATGTACATGCATTTTTAAATCTAGTGATTTAAAAACGAGAACTCTTGTATCTCAGTGAGATACAATGAATGTTACTTTTATTTGAGAACCAAAAATTACTTAATATAGACGATTTTGAGTTTATTTAGGTTATAAGGTCAAGTGAATAAGCGCATGTGGTGGATGCCTTGGCGGCATAAGGCGATGAAGGACGTAGTAGTCTGCGATAAGCTTCGGTAAGCTGACAAACAAGCTTTGACCCGGAGATTTCCGAATGGGAAAACCCACTCTACATAAGTAGAGTATCTCCATCTGAATTTATAGGATGGTAGAGGCAAACCTGGAGAACTGAAACATCTTAGTAACCAGAGGAAAAGAAATCAATTGAGATTTCCTGAGTAGCGGCGAGCGAAACGGAAATAGTCCAGTCACTGAATCCAAATGATATTAGTAAAACAACCTGGGAAGGTTGGCCATAGAAGGTGATAGCCCTGTATACGAAAATTGAATTTGGTGGGTGACGATGAGTAGAGCGGGACACGTGGTATCTTGCTTGAACACGGGGGGACCATCCTCCAAGACTAAATACTCTATGCCGACCGATAGTGAACTAGTACTGTGAAGGAAAGGCGAAAAGAACCCCGGTTAGGGGAGTGAAATAGAACCTGAAACCGTATGCGTACAAGCAGTGGGAGCCCTTTATGGGTGACTGCGTACCTTTTGTATAATGGGTCAGCGACTTACATTTAGTAGCAAGCTTAACTTTAATAAGGTAGGCGAAGGGAAACCGAGTCTTAATAGGGCGTTTAGTTTCTAGGTGTAGACCCGAAACCGAGTGATCTATCCATGGCCAGAGTGAAGGTGGGGTAATTCCTACTGGAGGCTCGAACCCACTTATGTTGAAAAATGAGGGGATGAGCTGTGGATTGGAGTGAAAGGCTAATCAAACTCGGAGATAGCTGGTTCTCCGCGAAAGCTATTTAGGTAGCGCCTCGTGTATTACTATTGGGGGTAGAGCACTGTTATGGCTAGGGGGACATCCCGTCTTACCAAACCATTGCAAACTCCGAATACCAATAAGTAGAGCACGGGAGACACACTGCGGGTGCTAACGTCCGTAGTGGAGAGGGAAACAACCCAGACCAACAGCTAAGGTCCCAAAATTATGACTAAGTGGAAAACGAAGTGGGAAGGCCTAGACATCCAGGAGGTTGGCTTAGAAGCAGCCATCCTTTAAAGAAAGCGTAACAGCTCACTGGTTGAGTCGGCCTGCGCGGAAGATTTACCGGGGCTAAGTCATATACCGAAGCTTTGGATCCTAGTTTACTAGGATGGTAGCGGAGCGTTCTGTAAGTTGATGAAGGTGTATCGTGAGGTATGCTGGAGATATCAGAAGTGCGAATGCTGACATAAGTAACGATAATGTAGGTGAGAACCCTGCACGCCGAAAACCCAAGGTTTTCTCCGCAACGTCAATCGGCGGAGAGTTAGTCGGTACCTAAGGCGAGGCCGAAAGGCGTAGTCGATGGAAAACAGGTTAATATTCCTGTACCGCTTTTAACTGCGATGGAGAGACGGAGAAGGTTAGATCAGCCAGTCAACGGTTATACTGGTGTAAGTATGTAGAATTTATCCTTAGGCAAATCCGGGGATATTTATTTCGAGATACGAATGCGAAGCTTTTTCTTCGGAATTAGCGAAGTGGTCGATACCATACTTCCAAGAAAATCTTCTAAGCTTCAGGTTAAAAGTGGCCGTACCCTAAACGGACACACGTGGGTGGGATGAGAATTCTAAGGCGCATGAGAGAACTCAGTTGAAGGAACTAGGCAAAATGATACCGTAACTTCGGGAGAAGGTATGCCTTTTGTATGTGATGCCACTTGCTGGCTGAGCAGAAGAAGGTTGCAATAAAATGATGGCTGCGACTGTTTACTAAAAACACAGCACTCTGCAAACTTGAAAAAGGAAGTATAGGGTGTGACGCCTGCCCGGTGCCGGAAGGTTAATTGATGGGGTTAGCTTGCTTGCAAGCGAAGCTCTTGATCGAAGCCCCGGTGAACGGCGGCCGTAACTATAACGGTCCTAAGGTAGCGAAATTCCTTGTCGGGTAAGTTCCGACCTGCACGAATGGCGTAACGATGGCCATACTGTCTCCAACCGAGACTCAGTGAAATTGAAATTGCTGTGAAGATGCAGTGTACGCGCGGCTAGACGGAAAGACCCCGTGCACCTTTACTACAGCTTTACACTGAACTTTGAATCTAATTGTGTAGGATAGCTGGGAGCCTTTGAAGCTGATGCGCTAGCATTAGTGGAGGCAACCTTGAAATACCAGCCTGTTATCTTTGGAGTTCTAACCCAGGACCGTAATCCGGTTCGGAGACAGTGTATGGTGGGTAGTTTGACTGGGGCGGTCTCCTCCCAAAGAGTAACGGAGGAACGCGATGGTACCCTCAGTACGGTTGGAAATCGTACGATGCGTGTAAAGGCATAAGGGTGCTTGACTGCGAGACAGACATGTCGAGCAGGTACGAAAGTAGGTCTTAGTGATCCGGTGGTTCTGTATGGAAGGGCCATCGCTCAATGGATAAAAGGTACGCCGGGGATAACAGGCTGATACTGCCCAAGAGCTCATATCGACGGCAGTGTTTGGCACCTCGATGTCGGCTCATCACATCCTGGGGGTGAAGCAGCTCCCAAGGGTATGGCTGTTCGCCATTTAAAGTGGTACGCGAGCTGGGTTTAGAACGTCGTGAGACAGTTCGGTCCCTATCTACCGTGCGCGTTTGATATTTGATGGATGTTGCTCCTAGTACGAGAGGACCGGAGTGAACCTATCCCTGGTGTTCCAGTTGTCTCACCAGAGGCATTGCTGGGTAGCTATATAGGGTTGTGATAACCGCTGAAAGCATCTAAGCGGGAAGCCATACCAAAGATTAGATATCACTGGACCTTTAAGGTCCCTAAAGATCCGTTGTAGACTACGACGTTGATAGGCTAGGTGTGGAAGCTTGGTAACAAGTGAAGCTAACTAGTACTAATTGATCGTGAGGCTTGCTCTTATAATCTTAAATAAACTCGTTTTCTAGATTAAAAAAATATGTACATTTTCCAAATCAAATTAATGTTTGATGACAATAGCGTGTAGGAACCACCTGATCCATTCCGAACTCAGCAGTGAAACTATACAGCGCCGATGGTAGTGTGGGGTCTCCCCATGTGAGAGTAGGACATCATCAGCTTAAATATTTAAGGCTCCTCAGAGGAGCCTTTTTTATTTGAACTTACATAGATCTTTTGATAAAAGCCAAACTTTTGAGAACAAAAAACGGTTCTACTAAAGTATTAATTTCAATATAACTAGCAATTTGTCGTGCGTAGCTTCCAGACACAATTATAGTCGGCTTTGATTTTGTATTTTTTTTAAATTCTTCGTAAACCTTATGCACAGATGCAGAAATCATTGTACGGTAACCCATGTTAATTTGTTCTGCTGTATCCGTTTGAAGAAGATTATTTTTTTTTGTTTGAGTAAGCTTAATATTTTTCAGGTTATGTATATCTGAAAAGCAGTTTATATATCTCTCTGCTCCACTCATCAGTACTCCTCCTTTATGAGTACCATTTCTTGTCACACAATCAATACTTATAGCACTTCCACAACTTACAATTACACAGTCCTTTCTATAGATGCTTTTTGCCGCGACAATTTGTGCCCATCTATCCGAACCTAGACTTGAAGCTCTTTTATATGAGTTTGTAGTTGATAAAAGAGACCTTTTCGATTTAAATGCTGTTATTTTCTCAAAGAATGGCTTAAGAATCATTATTAGTTTTTTATCGTAGTTTGTGCCCAAGACTGATGAATAAAATAAATACAGCTTATTATCATAATCAAGCGACTTTAGATATTTCTTAATGTTTATAAAATCATCCGATCGAAAGGCTTTTACCCTAGATATTCCATTTTTCCTCTCAATAGCAATTTTGATTTGACTATTTCCAATATCTGCGACTATATTCATATCATTGTTAATGTGCTGTTAATATCATTAATTGTCAAAACATTGTTGCCTGTATTTATTATTAGCTCTCCAGTATTACTAATACCCATTAGAACTCCTTCATGACTAACATCGTCTATTGAGGCAGATACATATCTATTGATAGCAAACAAATTATCATTATATTCTCTTACTAATTCGTCATAATTTTCTTTTTTTAAAAAATTAACCAAATTATTACAAAACAAATAAATTAACTTTGTATTATCGATGTTTATACCCAGATTTGAGTGTGGCTGATTTACATTAAATGATTCATCAACGCTTATATTTACACCAATACCCAAAGATAAAAAAATATCTTTTCCACAAGACTGAGATTCAATCAGGATGCCGGAAACTTTTTTATCATCTAGATATATATCATTTGGCCATTTTATGTTCAAAGCGTGATTCGTTGTATTTTTAAACGCTCTCAATGCAGCTAAGCAAGAAAGATAATTTAATTTTCCTAATTCTGTTTGATTGGCATTCAATTTTAAGCACAAACTAAATGAGAGAGATTTTTGGTTGAAACTGTACCATATTTTGTTATTCCTTCCCCTTGATGCTCTTTGATTATTTGTGATTATGATAATTGGACACTGATCTTTGATGTATTTATATTTAAAATAATCATTCGTTGAACTTAAATGATTTTTGAATAATACCCTTATAGGTTTATTGTTATATAAAATCTTTGAGAGATCTTTTTTTAATTTAGAGATTTCCAACATTACTTTGACATGATAATTTCAATAACTTATTATTGTCACACATAAATTATGAGTAACTTAACATAATGGCAATCAATTGGATAGAATCAAAGGTTATCGATCAAACAAGATGGACTGATGATCTAGTTTCAATACGATTTGAAAATAATATACCTCCGTATATTGCTGGTCAATTTACTAAAATCGGCCTCAAACTTGATGGAGATCTTGTCTCACGACCATACTCACTCGTAAGTGCTCCTCAAGAAGATTTTCTAGAGGTAATATATGTAAATGTTCCCGATGGCAAACTCACTCCCCATTTACATAAACTCGAGACAAATGATTCTATTTTTGTGATGGATAAAGCATCAGGATTCTTTATCATGGATGAGGTGCCTGATGGCGATAAGTTATGGCTAGTAGCAACCGGAACAGGATTAGGAGTTTTCATCTCATTGCTAAAGACTGATTCGCCATGGAAGCGTTTCAAAGAAATAGTGCTAATTCATGGTGTTCGTACATATGGTGAACTAGCATATCAGGATCAGATAAAAGAGCTTCAAGCAAAACACCCTAATCAACTTAAATATCTCCAAACAGTAACCAGAGAAAAAATCGATAACACCATAAACGCACGAATCCCTGATGCTATAAAAGATGGATCAATTACAAATATTTGTGGAGAAATAAATTCATCATCACAGTTCATGCTATGCGGTAACCCAGACATGATTAATGACATGGTAGACCTTCTAGGCACCTATGGTCTTGAGAGAAACCGAAGAAGCAAACCTGGCAACATCACTCTCGAAAAATACTGGTAATCTTTAGTTTAATCCAATAATTGACCCGATTAATGACTAGCGCGGTCTAAAGAGCCTTTTCTTTTCCATTTGGAATGATAATAATTCCTATTTACAAATGAGAATTACTCTCATATAATTAAACTCTAATATATAAATGAGGAGAAATTTATGAAAATCAACTACATAGAGTGTTCACCCAGAGGTGAAAGGTCACATTCTACAAAAATAGCACAAGCTTATATAGAACAAGCTAAAAAAAATATACCAGACCTTGAGTTAAATCATATCAATCCATGGTCACTGAATTTGCCTGAATTTGATGGAGATATGCTGAACGCAAAATACTCGGTCATTAGTGGTACAGATCCATCAGCTGACGAAGTCTCAGCCTGGTCAAATGTAAAAAACATATTTGATGAATTTAATAATGCTGATCATTATTTGTTCAGTGTCCCTATGTGGAATTTTAATATTCCATATAAGCTCAAACACTACATAGACATCATTACTCAGCCAGGCATGTCCTGGAGTTATACCCCAGAAGATGGTTACAAAGGTCTTATGACAGACAAGACAGCAACAATTATCTACGCAACAGGTGATGGATACAGTGAAGGAACAGGATTTGAGTCTTTTGATATGCAAAAACCATATGTGAACTTATGGCTAACATTTCTTGGGTTCAAAAAAATAGAGAGAGTAGTTGTTGACAGAACGTTATTTGACGCCGAGACAGCAGAAAAGAATGCTCTGGATGTAGCACTTAAACTTGCAAATATAAACACCCTATAAGGTTAAATAGTCAGGAGACAAAATATGTTAGGAAAAATTTTTAAGAAAAAACCACTGGCACTTAGAATAGGTGATACAGCACCTGATTTTAAGGCTGAGACAACAACTGGAGACATAAGTTTCCATGAATGGATAGGAAGTAGCTATGCAATGATCTTTTCTCATCCAAAAGATTTCACGCCAGTGTGTAGTACTGAACTATCTCGAACTGCAGCGTTAAAGCCTGAGTTTGACAAAAGAAACTGTAAGATTATTGGCCTATCTGTTGATAGCGTCTCTGAGCATACTAGCTGGGAGAGTGATATCGCTGATGTTTGCGATAACTTCAAAGGTGCACCAATAAATTTTCCTTTAATTGCAGATAAAGATCGAAAAATTGCCGAGATGTACGGAATGATTCATCCTGCTGAGTTGGAGAATTTAACCATCAGAAGTGTTTTTATTATTGGCCCTGATAAAAAAATTAAACTAATGATGACATATCCAGCAAGTACAGGAAGAAATTTTAATGAAATTCTACGTGCACTAGATTCAATTAGGCTTACTGCCGATCATAAAGTGGCTACGCCTGTTGATTGGAAAAATGGCGATGATTGTATAATAGTTCCTAATCTTGATGATATTCAAGCGAAAGAATTATTTCCTGATGGATGGAACACATTGAAGCCTTATTTAAGGTTAGTAAGCGATCCAACCAAACAAGACAACAAATAATGTTTGCATGATGATCCATCTTTACCTCCTCATTTGTGGTTTCATCAGAGAATATTATTTTACCCTGAGTCTCTCTTACTCCCTAGGAGAGGCTCTCCTTAAATCATGAATTTTATTGAGTCACATTTCATCGAAATAGCATTTATTCTTGTTTTCATAAGCGTGATTAATATGGTTTCAGCAGACAAGGATAATTCGGTGACCTTGAAAGAAGCAATTATCAGTAATCATGTTGTCTGTCGATAAGCCCATGTATTAACTATGAGAATGAGCTTTTCAAAAACTATTAAGCATGTATTTTTTTCTTGTATTATTTTAGCTCTCATTTTAGCAACACATAGTGTAAAAGCCCAAAAAATAAAAGACAAGGTTAATCAAAACGATATTAATTGGTTACTCGATAGATACAAGTATCAGGATATTCGAGGCGGTACAACTAAAGGACTTGATGTTGAACTGGATGAGAGCACCTCAAGATATTTCCAAGAGCTTCAAGATATGCAATCAGACAAAAAATCGCAAGATAGATTAGCTATATTATCTATGGTTGGTGAGTATAGGGTAAGTTTTGAGTTTATAGAAACTTTTGGAAGTAAGAGAGATTACAAGCTGGACAATCCTTATCAATCCTGGGGTACAGAAATGGTGATAGTTTTGAAAGATGAACCTAATTATATCTCATTACAACATATCATGATGATGTATTTTAGAGATGATAAGGGCACTACCACGGGCCCCTACATTCAGAAACACTGGAGGCAAGACTGGACCTACGAAGATAGCAAAATTTTAAATTATATAAATAATAATACTTGGGATCTCATAGACATCGTTGACTATGAAAATACTTGGAGTCAGTCAGTATACCAAGTAGATGACTCCCCAAGATATGAGTCATACGGGAGGTGGTTACATAGTGAAGCAGGGTCAAGGTGGATTAGTAAGCCAACTCCAAGACCGTTACCGCGGAGAGAATTTTCCGTCAGAGACGACTATAGTCTTCTTAATGGATTAAATAAAATTACTGTTATGCCTTGGGGATGGATTATGGAAGAGTTAAATGAAAAAATTATTTTTCCAAATAAGTATCTTGGTTCTGAGTTTGGGGTAGCAAGGTACCAAAGAATATCAAATTATGATTTCTCTCCCGCGCACGACTACTGGAATGACACCAAAGAGTATTGGTCTATAGTGCGCGAGACATGGAGTGAAATACTATCACGAAAGAGAGTTTGTCTACTTGGAGAAGTCGAAGGTAAACCTTTGTATCTGTATAAATTTAATTTTGCAGAGGATTATAAAAATGATCCAGATAACAAAAAAGCACATAAAAATGTTTACGAGACAGTGAGTAAATTTACGACAAGTAACTGTTAACTATATTACTCAGACAGGAGTTTATCAATCATACTTACAAGCTTGTCGCCTTTTGGACTAGTCACCATAGAGTAACTTTTTACAACCTCACCATCTTTGTTAATTAAGTATTTCCAAAAGTTCCATTTAGGCGAACTATTTGTCTCAGCAGCAAGATTCTTATAAAATGGATGCGCTTTTTCACCTCTTACATTTACTTTCGTAAACATTGGAAACTTGACATCATATGTAAGATTGCAGAAGTCTTTAATGTCCTGCTCTGGAGCAGGCTCTTGATAAAAGTCATGTGATGGAAAACCTAAAACTACAAAGCCTTGATCCTTCTTATCAGAGTATAATTTCTCCAAGCCTTCATACTGAGGAGTAAAGCCACATTTACTCGCTGTATTAACCACAAGAATAACATTGCCTCTATACTTGCAAAGACTCTCAACTTTATCTTCACCGAGACGTTTTATTTCAAAGTCTAGGGCTTTTGGACATTGATTTGAATGTGCATCAGTCATTACGAATGATAATAACATGCATAAGGATAAAAATAATTTCTTCATATAGGGATTATTCTTTTTGCTCTTAATAATGTCAAGAAATGTCTAGAGCAAATTCTTTTAAACTATCTAAGTCAATTTTTTCAAGAGCTTTGATGTTTGTTGATTTCAATTTAACAAATGGAGCTTTCTGATTTTGATATGCCTCGAGCCATCTATCGGCACACAAGCACCATGAATCACCATCATTAAGTCCTGCAAAATCAAGTTCGGGAATTGGGGTAACTAAATCATTACCTCTAGATTTCGAAAATTCCAGGAAATCATCGGTTACTACAGCGCAGACAGTGTGTGAACCTCTGTCAAACTTATCAGTGTTACAACAACCATCTCTTAAATATCCTGTGACTGGATTTGACCCACAGACCTCTAGATCCTCGCCCAAAACATTTTTCTGTACTTCAGACATATTTAACCCCAAAGATTTCATATTCAATGTTCCCAGATGGTGTCTTGATGGTGACTACATCACCTTCGCTTTTCCCCACAAGAGACCTAGAAATAGGTGATGTTACTGATAGCTTTCCTTTTTTTAAGTCTGCTTCGTCTTCACCAACGATCTTATATGTGACTTTTTTATTATTTTCATCAACTAGAATTACACTGGTTCCAAAGATGACTTTATCTGATGCTGGAATTTTTGATATGTCGATAACCTGAGAATTGGACAGTTTACCCTCAATATCTTTTATTCTTCCCTCAGCAAAACTCTGCTGTTCGCGCGCAGCGTGATATTCAGCGTTTTCCTTTAGGTCACCTTTTTCTCTAGCTTCTTTGATGGCTTCAGTTATCATTGGGCGTTTCACAGTTTTTAGCTCATGAAGCTCATCCCTGAGTAACTTCTCACCCTCAACAGTCATTGGTATCTTATCCATTTGTACTCACTAAATTAATTGAGCCACCTGTCAGATTCGAACTGACGACCTGAGGTTTACAAAACCCCTGCTCTGGCCAACTGAGCTAAGGTGGCAATTCCTAAATTCATTTATAGTCATAATGATATAATACGAAGTATAATATCGAAGTTTTCATGATGAATAAAGATTTACCTCTAAAAGTCAGGCACATATTCTCCGAACTTGATCCTTTAATTTGGAATGGAATTTGGTTAGATGTTTTGGAAGCTCTTTTATCATCACCAAGCATGCCCAGTATTTGGGAAGAGATCATAGCGCAAATATCTCTCAACAAAAAAAAATACCCATCCATAGGTAACTCACAATTTATGAAATGGGAGCTAAAAGCATTTGTTGCTCAAGCTGTAACTTCTGTGAATAAGAACTATAATAAAGAGACATTTACTGCAGAGTTTGAAAAATATTTTTCAAAGAAAGGATATAATATTAATAGGGATATCATAAATGAAATTTACCAGATTATTAATAATTAAGTTCGCTCTCCTAGCACCGTTTTTTTCAAATCCATTAGGTGCTGCACCGGACAAATTATTTATTGATCTCGTCAATTACTCTGCAAGTATTGATGGCTATAGTTCTTTGTGTGTGCAAAACTATGATGATGATCGTGAGTTAAACTCACTATTTACCCTTCTTAGAGAACTAAAGGATAAATATTTACTTTTTACTGATGATGATTATGATATGTTGAAGTCAACCTACATGAGAACCAAATCAGCTACAATAACGCAATTAATGAAACTTAAACTCAACGTGCAAAAGAGCAATTGCAGCAATTACCTGAAAATATTCGAACGCTTTGATAGGAAAAAACAAAAAAGTTTAGATGATCTTGAGAGGATGATTGATGCATACTAGTAGCGTCCGAGGATTTTTACATGCTTTTTTTATTCTTAAAAGAGTAGATTTTTACTCTTCTCATCAAGGTATTATAAATGACTTTAAGAAGAAACCTGGCTTATTTCATATCTCGAAAAAGAGGTGCGTTGATGTTGCAGAAGTCTACGATATAATCAAGACTCATGATATAAATGTATTGAATACAAATATTATAAAACTTATGGAGATTGAATGAAACCTCTAGGCCCACCACCGAGAATTTTTGGTATGAAAATTACCTCTAACCGAATCGAAGCATTTTTCGTTTTGTTCGCAACAGTCGTATTATTTCTAATATTCTCTGTAAATAACTTTTATAGAACTAGTCAAGTTATACTATCTATGGGGATTGCTTGGGTTTTATATTTGTGGTTCATCAAAAAACCAGAAAGACCATACTAGCTAAAAAATTTAATGCTATACGATTAATGCTTTGTTAAGATACACAAGTGATTTTCGGAGGGGTACTCAAGCGGTCAACGAGGGCAGACTGTAAATCTGCTGGCCCTGCCTTCGCAGGTTCGAATCCTGCCCCCTCCAAATTAATTTGACGCGGGTATGGTACAATGGTAGAACTTCAGCCTTCCAAGCTGACGATGCGGGTTCGATTCCCGCTACCCGCTCAAAAAATCCCTAACAAAGTTTAATCATCGAGTAATCAAACTTTCACAATTAGCGCCCAATATAAGTTATCTCTTCTTCCAGAAAAGCTACTTTAGGAGCAAAATTTATTCTATCCTTTATTGATATAGCTCCGTTGCGGGTTAATCTTGACCAATATTGTTGTATAAAAGCTCTCTTTTTAATATCATCGCATGGATTGAAGCATTGCCCATATAGCTCAGTCGGTAGAGCACTTCCTTGGTAAGGAAGAGGTCACCGGTTCAAATCCGGTTATGGGCTTTTTTCGTTGATTTTATTAAAATTTTAGTGTAAATGCGCATAAAAGTGGTTTATTATTACCCCACTTGAAACTTAACTAACTCGGGATTTAAAAAATGGCTAAGGAAAAATTTGAAAGAAATAAAGCCCATGTGAACGTTGGTACAATTGGCCACGTGGATCATGGCAAAACTACACTTACTGCAGCTATCACCAAAGTGATGGGTGAGAAGTTTGGCGGAGAAGCAAAAGCTTATGACCAAATTGATAACGCGCCTGAAGAAAGAGAGCGTGGTATTACGATCGCAACAGCTCACGTAGAGTACGAGTCTACAGACAGGCATTACGCGCACGTAGATTGTCCTGGTCACGCTGATTATGTTAAAAATATGATAACAGGTGCGGCGCAAATGGATGGCGCAATTTTAGTATGCTCTGCAGCAGATGGACCAATGCCTCAAACTAGAGAGCACATTCTTCTGGCTCGCCAAGTTGGAGTGCCACATATTGTTGTTTACCTGAACAAAGCCGATCAAGTAGATGATAAAGAATTAACAGATTTAGTAGAAATGGAAATAAGGGAACTTCTCTCTAAATATGATTTTCCGGGTGACGATGTACCTATAGTTTCAGGTTCTGCTCTAAAGGCAATTGAAGGTGATTCATCAGATATTGGTATCCCATCAATTGAGAAACTAGTTGATGAGATGGATAAATTTATTCCTGTGCCGGAGCGCCCAGTTGATCAAACATTTCTGATGCCAATTGAGGATGTATTCTCTATATCTGGTCGTGGAACTGTAGTGACAGGAAGAATAGAGAGAGGAAAAGTAAATGTGGGTGAAGAGATAGAAATAGTAGGTATCAGAGACACACAAAAAACCACATGTACCGGCGTTGAAATGTTTAGAAAACTCCTTGATGAAGGCGTTGCTGGAGATAATGTCGGCGTTCTTCTAAGAGGAACAAAACGTGAGGAGGTTGAAAGAGGACAAGTATTATGCGTCCCAGGTTCAATTAAACCTCACACTAAATTCGAATGTGAAGTTTATGTGTTGTCAAAAGACGAAGGCGGAAGACATACACCATTCTTTGGTAATTACAGACCTCAATTTTATTTCAGAACAACTGATGTAACTGGAGCTATTGAATTACCTAAAGATGTTGAAATGGTTATGCCTGGTGATAACGTAAAAATGAATGTCGAACTTATAACACCTATTGCTTTAGAACAAGGTCTGAAATTTGCGATACGTGAAGGTGGCAAGACTGTTGGAGCTGGAGTCGTATCGAAAATAGTAGAGTAAGCTATCATTGATTTTGATGATAGGCTAGTAGCTCAACTGGTAGAGCGACGGTCTCCAAAACCGTAGGTTGGGGGTTCGAGTCCCTCCTGGCCTGACGAATTGACGAAGATAATGCCATGACAGAAAAAAACATAGAAACTAAATCCAGTAAATCCTATTTGCTGCTATCAATTGGAGTCCTAATTGTTGGGATGGTCCTTTTTTATTACTACAGTGATGTAAGGTTATTTTACAGAGTGATCGGCATGATTTCTGTTGTTATTTTTTCTGCTTTTATCGCTTATCAGAGTGACTTTGGTAAATTGGTCTATTCTTATGTAACTGATTCTAAAGTAGAGCTCAAAAAAGTCACATGGCCTACTAAACAAGAGACTACACAAACAACACTAGGTGTTATTTTCGTTGTAATCATTGTAGGGATTTTGTTGTGGCTTTTTGACATGCTCTTAGGGTGGGCTATTGGCACCTTATACGGAGTTGCATGATGGATTGGTACGTTCTACAAGCTTTTTCAGGTTATGAAAATAAGGTGAAACTTACACTTGAGGATAGAATCAAAAGGAGTGGATTACAGGATTCTTTCGAGGAAATTCTGGTTCCTACTGAGGAAGTTTTAGAAATTAAAGAGGGGAAAAAGAAGAGGTCAGAGAGAAAATATTTTCCAGGATACGTAATGATCAAAATGGATATGAATGACGAGACATGGCACCTTGTAAAGAGCGCACCACAAGTGCTCGGTTTTATCGGAGGCACAAGCGACAAACCAGTTCCTCTTAAACAATCAGAGGCTGATAGCTTAATGCAGTCTATGCAAAATGATGTAGATAAACCTAAACCAAAGGTAATGTTCGAGCCTGGTGAAGTTGTTCGGATCACTGATGGACCGTTCAACGACTTCAATGGTGTAGTAGAAACAGTTGATTTTGAAAAAAATAAGCTTAAAGTATCAGTTCTGGTTTTTGGTAAGCCTACGCCAATAGAACTATCATTAACTCAAGTGGAGAAAGGATAATGGCAGCAAAAGAATTGATGACACAAGTTAAACTTCAGGTCCCTGCTGGGTCTGCAAATCCTGCACCACCTGTTGGACCAGCTTTAGGTCAGCATGGTCTAAATATACAAGACTTCTGTAAGCAGTTTAACGACAGGACTAAGGATGCAGAGAAAGGTATGGCATTACCCGTGGTGATAAATGTCTATAAAGACAGATCTTTTGATTTTGTAATCAAATCTGCCCCTGCGGCAGTTCTCTTGAAAAAAGCTGCAGGCATTCAAAAAGGCAGCGCTACTCCTCACACTAATAAAGTTGCAAAAGTCACAAATGATCAACTAGCTGAGATAGTGAAGGCAAAAGAGGGTGATTTAACAGGTGCAAATCTAGACAACTCAATAAAAATTATTGCTGGAACAGCGAGAAGTATGGGGATAGAGGTGGAAGACTAATGACTTTATCAAAAAAAGCAAAAGCTATTCAAGATAAAATAGATACGTCTAAAGACTATAGCCTAGAGGAAGCAATCGAACTTTTAAAGAGCGCGCCGAGAGCTAAATTCAATGAGAGTGTTGACCTCAGCGTCAACTTAGGAATTGACGCCACTAAGTCAGATCAAGGTGTACGAGGTTCATCAACACTGCCACATGGAATTGGTAAAACCATGACTGTTGTGGCTTTTGCAGATGGAGAAGATGAGAAAGCAGCCAAAGATGCTGGTGCAGATGAGGTTGGTTTTGAGGATTTAATAGATAAAGTTAAAAAAGAGAAAGATTTAATTGCTGATATTGTTGTTGCTACACCTGATTGCATGAAGAAAATGGGACAACTTGGTAGGATATTAGGCCCGAAAAACTTGATGCCCAATCCAAAGGAAGGTACTGTTACGAAGAACATAGCAGATGCAATTACAAAGGCAAAAAAAGGTCAAATTAGATACAAAAATGATAAGGCAGGTATCATTCATGCCATCATCGGTAAGCTTGATTTCGACACAATTAAACTTGCAGATAATGCCGCTGCCCTAGTATCAGACTTAATCAAGGCAAAACCATCATCTGCCAAAGGTAAATATATGAAAAATATTACAATTTCCTCTACTATGGGACCTGGAATTAAGGTAGACTTATCGTCAGTCGAGAAGAGGAGTTAGTATGCCGCTGAATTTATCCCAGAAAAAAGATTTAGTAAAAGAAATGTCTACCATTTTGAGCGATGCTGAGGTGGTATTGACTGCTGATTATTCGGGTTTAACATCGAATGAATTAAATGAGCTCAGAAAGACAACTCGTGAAGCAGGTGTATTTGTCAAGCTGGTCAAAAACAATATGCTGAAAATGGCTCTGAAAGAGAGCCAATTCTCATCTATGTCCGAAAATGTCTCAGGCCCGCAGATCATTGCAGTAGGAAAAGAAGACCCAGGCAAGTTTGCAAAATCTATCAAAGATTTCATCGATAAACACGAGAATTTAAAGCCTAAAGCTATCAACTATCAAGGCCAGGATTTAGATATTAGCGAATTAAAGAAACTTGCATCTCTTCCTACTTATGAGGAGGCTATATCAAAATTATTATCAGTTATGCAAGGACCTATTCAGAAACTTATGGGTACTATGAAAGCCGTACCTAGTAAACTAGTGAGAACTATTGATGCTGTGAAAGCGTCTAAGAATTAATATATCGGGAGAAAATGATGGCAGTGAGTAAAGACGACATACTAGAGAGCATTTCTAATATGACTGTGATGGAGATTGTTGACCTCATATCACAAATGGAAGAAAAATTTGGAGTTACAGCAGCAGCAGCTGTGGCAGCCGCACCTGCAGCAGCGGGCGATAGTGGTGATGCAGCAGCAGAAAAAACTGAATTCGATGTATCTCTAGCAGACATGGGCGGTAATAAGGTTGCAGTCATAAAGGCTGTAAGAGCAATTACAGGCCTTGGGCTAAAAGAAGCAAAAGACAAAGTTGAATCAGCACCATGCGTTTTAAAAGAGGGTGCTTCCAAGGAGGAAGCAGACGATTTTAAAAAGCAATTGGAAGAAGCTGGAGCAACTGTTGAACTTAAATAAAAACTTAAAACTTAATAATACTCAAACTATTTTTGAGGACTTAAATTTGGTAGAAACCAAAAGGACCTTTTGGCTATGACGTATTCCTATACTGAAAAAAAACGTATTCGTAAAAGTTTTGGTAAAACCAGTGACGTTATCGAAGCACCAAATTTAATTGACCTACAAATAAACTCATATAATGAGTTTCTAGGATATTCAAATGGTGTTTTTGATATGCAAAAATCAGGACTCCATAGAGTATTTGAATCAGTTTTCCCCATATACGATTATTCCAACAACTGTAAGCTTGAATACACTAGTTTCAAACTAGATAAGCCAGAGTTTAATGAGGAGGAGTGTAGAATAAGCAGTAAAACATATTCAGTACCTATAAAGGTGAACTTTAAGCTATACACGAATCTAGATGAGAAAAACTCTGAAAAAGTAGAAATTTTTGAAAACGAGGAAGTTTTTCTTGGCGAATTACCGATAATGACTAAATATGGAACATTCATTGTCAATGGTACAGAGAGAGTCGTTGTATCTCAACTTCACAGATCGCCAGGAGTTTTTTTTGATCATGATCGAGGAAGGACGCATTCATCTGGTAAGTTACTTTTTTCGGCAAGAGTTATCCCCTACAGAGGCTCATGGTTAGATTTTGAGTTTGATCAAAAGGATATTATCTACGCAAGAATTGACCGTAGGAGGAAAATAGCTTCAACGATAATTCTTAGGGCGCTTGGATATTCCACCCAAGAAATAATAGAACAGTTTTATGACTTCAATAAAATTACAGTAAAAGACGCAAAAATATTTATCGACCAAAATTTAGAAGATCTTAAGGGTAGCATTGCTTCATTTGATATTTACCATAATAAAAAACTGATCGTTGGCAAAGGCAAACGTATTACAGTAAGACAAATAGATGCTGCCAAAAAAAGTAAAATGAAAGTGTTTCAAGTGCCTGATGACTTTATTTTGGGAAAACGTATTGCTAGCGATGTGACTATTAAGATAAAAGGGTCAGATGTAAAAGTTGATATGATCGTTTCAGAGCAAATAGTTGATCCTGATACAGGTGAACTGATCTGTGATGCCAATCAGAAAATAGATAAAGTTACCAGAGAAAAATTAACTAATATAAAAACGGTCTCCGTAAATATATTATCATGCAATCAAGAGATTGATCCTGACGTTCTAGCTCAAATACATGAATTTGGCATTTCTAATTTTACAATCCTTCACACAAATGATCTTGATAGAGGTACTTTTATTTGTAACACCCTTGATGTTGACCCAACTATAGATCAAAAATCTGCTCTGATTGAAATTTATAGAATGATGAGACCGGGTGAGCCGCCCACCGAAGAGGCAGCAAATCAACTATTTACCAATTTATTTCAATCAAGTGATAGATATGATCTGTCTGACGTTGGTCGAATGAAGTTTAACTCGAGAGTTGGTCGGGAAACTATGGAAGGTGAGACTACATTATCGAATGATGATATTTTAGATGTTCTCAAAACACTAATAAATATAAGAAATGGTTCTGATTCCGTTGATGATATTGATCATTTAGGAAACCGGAGAGTTAAATGCGTAGGTGAGATGGTTGAGAATGTCTTCAGAGTAGGGTTGGTTAGAGTTGAAAAAGCAGTGAAAGAGAGAATGACCACAATGGAATTATCCGAAAAACTACAACCAAAAGACATTGTTAATTCAAAACCCATTACTGCGACGCTTAAAGAGTTTTTCGGCACTAGTCAGTTATCTCAATTTATGGATCAGAATAATCCACTGGCTGAGATTACCCATAAAAGAAGAATCTCAGCGCTTGGCCCAGGCGGCTTAACTAGAGAAAGGGCTGGTTTTGAGGTTAGGGATGTTCACCCTACTCATTATGGAAGAGTCTGCCCAATTGAAACTCCAGAAGGTCCGAATATCGGCCTAATCAATTCGCTCGCAACATATTCTAGAACTAATTCATACGGTTTTCTTGAGACGCCTTATAGAGTTGTTAATAAAAACAAAGTAAGAGACGAAATTAAATGGTTATCAGCAATCGAGGAGAGTAAGTATATGATTGCACAAGCTAATACAACTCTTGATTCGAGAGGAAATATTATTGATGATTTAATTTCATGCCGCTTTAATAATGAATTCACTATTTCATCGCCTGACAAGGTTGAGCTTATGGATGTCTCTCCACGCCAAGTTGTCTCAGTTGCAGCCGCGCTTATACCTTTTCTCGAACATGACGATGCTAACAGAGCATTGATGGGTTCAAACATGCAAAGGCAAGCTGTCCCACTTTTAATACCTGATAAACCTCTGGTAGGTACCGGAATGGAAAAAACTGTCGCAGTTGATTCAGGAGCATCAGTAAAAGTAAGAAGAGATGGAGAGGTTGATTATGTTGACGCATCAAGAATTATTGTAAATGTTGATGAAAAATATGTTGGAGATGATTCTGATACCGGGGTTGATATTTATCCACTCACGAAATACACACGAACTAATCAAAATACCTGTATTAATCAGAGACCTTTAGTCAAGCCAGGCGATAAAGTTACTGCAGGTGATGCTATAGCCGATGGTCCATCTACTGATTTAGGAGAGCTTGCACTAGGTCAAAACCTACTAATAGCATTTATGCCCTGGAATGGTTACAATTTTGAAGATTCCATTCTTGTTTCTGAGAAAGTCGTCAGAGAAGATAGATTTACATCTATACATATTGAGGAACTTGAGTGTGTAGCGAGAGATACTAAATTGGGATCTGAAGAAATCACAGCGGATATTCCAAACGTAAGTGAAAATTTATTAAATAAGCTTGATGCTTCAGGTATCGTTTACGTTGGTGCAGAAGTTAAATCTGGTGACATACTTGTTGGGAAAGTTACACCAAAAGGAGAAACTCAACTCACTCCTGAAGAAAAACTCCTAAGAGCAATTTTTGGAGAAAAAGCATCAGACGTCAAAGATTCATCGTTAAAAGTACCCTCAGGCATGGATGGGACTGTAATAGATGTTAGAGTTTTTACCAGAGAAGGTATAGACAAGGATAAAAGGGCAATCCAGATAGAAGAAGCTCAAATAGAAGAGGTCAAGAAAAACCTTGTTGATGAGCTCAGAATTAATCAAGAGACAGTTTATATTAGGGCTAGAAAACTTTTATTGAATAAAACACTTTCAAAATCAATTCTGGACTTCAAAGCCGGATCCAAATTAACAAATGCATTAATTGATTCATTGAGTAACGAAGATATATTCAAATTGCAGACTAAAGTTGAAAAGGTGAATATCAGTCTAGCTAACTTAGCAAATAGCATTGATGACTTACAGAATAAATTTAATCAAGATCTTGAGGAAGTAACCAAGAAAATTACCATGCCTGATGATTTAGGCCCTGGTGTGCAGAAAAAGATAAAAGTGTATTTAGCTGTAAAAAGAACACTACAACCTGGGGATAAGATGGCTGGTCGTCATGGCAATAAAGGAGTAATCTCTCAAATTATACCTGTTGAGGATATGCCTCATCGTGAAGATGGAACACCTGTAGATATAGTTCTTAATCCTCTTGGCGTGCCCTCAAGAATGAATGTGGGACAAGTTTTAGAGACTCACCTTGGGTGGGCTGCTCATGGTATAGGTGATAAAATTAATCAGATGCTTAAGGAGCAGCAAGAAATTAAGAAGTTGAAACTGTTTATATCGAAAGTCTATAAGGAGTGTCCAGGCTTCACAAAATATACCATTGATAAGTTCAGCGATGATGAAATAATCACTTTAGCTAATAATCTCAAGGACGGCCTCCCTATGGCAACACCTGTGTTTGATGGTGCTTCTGAAGAGGAAATTAAAAAAATGCTTGAGCTTGCAGAACTCCCAACGAGTGGCCAATCAATTCTCTATGACGGAAGAACGGGAGAAAAATTTGAAAGGCCAGTAACTATTGGTTATATGTATATCATAAAACTTAATCATCTCGTTGATGATAAAATGCATGCACGTTCAACAGGTCCATATAGTCTAGTGACGCAGCAACCGTTGGGTGGAAAAGCACAGTTTGGAGGCCAAAGATTTGGAGAGATGGAAGTTTGGGCCCTTCAGGCCTACGGAGCGACGAATGTCCTTCAGGAAGTGTTGACAGTTAAATCTGATGATATAGCTGGACGAAATAAGGTTTACAAGAATATTGTTGATGGCGATTATACGACGGATGCACACGTACCAGAATCATTCAATGTTTTACTAAAAGAAATTAGATCTCTAAGTATCAACATAGACTTGGATTCAGAAAACAAACCAAACTAGGAAAGATTATGCAAGAAATATTAAACATGTTTAAAAAAAATAATAATGACAAAAAATTTGATCATATAAAGATATCACTTGCATCTCCTGATCTCATGAGATCATGGTCATACGGCGAAGTCAAAAAGCCTGAAACAATTAACTATAGGACATTCAAGCCTGAGAGAGATGGCTTGTTTTGTGCAAAGATTTTTGGTCCAGTCAAAGATTATGAATGTTTGTGTGGAAAATACAAACGCCTTAAGCACAGGGGTGTGGTGTGTGAGAAATGTGGAGTCGAAGTTACATTATCTAAAGTCAGAAGAGAGAGAATGGGTCATATCGAATTAGCTGCACCTGTTGCTCACATTTGGTTTCTAAGGTCATTACCATCAAGGATAGGCTTAATGATGGATATGACTTTGAGACAAATTGAGAAGGTATTATATTTTGAAGCATTTATTGTTATCGATGGAGGCCTAACTCCATACGAGACAGGTACTCTATTAAGTGAAGAAATGTATAATCAAGCGATTGAAGAATACGGAAGTGAAATTAAGGTAGGCATGGGCGCCGAGGCGATTAAAGAACTTCTTAAAAGTATAGATCTTGAGAAATCATATGAAGATCTCTCTGAAGAGATTAAGGTAACAAAATCGCAAGCAAAAAATAAAAGAAATATTAAACGTCTCAAACTAATTGAGTCATTTATCAACTCTGGTAACAAACCAGAGTGGATGATTCTCGATGTGCTACCTATCCTCCCACCAGATCTGAGACCACTTGTCCCTCTCGAAGGTGGACGCTTTGCAACTTCAGATCTCAATGATCTCTACAGAAGAGTAATTAACAGAAACAACAGGCTCAAAAGGCTTCTTGAGCTTAAAGCACCAGATATTATAGTGAGAAATGAAAAAAGAATGTTACAAGAGTCAGTAGATGCTCTTCTCGATAATGGCAGAAGAGGCAGAGCCATTACTGGAACAAACAAAAGACCTCTAAAATCTCTTGCTGACATGATAAAGGGTAAAGGTGGAAGGTTTAGACAAAATCTATTGGGCAAAAGGGTTGATTATTCTGGTAGATCTGTAATTGTTGTTGGTCCTACACTTAGATTACATCAATGTGGAATTCCAAAAAAAATGGCTCTAGAGCTATTTAAACCACACATTTTTGGAAAGCTTCAAGCTAGAGGTATTACTACAACAATCAAATCGGCAAAAAAAGTTGTTGAAAAAGAAGGGGAGGAAGTTTGGGATATTTTAGAGGAAATAATTAAAGAATACCCTGTTCTTTTAAATCGTGCACCAACATTACACCGATTAGGGATACAAGCCTTTGAACCAGTTTTGATTGAGGGTAAAGCTATTCAACTTCATCCACTTGTGTGCGCTGCTTTCAACGCAGACTTTGATGGTGACCAGATGGCTGTGCATGTTCCGTTGTCAGTGGAAGCTCAAACGGAGGCAAGGGTATTGATGATGGCAACCAACAATATTCTCTCACCGTCAAACGGCAGCCCTATTATTGTACCATCTCAGGATATGGTTTTAGGTATTTACTACATGTCAAGGGAGAGACCAAACTGTAAAGGCGAAGGGATGATTTTTAGCGATATAGAAGAGGTCTCTAAAGCTTATCAATCCAAACTTATAGACATGCATGCAAAAATAAGAGTCAGAATGAAAATTACTGAACATGAAGGAGATCAGCTAATTGAGAAGACAAAAATCGTAGAAACTACTACTGGTAGAGCACTTATCTCTGAGATACTACCTAAGTCCATTCCATATTCATTTATTGATCAAGACTTAAATAAAAAAGCTATCTCAAAATTGTTTGACGTAGCTTATAGACTCGCCGGTCTTAAAGAGACCGTACTTTTTGCAGATCAAATTAAAAACATGGGCTTTAAATATTCAACTTTAGCAGGCGTATCTATTGGCGTCGATGACATGGTAATACCTAAAGAGAAAACAACTATCACTGCTAAAGCAGAAAAAGAAGTTAAAGAGATAGAAAAACAATACAATTCAGGATTACTGACTGCTGGTGAACGCTACAATAAAGTTGTGGATATCTGGTCACATACAAATGACCAAGTGTCGCAAGCGATGATGAAGCAACTCGGAACTGAAGTCACGAAAACATCAGATGGTAAGAAGGTAGAGCACAAATCTTTCAATTCTATTTATATGATGGCAGATTCAGGAGCAAGAGGCTCTGCAGCACAAATAAGGCAGCTGTCCGGAATGAGAGGGCTGATGGCAAAACCTGATGGTTCTATCATCGAGACACCAATTACAGCTAATTTCAGAGAAGGTTTAGATGTCATGCAGTATTTCATATCAACTCACGGCGCAAGAAAAGGACTTGCAGACACTGCACTTAAAACCGCAAACTCAGGTTACCTCACAAGACGTTTAGTTGACGTTTCTCAGGATTTAGTAGTGACTGAAGAGGATTGTGGTACACGAAATGGTATCTTAATGAAACCACTTATAGAAGGAGGAGATATCGTTGAGCCACTCAATGAAAGGGTATTAGGAAGAACGTTACTACATGATCTTATAAATCCAAAAACAAATTCAATAATTCTTCCCAAAGACACATTACTAGATGAGAGTAATGTATCCCTTTTGGAGCAAAATGCGATAGATGAAGTGTGGGTCAGGTCAGTAATTACCTGTGATATAAGACACGGAGTATGTGCAAAGTGCTATGGTAGAGATTTAGCTAAAGGTCGACAAGTCAGTATCGGAGAAGCAGTTGGAGTAGTTGCAGCACAATCAATTGGTGAACCTGGTACTCAATTAACTATGAGGACATTCCATATTGGCGGCGCAGCATCACGAGCAGTTGCTGCAAACAGCATAGAAGTAAAAAATTCTGGAACGATAAGATATCATAATCTGAAAACTGTTGTTAATAGCCAAAATGAAATTATTACTGTATCTAGATCTGGTGAATTAGGTGTTCTAGATGATAGTGGCAGAGAAAAAGAGAGATATAAAATTCCTTACGGGGCAGTAATAAAAACAGTAGATGGTGAAAATGTTGAACGAGGTCAAAATATTGTGACATGGGACCCTCACTCTACACCAATTATCACGGAAACAGCAGGTATAATAGAGTTTGAGGATTTTGAGGATGGTATAAGCGTAGAGAATATTGTCGATGAGTTAACAGGCATCACTTCTATAAAAGTTAAAGACACGTCAAGCGCATCATTTGATAAAAACAGAAAACCTATGATTAAACTGATCGACACTAAAGGTAAAGAGTTAACACTAGCTAATTCAAATTTGCCAGCTCATTATCACTTACCTTCTAATTCAACTGTTAATTTGACATCTGGTAGCAAAGTAGGAGTTGGAGATGTAATTGCTCGAACACCACGCGAGACATCTGGCACAAGAGATATTACTGGTGGTCTACCAAGGGTTGCTGACTTATTTGAAGCCAGAGAGCCGAAAGACAAGGCGGAGCTAGCAGTAGAAACAGGTGTTGTCTCATTTGGAAAAGAAACAAAAGGTAAACGTCGATTGATAATCACTGATAAAGACGGTAATGAACATGTCCAAATGCTTAATAAGACCAAACTTCTTAACGTGTTTGAGGGTGCAAGCGTAACTCAAGGTGAGATTATCTCTGATGGCGAACTAGATCCGCATGATATCCTAGCATATAGAGGAATAACAGATCTAGCTGAACATTTAGTAAAAGAAGTCCAGGATGTTTATAGGCTTCAAGGTGTTGCGATCAACGACAAACATATTGAAGTTATACTGCGTCAAATGCTAAGAAAGGTAGAAATAGTGTCTCCTGGCGATACGTCACTTATGTCTGGAGAACAGATGGAAAAAACACAGCTCCTGGAATTAATCGATTCACTTAAATCAAAGAATCCTGAAGCTGTGCTACCTACATACAATCCTATGCTGCTAGGAATAACCAAAGCGTCATTAGTTACAGAATCATTTATCTCAGCAGCATCTTTCCAGGAGACAACTCGTGTTTTAACTGATGCTGCTGTCAATGGTAGGAAAGATAAACTTCGAGGCTTAAAAGAAAATGTGGTCGTTGGTAGGCTGCTTCCATGTGGTACAGGTCTATCCACTCAAACTGAAGAGATTGAGTCTTTCGAGGAAATGCTTGAAAAAGAAATAGCGAGTGAAATAAATATAATTCCTGAGAAGTCTGCAGAAACCACCGCAGAAGATCTATTTAAAGATTAATATTATGTTTTTTGCATATAATTTTAATCATTTCTTGACACATACATGTTGTACCAATAGAATTTCGCATACTTAATTAGGAATTATATGGCTACAATCAATCAACTTGTCAGAAATCCAAGGAAATCCAAGATTTCAAAATCTGATGTACCAGCCTTGGAATCATGTCCTCAACGTAGAGGTGTATGTACACGCGTCTACACCACAACACCTAAAAAACCTAATTCGGCACTTAGAAAAGTTGCAAGAGTCAGGTTAACAAACGGGCAAGAAGTCACATCATACATAGGAGGTGAAGGCCATAACCTCCAAGAGCATTCTGTTGTAGTTATTAGAGGTGGAAGAGTAAAAGATCTCCCGGGAGTTCGTTATCACATTGTAAGAGGAAGTCTAGATACACAAGGTGTAGAAAATAGAAAACAAGGAAGATCAAAGTACGGTACTAAGAGACCAAAGAGTTAAGATATGCCAAGAAAAAGAGACATTCCTAAAAAGAAAATCATTCCTGATCCTATTTACAAAAGCACTAATGTTACACGCCTGACAAATATGATAATGCAGGATGGCAAAAAAAGAACTGCAGAAAAAATTGTATATGAAGCTTTGTCTATTTCATCAGAAAAAACTAAGGATGAGCCACTTACGGTTCTTGAGAAAGCGCTCCAGAACGTAGGCCCAACGGTTGAGGTTAAGTCAAGGCGAGTGGGGGGTTCAAACTATCAAGTACCTATCGAGGTTAACTCTAAGAGAAAAATATCTTTGGCTATGAAATGGATTATAGAGGCAGCGAGTAAAAGAAATGAAAAATCTATGAAGGAAAAACTAGCATCGGAAATTACAGATGCCATAGATAATAAAGGTTCAGCTGTAAAAAAACGTGAGGATACTCACAAAATGGCTGAAGCAAATAAAGCATTCGCGCACTACAGGTGGTAACTCATGGCTAGAACAACAGACTTAACACACTACCGCAACATAGGAATTATGGCACACATTGATGCCGGCAAAACTACCACCACAGAAAGAATTCTCTATTACACAGGTGTATCTCACAAAATAGGCGAAGTGCATGATGGTGCAGCAACGATGGATTGGATGGAGCAGGAGCAAGAGAGGGGCATAACAATTACATCTGCAGCTACAACTTGTTTTTGGAGCGGGAGTACAGGGCAATATGACGAGCATCGAATAAATATTATCGATACACCTGGCCATGTGGACTTTACAATCGAGGTTGAAAGGTCACTCAGGGTCCTTGACGGTGCTGTTGCTGTTTTCTGTGCAGTTGGAGGAGTAGAGCCACAGTCTGAGACTGTATGGAGGCAAGCGAATAAGTATAGTGTACCAAGAATGGCATTCGTAAATAAAATGGATAGAGCAGGAGCTGATTTTTTCAGAGTTGTTGATCAAATTAAAACTCGACTGGGGTCAAAACCAGTACCCCTTCAAGTTCCTATAGGAGCAGAAGACAATTTCAAAGGTGTAGTTAATCTCATTGATATGAAAGCCATCATATGGGACGAGGAATCTAAAGGAATGAAATTTGACGAAGTTGAGATACCTGATGAGCTAAAGGCTAAAGCAAATGAACTAAACGAGCAATTAGTTGAAACAGCCGCAGAGGCAAATGAGGAATTAATGGAATTATATTTGAATAATGGTGAACTGACTAGAGAGCAGATAATAAAAGGATTGAGGTTGCAAACTTTATCTAACGAGATAGTCCTTGTCTCCTGTGGTACAGCATTTAAAAATAAAGGTGTCCAGGCTATGTTAGATTCTGTCATAGATTTTATGCCGTCTCCATTAGATGTTCCTGCCATTAAAGGTATTAATGATGACAAAGATAATACTGAAGGCGAGAGAAAGTCTTCAGACGATGAACCATTTGCTTCACTAGCATTCAAGATAGCGACAGACCCATTTGTAGGAACACTCGCATTCTTCCGAGTGTACTCCGGTGTCTTAAAAGCCGGGGATACCGTTTACAATGCAGTTACACAGAAAAAAGAACGAATAGGAAGGATACTTCAAATGCATTCAAACTCTAGGGAAGAAATTAAAGAAGTAAGAGCAGGGGATATAGCTGCTGCTGTCGGCTTGAAACAAGTTACAACTGGTGACACTCTATGCGATCCATCATCTATAATCACTCTTGAAAGAATGGAGTTTCCTGAGCCAGTAATTTCAATTGCCGTTGAGCCAAAAACAAAAGATGATCAAGAAAAAATGGGTTTAGCATTAGGAAAATTAGCTCAAGAGGACCCATCTTTCCGCGTGGCTACTGATGAGGAATCTAATCAGACAATAATTTCAGGCATGGGTGAGCTACACCTTGATATCATTGTTGACAGAATGAAGAGGGAGTTCAATGTTGAGGCTACAATAGGAAAACCGCAAGTGGCTTACAGAGAAACTATCAGAAAATCAATTGAGCAAGAGGCTAAATATGTTAAACAGAGTGGTGGTAAAGGACAATATGGTCATGTTTGGTTAAAGATAGAACCTCAAGAAGCAGGCAAGGGTTATGAGTTTGTAAATGAAATCGTAGGTGGTGCAATACCAAAAGAATTTATTGGTCCAGTCGACAAGGGGGTTATCGAGCAAATGGAAAATGGTGTAATTGGTGGTTACCCAGTAGTGGATGTTAAGGTTACACTCTACGACGGTTCTTTTCATGATGTCGATTCTAGTGAAGTCGCATTTAAAGTTGCTGGATCCCAAGCTTTTAAAGAAGGAGCAAAAAAAGCAAATCCTGTTTTACTTGAGCCTGTAATGAAGGTTGAGGCAGTTACTCCCGGGGATTATCTGGGTGACGTCACTGGTGATTTGAATCGAAGAAGGGGGATTATACAAGGCATGGAAGAGACTGTCGTTGGTAATATAATAAAAGCTGAGGTTCCACTCTCAGAAATGTTCGGATACGCTACAGACTTAAGATCAATGACACAAGGAAGGGCTACATATACGATGGAGTTTGAAAAGTATGCGGAGATACCTTCAAATATAGCAGAAGAATTAATCGAAAAGGCATCTTAAAGTGGTAGCTAAAAAGAAAAAAAACACGCAAAACATTAGAATTCGCTTAAAAACTTTTGACCATAAGCTAATCGATGCTTCCTCAAAAGAAATATTAGAAACAGCCAAGAGAACAGGGGCTAGAGTAATTGGACCTATTCCACTTCCTACCAAAAAAGAGAGATTTACTGTATTAATCTCACCTCACGTAGATAAGGATGCCCGTGACCAGTATGAAATTCGCACTCATAAAAGATTAATGGACATAATAGAGCCAACAGATAAAACTGTTGATGCTCTTATGAAATTGGATCTGGCAGCAGGGGTAGATGTACAGATAGAATTAAGTTAATACATCATTTAGAGAGAGCTCTGAATCCACCCAAAAAACCTTAAAAAAGTGTAACATTCCTGAATTTTATGTTAAGATTCAGCACCTTAAATAATACTGAATTAACTAACTTTTTTCATTTTGAGGACAAGAAAATGAGCATAGGCCTAGTAGGCATAAAAACTGGCATGACACGTGTATTTGACGAATCAGGTATATCCATCCCTGTTACGGTCATAAACATAGATACCAATAGAGTTTCTCAAATCAAGACTGTTGATAGAGACGGCTATTCCGCAGTTCAAATTGCATATGGTAATCAAAAAGAAAGCAGATTAAACAAAGCTGCTCTTGGCCACTATAAAAAATCTAATATCAGTCCTGCAAAAGGTCAAGTTGAGTTCAGAGTAAAAGAACTAGAGGATAATTTATCTGTTGGATCTGATATTAAGGTCGATACGTTCAAAGCAGGCGAACATGTAGATATTACCGGTAGAACATTGGGAAAGGGCTTTCAAGGCGGGGTGAAAAGACACCATTTTAAAACCCAAGATGCTACCCATGGTAATTCGATTTCTCATAGAGCACTCGGTTCAACTGGTCAGTGTCAAGATCCAGGAAGAGTATTTAAAGGAAAGAAAATGCCTGGGCATCTTGGTAATGTTAATAGAACAATTCAGAACCTTACGATTGTAAAGATTATGGCTGATGAGAATATTATGTTAGTCAAAGGATCTATCCCAGGACACAAGGGTAGTGTTGTGATAATAAAACCTACAGAAAAAAAATATACAGCGAAAGAAATTTTTTCTGAAAAAGAAGTAAAGGATGCGAAAGATAATCTTGATAGCTCAAATGAGGCATCAGATTCAAGCAAAAATAAAGATAACAATATAGATGAGAGTTCTCCATCTAATGAAGCAAGTTCATCGAACGAAGATAAAAATATAGAGGAGAGTAAAAATGAGTAAAGAACTCTCTAAAATATTTACAAAAGATTTTAATGAAGCACTTGTTCACCAAGTTACGACCGACTTTTTATCCAACCAAAGAAGTGGAACCAAAGCTCAAAAAAATAGATCAGCAGTCAGCGGCGGCGGTGCCAAGCCCCGTCCACAAAAAGGTTCAGGTAGAGCAAGAGCAGGGACAACAAGAAGCCCTATTTGGAGAACTGGTGGCGTCACATTTGCTGCGAGACCAAAAACTTATAATAAAAAAATTAATAAGAAAATGTACAGAGGAGCGCTCAACTGTATTTTCAACGAGCTGCTAAAGAGAAAAAGGTTACATTTGACTGATAAGTTATCTTTTACAGATAAGAAAACAAAATTAGGTCAAAAGCTGCTTAATGATCTAAAAATCAATAATGCACTATTCATCACGTCTACTAATAACCCAAATGCA
>CACAVP010000001.1 GCA_902535975.1 uncultured Gammaproteobacteria bacterium | reverse complement strand
CATTCTCTGATGCTATAAAAGCACGTGAAGATGAGCAGCGTTATATAAATGAAGCTGAGGCGTATAGAAATGAGATAATACCGTTAGCACGAGGGCAAGCAAAACAAATGTTAGAACAAGCTATTGCTTATAAAGTCAAGCTTATTAACGCAGCTGAAGGTGAGGCATCAAGATTTACTCAATTATACAGCGAGTACAAAAAAGCACCGGCAGTGACTAAAGAAAGACTGTATCTAGAGGCAGTAGAATCAGTTTTATCCAATAGCAGTAAGGTAATGATAGATGTAGAGGGGGGTAATAATATGATGTACTTACCACTCGACCAACTTATCAATCGAAATCAGCCAAAAATTGCAAATCAAGATGGGGGTAATCAGTCTTCTACTGGAGTTGATAATACATCTATTATGGACAGAATAACCAGTAATAAAAATAACTTTAATTTACGTAAAAGGGATTTATACAATGAATAATAGAAATATACTTACAGCACTACTTGCACTTGTATTAATAGCTTTTTCAGCAACATTTATCGTTGATGAAAGGGAAGTGGTAATTAAATTCAGACTAGGTGAAATTGTATCATCCTACGATGACCCAGGTTTATATTTTATGATTCCTTTTCTTAACAATGTCAAAAAATATGACTCTAGAATATTAACTATGGATTCAAAACCAGAACAATTCCTTACTAGTGAGAAAAAAAATGTGATTGTGGATTCTTTTGTAAAATGGAAAATATCTGATCCAAGAAACTTCTATAGATCATCAAAAGGTGATGAGAGAATAGGAGTAAATAGGTTGTCTCAGATTGTAAATGACCTGACAAAAAGTGAATTCAGTAAAAGGACTGTAAATGATGTTGTTTCGGGCGATAGAACTGAAATTATGGCAAAAGTTACACAAGGCGCTAATCAATTATCTCAAGCACTTGGTATTACTGTTGTTGATGTCAGACTCAAGAAGGTTGATCTACCTGATGAGGTAAGTAACTCTGTCTACGCCCGTATGGTAAAAGAGAGAGCTACTGTTGCCAAATCTTTTAGATCTAAAGGTAAAGAGGAAGCAAAAGGTATTACGTCACTAGCAGAGAGAGAATCTGAAACTATCATTGCGGAGGCTTACAAGAAATCACAAGAGATAAAAGGTGAGGGTGATGCACAATCAACACAAATATACGCAAACGCTTTCTCTGCAAGCCCAGAATTCTACTCATTTTACAGAAGTCTTGAGGCATACAAGTCTACTTTCAATGACAAAAGCAACATGATACTGCTCGAGCCTGATTCTGATTTCTTTAAGTATTTCAACGATACAGATGGTGTTAAAAAATAACTAGTTTACAAACTCTCTCATTAGTAATTGCATTTATACTAATAATTGAGGGAATATTTCCATTACTGTATCCTGATAAATTCAAACAAACCTTGAATTACATTACAGAAATGAAGGATAAGACGTTGAGAATATTTGGTCTTGCATGTATTATCTTTGGGTTAATAATTTATTACTTGGTGTTTAACATATGAACCCTCAGAAATTCTTAATACCTGATGGAATTGAATATTATTCTGGTAAAGAAGCACTGTTATTCGAACGATTAAAATCCTCAGTTCTTGATATATTCAAAAAATATCGATATCAATTTGTAGTGACACCAATTATTGATTCTCTAAACAATCTTACTAACCTAAATGGAGATAATTTAAAAAACTACACTACCAGAATATCACATACCCGAGATTTAGGAGTTAGGGCTGATATTACTCCTCAAATCGTTAGATTAGATTATCAATCACATCAAATTAATAAATCCAATAAATACTGCTATATGGGTGATATATATAGAGAAACATCATCATCATTTGATAGAAACAACCCATTCCAAATTGGGGCAGAGTACTTTGGTCCTGTTAGTGACAGCACAGACATAGAGCTCATTAAAATGTGCTATGAGGTAGTATCTCTGTCGAGAACTAAAAGCATAGTAATTGATTTAAGCGATTCATTCTTTATTAACAATTTTCTGAGTACAATAAAAATATCAGATAGAAATAAAGACGAACTTATCTCATTGATCAATATGAAATCAATTGATGAGATTAAAGTACTTTTAAAAGAATCTAAAGTTCCAAAACGAAAGTATGATGAATTATCAGAATTAATCTCATTTGATGGGCCACTAACTATAATTAACAAAATAAAAAACTTTTGTGAGCGATACTCTTACAATGCATTAGAAAATGTTAAAGCTATCTCAAATATCTCTAATAAACTTAAGACTCTGAAAGGGATAACCATTAATATAGATTTATGTTCTCTTAAAACTATGGATTATGAATCTGGATTTAATTATTCTTTTTATGTCAATAATCTAAGAAAGCCAATTGCACTGGGTGGAAGATATGATTCGTATAAATGTAATGATGGCTCGACCAGAAATGCAACAGGCTTCAGTATTGATTTAAAGGATGTAATTACTGTCTATGAAAAATAATATTTTTTTAATCGGAACACATTGGGGTGATGAGGGAAAAGGGAAAGTTGTTGATGTACTCTCAGAGAATGCATCGGCATGCGTTAGATTTCAAGGTGGACATAATGCTGGTCATACCCTGGTAATTAATGACAAGAAATTCGTTTTACATCTCATTCCATCGGGCATACTTCGAGATAGTGTAAAATCTATAATTGGCAACGGAGTCGTTGTCTCCATAGATGCACTGATAAAAGAAATTAATGAGCTTACAATTAATAAAATATTACTTCATGATAAATTGTTTATTAGTCAAAATTGTCATCTTATATTACCTACCCACATAGCTCTTGATAAAGCTCGGGAACTCAGTCTCGGCAAAAAATCTATAGGAACCACGGGCAGAGGGATAGGACCTTGTTATGAGGATAAGGTTTCAAGAAAAGGCATCAGGTTTTTAGATCTTCAAAACGTTGATATCTTTCAAAAAAAACTGGCTCAACTTATGGAATTCCATAACTTCATTTTGAAAGAATATTACAAAGAGGAGCCTATAGATGTTAGTTTTGTTAGAGATGATATTTTAAGTAAGTATAAAAAAATATCGTCATTCATTATTAATACTGATGAATACATAAATCAGCTGTGTAAATCGGGCGGAGTAGTGTTCGAGGGTGCACAAGGTACAATGCTTGATGTTGATCATGGCACTTATCCGTATGTAACTTCATCTAATACAACATTATCAGGAGTTATCTCTGGAACAGGTATAAACATGGGTTTAATAAATTATGGCCTTGGTATTACAAAGGCTTATTCAACAAGAGTGGGCCATGGCCCATTTCCATCTGAATTGAATAATGAACAAGGAGAAAGAATTGGAAAAATCGGTGGAGAGGTAGGGGCCACAACTGGCAGAACCAGGAGATGTGGCTGGTTGGACTTAAAAGTTTTAAAAAAAGCAATTCAAATAAATAATTTATCTGGAATAGCGCTGACTAAAATAGATGTTTTAGATCACTTTAACAAAATATCTATTTGTACAAATTATGGGTCGATTAATTATGAAACATTTGAAGTAGAAGATCTTGAATTTATTACTCTACCAGGCTGGGAGTCATCAACTGTTGGTATTACAGACTTTGATAGTTTACCTAAAAATGCAAAGACTTACATAGAAACTATTGAAAAATTTACCGACACACCGATAGATATTATATCCACCGGCCCAGCAAGAGATGAGATTATTCAAAAAAAAAATATATTAGATGATTGATAAGAAAGTAAGATATATCTATGGTATACATGCAGTCTCTAACATTATCAATTCAGATCATAATAAAATAATAAAAATATATCTTAAGAAAAACTACACGAGTAAAAATCTAACTAATCTTTTTACCCAAGCTATAGATGCAGGATTGTATATAGAAGAGGCTGACGCAGATAAGTTATCAATGCTATGTGAATCAAATAAGCATCAAGGTGTTGTTTGTGAAATAGAAGATATAGATCTGTCATTTTTCAACTTAGATAATTATCTTTTAACAACTAAAAACCCATTTATCTTAATCCTTGATCAGATAAAAGATCCGAATAATTTAGGTGCGTGTATAAGAACAGCTAACGCTGTTGGTTGTAATCTGATAATTAAAAGAAAATCTAATTCATCACCTATATCACCAGCTGTATATAAGGCATCTTGTGGCGGAACATCTGGCATCAATATATACGAATCAAATGACTTGAATGGAATTTTAAAGAGGCTTAAAAAGCATAACATAACTATTGTAGGGACTGACCATAGGGCAAAGTCTAGTTACCGAGAAATGAGCAAACTAGAAGAACATACTGGCGTTTGCGTCGTGATGGGCTCAGAAGATGTCGGGATATCAAGGGGTCTAAAAAATTCATGTGATATCATGTGCTCTATTCCGATTCACGGCAGTGTTGCCTGTTTGAATATATCTGTAGCTTGTGGTGTGATACTTTATGAGGTTGCTAAATATCGATAAAATTGTTGCCAACATTTGAAAAATCTAGTCTAGTACTGTAGTATTCCCCTAGGTAAAATTATGAAAAATTATGAGATAGTATTAATGTTTTCAGTTGGAGAGGATTCTCTTACTGACCAAACGGTGGAGAAATATAAGTCAGTAATCACTGAAAATGGTGGCTCTATAGATAGACACGAAGATTGGGGACCACTTAAAATGGCTTATGACATCAATAATGAAAATAAAGCAAGATATATACTAATCAACTTTAAAGCAGACACCACCGTCATTGACCAGCTCAATGAATTGATTAAGTTTAATGATCATATCTTGAGACATTTGATTATAAATACTAAATTACCACAAACAGAGCCCTCTTTTATGAATAAAGATCAACTTAAATCAGCATCATAAAATTATGAAAAATAATATTAACAATATTGACTATAAAAATTTAGGTTACATAAAAAAATATATTTCTGAAGCAGGAAAACTTATTCCAAGCAGGGTTTCAGGGCTCAATGCGAGTGAACAAAGGAAAATGAATAAAGCGATAAAAATTGCAAGATTTCTCGCTTTATTACCTTACTGTGATAACCATAAGAGACAATGAAACTTGTACTACTAAAAGACGTTAAACATCTAGGTAAAGTTGGGGATGAAGTCAACGTGAAGGGTGGTTTTGCAAGAAACCATCTATTGCCATCTAAATCTGCGCTTACACCAACTGAAGAAAATCTCGAGATAATCAGCAAAATGAAAGATGAGCTCATGAAAAAAGAGCAAGAGGCCAAAGAATTAGCTCTAGCTATCAAAGAGAAGCTTTCAGGCTATAAACAAGTATATAAACTTCAGGTCAAAGAGGATAGCGATGAGATATTTGGATCTGTATCATTACAAAATATTGCTGACCAAATTAAGGCAGATAATTTTGATATTGAGAAAAAGCAAATTAATTTACCCATGGGCGCTATTAAAGAACTTGGGACATTCCATGCAAATATTTCACTTCACTCAGAAGTATCTTGTGACGTTGAGATTGTAGTAGAAAAATCAGAAGTAAACCAAGAATCTAATTAAGTCAAGATTCTATATCATCTAATTATCATATAATATTACTTTATGAGTAGTATTCCAAAGACACCCGTATCTATTGATTCTGAAAAAGCTCTGTTAGGCTCATTAATTATTGATTCTGAATCTTGGGAAAAGATCTCAAATCTTATAACACCAACAGATTTTTATGATGTAAAAAATAGAGATATATTCTCAGAGATTTATACATTGCAAATAAATGATCAGCCTATTGATATTCTTATACTTGAAGAAGCGCTTAAATCGCGAGACAAATTATCTAAGGTTGGTGGCATTGAATATTTAAAAGATTTAGCAAAGACGGTGCCGACATCAGCTCATATAGTCAAATATGCTGAGATTGTTAGAGAAAAATCAGTTATGAGAAAGCTAATTGAAGCAAGCACTAGAACCATAGAGAGCATTCACGATGATGCTACAGAAGATGTAAGAGTTATTTTAGATAAGGCAGAGGCAGATATATTTTCAATCTCATCCGATACAAAAAAAAATGAAGGCCTTATAAAAATAGGACCCATAGTCAATGAAATGGTCGATTCTATTTATAATAAGAAAAATAGTAATATTTCAGATTTCCTTTTAACAGGTTATTCAAAGCTAGACGAAATAATGGGGGGCCTTCAAAACTCTGATTTAATTGTAATTGCTGCAAGACCTTCAATGGGGAAAACAGCCTTAGCCATGAATATTGCCCAAGACATTGTATTTAAACAAAAAAAGAAAGTTGGTTTTTTTAGTTTAGAAATGTCTTCACAGTCTATTGCGCTTAGAATGCTATCTTCGCTGAGTACTGTTGAATTTTCAAAAATAAGGACAGGCGACTATGAATCTTCAAATGATGATACTCGAGCAGTTACTCAAGCTATTGATATGATGCAAGATTGTTCATTATATATCGATGATACAGGTAGTATTACTCCAATGACTCTGCGCTCAAGGGCTAGAAGAATGAAGCGTGAGACTGGGATAGATATGATTATTTTAGATTATTTACAGCTGATGACATTGCCTGAAAAAAGTGAGAATCGAGTTAATGAAATTGCATCAATTACCAGACAGCTTAAAAGTTTGGCGAAGGAATTAGATCTACCAATAATTGCACTATCACAATTAAACCGTAGCTTAGAGCAGCGCAATGACAAACGACCTTTCCTGTCTGATTTAAGAGAGTCAGGTTCTATTGAACAAGATGCAGATGTTGTCATGTTTATTTACAGAGACGACGTCTACAATCCTAATTCAGAAGATAAAAATGTGGCAGAAATAAATATAGCTAAGCATAGAAATGGACCAACGGGCACGGCAAAATTAACTTTCTTATCACATTGCACAAGATTCGAGGATTATCATCCTCAGATCTTTGAAAATACTGACAATCTGTAAACTATTCCTCAAGTAAGTTAAGTTTATCTGGCTTATTTTCCCACTCTTTAGCATCATCAGGAGCTGGTTTGGCCTCGGTGATTAATGGCCACTTTTTTGATAATCTATCGTTGATCTCCAAATATTTTTTATCTTCATCTTTTAGATCATCTTCAGATAATATTGCATTTATTGGGCACTCTGGTTCACATAAACTACAATCAATACATTCTTCAGGGTTTATTACTAGAAAATTAGGGCCTTCATGAAAACAATCAACAGGACAAACCTCTACGCAGTCTGTATATTTACATTTAATACAATTTTCAGTTATTACGTATGTCATGTAATTGTAATTTTATCACAAGAGATGCTAAAAAACATTTGTTTAGAAATTATCAATTTTTAATTTAATTTCACTTATAAAAATTAAATAATGATACTATAAACATCAAAACATTATCATATAAGATGTTGCATTGAATATGTGTAAATTAAAGATTGAAGATTATATGCATTTTTATTAATATCTTGTCATTATTCCTCGGTAGCTCAGCTGGTAGAGCGAGTGACTGTTAATCACCAGGTCGGCGGTTCGAGTCCGTCCCGAGGAGTAAGTCATAAATCTGTCAACAAAATACTCTAAGTTAAATAAGATAGTAAGTCTGATACTTTATAATTTAAGTGCGGAATGAAGTCTTTGCATAGCATCTTTTAGAGAGTCCATATCAATGGCTATAGAAATCCTTATGTGACCTTCAATGCCGAAAGCACTACCCGGGACAACGGCTACTTTAGCTTTCTCCAGGATATACAATGCTAGTTCTGAATCATTTGATATGTTGCTATTCAACTCTAAAAATTTTTTAAATGACGGGAAAACATAAAATGTACCATCAGTTGGCCTACATTTGACACCTTCAATTTTATTAAGCTCAGAAACTACATAGTCATGCCTTTTTTTATACTCATTGTTCATTATTGGCATTTCCTCGCACGTATTTGAAAGCGCAGAGCATGCCGCAGCTTGTGAAACCGAACTAGCACATGATGTACTTTGAGACTGCAGAGTTTTCATTTTTTTTATTATCTCAGAATTTCCAGCTGCATAACCTATTCTCCAACCTGTCATTGAATAGGCTTTTGACACTCCATTTAATATTATCGTTCTAGATTTTAACTCTGGACAAACATTTAAGATGTTATGAAATTTCTCAGAGCCCCAATGTATGTGTTCATATATATCATCTGAGGAAATGAATACATTATTATATTTTTTAAGAACTTCAGATAATTTAATAAGCATCTCAGTATCATAGTACTTTCCACTGGGATTATTTGGACTATTAATCATAAATAGTTTTGTACGTTCCGTTATAAGGGATTCAAATTTATGTATGTCTATAGAAAAATTATCTTCATAGTTCGTAGATAACATGATCGGTTTGCCACCCGAATACTTAACCATATCCGCATATGATACCCAATAAGGCTGCGGAATAATCACTTCATCTCCATCATCTATGACGACTTGCAGAAAATTAAATATCGATTGCTTGCAACCTGCTGAGACAATTATCTCATCAAGGTTATACTCCAGGTTATTCTCATTTTTAAATTTTCTTACTATTGCTTTTTTTAAATCAGCAGTACCATCTACTGCAGTATATTTAGTATCGCCCGCATCTATGGCTTTTTTCGCATCTTCTTTGATATATCCTGGTGTATCAAAATCAGGCTCTCCAACAGTTAGTACTATGATATCTTCACCTTGATTTTTAAGCTCATTTGCCTTTGATGTAAGCGCCATAGTAGACGACGGTTGGATTAATTTTATACGATTTGATAATTTCAATAGAGTTCCTTTAAAAAGGCTATGATATCATGAATGAATATATAGAGTGAGAAAATTATTTTGAAAAGACTTACGATAGAATCAAAAATGAAGCCTAGTGGTGATCAACCCAGAGCAATAAAGGCACTGGTTGACGGCATAAAAAAACAACATAAACATCAGACTTTATTGGGGGTAACTGGTTCAGGAAAAACATATACTATGGCAAATATCATTGCCCAGACGAACAAAACTACATTAATTTTAGCTCCTAATAAAACTCTAGCTGCCCAGCTATATGCAGAGATGAGAGAATTTTTTCCAAAAAATTCAGTAGAGTATTTTGTTTCCTATTATGATTATTATCAGCCAGAGGCATATGTTCCTGTATCCGATACTTTTATTGAAAAAGATGCATCTTTGAATGAGCACATTGAGCAGATGAGGTTATCAGCTACAAAATCTCTAACTGAACGAAAGGATGCAATTGTTGTTGGAACAGTATCGGCTATTTATGGACTAGGTGATCCCGAAACATATTTCAAAATGATATTACATATAGTAAAAGGAGACATAATTAATCAAAGAGACATTTTAAGAAAATTAACTGAATTGCAATATACAAGAAATGATCTAGAATTGCGTCGTGGATCATACCAAGTTAAAGGTCAAGTAATAGATATATTTCCTGGAGATTCAGAAAAGCATGCAGTTAGGGTAGATCTATTTGGTGATGAGATTGAAAATATTTTTTTATTTGATCCCCTCACCGGCGATATTGTTAAGCAGTTAAATAGAACTACTATTTATCCGAAAACTCACTATGTCACCCCCCAGAACATAATTGATGATGCAATGATTAAAATACGAAAAGAGCTCAAAGAGAGGATAAAATTTTTTTCTGATAATTCAAAACTTATTGAAGAGCAGAGAATAAGAGAGAGAACAAACTACGATCTAGAGATGATGAAGGAAATGGGTTATTGTTCTGGGATTGAAAATTATTCGAGATACCTCTCTGGAAGAGGTCCAGGTGAACCACCGCCATGTCTTCTAGATTATATGCCAAAAGATGGCCTAGTAATCATCGATGAGAGTCACGTAGGTGTTCCTCAAATGGGAGGCATGTATAGAGGTGATCAATCGAGAAAGCAAACCCTCGTTGATTATGGATTCAGGCTGCCTTCTGCAATGGATAACCGTCCATTAAAATTTGATGAATTTGAATCATATGAATTTCAAACAATTTACGTATCTGCAACTCCTGGACCATATGAATTAGATAAATCACAAGATATTATTGAACAACTTATTCGTCCAACTGGTCTTGTAGATCCTGTGATTGATGTTAGACCATCATCGAGTCAAGTTGAGGATGTACTGTCTGAGATCAATAAAGTAATAGAAAATGGTAATAGAGTCTTGATAACAACTTTGACAAAAAAAATGTCTGAGAATTTATCAGAGTACCTTCAGGAGCATAACATCAAAGTAAAATACCTTCACTCTGATATTGATACTGTTGAGCGTGTTGAAATAATTAGAGATTTGAGAAAAGGTGAATTTGATGTTTTAGTTGGAATAAACCTACTAAGAGAGGGTTTAGACATTCCTGAAGTTGAACTGGTGGCAATTTTTGATTCTGATAAAGAAGGCTTTTTAAGATCTGACAGATCACTTATTCAAACAATTGGAAGAGCTGCACGTAATATAAACGGAAGATGCATCCTGTATGGAGATGAGATTACTGGATCGATGAAACGAGCTATTGATGAGACGAATCGGAGAAGAGAGCTTCAAGTCAGTTATAATAAATCTAATAATATAAAACCTGTCGGTGTTCAGAAAGATATAAGAGAGGCTTTGGATGAGGATACTTATATTAATAATGATTCGCTTGATAAACTTCAAATCGTAAGTAACAGCAAGAAAAAACTTACTAAGGTTAATAGTAATAATGTCACATCTATAATTACTCAGCTGGAGAAAGAGATGTATAATCATGCAAAGAATCTAGAATTTGAGGATGCTGCCAAAATTAGAGATCAAATTAATGACTTACAAGAAAAATACTTAATGTTGCCAAAAGTTAAAACATAATGGTTTTCTTGTCTATACATGTCTGTCATGCTAATTTACATAACTTACAGGCGCGTAGCTCAGCTTGGTTAGAGCGCCACCTTGACATGGTGGAGGTCGTTGGTTCGAGTCCAATCGTGCCTATATTTTATAGAATTTATGATTGTAGAGATTAATAATAAAGCATATCAAGCTAAAGATGGTGACATACTAGAAGATGTCATAAAGCAAAACTTTAAACAAAAAAACATCGTTGCTGCCAAAGTAAATGATAGGCTTACTGATCTGTCTGATTATATTAGGGATAATTCAAAAGTCGAATTAATAACAACTAATGACGATGATGGCTTGAATATTCTTAGACACTCCTGTGCGCATTTATTTGGACACGCCATAAAACAGCTCCACCCCGAGACACAAATGGTAATAGGCCCAGTTATCGATAACGGATTCTACTATGACATTTTGTCTAAAAATCCTCTTACTGAGAAAGATTTAACTTTGATTGAAAATCGTATGAGAAAATTAGCCAAGAAAAACTATGCAATTAGGCGAGAGGTAATATCTAAGGAAGATGCAATCGCTATATTTGAAGATAGGAAAGAGCCCTATAAGGTTGAATTACTTAAAGAAATCGCAGAAGATGAGGTGATCGCGCTTTATCATCATGAGGAATACATCGATATGTGTAGAGGTCCACACTTAACTAACACAAAGCATGTAACGGCTTTCAAGCTAATGAAAATCTCTGGGTCTTATTGGAAAGGCGATTCATCAAATCAAGCTTTGACAAGAGTTTATGGTACAGCATGGGAAACTCAAGAATCTTTAGATAGCTACCTAAAATCACTTGAGGAGGCAGAGAAAAGCGACCATAGAATTTTGGGTAAAAAGCTTGATTTATTTCATTTTCAGGAAGAGTCACCTGGTATGGTGTTCTGGCATGACAAGGGCTGGACTATTTTTAATCTAATTAAAGATTATATAACAGGCTATTTAAAGAAAAACTCATATAAGATTATCAATACTCCACAAATGCTTGATAAAAGCTTATGGAAGAAATCTGGTCACTTGGACAAATTTGGAGATTTGATCTTCGATGTTGGTTCTGAAAAAAAGGAATATGCAATAAAACCCATGAGTTGCCCAGGCCATGTTCAGGTATTCAACCAAGGGTTAAAAAGTTATAAAGATCTGCCTGTTAAGTATGCAGAATTTGGTTTTGTTCACCGAAATGAACCATCAGGGACTTTGCATGGTTTACTGAGAATAAGAGCATTTACCCAAGATGATGCACATATATTTTGTACACCAGATCAAATTAAGGAAGAAATATCCATATTAATCAATACTATAAAAGATATTTATAATAAGTTTGGCTTTAATGATTTAAAGATTGAGTTATCTACACGACCTGACAAAAGAGTAGGGAGCGATGAAATATGGGACATGGCTGAAAGTAGCTTAATAGAGGCATTGGAGGCAAATAACATCAAATATTTGGAAAATCCGGGCGACGGAGCTTTTTATGGCCCTAAAATAGACTTTTCACTTAAAGATTCTCTCTCTAGAGTCTGGCAATTGGGCACTATTCAGCTTGATTTTTCCATGCCCGGGAGACTAGACGCATCATATGTCGACAAAGAGGGTAACAAAGATGTGCCTGTAATGATACATAGGGCAATTTTAGGCTCACTTGAGAGGTTTGTGGGAATATTAATTGAGCATTATTCTGGAAATCTCCCTTTTTGGCTATCTCCTGTGCAAGTAGTGACATTAAATATAACTGATAAACATAGATCTTATGCAGAAGAGGTTAATAGTAAATTACTAGATTATGGCATCAGATCAGAATGTGACTACAGCAACGAAAAGATTAGCTATAAAATTAGAAATCATGCAATTACTAGGGTACCATACATGGTTATTGTTGGTGATAAAGAACTGGAAAATCGAATGATTTCAGTCAGAGATAGAACCGGTAGTGATTTAGGAAGTTTTCAACTTGAGGAGTTTGTTGACTTGCTAAAAAAAAATATTTAACTGAGTAGGAGAAAGATCATATCGAATACAAGAAGAATGCGGATTAACGACCGCATTAATGCACAAGAAGTGCGTCTAATATCATCGACTGGAGATCAAGTCGGTGTAGTTACCAAAGAAAAAGCTCTAGAATTAGCAAAAAATGAAGATCTGGATCTTGTTGAGATTGTTGCTAATCAATCACCACCGGTTTGCCGAATTATGGACTTCGGTAAATATAAGTTCGAGCAATCAAAAAAAGCCCATGCAGCCAAGAAAAAGCAAAAACAAATTCAAGTAAAAGAAATAAAGTTTCGACCTGGCACTGAAGAGGCAGATTATCAGGTAAAACTCAAAAATTTAATCAAATTTCTTCAAGGCGGGGATAAGGCTAAAATTACTATGCGTTTTAGAGGAAGGGAAGCTGCTCATCAAATAATCGGTCGAGAGTTTTTAGAGAGGGTTGAAAAAGATCTATTTGATTATGGCGCCATCGAACAAAAACCTGCATTCGAGGGTAGACAAATAGTTATGGTTATAGCACCGAAGAAATAAATAGGATATACTACCGGAAATATCAGGATAGAGTAAGCTTATGCCAAAGATGAAATCACATAGCGGTGCTGCAAAACGTTTTAAAAAGACGCCATCTGGGAGTGTCAAGAGAGGACAATCTCATAGAAGCCACATACTCACCAAGAAGAGTACTAAAAGAAAAAGACATCTAAGAGACGATGTAGTCATAAGCCCAGCTGATAAAGCTGCGATTAATCGGATGTTACCTTACTAGGAGTTTGAGGGATGGCTAGAGTAAAAAGAGGTGTAATTGCAGGAGCAAGACATAAGAAGATTTTAAAACTTGCAAAAGGCTACAAAGGCGCACGTAGCAGAGTCTTCCGTGTTGCTAAGCAAGCAGTTATAAAGGCCGGTCAGTACGCATACAGAGATAGAAGACAAAAGAAGAGACAATTTAGATCTCTATGGATTACAAAAATAAACGCTGCTGCGCGACTTAATAATCTCTCATACAGTAAATTCATGAACTATTTGCATAAATCTGAACTAGAAATTGACAGAAAAGTTTTAGCAGATATAGCAGCAAATAATCCTGAGAGATTTTCTAGCATTGTTAAAGCAGTACTTCCTGGCTAAGATACTAGTTCGTTGTGAAAATAAATCATACTGATTTAGAAGATCTACTAAAAAAAGACCTTGAAACATGTAGCAAAGAGCATGACCTTCAACAAATTAAATCTAAATATCTTGGAAAAAAAGGCCATGTCACAATTTTATTTTCCTCTTTGAAAGATATTCCCTCTGAGGAGAGAAAAGCGTTTGGATCTGAGCTTAATAACTTAAAACAAGTTATAACTAAGTTAATTGATTTAAAATTTGTAGATATCAAGAGAAACAGAGAAATTACTCAAAGATTAGACTTAGATACTCCTGCAAGGCATCATCAATTTGGGTCTCATCATCCAATCTCTCTAGTAATAAGAAGAATCGAGAAGATATTTTCTAACTTTGGTTTTGAAACTCATGAGGGACCTGAGATTGAGACAGAGTACTATAACTTTGAGTCTTTAAATATTGCCGATAACCATCCCGCACGTGATATGCATGACACATTTTACTTTGACAGCAACTTACTCTTGAGAACTCACACATCTTCTGTCCAGATACATGCTATGGAAAATAGATCAGCGCCACTGAGGGTTCTGGCACCAGGTCGAGTTTATAGATGTGACTCAGATCCAACTCATTCACCAATGTTTCACCAAATTGAAGGCTTATGTGTTGATACCGATATCAGCTTTTCTAATTTGAAATGGTTGCTGAATGATTTTATATATAAGTTTTTCGAATCAAAAAAAATAAAGACTAGATTTAGACCATCCTATTTTCCTTTTACAGAACCATCAGCAGAGATGGATGTAATGTTTAATGGAAAGTGGCTAGAGGTACTTGGCTGTGGCATGGTTCACCCTAATGTTTTGAAGAACGTAAATATTGATCCCAAAAAATATTCTGGACTTGCATTTGGATTAGGAATAGAGAGATTTGCAATGCTTGCATATCAGATTAAAGACTTAAGAGTATTTTTTGAAAATGACATAAATTTCCTAGAACAATTTGAGAACTTGAGAGAGTCATGAAAATAAGTAGCAACTGGTTATCAGAGTTCATTTCTTTAAATAATAAAACTATTGAACATGAGCTAACACAGCTAGGTTTAGAGGTTGATACAATAAGTAAAAATAGGAATGATTATATTATTGATATCGAATTTACCCCTAACAGGGGAGATTGTTTATCTGCTTATGGAATTTCAAGAGACCTAGCAGCCTTTAAAAATAAAAAAATAAAATTGCCACAGGCTAGTACTTTTAGCCATCAAAGAAATAATAACTATATTAGAAAAGTAGCACCTGATATATGTCCCGAATATCGATTTATGCCGCTGTGTGATGTTGAACTGAGAGCAAAATCCCCGAAATTCATCACAGATAAATTAATAAAATCTGATATAACTCCGGTGAATATTATCGTAGACATATCAAATTATGTAATGATGGAGGTTGGTCAACCGACACATGCTTTTGATATTGATAAAATTAATGGCAAGCTTAGTATCATTAAAAGTAAGAAAGATCTGACTTTCATAGGCATAAATAATAAACAATACAATATCAATAAAGGCACACCTGTTATTGTAGATGATGATGATGTCATACATGCGTTACCTGGCGTAATTGGTAGCAAAGAATCAATGGTAGACAATGATACAAAAAATATTCTTTTTGAAAGTGCATTTTTTCTTCCCAATACCGTTAGATCTTTATCAACAAAATATAGAATTCAAACTGACTCTTCATATAGATTCGAACGAGGCGTAGATTATAAACTTCAAGAATTCGCTCTCTCTAGAATTCATCTTATATTGAGTTCATATATTTCAATTGGTAAGTGCAATCTAAATAAAATAAGTTATAAAAGTCCATTGACTAAAACTAACTCATTTAAATTTGACTATAAATTATTTAAGAGAATCTTAGGTATAGAATTACAAAGCAATAAAGTTAAAGCAATTTTGTCTAATTTAGGATTTATTTTTAAATCTGATAAAGTCATTGTTCCCAGTTTTAGATTCGATGTCACATCGAATTATGATTTAGTTGAGGAGGTATCTAGAATTATTGGTTACGATAATATTCCTGAATCACCTCTAAGCACTAAGATAAGTTTGACTAACAAACGTTATACTTTTCAGGACAGACTTATAACTCTGGGCTATAAGGAAGCAATAAACTTTACTTTCATCGCAAAAAATTATTCACATAATAATGCTCAATTGGAGTTAAAAAACCCCATTTCAAAAGATAAGTCAGTTATGCGTGATTCGTTAATACCAGGCCTACTGAAAAATATACAATATAATCACAACAGAAAACATAAAAGTATTCAGTTATACGAAACTGGAAAAATTTATATAAAACCTAAAAGCAAGATTTTTGAGATAAATACTATCACAGGTGTATTATTCGGACTCAGATCTAGTTCAGACCTAGTTAGTAATCAGTACAATTTTGGCATAGATGATTTAAAGTCACATATTTTATCTGTAATACCTAATTCAGCATTTGACATAAATAGTGGCTCTACTTACTTTGATGATGTTAATTCATTCAAAATATTACAAAATAACAAGGCAATAGGCGAGTGTGGGCTTATACGATCAACCTGCGCTCAAGATTTTGCTATCAAAGGAGCAGTGCTCGCATTCGAAATTAATGAGGATCTTATTTCAGAATCAAATAAAGTTACATTTAATGACATTTCGCAGTATCCAGCAGTTTATAAGGATATTACATTAATCACTAATATCGATGACAGCCTATCTACTGTTATTAAAGAAATGAATAATAATGGCTATAAATATATGAAAAGTATAAGAATTAAAGATATATTTATTTCTAAAGATAAATTACAATTGAATAATAGGAACGTTACTTTGGAGATATGTCTTCAGTCTATGGATAGAACGCTGAATGATGAAGACATAAATAAATCAATCCAAAGAATAACAACTGATATTAAAAAACTATATAAACTTAATATACAAGAAGCATAATGACAATCACAAAAGACTCTCTCGTGGAAATGGTACACAACGAGATTGGACTTAATAAGAGAGAAGCAAAGGAGCTTATAGAGTCCTTTTTTGAGCAAATAAAAAAATCTTTAGAGGAAGGTAATGATATTAAGTTATCAGGTTTTGGAAATTTCAACTTAAGAGATAAAGCTCCTAGGCCAGGAAGAAACCCAAAAACAGGCGAGGAAGTCACGATATCCTCAAGAAGAGTAGTAACATTTAAGTCTGGCTTAAAGTTAAAGTCAAAACTAGAAGGTTATGATGGAACCGAATAATTCAATAGAAATACCTAATAAAAGATATTTCACAATCGGGGAAGTTTCGAACATAACTAAAATCAAGTCACACATTTTGAGATATTGGGAAAAAGAATTTGATGCACTTGAGCCTACCAAAAGGACAGGTAATAGAAGGTATTACTCTCAGAATGATATTTTAACCATCCTTAAGATTCACGAGTTGATCTCTATTCAGGGATTTACGATTGACGGTGCAAAACAAAAGATTAGCTCTTCATCTGAAAATTTATCACAAGATAATCAAACTCTTTCTTTAATAAAAAAAGATATACAAAAAATTATAGATGTTCTTGATAAATGAAGATATTACATACTCACCTCAATTCAGCTATCGTGAGTATGAAGTAATAAAACAAAATAATTTTAGATATTACAAAATTGAGGATAAGTTGGTTCCAAGTGTAACTTCCATCCTGAGATTGTCTAGACATAACCAAAAGGATACATTTTCTGCGAAACAGGCCGATTCTTTTGAAATAGGTAATTTGATGCATAGTTATCTTGATAAGTATATTAAAAAAGAGGAGATAAAAACTGAAGATTCTGGCAATTCAAAAATTGCTTTGCAGCTGTGTAAATCAATAATTGATAATATTTTTCCTTGCATAGACAAGTTTATAGCCTCTGAGGCGACTATTCATGAGGATTGTAACTATGCTGGGAGACTTGATCTGCTGGCTGAAATAGATGGTAAACTTACGGTGGTTGACTATAAGTCATCATTCCGAAAAAAAAGTTCTTATCAGATTGATGAGCATTTTCAACAACTAGCGGCCTATGCATCTGCACATGACAAAATGTTTAATACAAAAATTGAGAGAGCTATGATATTTGTCGTATATAAAGATACTTTTGAGCATGAGATCTTAGAAGCAGACTCATCGTCATTGAATACCTATAAAGATATGTGGATAGATAAGCTTCAATATTATAATGATGTATCGCAATGAGTAAAATAGTAGATCAAGTTAATGAAATTATAGAACAAACTAAGCTCAATAAGATAAAGCTGGACGAGCTAAGGGGGTTAGTTTGACTATGATGCGCTCGATAATAAAATTACTGTCATAACAGAAAAGCTAAATGATCCTGATATATGGAATGATAGGGCAAAGATAACAGTTTTAAATAAAGAGCTGAAGAGTCATACTTCATTAAAATCCACTATAGATGAAATATATTCAGATATAGATTTAATATCTTACACCCTTGAGACAATATTGGATGATTCATCACATGATGACGAAAAACTTTTAATAGAGATGTCAGAGCTACATAAATCTGCTACGTCACGTCTTGAAAAGCTCTCATTTACACAACTCTTTCGGGGTGAAAATGATGACGCAAATGCTTATATAGATATTCAATCTGGATCTGGAGGCACAGAGGCACAAGATTGGGTTGCTATGATCATGCGAATGTATCTTAAATGGATTGAAAAGCACTCCTTTACATCTGAAATCACAGAAGCTAGTGAGGGCGAAGTCGCGGGCTTTAAAAATGTCACGATTAAAGTGAATGGAGATTACGCTTATGGTTGGCTTAGAACGGAAACAGGAGTACATCGTTTAGTTAGAAAATCACCATTTGATTCAGGTAATCGCAGACACACGTCATTTGCCTCAGTTTTTATTTATCCTCAAGTTGATGATTCATTTGAGATAGAAATTAATCCATCTGACCTTAGAATTGATGTTTTTAGAGCAAGTGGAGCAGGCGGGCAACATGTTAATACGACTGAATCAGCTGTTCGTATTACTCATCTACCTACGAAAATTGTTGTTCAGTGTCAAAATGATAGATCTCAACATAAAAATAAAGAATCAGCCATGAAACAGTTACGTGCTAAACTATATGCACATGAGTTAAATAAAAAGAATGAAATTAAAACTCAAGTTGAATCTGAGAAATCAGATATAAGTTGGGGTAATCAAATAAGATCTTATGTTTTGGATGATTCAAGAATTAAAGATTTAAGAACAAATTTTGAAACTGGAAACACTCAATCTGTTCTCGATGGTAACCTTGATGATTTCATACAAGAAAGCCTTAAAAGAGGGTTATAAATGTCAGAGGAAAATAAACTAATATTAGAAAGAAAGAGAAAATTACAGGCGCTCTCAGAATTGACCGCGCTATATCCTAATGATTTCAGGCGAAATACTTCTGTCCAGGAACTTGTGGCTAAATATGGCGATAAAACTAAAGAGGATTTGGAAGGAGAAGATGCTTCATATTTAATAGCAGGAAGAATACTAACAATTCGAAAAATGGGAAATTCAACTTTTGCGAATCTACATGATGATTCAGGAAAGATACAATTATTCCTATCAAAAAATGGAACAGGCAAGGAACAATATAGTCTCCTTGATCAAACAGATCTGGGTGATATAGTTGGCGTAAAAGGAGTAATATTCAAAACGAAAACTGGTGAACTTACTCTTAACGTAAGTGAGTACAGAATTCTTTCTAAATCATTGAGACCACTACCTGAAAAGTATCATGGATTATCTGATATCGAGATAAAATATCGACAAAGATATTTGGATTTGATGATTTCCGAGGAATCTAAAAATGTCTTTAAAGATCGAATTAAAATAATCTCATTGATAAGGAAATACTTCGAGGATAATAAATATTTTGAGGTTGAAACCCCGATGATGCATCCAATAGCTGGTGGTGCAGCAGCAAAACCATTTACTACACATCATAACTCTCTAGATATGGAGCTATATTTAAGGATAGCGCCCGAATTATATTTAAAACGATTGATAATTGGAGGATTTGAAAAAGTATTTGAGATCAACAGAAGTTTCAGAAATGAGGGTCTATCAGTGAAACACAATCCAGAATTTACTATGATAGAATTTTATGCTGCGTTCGAAGACTATCATTATCTAATGAACTTTATTGAAGAGTTATTCAAGTCACTATTTGATTCTCTCGGTTTTAAAAACACTGTGACATATCAAGAACAAGCTATAGATATCACAAAAAAATTTGAAAGGATAAACTTTCATGACTCTATTATTAAATTTTGTGATTCGATCAGTTCAGAGAATCTAAATGATTACAGTTATCTTGAGAGCTATTGTAAAAATCATGATATTGAAGTATCAGTCAAAGATTCACTGCATAAAACTCAATTAGATATCTTTGAGAAAAAAGTTGAAGGTAAACTTATTCAACCAACATTCATAACTGAATATCCAACAGCAGTCTCACCACTATCAAGACGTGTAGATAGTAACCCTGAGATTGTTGAGAGGTTTGAATTATTCATAGCTGGAAGAGAAATAGCAAACGGCTTTTCTGAATTAAACGACCCGATAGACCAGTCAGAGAGATTTCATGATCAGTTGGCCACTGATGAAGAAAAAATGAAATATGATGAGGATTTCATAATAGCGATGGAGTATGGTATGCCTCCGACTGCTGGAGCAGGAATAGGAATAGATAGGCTTGTGATGCTTCTGACTAATTCAGCATCAATTAGAGATGTCTTATTTTTTCCTTTAATGAAGCCAAAAAGTTAAGTAATTAATTCTTCTAATTTATTAAAAAATTGATCTGATTCTTTAAAATCATATTTCTTTTCTCTATATAAAATCGAGAATAAGTTTTGGTTAATCTCTAAGATTATTAAATCTCCATCAAGTCTATAAATTTCAATCTTATTATCTACGGATTGGTATTCAGCACTCACACTGTCTAAACGATTTTCAATTAAACTTATAATGTCATGATTATTTAACATCACAAAGCTTACACGCATAGCCTATGTATTTTCGAGGAGTCAATTCTAGAAGTCTACTTTTTTCATTTTCCGGTATATGTAAGTTTGTAATAATTTTCTCAATTACTCCCTTATCAACTTTCTTACCACGTGTATTTTTTTTGAGATATTCATACGAGTTTGATATATGATATTTTCTTGCAACCATTTGTATGGGCTCGGCTAATATTTCCCAACACTCATCAAGATCATCATTAATTTTTTGTTTGTTGATATCGAGTTTACTAAGACCTAATGAAATATTTTTATATGCAACAATTGAGTATGCGAATACAAGACCGATATTTCTAAGTACAGTTGAATCTGACAGATCACGCTGCAGTCTTGATATCACTAGTTTATTAGAAAAATAATTCGATATAGCATTACTCATTCCAAGATTTCCTTCAGCGTTCTCAAAATTTATTGGATTAATTTTATGCGGCATCGTTGAGGAACCAATTTCACCTTTGATATTTTTTTGAGTGAAGTAGTTTTTTGAAATATATGCCCAAACATCCTGTGAGAATCCAATTAAAATTGAATTTATATGATTAATTTTATGACATAAGTCAGCTATATAGTCATGTGGCTCTATTTGTGTAGTATGACTGTTGAATTCAAGCTTTAAACTATTAACGAACTTCCTCATGGTGTTTGGCCAATTCACTTTTGGATATGTGACGCTGTGGGCTGAATAGTTTCCAGTAGCCCCATTAAACTTACCTTTGATTTCAATGTTATTAAGATCATGTATTTGAGCATCGAGACGCCTATAAAAATTAATAAACTCTTTGCCCATGGTAGTTGGTGAAGCTGCTTGTCCATGAGTATGAGATAACATAGCTATATTTTTATATTTTTTAGCCATTGACTTAATTGTTCTTTGAAGCATATTAGCTTGATAGATCAAAAGATCTCTTCCTTCTTTAATCATGAGAGAATAGGCAATGTTATTAATATCTTCCGAGGTACAGCATATATGAATGTGCTCTTTATATTTATTTAGTAAATTATTATTTTTGATTTTATTTTTTATGAAGTATTCAACAGCCTTCACATCATGCTTTGTAGTATCCTCAATTTTTTTTACACTCGATGATTCTTTTGAACCAAAATCTTGATATATTTTTCTGAGATTCCCAGTCTGCGATTCTGAAAACTTTGGTAAAGATTCAATGCTTTTTTGATTAGATAAAAAAATGAACCATTCAATTTCAGCTTTAACCCGCATTTTAATCAAATTATGTTCAGAGAATATTTTATTTATTTCCTCGCATAGACCACTATATCTTCCATCTGTAGGTGCAGAAATGTTGAGATTATAATTTTTCATATTAAACAGGTTTTTAAAATGGTATTATACCATAGAATTAGTTTTAATTATATTTACTAAGTATATGAAAAAAAATAATTATAGGATTGAAACAGACTCCTTAGGTAAAGTTAAAGTAGCAAGGAATGCACTCTATGGAGCACAAACTCAAAGGGCAATAGATAACTTTAAAATCAGCGGGATTACTTTTGATCCTGCATTCATTCAAGCATTATCGAATCTAAAAACTGCTTGTGCAAGAGCAAATGCTAGCTGCAAGGTCTTACCAAAGAATAAAGCCACCTGTATCTCATCAGTTGCTAATAAGATCTCGTCTAATATACATGATTTCATGGATCACTTTCCGGTTGACATATTTCAAACTGGCTCTGGGACAAGCACAAACATGAATATGAACGAAGTAATATCTAATATTGCAAAAAGAGATTATAAAAAAGACGTACATCCCAATGATGATGTAAACATGTCGCAGAGTTCAAATGATGTCATACCAACAACCATCAATATATCTAGTCTTACAATGAGCAAAAGCCTTTCAATGTCCATTAATTATCTTTGTGATTCAATAAATGCTAGATCAAAATCTTTGGCTCACATTATAAAATCGGGAAGGACTCATCTGATGGACGCTGTACCCATTTCTTTTGAGCAAGAACTAAATGTCTGGGAAGAGCAGGTGAGAGCTTCTCAATCACAAATAGATTTATCATGTGAAGAAATATCATACCTACCTATTGGTGGCACTGCTATTGGTACAGGAATAAATTCTCCTAAAAAATTCAGTAGGAATGTTTGTCAAGAGTTGAACAAAATATACAGTGAAATGAAGATAAAATTTAAGCCTCTTGAGATAAAAGGAGAAATGATGAGCTCTCAAAATCACATACTCACTCTGAGCTCTGCGCTCACCAGATATGCGTCTACTTTATTAAAAATTGCAAATGATATTCGATGGATGAACAGTGGTCCGATATCAGGACTCTCAGAGATTACCCTCAAAGCTCTTCAGCCAGGCAGCAGCATTATGCCAGGTAAAATTAATCCTGTTCTATCGGAATCTATAATGATGGCAGCAACCCAAGTCAATGGAAATCATAGTACTATCGTGCAAGCCTCTAGTAGTGGTAACTTCCAGCTGAATACCATGCTTCCCTTGATAGCCCATAATATTATTGAGTCATTATATCTTATGATAAATTCTACTTTTAGCATGATAGATCTTATTGATAGCTTTACAGTAAACGAGACTTCTGTTAACGAAAATTTATTAAGAAACCCTATAATTGCAACAAAGCTTAATCAGGTAATAGGATACGACTTAGCATCTAAGGTTGTGAAAGAAGCATACAGAACTAATAGCTCTATCTTCGATGTCGCTGAAAAAATGACTACTCTGACGAAAACAGAACTCATAAAGATACTAGATCCAAAAAAATTGATATAAATGAAAAACGGTAACATAGATAATATCTTTATCTACTGGATTTATTTTGTTTCTATAATTTTGATATCTATTTATATCCTTGAATCATTCGACTTCATATCAGGATTATTTAGAGAAGACATAAGTTATATATCATCTATCATTGTATCCATTTTTACGTTCTATTTGTTTCGAGGAGGATACCACTTATACAAACTTAGATATGCTATTAATAGTCTAATTCAAGAAAATAGTAGTTCAAATAATAATATATTCATTGAAATTTTAGATGAGTATAGATCTTCATTATCAAACACTTCAAATAATAAGTCTTTTCAAGAACAATTGAAATCAAGACTATATGAAATTGTGGATAACGGATTTTTTGTTGCTGACATACTATTAAAACTTGGAATTATTGGAACAGTGATCGGTTTTATTATAATGCTTAGCTCTTTATCAACCATAGATGAAATGAATTTATCAAAAATGAATAATCTCTTATTAAGTATGAGTAGCGGAATGAAAGTAGCTCTTTATACAACATTAAGCGGATTAATCTGCTCAATACTCCTAACTATACAAAATAATTATTTTGAAAATAAAATTAATAATTTTATCAGTAAGATTTTAAGTTCAGATGATAATGAGAAGAAAGACTAGAACTAGGACAGAGCCTTTTACCGACTTACTTTTTAACACATTATTGGGATTTACATTCTTATTTTTCATAACTGTTCTTTTCATAAATCCAATATCTAAAATAGGTAATGTAAATATGAAAGCAGAGTACATTGTTACAGTTGATTGGAAAGATAGTCTCCCAGATGATGTAGATATTTGGGTACAAGATCCTAATGGTGAAACAGTTTCGTATTTAAAAAAAGATGCTGGATGGTTACATCTTGACAGGGACGATCAAGGAATTGTGAATGATATTGTTACGATTGATGGAGAGGATATAATTTATCCAATCAACAGAGAGGTAGTCACCTTGAGAGGAATAATACCAGGTGAATATATTATAAATTTATATCTCTATGAACATAAAAGCAAATTACCTGTGGATGTGAAAGTTATAATAGAAAAAGTGAATCCAACACTAAAACTAGTTTATGCTAACAATATAACATTAGCTGAGAAAGATACCGAGGTAACTGTAACTAGATTTTATCTTGATGAAAATGGCGACTACTCATCAGGTGACAATCAAAAGAAGATATTGACGCCGTATAATTTGAAAGGCTTTTAAACTCATGAGTCTATACTTATATTTACTATTGTTACTGGTTATATATGTTGTACTCATTCACAATTTCTTAAGAAATAAGAAGTTTCATTTTAAAATTATTATTGCTTTGAGTATTTCTCTTATTTTCATAGCTTTATTTCAAAATATAAAAAATAATGAAGGATATGCAGTAAACCAAGACTTACCTGAAAGTTTTTATATTCTAAATAGTTATATTGATGGTGATAATTTACTGATTTTGATTAAAGAAAAAAATAGAGAGCCGAGACTTTATCGAATGAAAAAGAATATAGACCTTAATAGGTTCATAAGAAAATATAATAGTCTCAAGAAAGACGGCCAAGATGTTGTTGTAAAAAAGCATAGCTCACCAAACAAAGATTCATTAGGCATGTATATTGAAAGTGTTCAAAAGAAGTTGCCGCCTAAGTAATTCATAGAATTAATCTTACTTTTTTGTTAGAATACGGCAAATTCTATTCTAGAGGGAAAAATAATGTCAGAAAAAACAGAGATTTCTATAAATAATAGTAACTTTCGAATATTCAATATAAAAAAATATAAGATAGACCACTTACCATATTCCCTTAGAGTACTTATGGAAAACTATTTGAGAAACGAATCAGATAATTCAAAATATGAATCTATTATTGACAAGTTTATTAATTGGGATGGGACCGCCGATAAAAACACTGAGCTAACTTTTTATCCAAGTAGGGTGATAATGCAAGACTTTACAGGTGTCCCTGCTGTGGTCGATCTTGCGTCAATGCGTGATGCTATGAAATCCCTGGATGCTTCAAAATCTGATGTCGTAAACCCTCAATGTCAAACAGACCTTGTCATAGACCACTCTGTTATGGTTGATCATTTTGGGACATCAGAATCAAAGGATTTAAATACAAAGCTTGAGTATGAGAGAAATACTGAAAGGTATAAACTATTAAAGTGGGGCCAACAAGCATTTAAAAATTTGCGTATTGTACCTCCTAACAATGGAATCATTCACCAGATTAATATTGAATACATCGCAAGAGTTATATATGAGAAAGAAGGCATGCTTTATCCTGACACGGTAGTAGGAACAGACTCTCATACAACTATGGTAAACGGCTTAGGTGTTTTGGGTTGGGGTGTAGGTGGCATAGAGGCTGAAGCTGCGATGCTGGGGCAACCGATACCAATGTTACTTCCAGAAGTTATTGGATTTGAACTCACTGGAGAGCTTGGACAGACAACTACTGCAACCGACCTGGTTCTTACAATTGTGCAGATGCTACGCGAAAAGAATGTTGTAGGAAAGTTCGTTGAATTTTATGGCTCAGGTTTAGACAGTTTGACTATTGCAGACAGATGCACAATATCGAATATGGCACCTGAATATGGAGCAACCTGTGGATTTTTTCCAATTGACTCACTTACCATTGACTATCTAAAAATGACTGGCAAAGATGAAGAACATTTAAAAATTGTTGATAATTACAGTAAAGAGTGTGGATTTTTTAGAGATGATAGTCAAAATATAAAATATACAGATACTTTATCTCTAGATATGAGTAAAGTACAAGCTTGTTTATCTGGACCTAAAAGGCCCCAAGACAGGGTGCTGTTATCTGATGTAAAGAAAATCTCTGAGAAAGAGATTAGTAGTCTCAAAAAAACAGAAAAAACAACTGGAGTCATAAATGATGGTGATATATTGATTGCTGCAATAACAAGCTGTACTAATACATCAAATCCAAGCGTCATAATAGGCGCAGGCCTTTTAGCTAAAAATGCAATCGAAAAGGGTTTATCCACAAAAGATTGGGTTAAAACATCTCTAGCGCCTGGATCAAGGGTTGTTGAAAATTATTTAAAAAAGGCAGACCTTTTGGACTCTCTGAACCAACTAGGTTTCAACATTGTTGGGTACGGATGTACAACATGTATTGGTAATTCAGGACCGTTGGATGAGAAGTATGTCAAGGAAATTAATGACAGAGATCTTATTGTTAGTTCTATTTTATCAGGTAACAGAAACTTTGAAGGAAGAATACATCCTGAGATTAAAATGAATTTCTTAGCTAGCCCAATGCTTGTTGTTGCATATTCCCTTGTTGGAAAAATTAATATTGATATCAATCAGACAATACTCGGACAAGACGCAGAAGGTGTAGACGTGTATCTCAAGGACATATGGCCTTCAAATAGCGAGATAAATGATGTCATGGCAAAAACTATTGATGGGGATATGTTCAATCAATCTTATGAGAACCTATTTGATGGTGATGACAACTGGTCATCAATTCCAACTTCAGATTCCGATCAATTTGACTGGGATGAACAATCGACATATATACAGCCATCTCCTTTCTTTGGTGAGGGTAAAGATAACCATGAATTATTACCTGCCATAGAGTCTGCATATCCTCTAGTCATACTAGGTGATAGCGTTACAACAGATCACATATCTCCGGCTGGCTCTTTCAAAGATACTACACCAGCAGGTAAACACTTAATTGAAAACTCAGTTAACGTTAAGGACTTTAATTCATATGGTTCTAGAAGAGGGAATTTTAAGATAATGCAAAGAGGAACTTTTGCAAATGTTCGACTATCTAATAAATTAGTCCCAGAAAAAACTGGTGGGTACACTAAATATCTTCTAAATGGTAGCGAAATGTCTATTTACGATGCTGCACAGGAGTATAAGAAAACTGATACTAACCTGATTATATTTGCTGGTAAAGACTACGGTTGTGGCTCATCACGTGATTGGGCCGCTAAAGGGACAAAATTGTTAGGCGTCAAGGCTGTAATTGCGGAGAGTTTTGAAAGGATCCATCGATCAAATTTAGTCGGTATGGGAATAATGCCGCTTCAGTTTGATAAAGGCGACACTTTTGACTCGCTTGGTTTATCTATGGAATCATCTTTTACTATTGAGTCTATACATAAAACAGCAAAAACAGTTTTTATTATTGAAGACAACTCAAGCAAAAAATTCGAGGTCAAAGTTAGAATCGACACAGCTAAGGAATGGGAATATTTCGTCAATGATGGAATACTTAATTATGTCTTGAAAAAATTAGCTAATTAAACTAAAGCTTAACAGCCAACTCTGCAATTTTCTTTTTGAATATAAAGATTCTAAATTTAGAACCTCCTGATTGTTGCCATAAAATATAGGATCTTATTGCACAAAGCAGTAAAGACCTTATCATAGCTGCATTTTTTTTATCTGTGAGATACTTATTGTCACCATTGACTATAATACGTGGCTCAACTGTACTAATTGTACTCAAATATAACTCGGATAAAAATAAAGCATGTTGATCCAGATTATCCTCATTAATAGGCAGAGATTGCTTAGTTAGTTCTGTTCTTAATTTATTAAGCACCTCATCTTTTTTATTCATATTTTTAACTAATATCCCTATTGCTTCAAAATATCTTGAGACTTCTCCATCTCTTGAGAAGGCATCACCGACGAGCTGTCTCCTTAGAAAATCTAGACCAGTGTTAAGTCTTTTTATGCTGATGAAGACATCCTCTATTTCCTCTGATGTTGTTTGATATACGCTATTGATTAACGGTTCGATGATATTATTGTTAATTTCTCCTTGCCATGCAATTTTTTTGATTTCATTACATGCCTGATATATAGCTCCCAGAGATATAGTTTCGTTTTTTAATTCTCGTTTAAACATTTTGATTTAATAATCCCACCACCAAGACAATGAGTATCCTGATATAATACGGCTGCTTGTCCAGGCGCAATAGCTCTCTCTCTTTCCTTTAATGTAAGTATATATTTATTATCTACTATATTAAAATCACAATCTCTAAGCTTACCTCCATGACGAAATCTAACTTTAATATTATTCTTTCCAATTTCTTTATTTATTAAATTTAAATCAGATAACTCAATTTGACCTGAATAAATTAGAGGTGACTGATCTTGACTCACGTAGAGCTCATTCTTTTTTATATCTTTATCAATTACATACCATGGACTATCTGATGAGCCTTTTACTCCACCAATATTAATACCTTTTCTTTGGCCAACTGTATATTTAGTTAGGCCAAAATGACACCCAATATTTTTATTTGTATTGTACTCAATTATATTACCTTTTTTTGGTTCAATATATTTGTCAATGAACGATGAGAATTTTCTTTTACCAATAAAACAAATTCCCATACTCTCTTTTTTGTCGTTCAAATTAAGATTGAGGTCTTTAGCGATTCTTTTAACCTCATCTTTATTTAATTGTTCTAATGGGAACAGAGTGTTTCTTAATACATCTTCTTTCATCATATATAAAAAATATGTTTGATCTTTGATAATGTCTTTTGGTATATGCAACTCGGGATCTGAAATATTCTCTTTGCGCGCATAATGTCCTGTAGCTATCAAATCAAAATCTAGAGACATTGCATAATCATAATATTGTTTGAACTTAATCTCTTTATTGCAAAAAACATCTGGATTTGGTGTAAACCCTTTTTTTAGCTCATTGATGAAAGTTTCAAAAACGCTAGTCCAATATTTATCTGAAAAATTTACAAGGTTAAGTTCTATACCCAAATGTTTACATACTCTGCGCGCATCTTCAAAATCCTCTTTAGATGAGCATTCATCACTATCATCTTCTTCCCAGTTCTTCATGAATATTCCTTTAACTTCGTAGCCGGACTCTGACAGGAGATATGCTGCTATAGATGAATCTACTCCACCAGACATGCCTACCGCTACTTTCACCTTAGAATTCGCCATTATTTATCCATATCAACTATATTTTATTTAAATTACTAAATCATGATAATAATTGGGCTATTTGATTTGTCAATTAATCTCACAAGTAGTATCATCAAGCCAATTATTTTTAAAGTCCAAAGAGGTAGCAATGAACAAAATAAGATCCGCACAAGATATTCAAAAAGATTGGGATAGTAACCCGAGATGGAAAAATGTTAAACGAGACTATTCTGCTGAAGAAGTAGCTAAATTAAGCGGTAGCGTCAATATTGAATACAGTTTAGCCAAACAGGGTGCGGAAAAACTTTGGAGCGAGATTAATAATAGCGATTTTGTAAATGCTCTGGGAGCATTAACTGGCAATCAAGCCATGCAGCAAGCAAAAGCTGGTCTTAGAGCTGTTTATTTGTCTGGTTGGCAGGTTGCGGGCGATGCAAATACTGGAATGCAAATGTATCCAGATCAATCTTTATACCCAGTAGATAGTGTCCCTGCTGTCGTTAAACGTATAAACAATTCGTTGAGAAGAGCTGATCAATTAAACATAGCTGAGGGCAATGAACCTGTAGATTATATGCTACCTATAGTCGCAGATGCAGAGGCAGGTTTCGGAGGCGTATTAAATGCTCACGAACTTATGAAAGCGATGATTGAAGCAGGTGCAGCAGGCGTTCACTTTGAGGATCAACTCGCTTCAGCAAAAAAATGTGGCCATATGGGCGGCAAGGTTCTTGTTCCTACGCAAGAGGCTGTCCAAAAGCTTGCAGCGGCAAGATTAGCTGCAGATATTTACAATACACCAACTGTACTTCTTGCTAGAACTGATGCTGAGGCAGCGAATTTATTAACTAGCGATGTCGACGAGAGAGACAGGGAATTCACTACAGGAGAGAGAACATCTGAGGGATTCTATCGAGTCAAAAACGGAATTGATCAAGCCATTTCTAGAGGTCTAGCATACGCGCCATACGCCGATTTGGTCTGGTGTGAGACAGGAGTGCCGGATCTAGATTTCGCCAAAAAATTCGCAGAAGCTCTTAAAAAAGAGCACCCTGAACAACTCCTAGCATATAATTGCTCACCATCATTTAACTGGAAAAAAAATCTTGATGATGCACAGATTGCAAAATTCCAAAAAGAGCTTGGTTCAATGGGGTATAAGTTTCAGTTCATCACACTGGCTGGATTCCACGCATTGAACTACAGCATGTTCGAACTATCAAAAGGATATAACGCTGAGCAAATGACTGCATACGTTAAACTTCAAGAAGCTGAATTTGCTGCAGAGAAAGATGGCTACACAGCCACGAAGCATCAAAGAGAAGTTGGAACAGGATATTTTGATTCTGTTACTCAAGTTATCACAGGCGGCTCATCTTCTGTAACGGCTCTTACGGGAAGCACCGAAGAAGAGCAATTTGACAAGTAAATAGCAGGGGGATTGTCGATTGAAGCTTAATATCCCAGCTGATGGCGTGAAAATTGGTCACGATGGCAATAGACTCATTGTGCCAGATAATCCAATTATTCCTTATATTATAGGTGATGGCATTGGTATTGATGTTACTCCTGTAATGAAGCGAGTTCTAGATTATGCAGTAAATAAGGCATATGGAAATAATAGAGAAATCAAGTGGTTAGAACTTTATGCAGGTTCCAATTCTAATGATTTGTATGGTTCTATTCTTCCAGACGAAACTCTAGATGCTATGAAAGAGTATAGAATTTCTATCAAGGGACCACTTACAACACCCATTGGATCAGGCCATAAATCATTGAATGTGATGATACGTCAAAAGCTAGATTTATTTGCATGTGTAAGACCTATAAAATATTTTCCCGGAACAAGCACACCTATGGCTGAATCAGGTAATACCGATATGGTTGTATTCAGAGAAAATACAGAAGATTTATATTCTGGCATAGAATGGGAACCAGACTCTGATGGTGCAAAAAAGATAATTGACTTCATTAGCAGAGAACTCGGAACCTCACCATTTAGATTCGAAAAGAACTGTGGAATTGGGATAAAGCCGGTATCAGAAGAGGGCACGAAAAGATTAGTCAGAATGGCTATCGACTACTCATTAGAACTTAATAAGTCGAGTATAACAATAGTTCACAAGGGTAACATAATGAAATATACAGAGGGCGCTTTCCGTGACTGGGCTTACAATGTAGTTACTAGTGAGTATAACGGTAAAATACTTAGTGATGGTACGTACCTAATTGAAAATAATAAGTTTAATACTGAACTGATTATCAAAGATTGCATCGCAGATAACTTCCTTCAGCAGATTATTTTGGCCCCAGAGCAACATGATGTGATAGCAACACTTAATTTGAATGGAGATTATATATCAGATGCTTTGGCAGCACAGGTAGGTGGCATAGGTATGGCGCCAGGTGGAAATATTGGAGACGGGGTTGCCGTATTTGAGGCAACTCACGGTTCTGCTGAGCCATTTGCCGGGAAAAATCGGGTAAATCCTGGTTCTATCATTTTGTCTGGTGAGATGATGTTGAGATATCTTGGTTGGACAGAAGCAGCAGATCTTGTACTTAAAGGCGTCAAAGGAGCAATTAGAAACAAGCAGTTAACATACGATTTGGCTCGTGCTAGGGCAGGTAAAAGACTTATTAGAGTAAAGAGCAAGGATAAGAGTAGGCCTGTAGATGTTAAAGAGGAGATAACTAAACTCGTTCCTGGAGCAACGCTTGTCTCAACAAGTGGTTTTGGAGATGCTGTAATTAATAATCTTTAGAGAATTCATTTATCTCGAAAAATTATTCTACCTTTTGTAAGATCATATGGTGTAAGAGCGACCATAACTGTATCACCTCTCAATATCCTGATATAGTGTTTTCTAATTTTTCCTGATATGTGTGCGGTAACAATGTGCCCATTTTCAAGCTCTACCCTAAACATTGTATTTGGTAAAGTCTCTATAACTTTGCCGGACATTTCAATCTGTTCTTTTTTTGTCATATGTAATATATTGTTGTGTATTGTAACAAAATATTTACTTATATAAACCAAGATGTATAAAGCTGCCTCTTACAAAGAGAAAAACGAACTAAAATTAATGAATTTTACTCACCTCATGTCGATTTATGAGTCGAATTACTTCAATTTCAAATCTCTACTTAAGCGAGTAAATACTGGGAATGTCAGTTCGATTCAACATAGCTCTATTGTCATTAGAGATATTCATCATGATAAACACACTCGTATTTTTAAGTTATTCCATAAATTCAGATATCAAAATAATGAATCAATGAACACTTTCTCTATAAAGCCACATTTGATATTTTATATGTACAATGACGCAAAGTTGTTGGAGGTTAAATCTCTCAGAGAAAATCGCACCTTTGAAAATTCTATTCAGGAAAAGATTAGACTGAATCTAGATCTTTTCTACTGGATAAAATCTTATGATAATCAATAGCTTAAAACATTTATATAATATAAACTCACTATAATATACCCGATTTTACCTTTTAATATTTAGAATCATTCTAAGAGAACTTGAAAAAATAGAATTAAACCTTACAATAATAGTCAGGAATTAAGGAATCATTTTAGGAGGATGTAAAATGAAACTATCAGCAAAAGGAAGATACGCAATAAAAGCGTTGGTAAATATTGCAACAAATGAGTCAAGTACACCAAAAACATTGCTTGAAATCTCGAAATATCAAGGAATCTCCTTGTCATATTTAGAGCAATTGTTTTCATTATTAAGAAAACATGATCTTGTCAGTGGTGTTAGAGGTCCTGGTGGAGGGTACAGGCTAAAAGACAGCCCAGATAATATAACCATAGCGAGTATTATCAAGGCTATAAATCCTGAAGGCGTCACCGATATTGACCATGATAAGACTGATGATGTTGTATGGGATCAGTTCAGTAAGAAACTTACAAACTATCTTGATACGGTAACATTAGGCAGTTTGATTGACGAGACTAAATCAAAATCCAGTGATATTGATTTAGAAGAGTTAACAAACTATTATCAACAAAATTAGAAAATTAGGTAAAAATCCTAACTACAGGGAGAAAATATGGCATACAGTGACAAAGTTCTAGATCACTATGAAAACCCAAGGAACGTTGGTACTTTCGAGGATGGTGATCAAGTTGGCACAGGAATGGTAGGTGCACCTGCGTGCGGAGACGTGATGAAACTGCAAATCAAAGTAGGTGATGATGGTGTTATTGAAGATGCAAAATTCAAAACGTATGGATGTGGGTCTGCAATAGCGTCAAGTTCTCTTTTGACAGAGTGGGTGAAAGGTAAAACGCTGACAGAAGCGTCAATGATAAAAAATACAGACATCGCGGAGGAATTAGCTCTTCCGCCTGTCAAAATTCATTGCTCTGTTCTTGCAGAAGATGCTATTAGTGCTGCTATCGAGGACTATAAAAGTAAGAAAAAATAATATTGCGATTAGATATTTATTTTAATACTATGTAAACATTAATCTACTTAGGAGTGAATAAACATGGCAACTACACCTAAAACTATGTGTACAAATATTGGTGGTATGGAAAGAATGCTCAGAGTGATTGCTGGTATAGCAATACTATATATGGGACCAGGGCTTGGCTTGGGTATGTGGTCTCTTATTGGTATTATTCCGATATTAACTGGTACAACTGGATGGTGCCCACTTTATATACCGTTCGGAATCAGTACATATAAAAATCAGTAATACAAGATCTAATAGGCGTGTTATATTAGCACGCCTAAAATGATTAAGAAGAAAAATAAAAAACCGCATTATTGGCTAAACGCTGTAAAGCATCTTCAGTCAAATGATCCTGTACTATCAAAGTTAATCAATAAACACAGATCGAAAACATATCTAATCACTGCGAATTCTATTTTTATAACTTTTATAAAAATAATAATTGGTCAGCAAATATCTATCGAAGTTGCTAACTCAATTGAGAGTAAAATTAAAAAGCTATTGGGTAACATCAATCCAAAAAAAATTCTAGCTACACCTGATCAGCACCTAAGAAATTGTGGTCTCTCTTTCAGGAAAGTAGCTTACATAAAAGGGATTGCTGAAATAATAAAGAGTAAATCTAGCTTTTTTAGCAATTTAGAGTCAATGGATGATATGGATGCAATAAAAGAACTTGTGAAACTTTATGGTATTGGTACATGGTCTGCCGAGATGTTTTTGATATTTCACTTCAATCGACCAAATATTTTACCCTTGGGTGACATTGGTCTAATTAATAGTTATTGTAAAAATTATAAAATCAAACGTGACGTCTTCATAAAAAAAATCTCTAAAACTAGAAAATTATGGGAACCATATTGCACAGTTGCTACATGGTATTTATGGCGAGATATAGATGAAGATGTTGTACAATACTAAATACAACATCACAACATGAAAATATTGGTTATTGGAGGAGCTGGATTTATTGGATCGCATTTGTGCGAGGCATACTCAGGTAATCATGAGGTAACTTCTATTGATAACTACATATCAGGAAAGACAGATAATCATGTTGATCAAGTTGAATATATCAATTTAGATGCTGAAGATATATTATCATTGGATAAAAAGTTTGATATTATATTCCATCTTGGTGAGTACTCCAGAGTTGAACAATCCTTAACAAAAATTGATTTCGTTTTAAAAAATAATCTTTCACCAACTTTAAATGTATTGAAATTTGCTAAAGAGTCTAATGCAAAGTTAATATACGCAGGCAGCAGCACCAAGTTTGCAGATGATGGAAAAAATAGACTTAAAAGCCCGTATTCATTCTCTAAATGGCAGAATTCTGAACTTGTAAAGTTCTATTGCGAACTCAATCAAATGCCATATGCAATTACATATTTCTATAATGTATATGGGGGAAGAGAGAATTCTCAAGGAGAATTTGCAACAGTAATTGCAAAATTTCTATATAGAAAAAAACAAAATAAGAGGCTTGAAGTAACAAAACCCGGAACGCAGACTCGTAACTTCACACATATAGATGATACTATCAGTGCATTACTGTTGATAGCTGATAAAGGCCATGGAGACCAATATGGGATTGCAAACCCCAAACAATACACTATCAAAGAGGTTGCAGAAATGATATCTGATAAAATTGAACTTATCAGTGAAAATGTTGCCAATAGAATGAGTTCAGAAATCATCTCAAAAAAAGTATTAGATCTTGGGTGGGAACCAAGTATTGAGCTTAGTGATTATATTAAAGAACAACTATGAACAAAAGACTTGGCATTATCGGAGGTAGTGGTCTTTATGATATATCTGGCGTAGATATAATAGAATCACATTCGTTAGATACTCCCTGGGGAGCTCCCTCTGCACCAGTTGTAGAGTGTGAATATAAAGAGCAGAGTTTTTTCTTTTTACCAAGACATGGGATAGGCCATTCAATACCACCATCAAAAATTAATTATAGAGCTAACATAGATGCGTTTAAAAAATTAGGTGTTACAGACATACTATCACTATCTTCTGTCGGATCACTTAATGAGGATTTATCACCTGGAGTTTTCGTGATCATTAATCAATATGTTGATTTCACAAAAAATAGGATAACAACTTTTTTCGATGATGATATTGTTGTTCATGTATCTATGGCTACATCTACAGATGAGGGACTGATGGAAATTTCAAGAGCTTGTCTAGAAAAGCTTGATATAAAATATAACTTTGGAGGTTCATATATATGTATTGAAGGCCCTCAATTTTCTACAAAGGAGGAATCAAGATTATTTCAAAAATGGGGTTGTGATGTAATTGGAATGACCAGTATGCCTGAAGCAAAGTTATGTAGAGAGGCATCACTTAGGTATGTGAATATTGGAATGATTACAGATTTTGATTGTTGGCATCCAGATCATGAGAATGTTGAGGTTTCTAATGTTATATCTACATTAAAAGGGAATGCTGAAGATGCTAAAAAGTTTATATTAGAATTTTTACTGGACTATTCTAAATCTACTATAAAAAATAAGTTAAATTCGTATGATTCGCTGGTTACAGCAAAAAATAAAATAAAAAAAGAAACGGTATATAAATTAAAAAATATTATGCCCGAATTACTTAAGGATTTTACTCAAAACAAGTAGACTCATTTATTTTTATACCTTTTCTTTTTAGTTTATGCATATATAATAGTCAATGTAATTAAGCTGTTGTTCGTAAATTTTTGATTTGTAGACCTTCTTAATTATTAATTAACTAAGGAGAAAATTTTGAAAACAGGAACAGTAAAATGGTTTGATTCAACCAAAGCATTTGGGTTCATCAAACCTGATGAAGGGGATAAAGATATATTCGTGCATCAATCTGATCTGGTTGACGGAACAATCAGAGAAAATGATAAAGTTGAGTTTGAAACTGAAGACGGACCAAAAGGTATTAGGGCCGTTCAAGTTAAAACAGTCTAAAATTTCTTGATAAATGAGTTTGTCTGATCAGATAAAAAATTTGATTAGGACTGGTAAAAAAGATGGATACATTTTAGAAGAACATCTTAGTAAATGTATCTCATCTTTCTCTGAAACCGATCAAAATTACATTAGAAATACTATTGAGGGTTTTAAAATACAAATAGTTAGTTCTAGTGACGATTACGATGAACTGAAATATCTATCTGGTAAAGACGCTATAGATTTTCTTCAAAATCTCACTGACGGTAAGTATAGTGCTTTTAAAAAAGATGAGAAAAACAAATAGTCTACTTCATGGATAAAAAAAAACAATCGTATATTCTCGCAGTTGATTTAGACAACACCCTAATTAAAACAGATATGATCTATGTAGGATTAAAGTTTCTTTTGATCTATAGAATATACCTCTTACCTAAATTAATTTGGTTATTTTTATTTAAGGGCAGGACTTATGCTAAGAAATATTTATTTGATGTCACATCATATTCAATAGGAAACATAGTATTCAATCAATCTGTTATTGATTTCATTACTAATAATAAAGAGAAATATTCATACACAATATTGATTTCAGGATCTTACTATGAATATGTTGATGCTATTTCAGAACACCTTGGATTGTTTGACTTTTCAGTCGGTACAACCTTAGAGACAAATATGATTAGTTTGAATAAAACTAGATATCTGAAAGATAAATTTGGTGACCATATATTTGATTATATAGGGGATAGTGAAAAAGACATACCCATCTGGGAATCAGCACAAACAGCATATGTTGTCAATAACGCAAATATAACAAGCCAACTCAAACACATTAAATATAAGATCATAAGTTAAAGTTTACTGTGTTAAAATAATATATTAAGGAGATTATTATGGATGTAAATAAAACAAATGAGGTAATGGAAATACTCAATAAAATTATGGAATATGAACTATCTGGTGTAGTCAGATATACACACTATGCATTGATGATAACAGGTAGGGACCGATTGAGCTTAGCTCAATTTTTCAAGGATCAGGCTAATGAATCCTTGCTTCATGCTCAAGAAGCAGGAGAGATTGTTACTGGCCTAGGCGGTCATCCATCACTGAAAATACAAATTATTGAAGAATCTAATAAGCACTCGACAGTTGACTTGCTCAATGAGAGCTCAGAGCATGAGAAAGAGGCTGTGGGCCTTTATAAAATTTTACTCGATATTGTGAAAGACGAGAGTATCTATATAGAGGAATACGCAAGGGGAATGATAAAAGCAGAGGAAATGCATGCGATAGAAGTCACAAAAATGCTTAAAGATTATGCAGAAGCATAAATTCAATGAGCAACGCGAGACCCAGCACATTCTTTTTTGTTCTGCTTGCAGGGTCTACAGCAGGAGAGTATATTTTATTCATTAATGGTGGTTTTATGTATAGATTATTATTTGCTCTCGGACTGCTTCAACTGGTGAAATGAACGATAAAAAAAAATTAATATTCGGATTCATTGATCGAGAAAAGCCAATGACTTGGATCATCGCTATCATTATTTCAATGCTTGTTGTACCATTGGCCGTCACTTTTGCACTTTATTTTGGTATGCAATGAACTGCGTAAATGAAAGATCTTTAGTAAAGGCACTTTCTACTTTCAATCAAGAACCTTTTGACTATTGTGTGATAGACAACTTCTTCAAATTAAAAGTTGCTAAGAAATTATGTGATAATTTTCCAAAATACAACAGCAAAGTATGGCATACATATAAGAGTAAGATTGAGGATAAAAAAACATGTAACAACTGGAATATGTTTGATGACTTAACTTATCAAGTCTTTTCCTATCTTAATTCTGATACATTCGTAAATTTAATAAGTGAGAAGATAGGTATTAAACTATTTTCTGACCCTGGACTTCATGGTGGAGGCTGGCATATCCATTCGAACAAAGGAAATTTAAATCCACATCTCGATTATTCTATACATCCAAAAATGAACATTCAAAGACGCTTGAATCTTATCATATATCTAGAAAATTTATATAAGCCACATTATGGAGGACATCTTGGTTTTTGGGAACATGATAAAGAAAATAATCTGCCCGGAAAATTAAAAAAAGAGATATTTCCAAAATTCAACAGAGCTATTATTTTTGATACTTCACAAAATTCGTGGCATGGTCTATCGAGACCGATATCACTGCCTCAAAAAATTTATAGAAAGAGCATTGCTGTATATTACTTATGTGAGCCTCAGAGAAAACATTTGAATAATAAGCGCGCACTATTCGCACCACGTGATGATCAAAAAAAAACTAAGTCTTTATTGAAGCTGATTAAGATGAGGGTAAGTGAAAAGACGTATCACAAGGCTTATATCAAAAAATAATTAATCCTTTACTGTTTGTATCTTAAACTGCATTCCTCAGGAAATCCCTTTAGTGCCAGTTTTAAAGTATCATATTTACATCTTCCTGATATAAAGTATCTTAATATTTTTAAAGATATCAAAAATAGCATCATGACACTGTAGGATCTACTATAGTGCTTGAACATTAGTTTCTTATATGAAATGTAAAACTCATTTCGTAATCCTTGAGTATTATCTTTTTTGCTACCACCGTGTTCATGAATGACTTCAGGCTCAGGAATCATGTACACTTCTTTTCCATAATCCCAAACCCTCTTTGAAATATCCTCTTCCTCACAATCAAGAAAAAACTGTGTATCGAAGCCATTTATTTTCTCAAAAAATGATCTTTTGAAAAACATAAATGCTCCTGTAACAACTTGTACCTTAGTTGGCTTTGTAATTCTTTCTTTAGGTGATATAAACTTAGTCTTCGATATCCATCTTCCAAACTCATTACCGAGGAGACTTCTTGATAAACATGGAAATAACTTATGAGTTCCTGAGTAGTTTCCGTCCAGTCCAAGTACTTTACCAGTAAGTAGACCAGCTGTATCATTATTTTGTATGAATTTTATAAGTGGTTGTAAAACATCATTCTTACACTCACAGTCATTATTAATAAATAATAAATATTCGCCTGATGATTTGTTATATCCATCCATATTACCACCAGAGAAACCGTTATTAATCTTATTTCTGTAAACTTTTATTCTTGGATCGATAAGCAATGACGATGAAGTTAACATCTTATAATCATGCTCATGAGACGCATTGTCTGTAATAATTATTTCATAATCACTGAGACTATTTATATTTGCAAGTATACTTCTAATAAGCTTGATAGTGAATTCAGATGAATTGTAGTTAATTGTAATAATACTGACTTTCATGTATCAACTATATCATGTTACTGTATATATGTTTTATATATGGACTTATATCAATTTCATGAGTAAAAAATTTAAAAAGCACTAAACTATAAGTAATTATTATGGACCCATTTACACAAGGAATTGTTGGCACTACAGTTGCACAAGCAGGTGCCAAAAAAAATACGTTAATAATTGCAAGCTTTATTGGACTTCTAGCAGGACTGGCAGCTGATCTAGACATATTCATCAGATCTAGTACAGACCCTTTGTTGTTTTTAGAATATCATCGACATTTTACACATTCAATTTTTTTTATACCGTTCGGAGCTCTAATTTGTACAGTCGCATTCTATTATTTATTTAGCAAAAAACTTAACTTGAGTTTCAAGAAAACTTATTTGTTTTCATTTTTAGGATATGCAACGCATGGAATCATAGACTCTTTTACAACATACGGGACTTTACTATTTTGGCCATTTACAGATGAAAGAATTGCTTGGAATACAATATCAGTTATAGATCCAGCATTTACAATCCCTATATTTGTTTTTGTAATCTTAAGTATCATAAAAAGAAATAGAAAATTTTCAATCTATGCAATCACTTGGATAGTATTCTATCAAATGGTTGCTTATACACAAAAGCTAAGAGCAGAAGATCTAATATATAATTACTCACAAACTTTAAGTCATCAGGTAGAATTTATTGAGGCTAAACCAAGCTTTGGAAATATAATTGTTTGGAAAGTTATATACTCAACATCCGAAAAGTATTATGTCAATGCAATACGACTTAGCTTGGATCATAAAATATATCCTGGAGAATCTATAGAAAAGCTTGATATAAGCAAGTCTTTTCCATGGCTGAATGCTAGCTCACAACAAGCAAAAGATTTAGAGAAATTCAGATGGTTTTCAAATGGCTATCTTGGTGTGGATAAGAACAATAGAGACATAATATATGATGTCAGATTTTCAACAATTCCAAATCAAGTAGAGGGTTTATGGGGGATAAAACTAGATGAGACTAAAAATAATTTTGAACATGTAGAGTATGTCACTAATCGAAAAAGAGATTTAGATAGGTTTAATAAGTTAATTAATATGATTTCTGGTACATATGAAAATTGATAAATACATCAAGACTGAGTGTGGGAGAGACAAGTATCATAAATTGAAGAGAGACTACAATAAAAATATAATCTCAAAGATACGCTTGATTTTATATGTAATTATTGCATCAGCTAGAGATATTTTTAGGAGATCTTCTTAAGAGACCATTTTTTATCTAATGGATTAGATTATTTATTTGACTTCTTGTTGTGAAAGTGTGCATTTAACATTACTATAGTATCTTAATTATGAAGATAGGCGTATTAAAAGAAAGTAAAACAAACGAGAAACGAGTTGCGCTTACACCTTCAGCAGTCACTAAAATAAAAAAACTTGGATATGAGATTAGTATAGAGAGTAATGCAGGAGCATTATCAAATTTTTTTAACACGGCCTATGAACAGGTTGGAGCTACAATATCTCCCGTTGATGATATCTTTAAATGTGACATTCTTCTAAAGATTAATAAACCTTCTCATGATGAGATTGAGAAGTTATCATCAAACCAAACTATAATTTCTTTTTTCAGTCCAGCAACTAATTCGGACTCTCTTCAAATGTGTAGTAAAGACAAACTAAATATTTTGTCTATGGACTCTGTTCCTCGTATTTCACGCGCACAAAAAATGGATGCATTATCATCAATGGCCAATGTAGCTGGATCTAGAGCTGTAATTGAGGCAGCTCATTATTTCGGAAGATTCTTTGGAGGTCAAATCACTGCTGCTGGAAAAATTAATCCTGCTAAAATTCTAATTATCGGAGCTGGTGTGGCAGGATTATCAGCTATTGGTACAGCGACAAGCTTAGGAGCGATCGTAAGAGCTTTTGATACCCGCCCAGAAGTCAAAGAACAAGTTGAAAGTCTTGGTGCACAATTCTTAACTGTAAATCTTGATGAAGATGGATCTAGCTCTGATGGCTATGCCAAAGTTATGAGCGAGGAATTCATTGCAGCAGAGATGGCTCTTTTCAAAGAACAAGCCAGTGATGTTGATATAATAATTACAACCGCACTTATCCCTGGTAAAGAAGCGCCTAAACTCATAACAAAAGATATGGTTGAAGTTATGAAGCCAGGTTCTATTATAGTTGATTTAGCATCGCAGCAAGGCGGTAATTGCGAGCTGTGTGAAAAAGATGCAATAGTGGAGCATCATGGCGTTAAAATAATTGGATTTACTGATTTACCATCACGTCTACCATCCCAATCTAGTGAACTTTACTCGAATAATCTATTTCACATACTTGATGAGTTAACACCAGCTAAGGATGGGAGTCTAAATATTGACATGGATGACGATGTAATCAGAGGAATGACTGTTGTGAAAGATGGTTCAATAACATACCCACCTCCTAAAATTGAGGTATCAGCTGCACCTAAGCAAGCTGAGAAGAAAGTTGAGCCTATTGTAAAGCCAGTCGAAAAGAAATCATCTGTATATCCAGCGGTTATCGCTCTAGCATCATTATTCTTAGTAGGTGCTTTTGCCCCAGCATCTTTTATGAATCATTTTACAGTTTTTGTGTTGTCCTGTTTTGTAGGATATATGGTTATTTGGAATGTAACATCATCATTGCACACACCTCTAATGTCTGTGACCAATGCAGTGAGTAGCATTATTATCATTGGTGCAATAACCCAAATATCAACAACAGATACTGTATCGTTGGTACTTGCAAGCATAGCAATCTTCATCGCTAGCATAAATATATTTGGTGGTTTCGCAGTTACTAAGAGAATGTTGGGAATGTTTAAAAAATGAATTTAGAAATATTAAACATGGAGGTTGTTAGAGCACTATACATCGTTTCAGCAGTATTATTCATTTTAACTCTTGGCGGCCTAAGTAATCAAGAAACATCAAGGAAAGGCAATTTGTATGGAATCAGTGCTATGCTTATTGCAGTTATTGCTACTTTTCTAGGACCACAGGTATCAAGTAATTATGGACTTTTAATTATTTTAATACTTCTGGGAGGTTCTATTGGACTAGTACTATCAAAAAAAGTTCAGATGACTGAAATGCCTGAGTTAGTTGCGATACTACATAGTCTAGTTGGAATGGCAGCAGTATTAGTCGGCCTTGTGAACTTCATAAATCCAACACAAGATTACGTAGGTGTTGAGAAGACTATACATTCTATAGAAATCTACATAGGAATTTTTATAGGTATGGTCACATTTTCTGGTTCTGTAATTGCTTTCGGTAAATTGAGCGGGAAACTCTCTGGTAATCCATTAATGTTACCTGCAAAGCATTATCTAAATCTTATTATGATACTCGCTATAATTTACTTTGGTCATAGCTTTGTATCGTCTTCATCCATAGAAAATGGTTATTTGCCACTAGCTGTAATGTTAACTATATCCTTCTTTTTTGGCATACACTTAGTTGCTTCTATCGGAGGTGCAGATATGCCAGTTGTAGTATCAATGCTAAATTCCTATTCTGGATGGGCAGCATCGGCAACAGGCTTTATGCTAAGCAATGATTTACTAATTGTTGTGGGAGCATTAGTAGGGAGCAGCGGGGCAATACTGAGCTATATTATGTGCAGAGCAATGAATAGAAGTTTCATATCAGTTATTGCTGGCGGTTTTGGAACCGAGTCTACTTCAGTCGCTTCTGCGAGTACCGATCAAGGAGAGGTTCAGGCAATTGATATAGATGAGTTTAAAAATATGATTAACACATCAAAAAAAATCGCAATTATCCCTGGATATGGTATGGCAGTAGCTCAAGCGCAATTTGTTGTAAATGAGATTATAAACATTCTAAAAACTAAAGACATTGAGGTGATATTTGTAATACATCCTGTTGCAGGAAGAATGCCAGGTCATATGAACGTACTTCTAGCAGAAGCACAAATCCCCTACGACATTGTTTATGAAATGGAGGAGGTTAATGATGATTTTGACAACATTGACTTATCAATCGTGATTGGTGCTAACGATATTGTTAATCCATCAGCTCTTGAAGATCCAAATAGTCCAATAGCTGGAATGCCGGTAATTGAGTGTTGGAGAGGGACATATACTGTAGTCATGAAAAGAGGTATGTCTACTGGTTATGCTGGAGTAGAAAATCCACTCTTCTTTAAAGATAATACCAGAATGCTCTTTGGTGATGCGAAAGAATCACTATCACAAGTTTTAACTCTAAATAACTAGTCTTTTGAACAATTACTATAAAATAATGAATTCTATTGTTTTTGCGATAGTATTCATCTATTTTTTAGTGGGAATAAAATGCGGTTTTGTATCTTGGAGCTGTTAGTTTTATCTAAAATATCAAACTACTACATTGAATCCCTCAAAAACAGGATGACCAATATAGATGTCCTTATGCTGACCAGCATTCTTGTGCGCCAACTTAAAAGCATCTGATTTCGTCCAGCTAATAAAGTCATCTCGACTATTCCAAGTACTGTGAGATGCATACAATGTACATTCTTTATCCGTCTCGCCTTTTACTAAATTAAAGTTAATAAATCCAGGAACATTATCCAAATGTGTATCCCTATTTTTCCAAATACTCTCGAATTCATTTTCTCTACCAAGAACAATTCTAAATCTATTCATTGCTATGTACATTTATTTTAAACTCCTGAATCTCAAATAAGTTAATTAGTGTTTTTCTTGAATTTGAATCTTGAGATTATCTTTTTTTCCATCTCCCAAAAATAATCAAACTCACCAAATAAAGTACCAATTATGATCAATAAAAATTGATAAATCACTAGTACAAATATTATTGATAATATGATGCTATCTAAATTAAAAAATTGAGAAATATAATCAGAAACAACTAATGATAGAGAGCCAGTAATACCAAATACTATAAAAACAACTATAAGCTGGTATGTGGAAGACACTCTAAATAAATTTTTTAGTTTATCCATAAACATCATCTACTATAATTATAGCATATTTGCTAAGTGGAGGCGGGGGGAATCGAACCCCCGTCCGAGAGCACTCGGCCATTGGTACTACATGCATAGTCTTTAATTAAATTTTGCAGCTGTGCTGGTTAAAGACAACCTACATAACTACTAGCTTGTTTAAGTTTAATAGCCCATCAACAAGCTTATGAACTACGATCTTATCATTATGACCTCTGTTTAGAGCATATAAGCCTACTCTAAAAGAGGCTAGCGGCAGTTAGGCTGCTAGAGCTAAAGGTTTATTTTCAGCGTTTATATATTTTACAGCAGTTTAACGAGTTACTATCAGCTCGACATGCACCTCCGGTGTCGCAACCCACGTCGAAGCCGGTCGCCCCCTTGAGATAGCTTATTTATACATAATTTAGAAAAAACAATCAAATTGTATTACTATATTCATACAGAAAGATGCAATATTTCTTTACAAAAAATCACTCAAACAAGCAAAAAAATATCAAGCAGTATGACGTATTCCGAGTGATTTCTCCTCAATCTCTTGCTAAAGATTACTTAATAAAATTTTCAAAAGTCCTTGATGCAAAATATGTAGACACCCTTTTCAATAAAGATCTTTCATATTGCGCTATAACTTACAGATCTGGCTCTAATTCTCCCTGGTCAACTAAAACAAAAGATATCCTTGATTCTTGCTTAAGCTACACAGCATATCAAATTGAAAGGTTTAAACTTTACGAGCTACCAAAAAATAAAAATAAGTATAGTTTTGAGTATGACCAGATGACTGAGACATTTCTGCCATCATTGTCGGTCATTAAAAAATACTTGAATTCAAAAAAGATCCATAAGAAACAGCCATATAGGACGATACCTATTAATAAAATAAAAACAGCAAATATCGATATGGGTTTAGCGATGAGTGCCTCAGAAATTGATTATCTTGAAGGAATTTATAAAATACTCAAAAGAAACCCTACGGATGTTGAATTAATGATGTTTTCACAAATTAATTCCGAGCATTGTAGACATAAAATATTTAATTCAGAATTTTTTATTGAGGGAAAGAAAAAAAATAAAAGCCTATTCGCTCTGATCAAATCAACCTATAGAAATAATCATGATGTGATATCAGCTTACAAAGATAATTCTTCTATTATAAAAGGTAAAACAATTGATGAGTTGATAATAACTAAAAACTTAAAATATAAAAATATCAAATCACCTGAAAATTATATTATTAAAGCAGAAACTCATAATCATCCAACTGCAATATCTCCATATTCTGGTGCCGCAACAGGTTCTGGTGGTGAGATTAGAGATGAAGGTGCTACAGGAAGAGGCTCAGTACCTAAAGTAGGGTTTTGTGGATACACTCTATCAAATTTGAACATTCCTAGATATAAAAAAAAATGGGAGTTGAATTCTTCTTCATATCCATCAAGAATTAAAACATCATATGAAATAATAATTGATGCTCCTATAGGTGCTGCAAGATACAACAATGAATTTGGAAGACCGAATATTTTTGGCTACTTTAGAACCTTTGAACAAAAAATAGACAAAAACTCATCATTAGTAAAACTTGGATATCATAAACCAATTATGATTGCAGGAGGCATCGGGTCCATCAACAATAGACATACAACTAAAAATATTTTACGCAACGATGATTTGATAGTAATTCTTGGCGGCCCGTCATTCAGAATTGGGATAGGTGGTGGAGCGGCATCGTCTATGCAATCAGGTTCAAGCTCTGAAGCTTTAGATTTTGCATCTGTGCAACGAGATAATGCAGAAATTCAAAGACGATGTCAGGAAGTTATAAATGCTTGTACTTATCGAAAGGATAATCCTATAGTCAGCATTCATGATATTGGAGCAGGCGGCTTATGTAATGCAGTTCCTGAGATAGTCAATGATTTTGGTATGGGAGCTAATATTTCTCTTGATAACGTTACTAACGCTGAAGAGGGTATGTCCTCACTAGAAATATGGTGTAATGAATCTCAAGAGAGATACGTGATAATAACCAGAGAAAAGGATTTAGCTGAACTACAAAATATATGTTCACGAGAGAATTGTCCTATGTATGTCATAGGCTCCGTAACTTCAAAAAAACACCTAAAAGTAATGCACGGATCAGATATACCAATAGACATATCTATGAAATATTTATTGGGAAAACCACCAATAGCTCCGATTAAGATTAGTGGGACTAGTTTGACCAATATTTCTAATGATTTTGATTATCCATCATTATCATTATGCATAAAAAATGTTCTCCAATTACCATGCGTTTCTGACAAAGGCTTTTTGGTAACTATTGGCGATAGATCAGTATCAGGTTTAGTGGCTCGCGATCAACTAATAGGGCCAAATCAAATACCTGTATCAAACTTCTCTATCACTAAAACTGATATCAACTCTTGCTCAGGACAAGCATTAACAATGGGTGAAAAACCCAATATAGCATCAATAAGCGCAACCAACTCAGCAGAGATGGCGTTTGGTGAGATTATTACAAATCTATCTCCTGTGTACATTGGCAATGTCAGTAAAATTAAGCTATCTGCAAATTGGATGGCCAATTCATCTGAAAAGAAAGAACTCTTCAATTTATATCAAGCTGTTGAAAGACTATCTCAAGTTTGCAGGAAAAGTAATATAGTAATACCGGTTGGCAAAGACTCATTATCAATGTCGACAAGGTGGGGTAAAAAGTATTCTAATGAAGTTAAGAGCCCACTCAGCTTAGTACTATCTGCATTTGTGTCTATAGATGATGTTGATAATTATGTTACACCATATACAAATAAAGAATCACAATTATTTTTGGTTGACCTGGGGAGAGGGAAGAACAGAATGGGTGGATCAGGACTTGATCAGACTCTTTCCTATACTAATCATGAATCACCAAACATAAATAAGCTTGATGATTTATTGAATTACTATAAATTTACTCAAGAACTATTAAGAAAAAACTTATTGAATGCGTATCATGATAGATCAGACGGAGGTCTCATTACTACTCTTATAGAAATGGCTTTCGCATCAAATATGTCGGTAGATTTGAAAAATGTTTCTAAAAAATCAAAAACAGAGCTTATTAAATTTTTATTTAATGAAGAGCTAGGAGGTATTTTTGCGATAGATAAGAAATGCGAAAATGAATTCATTAAACTGACTCGGAAGTATTGTTTAGAGGCAATTACACATAATATTGGTGATATTATAAAAAAAGGTAAACCAACGTTAAAAATAGAATCATGTAATTATTCTGAGCCAATATCTAAGTTAAGAAAATATTGGAGTGAATTATCATATTTGATTCAATCAGAGAGGGATAATAAAAAAACTGCTTTATCAGAGTATAAAGCAAAGATTAAATCACATCAGACAAATCGAGAGTATTTAACCCCCAAATTACATTACAGAGTATCTAATATAGCTAAGAAATATTTGAATAAAAGAAATAAACCAAAAATTGCAATATTTAGAGAGCAAGGTGTAAATGGGCACAAGGAGATGGCAAATGCTTTTAATCTGGCCGGATTTGATTGCTATGACGTAAATACCAATGACGTAATAGATAATCCTGCATTACTAGAAGATTATCATGGTCTTGTAGCATGTGGTGGTTTCTCTTATGGTGATGTTTTAGGTGCAGGACGCGGATGGGCAAATAAAATCAAATATAATCATGATGCTTTAAATTCGCTCTCGAAGTTTTTTTCTAACAAGAATAAATTTGCGCTCGGAGTATGCAACGGTTGTCAAATGTTATCTAACCTAAAATCTATCATACCTGGCTCTGAGCATTGGCCAAAATTCATAAAAAATAATTCTAATCAGTTTGAAGCAAGACAAGTTCTAGTAAAAATTCCAAAATCAAATTCAATACTCTTCAAAGATATGCACAAATCTGTATTACCAATAATTGTGTCTCACGGAGAGGGGAAAATATCCATCAAAAATAAAACGAGTATCAAAAAAGCAACAATGCAATATGTTGATATGACTGGTAAGTACACAGAGGAATATCCTTATAACCCAAATGGTTCACTAAATGGTGTTACAGGTTTTTGTAATAATGATGGTAGAATAAATATAATGATGCCTCACCCTGAAAGATTATCTCATATAAATAATTTTTCATGGGCTCCAGAGGAATGGAAACTTTCTCCTTGGCTTAAGTTATTTAATAATGCAAGGGAGTGGATTAATTAATGTCGAAGTATTGTCTAAAAGAGAATCATGTAACTGATGAAAAGCTTTTTAATCAAAGACGAGCTATTATAAAATCGTCTTTAGCATTCTCATTATTAACATTTTCAAATTTATTATTTTCGAATGATAAAAAATTAATTTTTTCAAAAGATATGAAATATAGTACTAATGAAGAGACCAATACATTCAAGCAAATAACCTCATATAATAACTTTTATGAGTTGGGAAGTGGTAAAAGAGACCCAATGATGAATGCTGAAAAACTCAATACTGACGATTGGACTGTTTCAATTGATGGAGAAGTTAAAAATAAAGTTACTTTAAGTAAAGATGATTTTATTAATAAATTTCCATTAGAGGAAAGGATATATCGTTTGAGATGTGTCGAGGCATGGTCGATGGTAGTGCCATGGATAGGATTCGAATTAAGCCACATAATAAAACTTGCCGAACCTACTTATAAAGCAAAATTCATTGCCTTTGAATCTGTATATGATCCTGAAAACTTGCCAGGCCAAAAAAGAAATATCCTTGCATGGCCATATAGAGAGGGATTGAGACTAGACGAGGCAAGAAATCCATTAACTATTCTTTCTGTAGGTTTGTATGGACGTATATTGCCTAATCAAAATGGAAGCCCAATCAGACTAATTGTTCCTTGGAAGTATGGTTTCAAGAGCATTAAATCTATAACAAAAATAAGTTTTGTCGAAAAGATGCCTGATACTTCATGGAATCTTGAGGCGCCAAATGAGTATGGCTTCTATTCAAATGTTAACCCTTATGTATCACATCCTAGATGGAGTCAGAAGAGAGAGAGAAGGATAGGTGAATTTAGAAAGAGAGATACACTCATGCATAATGGTTATGCAGAACATGTTGCTCATTTGTATGAGGGCATGGACCTAACTAAAAATTTCTAATTGTGTTAAATATATTTTTACTTCCATTAGCTATTTTAACTAGTTATATATTTTTAGATGATGAAATAATCAATAAAACAAGCTATGTAATAACATTGACGGGTTATATAGCATTAGTCTACCTTGTAATCACACTATCCTTACCTCTTCTTAAAAATAATAATTTTAAGATTAAAACTAGGCTATTTGGTATATCCGCTTTCTATTTTTCTATGATCCATTTCATATTATATGTAATCGATAATAGCTATGACCTTACGCTTATTTTAGAAGATGCATTATTTAGAAATTATATTATTGTAGGGTATCTAGCTTTGCTATTATTAATACCGATGTATTTGACATCTTTTCAATATTTTAAAGATAAAATTAAAGACTGGAAAAAATTACATAAAATCATATACATGGTTTATTTTTTTATCTTAGCTCATATCTATTTTATAATTAAAGCAGATTACTACTACTTGATTCTTTTTAGCTCGATTTTATTAGTTATAATTATTTTAAAGAGATATAATTTTTATAAACTTAATGAATAGAAGAGAATTTTTACAAATCATGGCAGCCGCTTATTTAGTTGGCTTGAATAAAAATGTATTTGGGAGAAGCTCAGCCAGTTATAATTATGGCTTTAACTCAGATATAAGGCTGCTACATATAACTGATACACATGCTCAATTAAACCCAACATATTTTAGAGAACCTAACATAAACCTTGGAACAGGGATAAATAAAAATGTACCACCACACATCGTAGGCAAAGAATTTTTAGACTATTACTCCTTGAATGACGATTTTAATAAGTATGTATACACTTACCTGAATTATAACGAGCTCGCTAAAGAGTATGGTAAATTCGGTGGGTATGCATATTTAAAAACTGTTATTGATAAGCTGAGAGGTGAGGCTGGAGGAAAATCATTGCTATTAGATGGAGGGGATACCTGGCAGGGTTCTGCTATTTCACTATTTACTAATGGAATGGATATGGTTCAAGCTTCAAATATATTAGGCGTTGATGTAATGACAGGACATTGGGAGTTTACTTTTGGTGAGGAGCAATTTCTTGATAATCTATCAAAATTCAATGGAGAATTTGTTGCAAATAATGTTTTTCTAAATGACGAGGCAATATTCAATGATATTCAGGCATATAATGATGAAAACCATTATCAGAAGCCATACACAATAAAAGAGATAAATGGCAGACAAATCGCAATTATCGGTCAAGCCTTTCCTTATACACCTATAGCCAATCCAGCAAGATTAGTACCAAATTTAACATTTGGCATACGTGAACAAGAGCTGCAGACAACGCTAGATAAGGTGAAAGTTAAGCATAAACCAGATCTAGTAGTTGTTCTGTCTCATAATGGTATTGATGTTGATAAGAAATTAGCAAGTAGAGTTTACGGAATAGATATTATTCTGGGAGGGCACACCCATGACGCTGTTCCAAATGTAATCGAAGTAAAGAATAATTCTGGAGTTACTCTTGTTGCTAATTCTGGTTGTAATGGGAAATTTGTATCAGTAATGGATATTAAGTTTTCAGGAAAATCATATACTTATAAGTATAGTTTAATTCCAATATTATCGAGTCAGATTTCACCTAATAAAGATATGAAAAGATATATAAACAAGATATCTGATCCATACAAAGCTGATTTGAGTGAAATTGTCGGTTATGCGAGTGAGACGCTGTATAGGAGGAGTAATTTTAATGGGACTTTTGACGATCTTTTATGTGATTCTATGAATAATGTCCTGAATACCCAGCTGTCGTTAAGTCCTGGATTTAGATGGGGCGCTACACTATTGCCTAATCAGAGTATTAGTATGGAGGATATATATAATCATACTGCAATAACCTATCCAAACACATATGTACGTGAAATGAGTGGTGAAACAATTAAAAATATACTTGAGGATGTCGCTGACAATATTTTCAATGTTGACCCGTATCTGCAGCAAGGAGGGGATATGGTCAGAACGAGAGGGATAAAATATTCAATTAATCCGCAACAAACAATGAATAATAGGATATCAAATCTTAGATTAAACAATGATTTATCAATAAAACCTAATAAAATGTATAAAGTTAGTGGATGGGCTAGTGTTAATAATGTTGAGGAGGGAAGACCTATCTGGGAGATTGCTGCTGAATACCTTAGAGCAATAGGACAGTACAAAGTTGATAATAGTAGAAATATTAATGTAATTGGTGAAAAAGACAATATTGGTATAGATATTTAGACAAAAATAGCTGATGGTGGTAAAATTTTTAGGCTGAACCAGAATTAACGGAGAGTAAAATGTTTACAATGGATATGAAAATTGCAGGATTTGATGATGAGCTCAATGATGCAATGAGAAAAGAGATAAAGAGACAAGAAGAGCATGTTGAACTGATTGCCTCAGAAAATTACGCAAGCCCAAGAGTACTTGAGGCTCAAGGATCTTTAATGACTAATAAATATGCTGAGGGATACCCTGGCAAGAGATATTATGGTGGTTGTGAAAACGTTGATGTTGCAGAACAACTTGCCATAGATAGGCTCAAAGAATTATATGGTGCAGATTATGCAAATGTTCAGCCACACTCTGGTTCGCAGGCTAATGCAGCTGTCTACCTTGCTCTTTTAAAACCGGGCGATACTATTTTGGGAATGTCTTTGGATGCAGGTGGACATCTTACACACGGCGCTAAAGTTAATTTCTCAGGGAAAATATTTAACGCTGTGCAATATGGTATTAATGAAGAAGGACTGATCGATTACGATGAAGTTGAGAAACTCGCAAAAGAACATAAACCAAAAATGTTGATTGGTGGTTTTTCAGCATATTCTCAAATAATTGACTGGAAAAGAATGTCTGAGATTGCAAAATCAGTCGGAGCGTATTTCCATGTCGATATGGCCCATGTTTCTGGATTAGTAGCTGCTGGAGTCTATCCAAACCCCGTCCCTTATGCAGATGTCGTAACTTCGACAACACATAAAACATTGAGAGGGCCAAGAGGCGGAATCATTATCTGTAAAGCGAACGAAGAACTTGAGAAAAAATTTAATTCTCTAGTATTCCCTGGTACTCAAGGTGGTCCTTTAATGCACGTTATTGCTGCTAAAGCTGTTGCATTTAAAGAAGCACTCGAACCTGAATTCAAAGACTATATGAATCAAGTTATCGCTAATGCAAATGTTTTAGCACAGACAATGATGGAACGTGGTTTTGAAATTGTATCTGGTGGAACAAAAAATCATTTAATGTTAGTAAGTTTAGTCAAGCAAGGCCTGACTGGCAAAGCTGCAGATGCTGCTCTACATAGTGCTAATATAACGGTAAATAAGAACTCAGTTCCTAATGATCCTCAGTCACCTTTTGTTACGAGCGGTATTCGACTTGGAACACCAGCTATAACAACTCGCGGTTTTAAAGAGACTGAAACAAAGATATTAGGCAATCTGATATGTGATGTCCTAGATAATATAGACAATGAAGAGGAGATTAAAAAAATCAAGGAAAAGGTTCTTAATCTATGCTCACAATTCCCTGTATATTCGTCTAGTAAACAAGCAGTAGCCTAAGAGAAGACCTATGCGCTGTCCATTTTGTGGCTCAGCAGAGACAAAAGTCATTGACTCTCGTTTCAATGAAGATTCCTATTCTATTAAGCGTAGGAGAGAGTGTCTAGTATGTGGAGCTAGATTCAATACACTTGAGTCTTCCGAGCTGAATTATCCTCGTGTTACTAAATCTGATGAATCAAGTGAGGTTTTTAATGAAACTAAAATTCGAAGAGGCATAAATAGAGCATTTGAAAAAAGAAAAGTTTCTATTGACGAAATCGATGAACTAGTACAAAAAGTACTAACTAAGTGCTCTCAGCACCCAAATAAAGAGATTCCATCCAGAGAGATTGGAGAAATCATTATGAGAGAAATAATTAAGGTAGATCAGGTTGCGTATTTAAGATTTGCGTCAGTGTATTTGAGCTTTAATGATGTCCGCTCTTTTAAATCAATAATTGAAAATCTTGAGAAACAACCTTCACCTATTATGTTAAAAAACCAGAATAAAATTGAAATTGATGAATAATACTACCGATAAGAAATACATGAATAAAGCTATTGAGTTAGCAAAAAATGGAAAATATCGAACGCATCCAAACCCGCTTGTAGGAGCTGTAATTGTAAAAAATGATAAAATTATCAGCAAAGGTTATCACAAAAGATTCCGAGGGAAACATGCCGAACGCGAAGCAATAGATAAGTCCAAAGAAAGTCTTAAAGGATCAACTATGTATGTAACTTTGGAGCCATGTGCTCATTATGGAAATACACCACCATGTGTTGATGCCATAATAGAGAGCAAAATATCAAGGGTAGTAATTGCGTCTAAAGATCCTAATCCTTTAGTCAATGAAAAAAGTATAAACAAATTAAAAGATAATGGAATTGATGTGACAACAGGAGTTTGTGAATCAGATGCTAGGGAGCTAAATAAATCATTCTTCTATAAGTTTAACCATGACAAGCCATATATGAGATTGAAATATGGCATTTCAATTGATGGGAAAATTGCAAATCAAAGAAAAGAGAGTAAATGGATCACATCTGAAGATTCCAGAACTTTTGTACAAAGCAAAAGGGCGGAAGTAAATGCCATACTTACAACTTGTAACACTGTGATAGATGATAATCCATACATGAATATAAGAGAAAAAAAAATAAAAGATCTTATAACAAATCAACCGGCTTTAATTGTTTTGGATGCAAAAATGAGAATACCAGTGACATCCAATATATTTAAAACTAAAAATCGCCTAGTTATAATAATCACAGACTCAAAAAATACGAATAACCGTCCAATTAAAACATACAGTGAAAATGTAGTAATAAAATACGTGAATACATTTAATAATGGAAAAGTAAATCTTAAAGATATATATGAAATTGCTAATACTTATGATTTGAATGATATTCTTATCGAGTGTGGCAATACTTTCTCTAGATATCTCATTAAAGAAAATGCTGTAGATGAGTTTATGCTTTTTGTAGCACCAAAAATTATCGGTGATAAAGGTTATACTTTTTCCGGAATAGATCCAGTGCAAAGACTTAAAGACAAAATAACACTGCGAATTAGTGAGATCATGCCAATAAAAAATGATCTATACATTAATTTAAGAAAACAATAATGTTCACTGGAATAATAGAAAAAATTGGAAAAGTTTCTCATGTAACAGAAAAAAGTATTTCTCAAGTAATTGGTATAAGAATAGATGATTTCAACTCAGCACTTGGTGACAGTATTTGCATAAATGGAGTATGTCTTACTGTTGAGGATATTGATGACAACGTATATTCATTCAGTATTTCACCAGAGACTTATAATCTATCAAATTTTAAAAATATAAAGAAGAATGATTATGTGAACATAGAAAAATCGCTTACTATAAATAAGCTATTAAGTGGACATATTGTTCAGGGCCATGTGGATACATGTTCTGAGATAACAGAGCTTAAAAAAATAGATAATTCCTGGTACGTTAAAATTAAAATAGACTCCACCTATATGAAGTATATAATTCAAAAAGGTTCAATTACTATAGATGGAGTTAGCTTGACAATAAATGAGGTATATACTGATGAATTCAGTGTTATGATCATTCCCCACACTTATAGTAATACTATATTTAAGAATTATAAAATAGGGAGCATATTAAATACTGAAATTGATATCCTCGCAAAATATATTGAGAAATTAGGCAAAAAAGAATGATTAACTCTATAGACGAAATTATTAGTTCTATCAGAAAAGGTGAAATGGTCATTATTATGGATGATGAGAATAGAGAGAATGAGGGTGATTTAGTAATGGCATCTCAATTTATAAAGGCATCAGATATTAATTTTATGGCATCTAAAGGACGCGGACTTATATGCCTGACTTTAACCGAATCAAAATGTAAGGATCTTGATTTACCTCTTTTGAAACAAAGCGGCAGCGAATCTTCAAAAGAAACCAATTTCACAGTTTCTATTGATGCTATAAAAGGTGTTACGACAGGTATATCTGCATCTGATAGAGCTAGAACTATTAGAGCAGCAGTAAAAAAAAGTGCTAAATCAAAAGATTTTGCTCAGCCAGGCCACATTTTTCCAATAATGGCTAAAAATGGTGGTGTCCTCACTAGAGCTGGACACACAGAAGCAGGATGTGATCTTGCAAAATTAGCTGGATTAGAACCATCTTCTGTAATCGTGGAGATTCTTAATGAGGACGGTAGCATGGCTAGAAAAAAAGATTTAATAGCATTTTCAAAGAAACATAATTTAAAAATTGGAACGATTGAAGAGTTAATTAAGTATAGGGTGTCGAATGAGAAAACCATACAAAGAATTAGCCAACAGATCATTAAAACAAAATATGGTCCATTTACATCAATATTTTATAAGGATATTTTGACCTCAGCAATTCATTTTGCACTTATAAAGAATAAAATTTCACCCGAAAAATCTACTCTAACACGTGTACATGTTCAAAATACACTTACAGATGCGATAGGTCTCTTATCACCCAGTAGCTGGCCTCTTGATGATGCATTGAGAAAAATAAGTAAAACGAAGCAGGGTGCGCTTATATATATTACAAACACGATGACAGAGTCTGACACGTCAAATATAGAACTTATTCAGCAAAAAAAATCTAATAAGGGGGTCTATGAAGACTATAGAACAGTTGGAATTGGAGCTCAAATTTTAAATGACATCGGAGTTAGAAAGATGAACCTTATGAGTGCCCCAAAAAAATATCATGGTATCAATGCTTTTGGATTAGAAGTCGTTAAACATGTAACTAAATGATATGGTAATTTCAAATAAACAGAACCAAAAAGATCTTATCGAATTGAATGATTTAAATCAGTCTTTTGAACTTATCGATTTAAATATTATTGGAAATGAATTATCTAAAAATAAATATGACATATTAGTTTTTTACTCTGACTATAACCTCACTATCAACCAAAGCATATTGTATGGATATTTGAATTGTTTAAAAATAAATAGATTTGAGGGAACAGTAGGAACATTAAAAATTCCTGGAGGCGCTTTTGAACTTCCATTACTGACCTCAAAGATAATAAAAAAGTACAGCCCAAGGCTTTGTCTCGTAGTTGGCTGCATTATTAAAGGTGAGACCCAACATTACGAATTTTTATCATCAACTGTAACTAATGCAATTAGAAATGTCTCATTTGAAAATAACACTCCTATACTAAATGGAATTCTAACTGTAGAAAACGAACAGCAGGCTATCGATAGAGCTGGCAAGAAAATGGATAAAGGTTCAGAATTTGCAAGTGCTTCTCTGGAAATAATGAACTTCAATAATAAGTTTGATGTCTGAAAAAAAATATAAACCACAACTCATTGCACGTGAATCAGCAATAAAAATTTTGTACCAAATGAGAATGCAAGATGAGACATTTGAGAATATAATGAACGGCTTTATCGAGAAGAGAAAGTACGACGCAAGCCTTTTAGAGAGAATATTAAGTGAGTATGTCGAGAATAAAGATAGGATAATCTCTTTATTAGACAAGAAGGCTGAAGCTTCGCTTGAGAATTTACCTCTTCTTGATGAATGTATTATACATCTAAGTGTTTGTGAATTTCTTTTTATTAACAAATCAAAAAATATAGTGATTAATGAATATATAAATATTGCAAAGAAGTATTCCTCTCCAAAAATGTATACTTTTCTCAATAAAGTTTTAGATAATGCACTCTAATTAGATATGAAAAGCGAACTTGATTTTGTTAATTATCTAAAAAATATTAAAACTTTTAATAAAAATATTATCGAAGGTATTGGTGATGACTGTGCAATTATAAAATTTAGTAGCAGGAAAAAATATGTAATTACTTCTGATACATCTTTACTAGGGCCACACTTCTCTAAAGACTATACTCCTGAAGAAATTGGCCATAAGTCATTAGCAACTAATTTGAGCGATATTGCTTCGATGGGATGCGTACCACTTTATGCTTTATACGATATAACTATTCCAAGAATATCTGAATCATGGATAAAGAGATTTTTTGATGGTACTCGTAAACTCCTTAATCAGCACAAGGTTTCAATCATAGGTGGCGATACAACCAAAGGGCCAATGAGCATATCAATAACATTGATAGGAGTTCAAAAAAATAAAATTCTTACTCGTTCGGGAGCAAAAACTGGTCATGATATATATGTAACAGGAAATATTGGTAGCGCTAGGGCTGCTTTAATATTAGATAAAAAAACAAAAGGATATAAATATTTTAGAAAATCCCTGGTAATGCCAGCTCCCAGAGTAGCTGTTGGATTAGAATTATCAGAATTTGCATCATCGTGTATTGATATATCCGATGGACTAGCTAAAGATCTAAAAAGTATAGCAATTTCATCTAAAAAAGGATTCCAGGTGGATGTTGACTCTATTCCTACTGATCCAAAATTTGATATTTATGTAGAAGGTAATCTAAAGGAGCAGTGCATACTGGGTGGTGGCGAAGACTATGAATTATGTTTTACTGCAAATAAAAAATATTACAGAAAAATCAATAATATATCGAATAAATATAATATTAAAATTACAAGAATTGGAGCTATAAAAAGCACAGGATATCGTTATTCTCTAAATAATAAACAGTACAATCCAAAAGTCACAGGATACGATCATTTCAAAGGAAAGTAGTTACTTTGATAGAGCTTTGACTCCAAATTTGTCTAAGTATTCTATAACTTTTAGTAGTGGTAGGCCCATAATAGATGAGGGATCTTTACCGCTCATGCTTTTAACTAAATTTATGGCAGCCCCCTCTATCCTAATGCTAGCCGCACACCTCAATACATCATCCGCATCAAGATAAGATTTAATCAATTTATTGTCTAAATGCTTGAAATATATAGTGTAATTATTGACAGATGCGTAATACTTTTTACTATCAGAATGCATAACACAAAGACCTGTTCTAAACACTACCTTATTTCCTGAAACCATTTTTAGTTGCTTCACTGCATTTGTTTTTGTTATAGGCTTGCCTAGTATCTTGTTGTTTAAATCTGCGACTTCGTCTGATCCTATTACGATACAGCCAGTATTTGTCTCAGCTACCTTTAAAGCCTTTTGAATTGATAGTCGTTTAACATAGTTTGGGACACTTTCTGCCTTTTTTCTTGATTCGTCAATATCTGGTGAGATACATTTAAAAGGTATTCGCAGCTTTGATAAAAGCTGTTTTCTAAAAACAGAGCTTGATGCAAGAATGACCTTCATAGTGTTAAGTAGTGATAATACAATAATTGTCACAAAATTGTTAAATTTAGCATTAACAATTGCTTGTATGTATATTATTGCTTAGAATACCTTATCTAAATTGTGAAGGAAGAGAGATATGGCCGTACAAAAGAGTAAAAAATCTAGATCAAGACGAGACATGAGAAGGTCACATGACTCTCTGTCTGCTTCTCCCGTTTCTTCCGATAAAACTACTGGCTCAAAACACCTAAGGCATCATATTGCTAAAGATGGTTTTTACCGCGGCAAAGAAATATTTACGCCAAAAGTAAAAAAACCAAAAGAAGAAACAGCTCAAGAACAGTAAGCAATTGGTATAATGCCGACATCTATTACGATAGCATTGGATATAATGAGTGGAGACAATGGGCCAAGTCCAGCTCTCACTGGAGCATTTAAATCACTTGATTTGCTTGATGATCTAAAGATAATTTTAGTGGGAGATGAGTCGTTAATAGAGGATAAAATCGCTCCTGCAAATAAAAACCGTATCGAAATAGTTCATACTGATGAGTTTATTAAGATGGATGATGACTTAGTTCATGCGATAAGAAATAAAAAAAAATCATCGATGAGATTAGCAGTAAATTGCGTAAAAGAATCTAAAGCTCAGGCATGTGTTAGTGCAGGCAACACAGGCGCTCTTATGTCAATATCAAAAATAATTCTTAAAACTATAGAAGGGATTGATAGACCTGCAATATGCACATCCTTACCAACAAAGAAAAACTTTATGCAGATGCTAGATCTTGGAGCAAATATTGAGTGTAGCGCGCAGAATCTTTTTCAATTTGCAGTTATGGGAGCTTCTGTAGTTGAGAGTTTAGAGCTCTCAAAAAATCCAAGAGTAGGACTGTTAAATATTGGATCTGAGGAATTCAAAGGTAAACATGAAATTAAAGAGGCTGCGGATTTACTAAATGAATCAAACATAAATTATGTTGGTTTTGTAGAGGGCGATGAGATGTTTAGCGGTAACTATGATGTTATAGTAACGGATGGATTTACAGGGAATGTTGCACTAAAAAGTATCGAGGGCGTTGCAGGTGTAATTAAACATTTCATAAAATCAGAGTTTAAAAAGAATTTATACAATAAGATCTCTTCATTAGTCAGTTTTCCCGTTTTAAACGGAGTCAAAAAGAAGATGGATCCTAGAGTGTATAATGGAGCATCATTTTTAGGTCTTAACGGAATAGTAGTTAAGAGTCATGGAAGCGCAGACAGTTTTTCATATTCTAATGCAATCAAAACTGCTTATTATGAATCAAAAAATAATCTAATTGATAGCATTAGAGAATATACTAGTAGGGAGCTGAATGAGTAAATTTACAAAAATAATATCTAGTGGTAGCTATCTTCCGGAAAAGATTTTAACTAATAAAGAGCTTGAGAGTATCGTAGATACCACTGATGAGTGGATAACAGAAAGAACTGGCATCAAAGAGCGAAGAGTATCATCTGATGACGAGACGTCTGTAGATATGGCTTATCAGGCATCGATAGATGCAATTAATAAGTCTGGATTAAAAAAAGATGAGATAGGCGCAATATTTTTAGCTACTTGTACACCTGAAAGAAAATTCCCTAGTACTGCAGTTCTCCTCCAAAATAGACTTAATATAAAAAATGCCTTTTCGGTTGATTTGAATGCAGCATGTACTGGCTTTGTTTATGCCTTAGACATTGCAAAGAAATACATTGAGTCTAAACAAGTAAAATATGCGTTAGTAGTAGGTACTGAGAAGATCACCTCGCTACTAGATTGGACAGATAGGAACACGTGTGTATTATTTGGTGATGGGGCAGGAGCCATGATAGTGGGCAGTTCTGATACTGCTGGAATTTTATCAAGCACTATAGGTTCTGATGGATCGTATAAGGATTTATTAACAGTTAATACAGATTTAGAATACATTGAAATGAAAGGCAGTGATGTTTTCAAAACAGCAGTAAATACACTTGGCCAATTGGCAAAACATACACTCGAATTAAATAATCTTGAGCAGGGACAGCTTGACTGGCTTGTACCACATCAGGCCAATGAAAGAATAATCTTAGCTATTGCTAAGAAGATAAGTTTGTCACATGATAAAATTATTATTACCGTAAATAAGCATGGAAATACCTCAGCTGCATCAATCCCTCTAGCATTTGATGATGCTAATACTAAAAATACATTCAAATCAGGTGACTATATCATGATGGAGGCTTTTGGTGCTGGATTTACATGGGGATCAATTTTGTTGAGGTTCTAGATGTACGAAACAGAATGCACACTGTGTGGGCGTATCAAAAAACATCTTCAAGAAATCAAAAATAAGTACCCCGGTTATCATTGCAAACCCGTGTGGGGAACAGGAAGTTTGAATTCCAGAATATGTGTTTTCGGACTTGCCCCTGGTTTACATGGTGCAAATAAAACAGGCATTCCATTTACTGCTGATTTTTCAGGACAACTCATCAGGGAGATAATTGAAGAGTTGGAAATTGATGAGTATTTTATTACAAATGTTGTAAGGTGCTATCCAGAAAAGAATTTACCGTTAACTGCTGAAAAAAATAATTGCCAAGTTTATAATTTTCATGAATTATCAAGGCTACAGAACCTAAAGGTAATTATCGCTCTTGGTGAGGTGGCATATAGACAAATAATCAAACTATATGATATCAAATATAATACTCATAAATTTCAACATGGTAACGTATTAAAATTAAATGAGAAAATAAAATTAATATCCTCGTATCATTGTAGTAAATTAAATATTAATACACATAAAATCAACAAACGTATGTTAAAAAAGATTTTTTTACGTGCAATTAAACTTAGTTATTATGGATAAATCACTATTAAAAAATCTCCCAACTGCTCCAGGTGTTTACAAGATGCTGGATGATAGCAGAACCATACTATATATAGGCAAAGCAGGTAATTTAAAGAAAAGAGTCTCATCTTACTTTACCAAATCTAATCAATCACTGAAGAATCAGCGACTTATTCATAAAATTAAAGACATAGATTATCAGATAACCTCCAATGAGCAGGATGCGCTGTTACTAGAGAATAATTTAATAAAAGAGTACAAGCCGAAATATAATATCCTTCTGCGTGATGATAAATCATATCCATACATTTATATGAACAAAACTCATGATTATCCAGGCTTTAAATTTTACAGGGGTACAGCAGACAAGGATGAACAACTATTTGGTCCATATACACATGTAAGTAATGTTCGTAAAATTCTTGCTATATTACAAAAAACATTTTTAGTACGTTTATGTGAGGATAGCTATTATAGATCTAGAAAGAAACCATGTTTACAGTATCAAATAAAAAGATGCTCAGGACCTTGTGTTGGCTTGATAGATAAATCAGAGTATAAAAAAAGTGTAGAGAGCGCAGTCATGTTTCTTAAAGGTGAAACCTCATCTTTGTTTGAGAAAATGGAAGAGGAGATGGCAGTTGCATCAGAAAATAAAAATTATGAACTCGCAGCAAAATTCAGGGATAATATTGCTCTTGTTAGAGACATAGCAAGCCATTACTCAATTTTTCCTGAAAATCAAAGCATAGATTTTATTTTAGGCTATGAAAATGAATCTAAATTACTCGTAGACATTAATATTATAAGAAATGGAGTTAACATGGGTTGTAAAAACTATATATTCTCAAAAAGTAATTATGAAAATATTAATGAGACCCTTACTTCTTTTTTTAAACAATATTATCTAACACATGTTCCTCCAAATCTAATAATTTCTAAGGATAAGATTCTTGATAAAGATAATATCGAATCCGTAATAAATAAAAAATATCAGCAAAACTCAAAAATATTAAACAGAATAGACAAGAAGTACACTGAATTCATGAATTTATGTTCTACAAATTTATTTAACAGATCGCTTAGAACTATTAAAAAAGACCAAAATCTCCTTAAAAACTTAAATACACAGCTTAAAATAAATGTAGATTTCATATTATGTTTCGATGTGAGTCACATTAGTGGTAGTTCGGCAGTTGGATCTGCTATTTATTATGATAAAGATGGTTTTGATAAAAAAAACTATAGAAAATACAATATTGTTAATACAAAAAAATCTGATGATTATGCTGCCTTAAAAGAAATTATAAGACGTAGATTATTAAAACTTGAAAGCTTTGAATCATCTCATATGTTAATTATTGTCGATGGAGGCAAAGGACAGATAACACAAGCGAAGAAAGTAGTTGAGGCACTTGAATGTAAAAATGTAAATATTATTGGTATTCATAAAGGCCTAAATCGTTTAAGTAAAAATGATAAGATACTGAATAATATAAATAGCGATATTACAAATAATATTAATCAAGAGACACTTACTTTAATACAATCTATCAGAGACGAAGCTCATCGATTTGCAATACTTAATCAACGAAAGAGACATAACAAACTTATGTTTAATTCTAAACTTGATGGGATACCAGGCATAGGGGATGAGAGAAAAAAAATAATCATCAATCATTTTGGAGGAATACAAGGAGTTTTGAAAGCTTCAATAAGGGATTTAAAACAGGTTAGCGGTATAAGTGAAAAGTTGGCAACAAATATATATATGAGTATTCATAAATGAAATTAAATGTTGCTACAATACTTACAATATCAAGAATAGTCTTTATTCCTCTGATTGTATTTTTCTTTATTCTGGATGATGGAAAATACAGAGATATCTCTGCTTATATTTTTTTGTTAGCACTAATCACAGATTATCTCGATGGCTTTGTTGCAAGAAACTTTAACCAAACTACAGCTTTTGGAGCATTTCTCGACCCTATAGCTGATAAACTTTTGGTTGTTATAACAATTTTTCTGCTAGCAAGATCACTCGATTCTATTATTTTTATCTTGTCATCATTAATCATCATTTCTAGAGAGTTCCTCGTAATCGCAATTAGGCAAAGATTGGCCGAGTTGAAAAGCAATGTACCGCTAAAAGTTAATAATCTTGGGAAAATCAAGACAGGTTTTCAGATGTTGGCATTATTTAGTTTACTTCATTCCAATACTGCATTAGGCGCTATAGATTTACATATTATTGGCATATTGCTATTATTCATAGCTGCAGTTTTAACAGTGATATCATTCATTTATTATGTAAGAAACGCTTGGGATGATATACTAAGCTAGTTTATTTGCGGGAATAGCTCAGTTGATAGAGCGCAACCTTGCCAAGGTTGAGGTCGCGGGTTTGAGCCCCGTTTCCCGCTCAAAATTTGGCTAAGTGGCAGAGTGGTAATGCAGCGGCCTGCAAAGCCGTCAACGCCGGTTCGATTCCGACCTTAGCCTTGTAAGCTTTTTCACTGTGTGGGACGTTATGTACATTTTTGATAGTAAGCAAATTCCTCGTTTATTATTCAATATGATCGCTCCAATACTTTTTTGGATCACATTTATTCAGTATGAAGATGAGAGTATTTCATTAAATCTTTTCGCCTTATTATCTTTTGGGATAGTTTTTCATCTATTTACTATTTTTCACTCTAATAAATATAGCAACATACTCATCCATTTAAATTATCGATTAAAATATCTCTGCATATCTTTTTTTTATTCTTTTATGATAATAGTATTATTACTTCTCGCTATAAGCGATAGGCAGTTCGTGTATGATTATATTGTTTTAACCCCATTTCTTCTCTGCTTAGTCATTGTCGGAAATGAGCTAATAGCACGATATGAAAAAAATATTATTAAAATTGCCATAATAGGCAACTCATATGAGTTATCAAACAATGATTCTACTCTGCTTAAAAATATGAATATCAAATATACTGTCTGCGAGGACTTTGATTCATACAACCACGATGAAACAATATCCCTTGTTGTGAATAATACATCTAATGTTCTTGAGGATGACAAAGTGAACTATAATTATAAAATCATAGATATAGATAAGTTTTTAGAATCCTATCTGAGAAAAACTACATATGATAAGTTCAACTCTGAAGAAAGCAATATTATGAGATACAATTATTTTCAATTCATTCTTAAAAAATTAATTGACTCGTTGGTTATTATTTTTTTTATTCCAATATGTTTAGTTATAATACCTATGTCATTTCTAGCGGTACAACACCAATCACCAGGGAGATTCATTTTTACTCAAGATAGAATTGGAAAGAATGGTAAAATTTTTAGAATATTAAAAATAAAGAGTATGCATGACAAAACAACAGAAAAAAATATTAATGATAAACAAAGAATATTTCCATATGGATCATTTATGAGGAAAACAAGAATAGATGAAATGCCACAATTTCTAAATGTCTTGTTCGGAGACATGCATATATCTGGACCAAGAGCAGAATGGATAGATTTACATAAGCACTATTCAGATAAGATAAAAAATTACAATCTACGTAATAATGTATCCCCAGGAATAACTGGTTTCGCACAAGTTATGTTTCGATATGGACACAATGAGGAAGATGCTGTTGAAAAGCTAATGTTTGATCTTTATTATATTAAAAATTGGTCCTTTTGGCTTGAATTAGAGATAGGCTTAAGAACTGTAATGATCATGCTAAGAAAGAAAGGTACTTGATGATTGCAGCCAAAGAATATCCGTTCGCGCATAATAATTAATCTTTCCATAGCTTATAAATCTATACTAAAATTTACCATGATATGTTATCTTACTTAGCATATTACTTCCTATATTTATGTGAATTACGAACTATATAAACAAAAGAATTATGTCTACATACAAATATAATTACAGCCCGGGTGGCGGAATTGGTAGACGCAAGGGACTTAAAATCCCTCGAGAGCAATCTCGTGCCGGTTCGACTCCGGCCCTGGGCATATGAAATTTCTAGTTTATATAACATTTTTTTTATTAGCTGGATGTACTAATATTGCATCTCAATCTGTTATATCTTCTGATCTAAATATCAAAGTTTCACAAGATGATTACGGTGAGTACCCCAAAACATACAACGTTATTTTAAAAGACTACTTGATAAATAATATTGAAGACCATCAAACGACAAAAATTGAATTCGTAAATGCACCCCAAAAGTTGACTATCGATCATCTGGGAGATATCTATAGTGGTTATAGAGTTTGTCTATCCATTAATGAGAAAAAAGGAGACTACTATAAGGGTTGGCGCAATCATTTGTTTATCATAAATGACAAAAAAGTAATATTGCATTTATATGACTCTGGGCTCCTAACCATTCCATTTGAGTATTGTATTACAAGAAATGAGACAAAAACTATGCTTGTAAAAGATATCCCTGAAAGTCTAAATCAGAGAGAAAAAGAAGTTAATGAAAGTACAAAAACAAGATCTATAGATGACATGGACGATATCATTCCTCCTGTAGCATATATACAACCAGAAACAGAATATGCTAAGAAAAATAAATTCATATTATGTCAGATGAATGATCATGAACTTACATTTGTTTTTAACGAGTCTGATAGGATTTTTTATCAATTTGAATTTGATTCAAAAAAATATTATAAACCAGAATTTAGTGAAATTTTAATAGCTGCTACAAATTCAGATTCAAAAATTAATATAAATCGCGTATCTGGTCTTATTAAAATTACTAGTAAAAATTCAAAAAATGATGGGAAATGTGATATTTTAGACAATACTAAATTTTAAAAAAATGAACATTGAAACCCTACTCATGAATTCCTTGGAGAAATCCAAAGAAGTAATTAATGAATCTCTAAATTCTAGAGAATTCTTAGAATCTCTCAAAAAAGCCTCAGAATTGATTATTGATACATACAATAAAAAAGGGAAAGTCATGCTTGCAGGTAATGGAGGGAGCGCAGCAGATAGTCAACATATATGCGCTGAGTTTGTTGGCAGATTTAATTTTAATAGACCGTCTCTTCCTGCGATAGCATTAACTACCAATACTTCTAACTTAACATGTATTTCTAATGATTATGGATATGAAAAAGTCTTTTCAAGACAAATACAAGCTTTTGGGACAAACGATGATACGTTGATAGTTTACACTACGTCTGGAAAATCAGAGAATATTCTTGAACTTTTAAAAGACGCTAGGCCACTAGTCAAAAGCATAATTGCAATGTCTGGGTGCGAGACTAAACTTCTAGCAGATAATTGTGATGTTGTGATTTCAGTTAATTCTGACCAAACTCCAAAGATTCAGGAAGTCCATGCTATCGCTGGTCATATGATCTGTGAGTCAGTTGAGTTCAAGCTTTTCGGAGATGTTAAAGACTCTGAGTGATATGGAAAAAATTATACCATTGATTTTAGCTGGAGGCTCAGGAACAAGATTGTGGCCTTTATCTCAAGTTAACAAACCTAAACAATACCAATTAATAATTAATAATCAAATGTTACTTACACAGACACTCAGTCGATGCAAAAGTGAGGTATTTGAGAAACCTATAATTTCTACGAATATAAAACATAAACCTTTTATAGATGAAATAGATTCACAGCTCTATGAAAAAGTTATCTATGAGAATGATGGGAAGAATACAGCTGCAAGCATATTGATATCCTGCCTCTTGAACAAAAATCAAGATGCATATATGTTAGTTATGCCTTCAGATCATTACATACCAAATAGTGATTACTTTGATTTTGCTGTAAAATCTAGTATGAAATTTATAGATCATTTCAATGTAATTACATTTGGAATTACACCTAAATATGCATCAGATCAATATGGCTATATTCAATCAAGTGGTGAGTCTCTTGTGTCATCGGTTACAAACTTTTTTGAAAAGCCAAATAAATTAAAAGCAGAAGAAATGTTTAATTCGGGTAACTACCTATGGAATTCAGGAATGTTTTTATTCCAAGTTTCTAAGTTACTAGAAATTATAAAAAAAGTCGACGTAGGCTTATTTGACAAATTATATAGAATCTCATCTCAGACGAATTATAACGCACGAGAAACCCATATTATTTCGGAATTATGGACAAACTTAAACAATATTTCGTTTGACACTGCAATAATGGAAAAAATAGAAAATATAGGTTGTTTCAAGTATGAAAAGCACTGGTCTGATCTGGGAGACTGGAAGAGTATTGCAGAGCACTCGTCATCGGATTTACTGATAGAATCAGAAAATTCTTTTGTAAAATCCTATGACAACAACCATGAAGTCATAGGCATTGGATTAAGAGATATAGTCTGCGTCGTCGCCAATCAGAAAACTTTATGTATTGAAAAAAGTAAACTAAGTGACATCAAAAATATTATATCCAATATTGATACTCTTCAAACAATGGAAACAAAAAAAATATATAAACCATGGGGATGGTATGAATCCCTATTAAAATATCCTGGTTATCAAATAAAAATTCTTCATGTTGATCCAAATGGCAAACTATCTCTTCAGAGTCATAGAAGAAGGACTGAGCATTGGATAGTTTTAGAGGGAACCGCACAGATACAAAAAAATAATAAGATATTTAGTTTATCGATAAATGAATCAACTTGTATAGATAAAAATGATAAACATATGCTCTGGAATGATCAGTCAACACCGCTGAAGTTGATTGAAATACAAATCGGCGACTATCTTGAAGAAGATGATATTATACGATTTGATGACATATATGATCGAGTTTAGTTTATGCGAATTCTAATTACAGGGGGCGCAGGTTTTATCGGTACAAATGTTACCCTATCAGCCATAAAGAGAGGTCATACTGTTTTAAATGTCGACTGTCTTTCCTATGCCGGTTCACTCACAAACCTTGTCTCAATCGAGAAACATCCAAAATATTCTTTTGAGCAGACAGATATTAGAGATCAGGATAAGATACATAATATCTTTGAAAATTTTCAACCTGAATATATTTTTCATCTGGCAGCCGAAAGTCATGTAGATAGGTCTATAGATTCAGCTTTTACTGTGTTATCGACTAATATAATGGGGACGTGTGTTCTCCTTGATGAATTTACGAAGTACTGGGTTAAAAAGGACTGCCCTGATAATATTGTTTTTCATCATATTTCTACTGATGAAGTTTTTGGATCTGTGAAAAATAATATTAAGTTCAACGAAGATACAAAATACGATCCTCTCAATCCATATTCTGTATCAAAGGCTTCAAGCGATCATTTGGTAAGATCCTGGATTAATACGCATCATATTCCTGCAATAATCACAAATTGTTCAAACAATTATGGCCCTTATCAGTTCCCAGAGAAGTTGATTCCCCTCACAATTACAAATGCACTTTTGGGCAGGAAAATACCAATATATGGCGATGGTAAACAGATTCGTGATTGGATATATGTCGATGATCACGTTGATGCGCTCTTTTCAGTAATGGAAAATGGGAAAGTAGGTGAGACCTACATGATAGGATCTGATAATGAGTGTTATAACATTGATATAGTCAAAAATATTTGTAGGATTCTAGATGAGAAAGTACCCTCAGATAAATCTTATGATTATTTAATTGAATATGTGTCAGATCGACCTGGCCACGATAGAAGATATGCTATTGATGCGAGTAAAATTATCAACGAGCTATTATGGAATCCACAGGTTGATATTATAGAAGGTCTAGAAAAAACTGTTGACTGGTACTTAGAAAATAAAGAATGGACCTCTAATATTCTGAAAGAGCATAAATCTAATGTCAGACTCGGCAGAGGCTATCGGAATAATTAAATCTGATCTTATGAATCTTTTTCTGAAATTATGTAGTTAATTTCCTTTGGCCAATCGATAGAAAATTTAGGATCATTATATTTAAAAATTATCTCATGGTCAGGCGAGTAATATTCTGTAGTCTTGTAATTTAGGACAACATCATCAGTTAAAGCAAGAAAACCATGTGCAAAACCCTCTGGTATCCACATTCTCTTATTATTATCAGATGATATTATTTCACTTGTCCATTTACCATAAGTCAGAGAATCTTCTCTTATATCTAATGCAACATCAAATACTTCTCCTTTAGCTACACTGATTAGCTTAGCCTGTTCATAAGGCTGCGTTTGATAATGCATACCTCTTAATACACCTAGTTTCGAAACTGAAACATTTTCCTGAATAAAATTTACATCTCTACCAATTGCATTATCATAAAATTCTTTAACATAACTCTCATAAAAACAGCCCCTTTCATCTTCATGCAAACTAGGCTCAAAGATTATTATTTCCGGGATTTCTTTTTTATAATATTTCATACTATATTCATGTACAATACACCTATTATACACTGATTAAATTTTAGATATTAAAAAACGTATTTCATCGTGATAACTGATGAACGTATAAAAGGCTTGATATGAATGATAAATTAGATTCTATTGGCATAGTTATTCCGCTAGCAAATGAGAGCAAAACTACTCGCGAGTTGTATAAAAGCATTTGTTCATCGATTGCCTCATTACAATACAAATTTACTATTTATCTAGTTGTAGACAATGCATCTAAAGATAACACAAGATCAATATGTGAGGAAATAAGTGCTAAAGATGATAGATTTGTTTTTCTGTGGGGTGAAGATAACAAGAATGCAATTGATGCATATATACTAGGATATACTAAAGCATACGATGATAATCATGATGCGGTGATTGAGATGGATGGAGGGTTATCACATAATCCTGATGATATTTATAAGTTTTTAGAACTTTTAGACAAAAATTACGATTGTGTCTTTGGGTCACGATTTATAAAGGGGGGCTCTATTTATAACTCACGTCCATCTAGACATTATTTATCAAGGTTAGGGACTATGTTTTCTAATTTATTGCTTGGTATGTCGTATAAAGACGGAACCTCAGGATTTATTGCTATGAAAAGAGAAGCAGTTTCGCATCTTATCAATTATGGGATAAAGTCAACCTCACATTTTTATCAAACAGAAATAAGATATATAATGAAAAAATTCAAATGTATAGAGACCCCGATAACATATAAATCACCATCTGCAAGCGTTTCATCAAAATCCATAAAAAATTCTATATATCTTTTGATATATTATACTTTCAATAGGTTTTTCAAAAGTGCTCGATAAACGTTTAATCAGTGAGGGCCTTAAATATGCTGTAGTAGGGGGCATTGCTACACTATCAGATATCTCGACATTGTACCTATTAGTCACATACTTCGATATCTATTATTTATATGGGACTACTATAGGATTTTTTGTTGGATCAGTAGTTAATTATTTTATTTCAGTTAATTGGGTCTTTTCATCAAGGAGATTTAGAGATAACTTTACATTAGAATTCGGAAGCTATATTTTGATATCAACGGCAGTCTTAGGATTCACAGTTTTTGCAATGTGGATCCTTACTGATATATTTGGTGTATATTATTTATACTCCAGAATTTTATTAATATTCTTCACTTATATATTAAACTTTTCATTAAGAAAATATTTTTTACATAGAAAACATCATGAAACAAAAAGTTACAGCTAGAGCCCCACTAAGATTGAGTTTTGCTGGTGGAGGCACAGAGTTATCTCCCTTTGTAGACGATAGAGGTGGCGCTGTGCTGAATGCTACTATAGCAATGTATGCTTATTGTGAGCTTGAGGTATCTACTGATAGAGTATTTTATGAATCTTTAGACTTAAGTTTGAATGAATCTGTAGATTTAGATAAAATCTTTGATGATCAAACATTTCAATTGAAATTACATCATGAAATATATAAGTATGTAATAAATCACTTCAATAATGACAAACCTATTCCTGTAAGAATAAAAACACACTCAGATGCACCAATAGGCTCAGGATTGGGAGCATCATCAACTCTCACGATAGCTATACTTCAAGCTTTTAATGACTTTCTTAATTTGGGTCTCGGGGATTATGAACTAGCAAGACATGCTTTTTTAGTTGAGAGAGTAAAAATGAAACTAAATGGAGGCAGACAAGATCAGTATGCTGCATCATTTGGAGGATTTAATTTTATTGAATTTAATCCAGGAGATCATGTAATAGTTAATCCACTGCGTTTAAAAAATGAGTACGTATCTATTCTTGAGTCAAACATAGTACTTTACTATACAGGCCAATCAAGAGAATCCGCCAATATTATTGATAGTCAGACAAAAAAACTTGAGAGTGGTGATTCTGATATCTATCTTCAGCTTGAAAAAATCAAAGAGCTTGTTGCTCCAATGAAAAATGCGCTACTAAGAGGGGATATATTTGAATTTGCAAAAGGCTTAGAACAAAACTGGGAAATAAAGAAAGAGACATCAACTTCTATTACAACTGGTGAAATTGATAAATATATAAAATCAGCTTATAGCGCAGGCGCACTCTCTGCTAAAGTATTGGGTGCAGGTGGTGGAGGATTCATGATGTTTATTGTCCCTCTATCCAAGAGAATATCTGTAATAAGCAAATTAAGAGAGCTGTGTCCTCAGGGATTTTTCTATCCCTGTGTATTTACTCTTATAGGTGCTGAGAGCTGGGATGCAAAATAATCTAAAAATGATGAATCGAAAGATATTAATTACAGGCGGTACAGGCTTAATTGGTAAGAATCTTTCAAACTACTACGAGAATAAAAATGAATCTATATTGTCTATAGGCAGCAAATATGATTTGAGAAACAAATCTATAACTGATCAACTTTTTGCTGATTTCAAGCCTAATGTTGTAATACATCTCGCAGCCAAAGTAGGGGGAATTCATGCAAATAATACGAATAAGGCTGACTTTTATAGCGATAATGTTCTAATTAATACTAACATCGTAAATGCATCATCAGAAAATAATGTAGAGTATTTTTTTGGGATGGGCACTGGGTGCGCCTACCCTAAAATTTTAGAGGGACGCATGCTGAATGAGGCTGACTTTCTTGATGGGATTCCTGAAGTAACAAATGATGCATATGCTTATGCAAAAAGAGGTTTGTTGGTTCACCTGAGAGCAATAAATGAAAAAAGTAAAATTAAGTACGCATATTGTATTCCTGCAAATATCTACGGTCCACATGATAACTTTCATGTAGTCAATTCGCATGTTGTTCCTGGACTAATAAGAAGATTTGTTGAATGTGTTCAAAAAAAGCAAAATACAATTGATATTTGGGGGAATGGTGAGGCTAAGAGAGATTTTCTGTTTATAGATGACTTAATTTCTGCAATAGTACTTCTAGTGGATAACAAATTTGAAGGTTCTATCAATATTGCCACTGGTCTTCAAACATCGATTAGGCATCTAGCTGAAACAATAGCTGAATTAACCGACTTTAAAGGTCAACTTAACTATGATACAAACCAACCAGCCGGACAAAAAGAGAGAGAATTTAATACTGATAAAGTAACAAAGCTTAATTGGAAGCCTAAAGTTGATCTAAAATCAGGTCTGTTAAAAACTATAAACTGGTTTAAGGAGAATCAGAGTAAAATAAGAGAGAGATAACAATGACTAATAAAAAATTCTCAATAGTTACAACTACAATCAATAATCCAGTTTTACTTGAAGACTATGCAAATGATTGTATCAATCATGATTATAAGAACGTATCTTTTATCGTTATTGGAGATAAAAAAACCGATAAAAAGGCTAAACCATACGTAGAATCTCTAAATGATAAGTTCAATTATGATTTTCAATACTTTGATGTCGAGAAACAGAATAACTATCTAGAGAAATATCCTGAACTTCTAAACTTTTTACCATGGAATTGTGTTCAAAGAAGAAATGTGGGTATACTTTTCGCATATGAAAATAACTCTGATGTGATAATCACCATAGATGATGATAATTTTATAGAGCGTGAGGGGTATTTAGATGGTCATCAAAATGTTGGATCAACTATTAGTTTGCCGGTTTTAGAGACCTCTTCCTCATGGCTAAATATTTGTGATTTTTTAATTGATAAGAATAGTAGAGAATTTTTTGCTCGAGGTTACCCCATATCAGAAAGACAAATTTCAAGAGCTAAAAAAATTGAATCTATTAAAAGTAAAAAGGTGGTTGTTAATGGTGGGCTTTGGTTAGGAGATCCTGACATTGATGCAATAACTAGACTTACTAATCCAATTGATGTGACTGGATATATACGTGATGATAACTTTGCTCTAGAAAAAGATACATGGTGCCCATTTAACTCACAAAATACTGCCCTAGCCAGAGAAGCGATACCATCCTATTTTCTTAGCCCTCATATTGGACGCTTTGATGACATTTGGGCAAGTTATTTTACAAAGCGAGTTGCCGACTATTTTGATGATGCAATAAGTTTTGGCTTTCCACTGGTTAAACAGGATAGAAATGATCATAATTTATGGCATGACCTAGAACTTGAAATATTTGGAAATCAAAATACTGAAACTTTTGTCGGTTGGCTTAGATCAATTCAGCTATCCGGTAAAACATATTTTGATGTTTCTTTAAACTTACTGAATGAACTTGATAAAAAGCTCGATGAAACTCATCAATTGAGTAATGATGAGAAGAATACTTTCCTCAAATTTTTTAAAGGATATAGAGTATGGCTCTCATGTTTTGAAAGGTATATATGAATAATTCAATACTAATTACTGGAATCACTGGACAAGTAGGTTCTCAACTGGCTGATTATATTCTGGAAAATACAGATTTAAACATAATTGGATTTATGAGATGGCAAGAACCTATGGACAACCTATATCACCTAACAACAAAGATAAATAATAAAGAAAGAATATATCTCTGTTATGGTGACTTAAATGATTATGTGTCGATTTACAATATTATTTTGAGAGAAAAGCCTAAATTTATATCGCATCTAGCAGCTCAATCATTCCCAAAAACATCCTTCGATATACCATTAGAAACATTACAAACGAATATCATCGGTACAACGAATCTATTAGAGAGCATTAAAAAAGTAGGAGAGAATTGTTCATATGACCCGTCAATACATATATGTTCCTCAAGCGAAGTTTATGGGAAGCAACCTTCGGGGGAAAAGATTAATGAATCAACTCCTTTTCATGGGTCGAGTCCATATAGTATAAGTAAAATAGCAACTGATCACCTTGGAAGATTTTATGGCGAAGCATACAAAATGAAAACATTTGTGACTAGGATGGGTACACATTCAGGTCCGAGAAGAAGTGACGTTTTTTTTGAGAGTACTGTTGCGAAACAGATAGCTCTCATTGAAGCTGGGCTTCAAGATCCAAATATTTTTGTTGGTAATTTGTCTAGTATTAGGACATTTCAAGATACTAGAGACGCGGTAAGGGCGTATTATTTGCTTTTATGCGCATGTTATGAAAATAAAATCTCTAAAGGAGACTATTTTAATATTGCTGGAAAAGAGGCTTATAAATTGACAGAGGTCATAGATATCATGTTGAGCATGAGCACAAGAAACGATATTACTGTAATTGAAGAAGAATCAAGATTAAGGCCAATTGATGCAGATTATCAAATGTTTGATAATACAAAAATTTCCTCAGTTATTGACTGGCAGCCAGAAATACCAGTAAAAAAAATGTTTGGTGACTTGCTAGAACATTGGCGAGTTGAAATCAAAAGAGGAAAAATTCCTCTTAATAGGTGATTACCAAACTAAATAATAAATTTTATGACTAGAGAAGCAATAATTCTTGCAGGCGGACTTGGAACAAGGCTTAAACCTCTAGTAAAAGATATTCCTAAACCAATGGCGTTAATTAATGGGAGACCCTTTCTAGAGATATTAATAAAACATTTAGTTAAAAATAATTTTAAAAGAGTAATCCTATCTATAGGCTATAAAAGTCAATATATTATAGACTATTTTTCAAAAGAAGATTTTGGTACTGAAATAATTTTTTCAAAAGAAGAAGACATGTTAGGAACCGGTGGTGCAATTAAGCTAGGAATTTCTCATGCAACAGAAGATTGTATTTTTGTATTTAATGGAGATACTTTTGCAGACATTAATTATGATTTAGTGGAGTCAACGTTTAACAAGATTAATAAATCAATTCTATGTGGAATATTTGTTAAAAATGTATCAAGATACGGCTCAATTTCTTTTAAAGATAACAATCTTCTTGGGTTTGAGGAAAAAGGAAGTAATGAGCCTGGTATAATTAATGCAGGTGTTTATTATTTAAAAACTAATCAGCTAGATGATTTTACTGAAGGATTAAATTTTTCTTTCGAGCAAGATTTTTTAGCAATCAAAAAAAATTTTGAAAAAATAGGTGTATGTAACTTCGAAGGGATTTTTATCGATATCGGAATACCCGAAGATTATATTATATCTCAAACTTTACTTAAAAAATTCTAGTACAAATAATTATCTAAATTTTCAAAAAATCCAGGCTTCGTTTCTGAAGAATTTCTATACTTTATTTGTTGTCTTAAAAGAACAGGATTTTTCGAAAGGCAGGACAACTTAGAAAATACAATTTCACTTGGCGTGATAACATTTCCTCGGATGAATGATTTATACTCTGATGAACATCTATTATTTGTTTTTAATACACTAACATTTGCTGCGTATGTATTATGTATGCAAAAAGTTTTATTTTCTTGTTTAGAGCAATCTACTCCTTTTGATAGGTAAGGACCATGATCACCAAAAACAACAACTAATGCTTTGGGGTCTTTACTTAAAATTTTATTTCTTATTTTCTCTAGTAATTCTCTAGCTATAACACTATGGCGACTATAGAATTTTTTATAATCTACTAACTGTTGTTCATTATTATAGTCAAATGCCGACGGAACATGTCCTATAGGGCGATAAAAAAATAAAATATTTATATTAGGGTTACCTGATTTTATCGATCTATCTATAGCTAATGAGATAGTGATCTTTGGCCATTCATATATGTCAACCCCAGGTCCCGTATATCCCAATATACCATCTATCAGTGTGTCTTCATTACAAGCTCCCATTAAGAAAAATTTTCTTTGTATGCTATTGCTTGACTGACATAATGCAGTATGAGTTAAAATCTGCTTTTCATTAATATAAAGATTATCAAGATATCTTCCCTTTTCCCCAAAGTAAGTATCATAATAGTAAAAGTTTGTTGTGTAACCATTACTTTTCATCAAATAAAGTAATGGACTTCGATATTTTCCATTAACTAATCCAAGTGTTGGCATTAATGGACCATAGATTTTTTTATCTTGATCTAGTCTCATGAGCGCATTTAAAGCATGAAGAGTTGGCACGTATAAATTAAATCCAGAGTATGATTCATAGTACTTATCTAACGTTTCAATATAACTCTCTTCATAACCAAAATATTTTTTTTGCCATGACTTAGATGTCATTGAATCAAAACCTATTAAATATATATTTGGCTTACTTTTTAATTTAATTGAAGAGAGTTGATCAATAAAATTATTATGATCATTAGTTATTTCATATTTAATATCATTAATATTTTCATTTTGAGTTAGATAATTTGAAATTAACGAAGTTGAGGAAACAAAAAAAACGATAATTAATAAATCTATAGTTCTTTTTTTATCAAAAAATAATTTAATAAAAATAAAAACTAAAACTGATAACACGAATAAATAAAAAGTATCTAATTTTGCTATAAATGAGTACTGAAGAAGTTTAAATGTCATCACTAATGTTAATAGATAAAAACTAGTGACATAATTTATAAAGATTGTTTTTTTAAATAAAAAATAGAAAACAGAAAAAATCAAAAATGAAAAACCAAAAATATATAAGAGAGATGGAGCTATCTCTTTCGCATAATTAAAATATACAAAGGATAAATTATCTAATATTATTAGTAATCCAAGAATTAGAGTGAATAAGTATTTATTTTTCATAAATAAATATCACTCTTGTATTAGAATCTAATATTTTCTCATTTAATATCTTTACATTTTTTTTCATAATATCTCTAAATGTATCAATATTATAATCTTCAAATATATCTTTTCTTGAAGAGAGCATTTCCTTAATCTGACTATCTTCTTTTTTTACAAATTCTATAACTCCATGTTCTGAAGATTGTATAATCCATTTTATTGCCTGATCCATTGGTATATTTTTTCCTATCACCAAGTGATGAACTAGGGCTAAAGCAATGACGCCATCACATTCTTTAGCTCTATGGGAAAATGAAAACCTCTCTGAACCAGACCAACCATGTAATGGTGACTCATTAGTAAAATCTATTATCAGCGGAACAATTGGAAGATTACTATCTATTACTTTTTGAGCTAACCTTTCTATACAATTCTCATCATTATCAACAGCTATAATTTTTTCAATACCATTCTGATGTGCAAGTAGAGAATAATCACCATTGTTGCATCCCAGATCTAATAAACATTTTGGTTTATATTTATTTACATAATCAATAATAATTTTTTGCTTTTTCTCAATATCAGTATCACTATAGTTATGCATTTTACTTGCATAACTATCCCAATATGATCGAGTGCTCTTAATATCGGAATAAGTTTTCTTCAGAAAACTCTCTTGCAATTCAAGTATTGATTTATATTTATTAGTAGAAATATATTTCACACTTTCTATATTTTTATTTTTTATTTGATTTTTTTTATGTATATTCTTCATTAGTTGCTCATGAGAAAATATATTCAATAAAAATCGTAAACGGAAAAAATCTCTTATATTTTTTGTTTTATATATAAAGCTTGAAGGTATACCATTTAGGAAACTTTTATAGACATCATTGAAGCGAATTGAGGATCTTGACATAAAATATAATGGATTAAAAAAAGAACATATAAACTCTTGCATTCCTTGCCATCCAAATTTGTTATCATAATTGACGATAGAACCAAGATCAATTAGAGTTGGTTTTCCATTTATAAATTGAATATTAAATGCATTTGCATCAATTAAATGGTAACCATATTCCAATAAACTTTTATTAATCTCAAGTGTTTTCAAACCTGCAAGGTAAAGAAAAATATTACTCCATTCATATGGATATGATATAAAATTTATTTTTTCATGTTCAATATATATATTTTTTTTGTCTTTATAGTCTAAAGGCGGTATCAATTTTGAATTTACTATATCTCCTTTTTTTATAAGTTCATCTATGATCCCATCTTCAAAAACTTTAGGATATGCAGAGTTTTTTTCTACATTTATAGTTCTAATTATTTTAGAATCATGGACATATACTTGGTTTGAGTTATCTTTGAAAGAGCTAGATATTTTTTCCATAATAAAAAAATTTTTACATTTAGATTTTACTTAGATAACTTCATTTATCATCATTTTTTTTCTTTGTTCTTCTGAAAATATTTAATATCCTTTGTTTTAATTGTTTAAAAAAGATAGCAATAGATGCAAAGATTCCGATAATTATTTGTAATAGAATAGATAAAGAGCCTGGGTCCATGTATGCAAACGCATTATGTGAAAAAAAAAGAAAATTTGAGATTAGAAAGAACTGTAAAAGAGATCGCATAATATATTTATACTTATATTCAAGTTAGCCTCTATGTAACGTGAGTAGTTATCTATGAAAATTTAATTTTGATTACATAACTCACAAATAATGATAGTATCTTAATCTACTATCAAATATATTACAAGATGGATGCCAATTGGAGAATGATCAGGAAATACCGATTATACAATACGAGAAACCTCTGTTGAACGCTATTAAAAAAATAAATTTTCTAGAAGCTCTTTTTGTGACATTCGTATTTACGATAGCTGCAATCTATTCATCCTTTATAGGATCAAAAGGTTTTGCAGGTTTTGATCTCGCACCTATTGTTTCTCTTGCCCAAGCAATGTACAGCGGTCAGAGCTTTCATGATTTTGTTGATAATGCTTTTTCTCCTGGCTTTGCAGTAATTTTAAAATTGATGGCTGTTATCAATGATGGAGTCACATGGAATTTATTTACTAATGGATTAATTATCTATACATCTATCTTTGCTGTAGTCGGTACTTATTATCATCTAAACTCGAAAAAATCTAACATAATAATTTTTTATGCTTTTTTATTTGCCACCATATTGCCTTTAATAACTGATGGTTTTATTTACCTTCATGATGCTAGTAATGTGATGGCAGCATTTTCAACCTTTCTTTTGTACATAATAATCATCAACAGGCACTATAATAAGATAACATCTCCTTCTATTATTCTATTAGCTTTCATTTTATCGTTTTTATGTTTTATGCGAGCTAATACAGGTGTGGGTTTTGCAGTAATGAATTCTTTGCTTCTTGCTACATGGATATTGTTTGATACTAAGATAAATATATATCAACGAATAAAGTTAACCCTAATATGGATTTTTTACTTAAGTATTATTTTTTATTTAACACTATATCTAATAACTAATTTTATATTTTTTGATATAAACAAATACATATATGATTTATCGATGATAGGGAGTGAGAGGTCTGCTATCCATGGTTTTATTAATGCAGGATTACTTACATTTAATCTATTTGATTTATCTGGAGGACGATTAAAAGAATACTCTTTATATTTTTTTGAATTCCTACTTATCCTTATTTTTACATTAGAATTGATCTCATCGAGACTATTCAATCGGCCTACACCTTCATGGACGCTGGGCCTTTTTGCATTTTTCTTTTTATTGGTATCAAGGAATTGGGAAATTATCCCAATCTTATTCTTGTTCATAACAACAATATATTTCCTGATACCATTGATTAAAAATAGAGTTCTAAAAGATTTTACTGATCAATTTAGTATGCATAAATTAATTTTGTTCGGATGGGGATTCTTTGGTGTATTACTGACATTTATTATAATTCTGCAAAGTTTTGATGTAAGGTCTTCATCTTTCGGGATACTTATTCTGTCAATTGCGATAGCATTCATCGCAAATAATTCCTATGATTCAACAACTATAAAAACTATAGCTCCATGGGCTATAATAATTATAGTTTCCCTCTCTCTTGAGGGATTTTATAGATTAAAGCTTCTAACTGCCGGGCCACCTATTGATAGGAATGACTATACTGCAATTCTTGATGATGAATTTTTCAAAAATCATAAAACATCACAATATCATTATCGTTATGAGAAGAGTGTCGAGAGTTTCTTTAAGGACAACCAAGATAAACTTAAAAATAGGAAAATCCTATTTTTATCAAGAATTGAATATCTATATGCAAAGTATAATATCGTGCCACCATCAGGACTCCCTTTGTGGTGGCACTTAGGAACCTCATATAGGGAGGTCTCGTCTGATAATATTATAGAGATAATAAAAAATGACGTAGATTACATAATTGGCCTGAGTTATAAAGGCAACCCAGATGCAGGTTTAATGGCAAACGATGAAATATATAATACTATTAATGATGGAACATATTTCAACAAAAGCCTTAATTATGATGAAATAGTCATTCTTACGAACAAAAAAATAAATTAACATGATGATAAGCGCACTATTCGAATTTTTTAAAAAAGGTAACTGCTTTGAAGACTGATAAAAAAAATATTATATCCTTAGCCATCTACATAGCTTTTTTTTCTGTTATATTAATTTTTAATTATTTTATTTCTAAGTATCAGTTCTTCATCACAGAGGGATGGTTTGAAAGCTTTGCTGTATATGTAAACAGTGGAGTAGATATTTATAAAGAATATAATTATTTTTTACCCCCTTTAACAGTCCATGTATTTAGTAGATTAATAGATCTCTTTGGATTAGATTTTATTTCTTTGAGATATATATTCGCCTTATTGCACGCATTAAACTTTTATATAATTTTCTTAATCTTAAAAAAATATACTGACATTCACTCTGCTATCATTAGTTCATTATTAGTATTTTTTTTAATAATAAGCAATTCAACATTTGTTGCTAAAGACTATCACACTATTGTATCGCTTATTGTTGCTCTCACAATTTACATTTTGCCAAGCGCAAGTAATAAAATAAAAAATAAGACATTTCTGTTTTCGGGATTATTAATAGGTCTACTAATCCTTACTAAACATAATATCGGTGTAATTTATGGTTTTGGGTTATTGTTATATCTAAATGGATTTCTAATCCTCTATGGCTATAATTTTTTAGGTATTCTAAAGAAGAATCTTGTATTCTTGGTGAGTATAGCCTTATTATTAGCTTATACGACCTACATAACTCCTTCATGGGTAACAATCTTCTCGCTTGATACACCAAAAGGGTCTATATTCGTCGTTTTGTCTAGGTTTATTCTAGATCCAGGTAATAGAGCAATCATAACAGTATCTGCATTACTGATAACCTTCGTGTATGCTGTATATTTTCTAATCCAATCATATAAAGAAAAACTTGCTTCATTCATAGGAAATTACTACCAAAATATTTCAACATTCATCGGAATATCTAATGTTAACGCCCGATCACATCTCTACCTGATACTAATTCTCGTATTAATAATATCTATTTTTATCATATTTAAAGTAAAAACAGCGCTGCTTTACGTCTTCGCACTATCTTGGCCTCTGTTACGACTTTTAAGAAATAACTCCAAAGGTGAGGTGTTGTTGTGTATACCGTTATATGCACTTGCGTACTGCGGAACAACTACAGCTGGTTTTAATTCTGTAAGTTTAGAAATCTTACTTGCGTTATTTTTTGCAGAGTTAATTTTTGTGATCAAGAAATATTGTCACAACGCTGATGATAGCTATATTTTAAGAAATACTATCTTGCCCATAATTACTGTAACTGTCTTTTTTGGAATAAATAAACTTGTTAATCCTTCATATGAATGGTGGGGATATAAAACAAATAGCATCATAGATAACATTAAAAATGAAAGATCATTTTCGAGTGGTATTTTTAGAGGTATACATATGGACAAATTTACACATGATATTATTTCTTTTGCTCAAAAAAATGAAAACAATAATATCTTAACCACACCTTCAATACCAATGTTTAATCTCTTAAGTGATAATCAATCGAAATATAATTTATTATTTTGGTACGATACGACATCCTCTTCTAGTCTTAAAAAAACTATTGAACAAATGAAGTATAATCCACCAATGCATATTTATATGTTAAAGATGCCACACGTTGTGCATCAGGGACATTATGGACTTATAAAAAAAAATAACTTCTTGCCACCAAAAAAGATGGAAGATTCTATCATTAAAAAATACGTTTCTGGTCAATACAATATTAACTTTGCAAGGGCGAACATTGACGCAGAAACATGTGATAGCGAATTTATTACCGATTTTATTGATGAATGTAATTTAAAAGATAGTACCGATTTAATTTTCTATGTTTCTCAGATGCATTTGAACGATTTTGAAAATGTTCTAGCAAGATGCTCTAATGTTCATCAATGTTATGAGGATAGGGCTTTTACTTATAAAAAAGAGAGTGTATATGTTTATAGAATGAATGTATCTAATCAATATTGGTATAAAGAAATTATTGATAAGGGAAAAGCATTACATGTAAATAATAAAATGCTATACTCATTTTATTCTTTTGTAAAATAGACATTCAATAGCTTAAATACATTACTTATTTATTATGTGGAAAAATTACATTATATGAACTATCATTTTCTAACATAGAGCAACTATATTCAAATATCATGAAAAATAGTACCAACGTGTTGGCTGAGAATAAATTAAAAAGTTATCTCTATGTAGGAATCGTAAATACTATAGTAGGTCTTAGTATATTCCCAATTTTATACTTTGTATTATTTGAATTTAATTTTCACTATCTCCAAATTCTTACGGGATCATACATAATTTCCGTCCTATTTGCATACATGACTAATAAGATTTATGTATTTAAGACTTCTGGTAATTATATATCAGAGTTATTCAAGTTTAGTACTTATCATGTAATTGTTTATTTATTTAATATAATAATATTACCTGCTCTGATATATTATTTAAGTCTACATCCTGTAATTGCTCAATATATGTTTGCAATACCTGTTATATTATTTGGATATCTTTGGCAGAGTAAAATTACATTTAAAGCTGAGGATTGAGGTAAACTTATACTATGAGCATGAAAAATACTCTTATAATTTCAGGAAATGGCGATATTGGGACGTCTATTTCTGATGAATTTTCAAAAACAAGTAATGTTATCGCAACAACAAGATCAGATTTAGATTTATCTTCAAAAGACTCTGTTGATAAATATCTTCAATCAATTGTAACTGTTTATGACAACTTAATTTTTTGTGCTGCAGATAATAAATTGAATCATTTTGAATCTGATGATATTGAAAGAATACTTAAATCAATCAATATTAACTTTATGTCATTTGTAAAGATAGTCCATTACTTGATAACAAAGAATTTATTATCCAAATCATCATCGATAGTTATAATTTCCTCACTTTATTCGAGCTATGGAAGAGTTGGTAGATTTCCGTATTCTGTATCAAAGCATGCGTTACAAGGTGTAATGAAAAACCTTGCTTTAGAACTTAGTCAATACGATATCCGTGTAAACTCAATTACTCCTGGTTTTATTGATACTAAACTTACAAGAAATAATCTTCCAAAAGAAGATATCGTAAAACTGGAAACACGAATACCTTTGAAGAGACTAGGAAATGTTAAAGACATAAGTAACATGGCGCTTTACCTATGTAGTGAAAAAGCATCGTATCTAACTGGCCAAGATATTACTATCGATGGTGGATTTATAGCAGGTGGTTTTTTTGAGAACAACTAGTGAATATAATTTTTTAATTGATGGTTCAGATTTTAATGTGGATTTGAATAATTCAAATACTATGTGCATATCATCCTCACCGCGAGACTATAAAGTAACATTTACTGATAATGTTGTAAGTAAGATAGATCTAAATAACGAAAAATATTCAGATTATATATTTATAGCTGATAAAAATATAATGAGGATTTATCCTAATTTACGCGATACTTTAAATAGTTATCCTACCTATATTGTTGAAGCTGTAGAAGATAATAAAAATATTCATGAAGCTCTCAGAATATGTGATTTTCTTCTTGAAAATAATGCTAACCGAGGAACATGTATTTATGGGTTAGGTGGAGGAATTATTCAAGATCTAGTAGCTTATGCAGCAGCTACCTTTAAAAGAGGGATACCTTGGAAATATATCCCTACAACTTTATTGGGTCAAAGTGATAGTTGCGTAGGGGGCAAGACGGGTTTGAACCATAATGGTACCAAAAATTTAATTGCACTCTTTTCCGCCCCAAGAGAAATAATTATTGATACTAATTTTAATTATACTCTTAATAAAGATGATATATTTTCAGGCTATGGTGAAATTCTTAGGTTAGCGATCACAGGTGGGGAGGAAGTTTTTTTACAATATAAAAAACTTATTTACCATTTGATATCTAATGATAGTCTCTTAAAGCCAGATAAGGAAATTCTTGATAAACTGATAAAGCTATCTTTATCTGTTAAGAAGTCAGTAGTGGAATATGATGAGTTTGAGCTTAATCATAGGAAATCAATGAATTATGGTCACAGCATAGGTCATGCTATTGAAGCAATGGTTGATTTTAAAATTCCACATGGACAAGCTGTTGCGCTCGGGATCATGGTTGAAAATGAACTTTCTAGATCTATTTTAGATTTATCATCTGATACCATCTCTGTTATCAGGGACATAGTTATGAATATAGTCCCAAAAAACTCACTGGACTATTTCTTTACATTAAAAAATAGTTCTTTTATTGAATTTCTAAAGAGAGACAAAAAGGTTATCGGGTCAAACTTAAAATTAGCAATTATAAGCAGGATTGGTGATATGAGATTTATTGACTTCTCTCTTGACGAAGTGAGTGATAAGCGAATCAATGAGACAATTAAGAATTTAAGCCAGATGTGAATATATTATTGATAGACTTTGGTGCTAGTCGAGTAAAATCATCGCTATTTAATTCTGAAACTAAAGTCTTGTCAGATATTTTTAGCACTCCTGGAACATTTTTCAATGAAAGATCAAAAGTAACATTAAGGTATATAAATGAGAGATTTCATGAACATCTTGAATATCATCATGACATTGACAAAATAGCCATATGCTCTGAAATGCATGGATTTATATTATCTGAATCTTTGCCACCATTAGAAGAAGATTTGTATATATCATGGAGAGCAGATTTATCACATAACAAAGAAAAAAATATACAAAGCCCAGACGACAGCTTGTTAAAAATTACTGGCATTAATGACAAAGTCGGGTTACCAAGAATCAATCTAAAGTATCATGAAAATTTTCATAAAAAAAGCCATCTCCTTTCACTTATAGACGCCTTAATTCTTTTAAATGGTTCATGGAGCAATAAAACATCCATACATCTTGCTGCTGCCACTGGATTATTTGATATCTGGAACAATAGTTGGATGAAGAGTTTGGATGAGACAGAAATTATTACTTACGATGTTTCATCATATAGTGAAACACTTGGATATATAAATTATTCAAAAAAAAATATCCCTATATATGGAGGTTTAGGTGATCTACAAGCAGCTATAATGTCAATTGACTTGTCTTCAAGTGTAAACATAAACCTGGGAACAGGCTCTCAGGTTTCCATGGAATATTCCCCAAATCTATCTTATGAAATTAGACCCTTTGCGAATAAAAAATTCATTAATACATTAACGCACATTCCTTGTGGCAGAGTACTTAATGAATATGCTTCTTATGTCGATTCACTATTTGATGAAAATATTGATTCTATTTTTTGGAACAAGTTATTCAAGACTAGTAATAACATAAATCATGATAATGAATATGAAATTAATCTGAGCATAATAAAAGGATTGTATGGTTATAAAAAAAATGAGAATTTAACATCTATTGATAATATCAACGAGATCGATGATTATATATACTCTATAAAAAAGGCACTTGTTAATCAGTATATATCTATCGTCAACGATATCAAACGCTATCAAGATTTTAAAAAAATATATGTAACTGGTGCACTTGGTGTGAAAATTCCTGAATTTTGTGAAGTATTAGAGTACAATACAAATTTAAAAGTTGTGAAATGTACAAGTGCTATTGATTCAACAATTATAGGTTTGAAAAACTATTGCATTACTCATAAACTTTAGTTTAGATAAGTTTAAATATTACAGAGATTATTATGAAAGCAGTAATTCTTGCTGGCGGCCTAGGAACAAGACTCTCAGAGGAGACATCAAGAGTGCCTAAACCAATGGTGGAGATTGCTGGCAAACCAATTCTATGGCATGTAATGAAGATATATTCTTACTACGGTGTGTCTGATTTTATAATCTGTTGTGGCTATAAAGGTTATACTATCAAAGAATATTTTTCTAACTTTCTGCTTCGTAATTCTGATATTACATTTAATCTCAAAGAAAATAAGATGGAAGTTCATTCAAATAACTCGGAGAATTGGAGAGTCACGTTAGTTGATACAGGTGAAACTACAATGACAGGTGGCCGCATTCAAAGAATCAAAAAATATATAGATGGGACCTTTTTTCTTACTTATGGTGACGGTGTAGGTAATATCGATATTAATAAACTATTAGATCACCATAAGGAGTCAAAAAAAATCTCAACAATGACAGTAGTTAAACCACAAGGTAGGTTTGGGTCTGTATCATTAGATAATGGATCTGTAACTAAATTTGTTGAAAAACCTATTGGAGAATCAGGTTGGATAAACGGAGGTTTTTTTGTTCTTGAGCCAGAAATATTCTCTTATATTAATAATGACATGACTATATGGGAAAGAGAGCCACTTGAAAAATTGGCTGATAAAAATGAACTTAGCGCTTATAAACATGAACTTTTCTGGCAACCGATGGATACATTGAGAGACATGAATTATCTGAATGACCTAGCTCAGTCTAAGAAAATATTCCCTTGGCATGACTTTAAAGACTAACTTTTGGAAAAATAAAAAGGTCCTTATAACTGGTCACACAGGATTTAAAGGCTCATGGTTAACCATGCTTTTAAATGAACTTGGCTCTGAAATAGTAGGTGTATCGTTAGAGCCGAATACAACGCCTTCGATATTTCAAACAAATAAATTAGATACTGTTTGTAAAAGTAATATTTCTAACATTAAAGATTATAACAATCTGCATAGCTTAGTATCGGAGCACAGACCGGAAGTTATTTTTCATATGGCCGCACAAAGCATAGTCAAAGAATCATATAAAGATCCGGTTAATACTTTTGAAACAAATGTAATTGGAAGTGTTAATATCTGCGAAATTGTAAGAACTTTTGATTATATAAAAGCTTTTGTAAATGTAACATCTGATAAATGTTATAAGAATCTCGAAAAAAACACAGGATATAAAGAAACAGACGAGCTTGGTGGTCATGATGCATATTCTGCATCAAAAGCCTGCTCTGAGATCGTAACGTCAGCATACATATCTTCTTTCTTTAAAGAGATTCCTCGGGCAGTAACTGCAAGAGCTGGTAATGTTATTGGAGGCGGAGATTGGTCAAATTATAGATTAATACCAGATATTTTTAGATCAATTATCTCTAATAAGCAGCTACTGATAAGATATCCAGACTCTGTAAGACCATGGCAACATGTACTAGAACCACTTATTGGTTATATGGAGCTTGCAGAGAGGTTATATTCTGTTGAAAATGTGCAAGGCTCATGGAATTTTGGGCCGAATGAAACCTCACATAAAACGGTTAGAGACGTAGTCGAGTACATGAAAATAGAATTGCCTGAGCTGAACTATGATATCTCTAGAGAAAAGTTTGATCACGAGGCAGGGTTGCTTTATTTAGATATAACAAAGTCACGCAGAGATTTAGATTGGATTCCAAAGTGGAGTTTTGAAAAGTCTCTGACTGCTACTGTAGAATGGTACAAAGCATATATGAATAACAAGGATATGTTAGAATTTTCTAAAAAACAGATACACGAATATTTAGATGAATAAAAGGTGGTGTATTAATGATGACCTAGATTACATCACCGAAGTTGGTGGTAAGTATCTGAAAAAACTTGATAATAAAAAAATTCTTTTAACCGGATGTACTGGATTCATAGGCAAATGGCTAATATCATCCCTCCTTCATTATCAAAAATTGACAGGTTGCTCATACACATTACATGTCTTAACAAGAGATAAAGAAAGATTGTATCAAAATAAATACATAGATTTTACTAATCAATCGATTCATGTAATCCAATCAGATATAAGAGAGATGTCACTAAACTGTAATTATGATTACTTAGTACATGGTGCAACATCAGCAAGTGCAGAACTTAACGAAAAAGACCCAATAGAAATGTTTTCAGTAGTAGTTGATGGCACAAAAAGAATTCTTTCAGAACTAAAAAAGAAAAAATTTACTGGCAGAGCACTGAACCTCAGCTCTGGGGCAATATATGGCGTTCAAGATAGTAATATCGAATATATCAAGGAGTCAGAGAGATCTGCACCAGATACGTCAAACGCACTTCATGCATATGCCGAGGCTAAACGCTCATCTGAATCATTATTTGCACTATATAGTAAAAAATATAACCTCAAATATGCAAATGCAAGGATATTTGCACTACTTGGACCAATGCTTTCTCTTGATATACATTTTGCTGCAGGTAATTTTATAGATAATGCATTAAAAAAAGAAAAAATTGTTGTAAAAGGAAATGGTAAGCCTGTACGCTCGTATCTCTATCCAACAGATCTGGTACTATGGATGTTATTTCTCCTTGTTGATGATAATACAAGCGGATCATATAATCTTGGCTCAAAAGAATGCGTATCAATATCTAAGTTAGCTGATATGATTGCATCAAAATATCATAGTAGTTACGTAGTTGAAGATAAAAAGGATGTAGGATGGAATACTTCAAGATATGTCCCTGATAATAATAAAATTATTAGTTGTAGCGGTATTCAACAATCTGTATTTTTAAATGAAGCAATAGAGAGAACCTACCAATGGAACAAAGATAAATGACAACTGTAAAAGTAAGTGACCTTATAGTAACAACTTTGGCTAAACATGGGATAAACACATGTTTTTCAGTCACTGGGGGAGGGTCTATGCATCTTAATCATTCATTTTCTATAAATGAAAGATTCAACGTAATTTACAATCACCATGAGCAAGCATCTAGCATAGCTGCAGAATCTTTTTATAGACTTAATAACAACCTCTGCGCTCTAAATGTCACATCAGGGCCAGGAGGGACAAATGCTATAACTGGCGTTTATGGGGCTTTTGTCGATAGTATTGGAATGATCGTCCTATCTGGACAAGTAAAACTAGAGACAACTGTTAGCGCCTCAAAAGTTCCTCTCAGACAATTAGGTGATCAAGAACTAGATATAATTCCAGTTATCAAACCAATAACAAAGTTTTCTAAGATGATTACAAAAGCTAAAGATGTTCTATATGATCTTGAAAAAGCAATTTATTTAGCTAAATCTGGCAGACCAGGACCATGTTGGCTTGATATACCCTTGGATATTCAGGCAGCAATGGTGGATATAAAAAAGATGAAGAGATATGTTCCTCCAAGAATAGTAGAAAATAAAAAAGAACTTGATAATAAATTAAAAAAAATCCTCTCACTAATCAAAAAATCAAAGAGGCCTGTAATATATTGCGGAAGTGGAATAAGATTGTCGGGTAAACATGCAGACTTCATTAAGCTGGTAAATTTATTAAATATTCCAGTAGTTTCCTCTTTCAACTCTCAAGATGTGATATGGGAAGACCATAAATTATATATTGGCAAAGCTGGTACGGTTGGTGATAGAGCAGGAAACTTTGCTGTTCAAAATTCTGATCTACTCCTTGTATTAGGTTCTAGACTTAACATAAGACAAGTTAGTTACAATTATAAAATGTTTGCAAGAGCATCAAAAATTATCTGGGTTGATGTTGATAAAACAGAACTCAATAAACATACAGTTAAACCATACTTAAAAGTTCATAAAAATCTAAATATATTTCTCCCCAGATTAACTCAGAAAATACGAAATAAACTTATGCTTCATAATGATTGGATTACGTGGTGTAAAAAAAGAAAAATAAAATATCCTGTCGTAAAGGATGAATTTTATAATCCTAAAAAACAAATTAATCCGTACTGTCTGATCGATATACTCTCAAATAATATGAAAAATAATGACATTGTTATAACAGCAAACGGTACGGCCGTGGTAACAACTCACCAGGCATTTAAAATAAAAAAAGGCCAGAGGGTTTGGTCTAACTCAGGGTCCGCGACAATGGGTTATGATTTACCTGCGGCAATTGGTGCATGCTATAGCAGTGGCATGAAAGACATTGTATGTATTACAGGCGATGGTTCCATTATGATGAATCTTCAAGAACTAGAAACTATCAAATCAAATCAACTACCAATAAAAATAATAATCATTAACAATAAAGGGTATGTATCAATGTTCCAAACTCAAAAAAATTTCTTCAATGGAAAAGAATTTGGCTCTGGTCCTAAAAGTGGCGTCACTTTTCCGTCATTCAGAAAAATTGCTTCCTCATTTGGTTTTAAATACGAAGCATGCAAAGATATAAGTAAATTAGAGAGAGAAGTCAAAAAACTTCTGAAAAAATCGTCTGGCATACTCGAGGTCTTTGTAGATCCAAATCAACGCTTCGAACCTAAATTAGGGGCCAAGCAGCATCCGGATGGCACAATAACTTCACCACCTTTAGAGGATTTATCACCATTTTTGAGCAAAGAAGAGCTTCAGGAGAATATGATAATCCCTGTTCATGAATAATATTATACTCATACAGCGAATAGTCCATGCAGTTACAGGAATTCTATTTCTTTTTCTTGTTACAAGCTATCTAACAATCTATGAGCAGGGTTGGTATTATGCATTTTTAACAATGGTGGGATTTTATACATTATTTGATTTTGGATATTCTGAATCACTCTTACACCTATCATCATCAAAAATTAGTAATAGTGATGATTTATTAAGATATTCTGCACCTAAATATTTAAAGTCCAGTGTATTTTTTTTTATTTCTTTTACTATAATTGGTTATATATTCTTCTCTTATCAAGATCAAAATCTTTCCTATAATTGGATACCAATATGGTTGCTCTTGTGTTTAACCTCCTCAATTTTTTTATTTTTGATGCCAATATTTGCTATTTTGCAGGGGACTGGACATATAAGAGAAGTTTATTTTATTAAACTGGTACAGAATGTTTCATCAATCATATTTTTTTTTATTGTTGTTTTATATTTTGTTGGACTCTTAGCTACTATTGCGATTTCTATATCTGCTGTTATAGTGCAAATTCTTTACTTGATAAAAAAACATAATAGACTATTTTATGTTTATTTAAATTCAGTATTATCCAGCCACTCCATCGAATTACCCAGAGAGACATTTGTTATCCACGTTGGCATATCTTGGCTTGCCGGTTACATCATCACACAATTTCAGATACTTATAATTTTTATTTATCTTTCCGTTGAACTATCAGGACAATTTGGTCTAACTTTAGCTATGCTCAATACTATATTATTAATTTCCTCATCTAAGCTACATTTAAGTATTCCAAACATGACTCAAGAAGCAACAAATAAGAACCTTAGAAATTTAGATCAAATATATATTAAAAGCATTAGAGAGTTATTTCAGATCTACATACCTGGTGTAGTTATAATATCAATATTTTATTATTTGGAGAGCTTGAGTGTTTTAACTAGTAGGATGCTTAGTTTTGACTTAATGATTATTTTAGCAGTCGCAATACTAATAAATCAGATAATTGGTAGCTTGATCATCTATACAAGATCATTTTTAGTTGACCCTTTATTCAAAATAAACTCTTTAAGCTCGTTAGTTATTTTACTGTTTAGTATTATTACAATCAAGACACACGGAGTTTACGGGCCACTTGTGTCTTTGCTTGGGATGCAATTAGTTGTTGTATTACCACTAGCAATTAGAAGTATTATCAAAATAAAAAATGTCTAAATTATTATCTATTTGTATTCCAACATATCAGAGAGAAGATCTTTTTGAATTATGTATAAAGTCACTTGAAACAAACATCATAGCCATGGATGAAAATATAGAATTAGAAATTCTTGTATCAATCAATGACTCATCTAATTATAAGCTAGATGTTCTTAGTAAATATAAATCACTGAAGCAGCATTTAGTGATTATTCAAAATTCAGAAAATATTGGTGGCGATAAGAATATTATAAATTGTTACAAAAAAGCTAGCGGAAAGTATATTTGGGTTGTTGGAGACGATGATTATATTCTAGAAGATAGCATAGCATATCTTATCAAAGAAATAAGAGATAAAGAGCTATCATGTATATTCCTTAACTCTTACGGGTATAAAAAATCATATGATGAAAAACCCATTTTTAATGAACTAACTTATGCTTATGATTTTAATCATTTCATTGAGAAAGTATCATATAGATCTACTTTCATCTCTTCGATCATAGTCAATAGAGAGCTAGTTGATTTTAGTGATGCTGTGCATTCGGAAAACACCTCCTTATATCAATTGAATTTACTTTTACAAGCATCTAGTCATAATAATAACTTGTATATTGGAAAATTTATGATTGCTGCAAAAATAAACTATGAATATAACTATGATTTCTATGAGATTTTCGTTAACAACTATAGTCAACAACTTTTATCATACCTAGACAGTGATATTTATAAAAAAGTACTCATAAAAACTATCCTTTTATTTTATTCGCAATATTTTTTATATAGAAGGTTAAATCACATTTCCATTGATAATCTCATTGAATTTGATAGCTCTTTGAGTAGATACCTATCATATAGGATTATAAGACCGATTGTTATATTGCCTCGATGGGCTGCGCTGATTTATGGTGTTTCAGTTATTGCGCTATCAAGAATCAGATATGGAGATATTTTTTTGTTAATCTCTAAACTATTGTTAAAAATCAGAGTATCATCTATGGATAAATCTAAAAATGCCAAATAAAACACTTACAATTGTATCAGCTTGTTATAACGAAGCAGAAATAATTCAAGATTTCTATACTTCAGTTAAGAAGAATATATCCAAGATTAGTGATATTGATATTGACGTGCTGATTATTGATAACGCCAGTACAGATGATACTAGATCTTTGTTGGAGAAACTTGCCTCTAAAGACAAAAAACTAAAGCTTATTTTTAATAAAAGAAATTTTGGGCATATAAGATCACCATATTGGGCCATGATGCAGACGAATTCAGACGCTGTGTTATATCTTGCATCTGATATGCAAGACCCTCCTGAATTAATCCCTGAGTTAGTAGATGCTTGGCTTAAAGGTGATGAGGTAGTTTTAGGAGTGAAAACTAGATCTAAAACAAATTTTTTATTTCATAAAATACGAGGTTTGTATTACACATTTTTAAAGAAAATTACAGAACACGACATTATTCATCACTCTACTGGTTTTGGTATATATTCAAAAAGATTTATAGATATTATTAAGAAAATAAATGATCCATATCCGTACTTGAGAGGAATGATTACTGAATTAGGATTTAAACCTAAACTAATTGAATTTACACAAAATAGGAGAGAGAAGGGTGTTACTAAAAATAATCTCTATACACTCTATGACATAGGTATGTTAGGAATTATTAGTAATTCTATAGTCCCCTTGAGAATCATAAGTTTTTTTGGTTTTATCATTAGTTTTATAAGCATACTAATAGGTATATATTATTTTTTCAAAAAGTTAATCTTTTGGTCAGATTTTTCTGCTGGTATTGCGCCATTGATCATACTCACGTCATTCTTATTTGGTGCATTATTTCTTGTAATTGGATTTATTGGAGAATATCTTGCTCATATATTACGTTATATAAATAACAGACCAATAATCATCGAAGAAAAGAGAATTAATTTTGATGATGATTAATTTTTTATATAATACACTCTTTTTTCTTCTGAAATAAATTTCGATTTGAAATAATAAGCTACAAATGTTAACCTCAGAAATTATTGTAGCTCGGGGTGAGTCATGTCAAAACATAATAAAGGTAAAGAACTTCTCCAAGATCTTTTTGTACTTGAATTAGCTAACAATCATCTGGGTGATATCAAAAGAGGTGAGAGCATCATTTCACAATATTCAAAAGTTGTTCGTTATAACAAAATTAAAGCAGCAATAAAATTGCAGATTAGAGATGTTGACAATTTTATTCATGATGATTATAAAAACTATAAAAAATCGAGATACATTTCAAAAACAATTTCAACAAAACTTTCCAAAAGTAGCTATAAAAAGCTCTCTGATAAAATTATAAGTTCAGGATGTATCGCTATGGCAACACCTTTCGATGAGAAATCTGTTGATGTATGTGAAGAACTAGGCTATCCAATTATCAAAATTGCAAGTTCTGATGCAAATGATTGGCCATTAATTGAGAAAATAGCATCAAAAAAATTACCGACAATAGTATCAACTGGAGGTATGTCGGAACTTGATATTGATAATATAGTTGACTACTTCAATAAAAGAGATATTCCTCTTGCAGTGAATCACTGTGTATCATTATATCCCTCCGAGGATCACGAATTGGAGTTAGATCAAATTGATTATCTTAGAAAGAGATATCCAAATAACATCATTGGTTTCTCATCACATGAATATCATAATTGGACCAATTCAATGATTGCATCGTATGCCAAGGGGGCTAGAACATGGGAAAGACATATCGATATTAATGAAGGCGGTGTAGCGGTGTCAAAGTATAATTCTATACCCGATAATATACATGAGTGGTTTCAAGCATACCAAAAAGCAAGAGAAATTTGCGGTGGCAATTCCACCTCGAGGCGCATCATATCAAATAGAGAGACTGTTTATCTCGATGAACTAGTGAGAGGAATCTATATGAGGAAAGATATCCCTAAAGGTACAAAAATATCTAGTGATAATTTTAACGATCTTTTTAAATTAGCTATTCCATTAGTCAAGGGACAGCTGTCGTGTCGTGAGATAGTAAATGAAACTATAATCCTAAAAGATCTTAAAGCGAGTAAACCATTGATGATTGATGATGTTGATAGCCCTTATTCTAAATCTGATAACTTGAGAAAAGTTATAAATAATAGAGGAATTGATTAGACCTAATTGTAATTAGCCTATTTTTTCTGTTAATATTATTCTAATGAAATCTGATATTGAAATAGCCCAGGCAGCGAGTCCAGAAAGAATCGGTAGCATCGCGGAGAAGCTTGATATACCAATTGATTCACTCGAGCCCTTTGGACACTACAAAGCTAAGATATCACTTGATTATATTAAATCTCTTGGAAATAAACCTGATGGCAAGCTTATTTTAGTTACTGCTATTAGCCCAACCCCAGCTGGAGAAGGAAAAACAACTACCTCTGTAGGTCTTGGAGACGCTTTAAACCTCATTGGTAAGAAAGCGCTTGTCACCATCAGAGAGCCTTCACTAGGGCCTGTATTTGGTATGAAAGGTGGTGCAGCAGGCGGGGGTATGGCACAAGTTATACCAATGGAAGATATTAATCTTCATTTTACCGGAGATTTCAATGCAATCCAGCTAGCAAACAATCTTCTTGCAGCTATGCTTGATAATCACATTCACCATGGAAATAAACTTGGTATAGACGTAAGGAGGGTATCATGGAAAAGAGTTCTTGATATGAATGATAGAGCTTTAAGAAGTACTGTTTGCTCTCTGGGATCTATAGGTAATGGATATCCGCGTCAGGATGGATTCGATATAGTTGTAGCTTCTGAAATAATGGCAATATTTTGTCTAGCTACGTCAATAGGTGATCTAAAAAATAGGCTAGGCAAAATAGTAATAGCATACACAAGAGATAAAAAGCCAATTTTAGCAAAAGATATTAACGCTGACGGCGCGATGACAGTGTTACTTAAAGATGCTTTAAAACCTAATCTAGTACAAACTCTAGAAAATAACCCTGCTGTGATTCATGGAGGTCCTTTCGCTAATATTGCGCATGGCTGTAATTCTGTGATTGCTACTAAAGCTTCGCTTAAGCTTGCAGACTTCGTTGTTACTGAAGCTGGGTTTGGAGCAGACTTAGGTGCTGAAAAATTTTTAGATATTAAATGTAGAAAAGCAGATCTAAAACCCTCTGCTGTAGTCTTAGTTGCTACCATTAGAGCTTTAAAATATCATGGTGGCTGCTCACTTGAAAACCTCAATGAGGAGGGCATAGACTATCTTGAGAAAGGAATGAGTAACCTAGAAAGACATGTTAATAACATCAAAAATAACTACGGTCTACCTGTTGTAGTTGGTATAAATGGCTTTAGTTTCGATACAGATAAAGAGAGAGAATTACTTAAGAAAAAATCAAGTGAACTTGATGTTCCAATTGTATCTTCCACTCATTGGGCTCACGGAGGAAAAGGAGCTGAGGAGCTTGCTAAGACTGTAGTTGAAACCATTGAATCATCAGATAACAATTTTAATTTCTTATACCCTGACGAGATGCCGTTATGGGACAAAATGGAGACGATTGCTAAAAAAATATATGGCGCTTCAAGCATAACAGCAAGTGCTTCAGTAAAAAAACAAATCGAGGAATTACAGAATAATGGATACGGCGAGTTTCCGGTATGTGTGGCCAAGACGCAGTATTCCTTCTCCACTGATCCGTCTCTTAGAGGCGCACCAGATAATCATGAGATACCAATCAGGGAAGTAAGGCTGTCTGCTGGAGCTGAATTTATTGTTATGGTCTGTGGTGACATAATGACTATGCCTGGTTTGCCAAAAATACCAGCAGCTGAGCGGATAGATATTGATGATGACGGCAACATTGTTGGCTTGTTCTAGAATTGCTATCTACAAAATATACCGATAATCTCGTTCCATTTCTTTTTATATCTTTTCTTGTTTTCAATTTCATCGACAGATCAATCGCTAATTTTTTATTAATACTCCTATTAATTTCATCTATGATTTTTTTATATGATAGTAGGAGTAATCTTAAATTAGGAAACACTAAAGATTTCTTTATACCTTTTGTTCAACTGTTTCTGATTATAGCTTTTGCCCTTATTTACCACTCAGCACAGTTAAACGAATTTGACAATTATTCAAGACTAATTTTATTATTGCCAATTTATTTAATGTTATCCTCTATTAAATTTGATGAAAATACATTTATCAAAGTCATAATCATTTTATCTGTACTATCTCTGTTATCTTCTGGAATATATTATCTTTCAGAAGATAAAATTACATTTGATCAGCGCATTAATAGAGATTATCCAAATCGATTAAACCCTGTCTCTAGCTCAGCTATTACGTATGGAAATTTATGCATGACATTATTTATTCTTAACATCTGTGCTTTACTTTCAGACTGTAAAATAGGTAAAAGATTTATATTTCTTGGGTTAATCTCATCTTTATTGTCATGGTCCTTCTCAATGACAGTTGGTTCATTAATTGGTTTAGCATTATTTCTGATATATTTACTTTATAAAGGCTTGATGAGGATCTCCCTTAAAAATACTGCAAGTATGATAGGTTTAATCTTTATTCTGTCTCTTACTCCATTAAGTACAAAATTCCAACTATATGCTGTGAATATTTCAAACTTAGTTCAAAACGATACCGTATATATATCAAATATAGATAATTCTATTAAAGAAAGAGTATTTTTCATTGATACGGCTTTTGATATTATCAAAGAAAATAAATTAATTGGAGTTGGGTTTAATAAATTCGAAAAAATAGTTAAAGATAAGAGTTTCGAGAGGAATATTAGAATCGAAGCAAGAGATCATCCCCACAATGATTTCCTAGATATTGGGGTTAAAGCAGGTTTTATTGGGATAATAGGCTTATTGATCTTTTATCTATTATTATATAGATTTTTTAGCAAACATTTGGATAACGAAGCGTCTTATTTTAGTATATCAGGCCTATCAGTTTTGATTTCACAGTTTGGTTATATGATGACACAAACTCAATTTACTCATCATCAAGCAGTAGTATTCTTTCTTGTCCTTATAATTTTTTTTGCTTCTCAAATTAATAAGATACATGTATCAAAAATATGAAAATATTATTATTGGGAAATCAAGGACAAATAGGGAAGGATCTTCAAAAAATAATTGCTAATGATAACCATGTTTTATCATCATGTTCAAAAAAAGATTTCAATTTCTTAAATTATAAAGCTCTTACATATCATGTATCATCCTTTAATCCACAAATGATAATAAATGCGGCTGCCTACACTAAAGTTGATGAAGCTGAAAATAATAAAGAATTGTCTTATCAAATAAATGCTAAACTTCCTGAGTTCCTAGCAAAATATTGCTCTGATAAAGGAATAGTATTAATTCACTTCTCTAGTGATTATGTTTTTTCTGGTGCATCAATTGATCCTTACAAAGAGGATTCCGAGATGGATCCTATAAATTATTATGGATATTCTAAACAGCAGGGCGATTTAAATATTATTCAAAATCATGATAAATATTTCATATTTAGAACATCATGGGTATATTCAGAGTATGAAGGAAATTTTTTAGCAAAAATAATCCAATCAATAGATAACAATAATAATTTAAAAATTGTTGATGATCAGTTTGGCGTGCCAACATCATCTCACTTTATTGCAAAAGTAGTTTTAGATATCATTAATAATGATAAAACATGTTTTGGAATATATAATGTTGTTCCTAACGGCAATACATCATGGTATGAATTTGCAATGTACATATATAATAAACTGAAAGACAATGATACTAATTCTATCAAAATTAGTAAAATAAGTACGGATAAGCTTGATTTAGCGGCTAGAAGACCACTTTATAGTGTTTTGGATAATGATAAATTAAGAAACATTTCTAAAATACAAATCAAAGACTGGCGTTATTATGTAGATCAATTATTACAAAAGGATAATTACATTCGATGATCACGGTTTCTATAGTATCTCATAAACAACTCATGATGATAAAAAACTTGTTGGATGAGCTAATCAATAATACTGAGGTAAGGATCATACTTACTATAAATGTAAGTGAAGATGAAAATATTATAAGGAAATATACAAATAATAAAAGAGTACTAATCGTTAGAAATACTCAAATTAAAGGATTCGGAGAAAATCATAATTATGCGTTTTCATTATCAGATTCAAAATATTTTTTAATTTTGAATCCTGATGTTCAAATCGAGGCTAATATGATAAATGAACTTATTAAGATATTAGTATCTACAAATACTAAACTAATATCGCCGATAAGTGTGACAAATAATGGATCTCATAATGACAACGCACGAATGTTTCCGTCTATCCTGACTCCTTTTAAAAGAATTTTTAAAAAGAAAAGCGAATATTCTTTTAGTGAAAAGAAAGTTTATGATGTGGACTGGATATCAGGTATGTTCATGTTATTCGAGAGTAGTTTATTTAGAAATATAGGAGGTTTCGATGAACAGTTTTTTCTTTACTATGAGGATGTTGATATATGCAAAAGAGTTCACTCTACAAATGAGAGAATACTTCTTACCAGTCAATTTGAAGTTAAACATCATGGCGCAAGAGAGAGCAGTAAGTCTATAAAGTATTTATTAATACATATTCTAAGTATGATCAAGTACCACTTAAAACATCCGATTTAGTATCATGAGTTATCTTAGTATTTTAACTAACGAATACATTGAAATCATCCAACTATCATTATATGTCTCAGTTTTTGCGACAGTCCTCGCATTTCTATTCTCTCTTCTTTTGTCATCATATTTATTATTAAATAATTTTCGAGGAAAAGGCTTTATTCTATTGATTGTGAACTCATTAATGAGTCTTCCTCCAGTAGTAGTAGGTCTGTTTCTATATATTATATTTTCTAATTCTGGTGTTCTGGGATTTCTAGATATTCTCTACAGCCCGACAATAATGATAATAGCTCAGTTCATAATTATCACACCAATAATAACATCATTACTGTATACTATTTTTGAAAATAAATTTCATGAAATAAGTGAATATATGTCATCTTTAAATGCATCTAGAGGAAAGATTATAAATACCATAATACTTGAAACACGATTTGATTTAGTAATAGTATCAATGACAGGTCTAGGGCGCGCATTATCAGAAGTTGGAGCAGTAATCATAGTTGGTGGTAACATATCAAACATATCCAGGGTAATGACAACTAGTATTGTACTAGAAACCTCACGTGGTGAACTAGAATTAGCAATGTATCTAGGATTATCGCTTATCTTCATAGCAATAATAATTAATCTCATTATTTTTTTAATTAAGAGAGTTTATCTATGAATTTTTCATTCAAGATAAAAAAACTTTTTTATTCAGCGAACAAGACTAATATTTTAGAGGATATATCAATAAATATTGAAGACTCTCCACTTACAATAATTACTGGTAATAATGGAGTAGGTAAGACTACATTGATGAAAATATTGTATGGTCTTTATACGCCAACATCTGGTAGAGTAGAAAGGTTTGAAAAAAGCGATATCAGAAAAGCATTTGTCTTTCAAAATCCTATTTTTCTGAATAATACTGTTTATAATAATCTTTTCCATGCACTTTATTGTAAATCAATAGAAGCAAAATATAGATCTGAAATAATCGAGAATATGGTTTCTGCTCATAATCTTGATTATCTCCTGCAGAAAAAAATTCGTGCTTTGTCAGGTGGTGAAATACAGCTTGTATCATTATTAAGATCTTTGATTTTAGATCCTCAAGTTTTATATTATGATGAACCATCTAATAATCTTGATAGCGAACATATAGAAATGATAATGAAGATAATAACTAACCTTATTGCATCTAATACAAAGATTTATATGATTACTCATGATGCAAGGATAAAAAATAATATAAATCATCGTAATATTCACTTATATAGTAATAGCGAGATTCATTATGAAAATTAGATATAATAATTTGCTATTATTAATAATTATTTTCTTCTCTCTGAATTCTCATTCAAGTGAGGTAATTATTCAGTCTACAACATCAACGAGAGACTCTGGATTATATAAATATCTTCTCCCTAAATATCCTAAATATGATTCGCTTGTAATAAAGACTATAGCAGTTGGAACAGGTCAAGCTATTAGAAACTCTAAAAATTGTGATGGAGACTTATTGATTGTACATGATGAAAAAAGAGAAAAACAATTTATGAAACAAGGGTATGGAATCAAACGACATATCCTAATGTATAATGATTTCATTATTGTTGGACCCAGCAATGATCCAGCTGATATCAGAAAATCTTTATCTCCAGACGAGGCATTTTTAAAAATATACACCAAAAAATCAAATTTTGTGTCACGAGCTGATTCGAGTGGGACGAATGCTGCAGAGAAAAAAATATGGGATGCTGCTAAGATTGATCCGCGCATATTCAGTGGATCATGGTACTTTGAAACAGGTCAAGGAATGGGGCAATCTCTTAATATCGCAATATCACTTAATGCCTATACTATTGTAGACAGATCTACATGGATAAAATTTTCAAATAAACAAAATCATAGTGTTCTATTCAGCAATAAAAAACTCATGCAGAACCCATATGGCTTAATACTGATCAATCCTGATAAATGCCCTGATAACAATTATCTTCAAGCAAAATTATTGTTTGACTGGTTATCGTCAGAGAGTACGAAATTACTTATTAATGATTACACGATAGCTAACAATCAAGTGTTTTTTACCTATTAGTTTTACATAATATATATTATACGAACATACATATATCTAGAAATCATCCCAAAGATGACCTATTCTACTCATACATGGATAAGGAAATCACAATACACGTCATTTTAGGAAACCAATTGTTCCCAATAGAATATGTAAAGAAATTTAACATAAAGCATGTTTTTATGAAGGAAGATATAGACTTATGTACATATAAGAAACATCACAAACAGAAGATCACTCTATTTTTATCTGCGATGAGATCTTACAGAGATATGCTTAATAAAAACAAGGTTACGACTGATTACTATGAATTAAAACCAGGAGATTCAGACACTTATGTGGATTATCTTCATAAATATCTAAATAAGTTGAAAATAAAGAAGATCAGTTTATGGACAATTGAAGATATATGGTTTGAGAGGAAATTGAGGAGGCTGGAAAAAAAAGGAATAAGTATTGAAATTTATGATACTCCAATGTTCCTGACAAAATTAAAAGACTTTGAAGAGATGTGTATACAAAGGAAAAGCCCAAAATACAAAATGACGGACTTTTACATTAATCAAAGGAAAAAATTAGACATATTGATGAAAGATGGTAAACCAGTCGGTGGGAAATGGACATATGATGGGGATAATAGAAAAAAAATACCTCAAAACTTGCTACCACCTGCCCTCTTACAGTTTAAAAAATCAAAACATACAAAAGATATAACTAAGTTAGTCGATAATATGTTTAAAGACCATTACGGCGAAACGAAATATTTTAACTACCCAACGACTAGAGAGCAGGCACTAGATAACCTAAAACACTTTCTTGCTCATAAATTTAGTCAATTTGGGGATTATGAGGATTCCGTTGACCAGAAATCACATATATGGTTTCACTCAAATCTAAGCTCTTCACTCAATATCGGTTTAATAACTCCTCTAGATATTCTGAATAATATCAAGGATTTAAAGGGTATACCTCTTAATTCATATGAAGGTTTTATAAGACAAATAATAGGATGGAGAGAGTTCATGAGATGTCTCTATCATTTTGAAGGTAAGAATATGGAAAAAAGTAACTTTTTCAACCATCAGAGAAAGATCAAAAAAAGTTGGTATACCGGTAACACGGGCTTAGATCCATTGGATTACTCAATAAAGAGCACAATTAAACATGCCTACTCCCATCACATTGAAAGACTAATGATTCAAGTCAATATAATGAATTTGTGCGAAATCCAGCCCAGAAACGCTTATAAGTGGTTTATGGAACTATATATTGATTCTTCAGATTGGGTTATGACTCCGAATGTGTATAGTATGGGGCTTTTTGCTGATGGAGGTATAATGGCAACTAAACCATATATCTGTGGTTCAAACTATATTCTAAAGATGATGAATTTCAAGAAGGGTCCATGGTGTGATGTAATGGATGGACTTTATTGGCGATTTATAGATAAGAACCGCATATTCTTCAAAAAAAATCCTAGGTTAAATATGATGGTCTCACTGTTTGATAAAATGAAAAAAGAGAAAAAGGATAACATATTGTCCAAAGCAAGCGAATTTATCGAAAGGAATACATTATGATCAAAGTTCTTTTTAATGACAGTTGCCCTATATGCTCTAAAGAGATAAGTCATTATAAGTCTCTTGAAAATGATATAAATTGGATAGATATCAATGATTTAGAAATATCTATGAAATTATCTGGCAAGAGTCATAGGGAGCTGATTAGACGATTGCATGTAATAAAGGACAATGAGATATATTCAGGTGTCAGAGCGTTTATTATAATGTGGCGGAATATACCAAGGTATAGATGGATTGGGAATATAGTCGCTTTACCAATCATTTATCATTTTGGAGTAATACTGTATGAAATTATTGCTCTTTTCTTGTTCTATAAAAATAGGCATCAGTTGAATGAAAAAAAGTGATCTTCCGAGAAAGATATGTCCTGTGTGCGGATTGTCTTTCGTATGGAGAAAAAAATGGGAGAGAAATTGGGACGATGTCATTTACTGCTCAGAAAAATGTAGATCCAATAAACGATTAAAAAAAACTTAAATTAAGTCTATTTTGATCTTCGATAAACCCATGGCTCTATGGGTGCTTTTTCACTCCACAGACCTAGTTTTTTCATCCTAGCGTAATTTTCAAGGTTTTGCAGGTAGGAATTATCTCTATAGGCCGAATATATCCAAGCATTTCCAGATTTCAACATTTTTGCATTCACAAATATAGACTCCTTTAGATTGTGGATATAAACTTCACCTAAATGCCTGTTATATCTATCCTTTTTGTTCGCATTTATCTGTACATTTTTATCTAATATGAGATTAGTTAAAAAATTCTTACTTCGCACCCCATGCGTCTGTTTAAGCTCAGGAGCATCAATATAACTAAGTCGTATTTTAATATGTTTATTGCTAGTTTTTACCCAGATTGTATCTCCGTCAATAACTTTTATTACCATACCCTCATATTGATCCGCGTAAGACGGTGTACAAATAATTAGTAATAAAAGCGTAGCTAAATATCTTTTAAGTAACATTTAATTTCTTCAGAAAATCTCTCGATATCAACTAAAAATGAATCATGACCCTGTATACAGTCTAAACTTTTATATGTGACTTTTGTAGAATTAGTAGATAGATACTCAGCGAGTTCTTTTTGTTGATTAATTGGAAATAATATATCTGACTCAACGCCTAGTATCAAAGCGCTCTCTAATCCGGTTTTACCCAAAACTTCTTCAGAAGAAGATCCATAATCAATTATATCAAACCAATCAATTGATCTCGAAAGATATAAATAGCAATTAGCATCAAATACATCTTGGAATTTTATAGCCAAGTGTTCTAAATAAGACTCTATTTCGAATTCAAAACCTGTATTTTCTATACCAAATGTATTTTGAGTTATATTATTTTTAGATGATTTTTTCCTCCCAAATCTCTGTGCCCATTCATTTGCAGATCGATAGGATATCATTCCTAATTTTCTAGCAATTCTGACACCATTTAATGGTTGACTATCATGTGTATAATAGCCATTTTTCCATAGGGGATCTTTTCTAATAACCTCTCTTTGCAGTGACCTTATGGCTATTGCATAAGGTAATGATTGAAATGCAGTAGAGATAGCTATGAAGTTTCTTACAAAGTCATTATTTTGAATGATTAACGCCAAGGCATGCATTCCACCCATAGAGGGTCCCACTAAAGTATTAATTTGCTTAATGCCCAACTTATCTAAAAGAAGTTTAGTTGCAGTCGCCATATCATCAATTGTAAGCTCAGGGAAAGTTAACCGAAAAGGCTCACCAGTAATTTGATTGATGGATGCTGGTCCTGTAGAGCCAAAACAACTACCGAGTGAATTAACACATATCACATAAAATTTATTTGTATCGATAGCCTTATCTGGACCAACTATTCCTTCCCACCATCCTGGTTTAGAATTATTAGAATGAGAGGCAACATGTGAACTTGCGCTGAGGCCTGTTAGAATGACGACAACATTATCCTTTTGTTTAGATAACTTACCCCAGGTTTCATAAGCTACTATAGGATTAGATAAGGAGCCTCCTCTTTTCATTTTCATGGAGTCAGTTAAAACAGTTTTTTGAACGCCCTGATTTGTTTGCTCAAATAAACTAACAACATTATTGTCTGATTTTTTCATAGTTGGATAGTATTATGATTAAGAAGCTAATTCAATCGTAAGGTTATTCAATAAGTACTTTGTATTTATATTAAGGTTTATGTTTTTCTTGATTAGAGGAATCTTGGTATATGTATCAACTAGCTTTTTGTGATATTGATCTAATGACTGATCAAATGGCTTATATATTGCATTCTTACAATTAAAAATAATATATTCAACAACAATACATAGAATAAGATTCAAGTGTATATTACTCCATTCATTAGAAACATCTATAGGATCAAGTGTTTTGTCTAAAAGTCCATCAATTTGTACCTTTATGCTCTCTGTAAGATTAAAAATATTATAATCAGGATCAATATTCCTCAAAAAAGGATGTTTCGAAAAAAAGAAGTCTTTGAAGTTAGAATTCTTATTCATCTCGAAATTTTGTTCGTGTTGTAATACTTGGCACCTACTTTTTATGGTTTCTGCAATGCTATTGAGTGAACTCGCTAGCAATATAAAAGTACAATTTGATGAAACTTCCTCAAGGGTCTTAAGAAGAGCTGAAGATGCTTCCTTATTCATATTCGAAGCACTATTTAATATGACGGTTTTCTTATTTTTGTGTGCGGAGATTTGAGTAAATGATATTACCTCTCTGATTTGATCAATAGTTATTTCGTTTCCGATTCTATTAGTATCTAATTTATCAAGTAAACCATACTCGCGCATTTGTAACTCATAATTTGACAACGTTGATGTAATATTTCCAGATTTATCAATAACGGGAAGTGACACATACATGACATCAGGATTTTCAAGTATCTTCTCAACAGATTTGTCATAGTACTCACCTACTTTTTTGATCACCATCTCATAACGTGATTCTATATCAGAGGATATGATCAAATAATTTTTTGATTGATGATCTAAAGAGAATCTATTAATCATGGGTTGTAAATATAGTCTTCAGTTTTTCGAGAAGATCTTTTTTTGTGATTTCTTTGTCTCTCGAGGTATTTAATTTAATCACATTCTCCATATTAGAAAAAATTGATTCATAAGCTTTGTTTAATTTATTCAAATATTCAAGACCTCTACTCTCAAACTTATCAGTTATTGATCTTCTTGATATTCTTTTCAAACTCTCTTCTGGGTCTGTATATAAATAGATAATATGATCAATAGATTTTGAAAATATAGCATCAAATATATTATGTATCTTTTTAACTAATTCATCATCACCAACTATCCCCTGATATACGAAAGTTGAGTAATGGAATCTATCACATATTACGGTTTTCCCATTTTTCAGCGCTGGCAGTATAATTTTACTATAGTTCTCGTATCTTGATGCATAAAATAGTAAGGAGTCAGTTAGATTATCCGTATCGTTATTCTGATCAAGGATTATAGATCGAATCGATTCACCGAATGATGTTCCTCCCGGCTCTCTTGTGACAATATATTCAATTTTATGTTCTTCCAGAAATGATTTTATAGTTTTAATCTGAGTAGACTTACCTACACCCTCGCTCCCTTCTATAACAATAAATTTACTCATAGACAAATTTATCCAAGATAGCCTCTAATTCTCTTGAATGACTTAAAGCATGTTCACCTATCTTCTTAACGAATTGAATACCCGTTACCGAATTACATATAAAAGCTCCATGAAATTTTCTGATATCTTTTTGCTTGATAGTATTCTCAGAAATACTGATTTTTTTTCTTTTCATAAATTTTATAATAACCTTTTTCATTATCCCATCTACACCAGAATTAGACAAATCAGGGGTGACAAAATTAAAATTATTTTTCTTAATTGTGTATAGAAATATGTTAGAGGAAATGCACTCTATAATATTATCATTTTTATCAATTAAAATATTATTACTTTCTTTCCTGTCCGTAAAAGTAAGTCCGAGGATCTGTTCCAACCTATTCAAATGTTTAATCTTTGATAAATAAGGGTTATCACACAATTTGTATTTAGAATATCGCAATGAAATGAAAAGTGACCTTCTGATATGTGTAGCTTTCTTTTTGATTATATATAATTGAGGTTTCACTTTTTTATCATAGCCATAGCCATGTGATGATATACCTCTGCTGTATATTATTTTTATAATACATTTTTTTGTATTTCCTATAGATTTATTAATAGATTTCTCAATAAGTGTTCGTGATGGTAATTCAATCCTTAATTTCTTGCATCCTGAGTTAAGCCTAATCAAGTGCTCTTTAAGGAAGAGAGGCTCTCCATTATGTACTAAAATAGTTTCAAACAGTCCATCGCCATAATTAAATGCCCTATCATTAACTGGAATAGATTTTGGATTTATAAAGACCTGTGTTTTCAAGTGGAATTAGTTTTTAAATTTTGAAAAAATTAGAGATCCGTTTGTGCCTCCAAAACCAAATGAGTTAGATAAGGCGAAATTAATATCGCAATCGATAGAAGATTCATGATTTACATTTAAATCACATTCTTGATCCAGGTTTTCAATATTTATTGTTTGATGAATCTTACCGTTTAATATCGAAAGTATACATACGATAGCTTCAACACCACCTGCTGCACCCAGAAGGTGCCCAATCATGGACTTTGTTGAATTGATAATAAGGTTTTTAGAATTAGATCCAAATGTTTTTTTCACAGCTTTTAACTCTAGAATATCACCTGCAGGTGTAGAAGTTCCATGAGCATTAATATAATCAATGTTTGATGGATCTAAGTTTGCATCTTCAAGGGCTAGCGTCATACATCTAGATGCACCTTCTCCTGTTTCAGATGGAAGCGTCATATGATAGGCGTCTGCACTCATGCCATAGCCATTTATTTCAGCATATATCTTTGCGCCTCTTTTTTTTGCGTGCTCTAGCTCCTCCAGGACAATCACTCCTGCGCCATCTCCTAAAACAAAACCATCCCTATCTTTATCCCATGGTCTGCTCGCTGTCTCAGGCGAGTCATTGCGAGTAGACAATGCCCTTGCAGCTGCAAATCCACCCACACCTAAATCTGAGGTAGCCATTTCTGCTCCACCACATATCATCACATCTGCGTGAGAGTATTGTATTTGCCTGAAACCCTCGCCGATATTATGCGTCCCTGTTGTGCATGCTGTAACGATAGATAAATTAGGGCCTTTAAAACCATATTTGATAGATAAGTTACCTGAGATCATATTTATGATACTGGCTGGAACAAAAAAAGGTGATATTCTTCTTGAACCACTTTTGATAAATGTATCTCTAGTATTTTCTATGTTATAAAGTCCACCTATGCCTGAGCCAATAGAAACACCAATTCTATCGGGATTACATTGAGATTCTAATAACTTTGCATCAGCTACAGCATCCATACCGGCAGCCATACCATATTGCATAAAAAGATCCATTTTCTTTAAATCTTTTTTGTCGAAGTATTTATCAGATTGAAAATCTTTTACAGACGCAGAGAACTTTACAGGCAGTTTATCAACGTCTAGAAAATCGATGGTCTTAGCACCAGACTTGCCTTCTAAAAGAGATTTCCAGAAGTCATCTTTATTACATCCAATTGGCGTTAGACATCCTATGCCGGTGACTACCACACGTTTTCTAGTCATAATTATTGATTTGCGTTGACGTAATCTATAGCTTCCTGAACAGAAGTTATTTTTTCAGCTTCTTCATCAGGGATTTCCGTTTCAAACTCTTCTTCGAGTGCCATAACTAATTCAACAGTATCAAGAGAATCAGCACCTAAATCATCTATAAATTTAGATTCATTTTTTACATCTTCCGCTTTTACACCCAGCTGAGTAACGATAATATTCTTTACTCTTTCCTCTACACTACTCATTATTACATTCTCCTATCGAATTAATTTTGATTAAAATTATATGTATTTTTACATATATAAGCCGCCATTTACATTAATATTTTCACCAGTTATATATGATGAATCATCAGATAGTAAAAAAGAGACAACACTTGACACTTCAGATGATTCCGCGATTCTACCTAAAGGTATATTCTTAGAGAGATTATCAATTTGATCATCAGATAAAGCTTTAGTCATGTCAGTATCTATAAAACCAGGTGAAATTGAGTTTACGTTAATATTTCTTGATGATAGCTCTCTCGCAAGAGATTTTGTAAATCCTAAAAGACCAGATTTAGATGCAGAGTAATTTGATTGGCCTGCGTTACCCATCATGCCAACAATAGACCCGATGTTTACTATGCGCCCTTCTCTCGCTTTCATCATATCTTTAACAATCGATTTAGTTACCCTATAGATAGAAGTTAAATTAGTCTCTATAACTGACAGCCATTGCTCATCGGTCATTCTCATTAATAAATTGTCATTGGTCATACCTGCATTATTTACAAGTCCATAAAGTGTACCGTATTCATCCTGAATATTTTTTATAGCAGAATTAATAGACTCTTGATTTGTAACATCCATTTTTAATCCTTTCCCGCCATTGCTGTTGATTTCTTGGGATATTATATTTGCACCATCGTCAGTTCTAGAAGTACCGATTACGGTGTAGCCCTCATTATTAAGTCTTTGTATGATGTTTAGCCCTATCCCTCTATTAGCGCCCGTTACGAGTATAACCTTATCCTTCATGTTTATATTATAGTACCTGCTTGATTGAATTTATATCTTCAATATTACTAAAAGAATGAACGCGTAAGGTTTTATCAAATCTTTTGACTAGCCCTTGTAAGACATTACCAGGGCCGACCTCAATAACATCCGAGACATCATTACTTTTAAAGGTTTGCATAGTCTCAATCCATCGAACTGGAGAGCATACTTGCATGGATAAACAATCTATAAACCTTTCCTCATTTTTACTTACAGATAAATCATAATTATGAATCACATCAAATGAATTGTCTAAGTTGAAGTTAATCCCTCTCAGCTCATCTCGTAAATCATTTGAAACAGATTTAAGAAGTGAGGTATGTGCAGCAAGAGAAACTGGTAATTTTTTTACAATCTTAGCTCCAGAGGTTTTCAAAACAGTCGTTATATCCTCAACCGCATCAGTATGACCAGCAATAACCGTTTGACCAGGGCAATTAAAATTGACAGCTTCTATAATTGCTCCGTCTTTTGATGCTTCTATACATATATCTCTTACTTTATTACCATCCAGCCCAATTACTGCTGCCATAGCACCATCAACGTCCACCATGGCTGAGGACATAAACTCAGCACGTTTTTTCACCAACATGAGTGCATCTTGAAAAGAGATAGTATTGTTTGCTACTAGTGCTGTATACTCACCTAGGCTGTGTCCTGCTCCAACATTTGCTTTTACACTTGTCTTCTTAATCAATGTATCCCACATCGCATAAGATATTGTAAGCATCAATGGTTGTGTATAAATAGTATCATTAATCTTCTGCTCATCTTTAATAGCTTCTCTAACATCATAATTAAGTATTTCGGAGCCCTGATCAATAACATCATTAAATGAACTTACATTACTAAAGCTATCAGCCATATCTTTGTTTTGCGATCCTTGTCCCGGAAATACGACAGCTATGTTCAAGAAATATCCTCCAAATAATTCTCATACGTATAAAAGCCACTACTCTGATTTGAAATCCATTGAGAGGTATCAAGTGCACCTTGTGCAAATATCTTTCTATTGTAGGCGTTATGGTAAAGAATTATTTCATCATCTGGTGATTTAAAAACAGTCTTATGAATACCTACTTCGCCCTCCTCTCTAAATGATTCAATCTTAATGTCACTTAAATTCGACTGTCGAGACTTTGCTATTACTTCAGCAATCTTCAGAGCTGTTCCGGATGGAGAATCAAGCTTATTTTTATGATGTGTTTCCTCTATCGAAACTTCATATTTCGACAATAGTTTAGATAGTTCAGAGATAGATCTGAGAGTGGCATTAACACCTATACTCATATTAGGTGCTAATAGCAAAGCTATGTCCTTACTAGCCTCAACAAGTATTTCCTTTTGCTCGGAATTAAATCCAGTTGTGCCGATAGTGATTGGCTTGTTGAGCATTTGACATTCTTGTACAGCATTAAGGCATGGCTCTGGTAGTGAAAAATCTATCACTACATCAAATAATTCCGGATGTTCAGATAAGTTATCAGACAATTTTAAATTCAGATCAGATTGTAATTTATCTTTCTTATCAACACCAAGTGTAACATTAAACTTTTGTTCCAAAGATAATTCATAGATAGCTTGACCCATTCTCCCAAAAAATCCATTGATAGCTATTTTACTATTTTTCATTTATCAAAAAATTCTTTTATACCATCTAGCCATGATTTTTCATTAGGTCTGTGTTTTGATTTGCTTTTAGAAAATGACTCATCTAATTTATTCAATAACTCTTTTTGCTCTTTAGTTAAGTTCACTGGAGTTTCTATATTTACTTTACAATATAAATCGCCTTTATACGATGATCTTACAGATTTAACACCTTTATTTTTTATTCTAAATGCTCTACCGCTTTGAGTACCAGCTGGAACAGTTAATTCAACTTTGCCCTCAAGTGTTGGCAATATTATCTTGTCACCTAATGTTGCGGACGTAAAACTAATTGGCACCTCGCATAGAATATCATCTCCGTCTCTTTGAAAAAACTTGTGAGGTTTAACACTTACTGATACATACAAATCACCAGGCACTCCATTATTAGGTCCGCCCTCACCTTCTCCTGAAAGCCTAATCTGATCTCCATTATCTACCCCAGCAGGTATTTTAACTGCTAATTTTTTTGTTTCCTGAATAAATCCAGATCCATTACAATCAGGACAGCTCTCCTCAATAACTTTGCCTCTTCCTTTGCAAACTGGACATGTTTGTTGAACCGAGAAAAAACCCTGACTTACTCTTACTTGACCTTGGCCATTGCAATGGCCACAAGTTTTTAAAGCAGTTCCATTTTTAGCACCAGTTCCTTTACAAGATTTACAACTTACTCTTCTAGGTACACTAATCTTTATCTCTTTTCCATTGATAGCATCCTCAAGAGATACCTCAATTCTATACTCTAAATCTGCGCCCCTTCTTGCCCTAGTTTGAGATCTTGAACTTCCACCAAAAATGTCACCAAAGACATCACCAAAAATATCGTTAAAAGAGCCTCCCTGAAAACCTCCACCTTGACCAAATCTCTGATCTAAGCCTTCATGTCCGAACTGATCATATGCTTGCCTTTTATTTTGGTCTGAGAGTACCTCGTAAGCTTCTGAGACTTCTTTAAATTTCTTCTCAGCATTCTTATCACCCTGATTTCTATCAGGATGATATTTCATAGCCAATTTCTTATATGCTTTTTTAAGCTCTTGCTCGGAGGCGTCTCGAGATACGCCGAGCAGATTATAATAATCGGCTTTTGCCATTATTTAGTATTTTCTTTTGGTTCGTCTTGGCTATCTTCAACTTCTTCAAATTCAGCATCTACAGCATCTTTATTCGATGGATTTGCATTGTCATTTCCATCTGCAGTCTGAGTTGTCTCGCCTGCAGCTTGAGCTTGTTCCTGATAAGCTTGTTGCGCAATTTTACCAGCAACTTCAGTAAGCTTCATTGTCAAATCTTTTATTTTTTCGATCTCATCAGTCTTTATAGCCTCTCTAAGATCTTCGATAGCCTTATTTGTGGAATCTACATCAGATTTATCAGCTTTGTCGCCCAAATCTTTAATAGCTTTTTCAGATCCATTAATCATAGCTTCTGCTTGATTTTTTGCATCAACAAGTTCTTTGACTTTTTTGTCAGCTTCAGCATGTTTCTCAGCATCTTTTACCATATTATTGATTTCTTCTTCACTAAGACCGCTTGAGGCTTTGATTATGATCGATTGTTCTTTTCCGGTAGCTTTGTCCTTTGCGGAGACATTCAATATTCCATTAGCATCAATATCAAATGTGACTTCAATCTGAGGTGTGCCTCTTGGTGCTGGTGGTATATCTGATAAATCAAACTTACCTAGGGACTTATTGCCAGATGCAACTTCCCTTTCACCTTGGAGTACATGGACTGTAACCGCTGGTTGATTATCCTCAGCAGTTGAAAATACCTGTGATTTTTTAGTTGGTATAGTTGTGTTTTTTTCTATCAATGGAGTTCTAACACCACCCATAGTCTCAATACCTAATGTTAAAGGTGTAACATCGAGCAGAAGCACGTCTTTAACATCACCTCCAAGAACACCAGCTTGAATAGCTGCGCCCATGGCTACAGCTTCATCAGGATTAACGTCTTTTTTTGGCTCCCTGTTGAAGAAATCTTTTACGGTTTCTTGTACTTTTGGCATACGTGTTTGACCACCAACTAAAATTACTTCACCAATATCACTGACAGAAACTCCTGCATCTTTAAGAGCTGTTTTGCATGGCTCTAATGTTTTCTGAACTAGATCATCAACTAGTGATTCTAATTTAGCTCTACTCAATTTAAGATTCATATGTTTTGGCCCTGACGCATCAGCTGTCACGTAAGGAAGATTAATATCTGTTTGTGAGCTTGATGATAGCTCTATCTTTGCTTTCTCAGCAGCTTCTTTTAACCTTTGAATTGCAAGTGGATCCTGTTTAAGGTCAATACCCTGATCTTTTTTGAATTCATCAACAAGATAATCGATTAATCTTAAATCAAAATCTTCTCCACCGAGAAACGTATCGCCACTAGTTGATAAAACTTCGAATTGCTGTTCACCATCAATCTTAGTCATTTCGATTATTGATACATCGAATGTTCCTCCGCCTAAGTCATAGACAACAACCTTCTTTTCGTTAGATGCTTTGTCGAGACCATATGCAAGCGCAGCAGCTGTTGGTTCATTTATGATTCTTTTAACATCGAGACCTGCAATTTTACCAGCATCCTTTGTTGCTTGTCTTTGTGAGTCATTAAAATACGCTGGAACAGTTATTACAGCTTCTTTAACTTCTGCACCAAGGTAATCTTCTGCAGTTTGTTTCATTTTCATTAGTATTTTTGCTGATACTTCCGGCGGAGCCATTTTTTTACCATTAACTTCAACCCAAGCGTCATCATTTGAATTTTTTACAATAGAATATGGCACTAGTTCAATATCCTTTTGAACTGCTTCTTCATCAAACTTTCTTCCAATGAGACGTTTTATAGCATACAGGGTATTAGACGGGTTAGTCACAGCCTGTCTTTTAGCAGATTGACCAACTAGTGTTTCATCATCATCAGTGAATGCAACATAAGATGGGGTTGTTCTATCACCCTCGCTATTTTCAATTACCTTTGTTTTATCGCCATCCATTAAGGATACGCATGAGTTAGTTGTACCTAGATCTATTCCGATGATTGCCACTAATTTCTCCTGTTATGTTATTTACACAGGTAATATGGGTATAAAATGATATTTTTCAAGTCAACTAGTTCTTAATTACCACTACGAGAGCAGGCTTTATCACTCTGCCAACTAGTTTGTATCCTTTCTGAAGGACTTCATCCACAGTATTATCATCTTTTTTGTTATTTTCGATAGTTTTTATGGCTTGATGTAAGTTAGGGTCGAATTTCTCATTAATTGGATTGATTACTTCTAGAGAATTTTTTTCTAATAGTGAATCAAACATATTTTTTAGAAGTTTATTGCCCTCAACCAAGTTCTCTTTATTAAGGCTGTCCGTATCTTGGGAAACTGCAATGTCAAGCGATTCAAAAATTGGTATTAAATCTAAAAATATCGATTCTGTACTGAACTTATATGCATTACTAATTTCTTTTTCAGACCTTTTTTTTATATTTTCAACCTCAGCTTTTGCCCTAAGAAGTGCGTCATAGGTATCATTGTATTTTTCTTCCCAAGTTTTTTCGCCATTTTCGTTCTCTGAAGTGACTTGATTTTCAGATACAGACTCTTCGACTTCTTCAGGTGTTGTTTCTGTTGTGCTCTCTTTATCGATCATATACATGCACCTTAATTTTTCGAGAACATTTTAGCAGTAAAATCTACAATCTCCACTATTCTCTCGTAATCCATCCTTTTTGGACCAATCACACCAAGAACTCCAACTGTTTCATTATTTTTTTGATATGGCGCAGAGATTAGACTGCAGTCTGTCAGTAAATCTGTACCGGACTCATCACCGATGTAAATCTGAATATTCTCATTTTTAATACATTTTAACATTAAGTCTTTAAGTGTCTGTTTTTTATCGAATAATTCTACTAAATTTTTTACTTTATCGATCGTGTAGAAATCGCTAGAGTCTACAAGTTTTTTTTGACCAGTAACTACAAAATCTGCTGCGTCTGGATAAATGAAGTTATTAAGGACTTTAAGGGCCGTATTTATCTCATCACGTATGCTCTCGAGCCCTTTAGTCAAAATTGATGGAATATCTCTCAACTCAACACCACCAAAATTCTGATTTAAGTAGCTCACACACGCATTTAGCTTAGATAGAGATAATCCTTGTATGTCGATAATTTTATTGTCGATGTGATTATTCTCCATATATACCACTGCTAGAGCTTTATTTGACGACAATTCATGAATTTCTAGTTTATTAAATATTTTTTTATCGTCTTTGAACGAGCCAATTACAGCTGCAAAATCTGATAACTCAGATATATATTCTGTTGCAGATGAGATTATAGAGCTCTCATTCAAGTTCGACTTAATAAGACTTTTTATTGATTCTTGTTCAGATTTTGATAAAGGCTTTCTTTTGAGATTATTATCAATGTAATATCGATAACCTTTGACCGTGGGAACTCTGCCTGATGACACATGTGTAGATTCCACGAGCCCTAAGCTCTCAAGTTTTATCAGATCTTTCCTTATTGTGGCAGTACTATATTTTAATCCAGTCCTCTCAAGTAGCCTATCAGAGCTAATCGCGCTCCCCTTGGATATATAATCCTTAACAAGGCATTCAATTAATATATTTTCTCTTTCTGTTAACATATACAACTATTCACTATAATATCATTAATGATTAAAAGGCGAGAGACATATGATGTAGATGTAGGTGGAGTCATAATAGGCTCTTCGCACCCTATCAGAATTCAGTCTATGACTAACACCCAAACGGAGGACAGTCTCAAAACTGCATCACAAATTAAGGAACTGTATGATAGCGGTTCCGAGCTAGTGCGCATAACAGTCAATAATGAAGATAGTGCAAAAAGTGTCATAAAAATCAAAGATTTACTAGTAAAATCTAATTATAACCTCCCCTTGATTGGAGATTTTCATTATAACGGCCACACTCTTTTGGCATGTTACCCTGAAGCTGCATCTATTTTAGATAAATACAGAATTAATCCTGGAAATGTCGGCTCCTCAGATAATAAAAATTTTACTGAAATCATTAACATTGCTAAAAAATATGATAAGGCAGTAAGAATAGGAGGAAACTGGGGTAGCTTAAGCAGATCATACCTAGAAAAGACGATTGTAGATGGTAAAAAATCTGATACGTATGAGGAAATTATCAAAGACGCGTTAATCGACTCTGTCCTAAAATCGGCGGAGCTAGCTGAAGAACTTGGATTAGATAGTAATAAGATTATATTATCCTGCAAGGTGTCATCAGTCACTCAACTTGTTGAGGTATACACAAGAATTGCGAAAAAATGTAGATATCCACTTCATCTCGGCCTCACAGAGGCTGGAATGGGTGACGAGGCAATAGTCTCCTCTGTAGCTGCATTATCCATACTAATAAATCAGGGTATTGGAGACACGATAAGAGTGTCATTGACACCAGATAAAATGGGTGCAAGAACACAGGAGGTCGATGTTTGTAAAAATATACTTGCTAGCTTGGGGCTCAAACAATTCAAGCCTAAAGTTATTTCCTGTCCAGGTTGCGGCAGGACATCCAGTAACTATTTTATAGAATTGACTAAGGATATAAATAATCATATAGAAAACAATATGATAACTTGGAAATCTCAGTATAAAAATGTTGAAAATATCAATATTGCTGTGATGGGATGTATTGTCAATGGTCCGGGTGAATCCAAACATGCGAACATAGGTATAAGCTTGCCTGGAACAAATGAATCACCTAGCGCACCTGTCTATGTTGATGGTGAAAAAGTCACGACATTAAGAGGAGACAGGATTAAAGAGGACTTTTTGAACATTATTGAAACCTACATAGTTAAAAACTATGAAAGAATTAGTTAGATTTGATTGTAACTATTGGCCTGTTGGCATCCGTGATCCACTCGCTCCATGATCCAACGTAAAGCTTAACATCTCTTATTCCAATAATTTCAAGCGCGAGGATGTTATGGCAAGCAGTTATGCCTGAACCGCACATCGATATAATTTCTTTATCCTTCATATCATTTGAGATTTTATTAAAATTGTGTTGTAGATCCTCTTTTCTCCTAAATTTGGCTGTTTTATCAAGATTTGTACCCAGTGGGTGGGATATCGCACCTGGTACATGTCCTGCAATTGGATCCACAGGATCATTTATCCCTTGGTACCTCTCTTTTGATCGAGCATCTAACAAGATCGTATTCATTTTAAATTGGGCTTCCTCAACATCTTCAACTTTAGCAATCATATTTTCTTGAACACAAGGCTCAAAATGTGCTTTTTCAAAAACTGTAGGTGTTGTAACAAGCTTATTTCCTCCTTTAACCCAGGAATTTAGCCCTCCATCCAAGACTGCTACAGCTTCATGACCTAACCACTTCAACATCCACCAAAGCCGACCGGCAAAGGCCCCGCCTGCATCATCATAGACAACAACCTGTTTATTATTACTCATACCCCAATGAGAGAGCTTCTCGGAGAATGTATTTGGATCTGGCAAAGGATGGCGACCTGTCCCTGGCCTTTTCTCGCTGGCAAGATCAGTGTCAACATCAACAAAAATCGAGTTTGGAATGTGCCCTTCTGTATAAGAATCAATACCGTATCCGCTGTCTTTAATATCACAGCGAGAGTCAAAGATTAGAAAGTCATCATTATTTAGATTATTTTTTAAATCATCGATAGATATTATTGTTTTATATACCATTTATAAATATATACCCAAGATCACGAGTCCTATAATCAACGTTAATATATTCATCATAACGCTGATGAGGTGATATCTCTTAAATCCAGCCTCGTCTCCAGAATCTCTAGCATTGTTGATTACTGGTATAGACATCCTCCCTAGTATAGTCAGTAATGTCATTGCAGCAATACCATAAGTCAAAATGACACTAATAGGCATAATCATTAGTATTATCACAGATGCTATCCCTAGCACAATTCCAAAAATATAGTATTTTGGGAAAAATGCTCTGAGAAATACGCCAGCCTCTCTCTCTTCTAATGATTTAAAGACAGTTGGGGCAACTACTGCCGAAAAGAAAATTATTACCCCACTCCAAATTGAAACAAGAATAAATATTGGGTGCACACTCAACATAACGACCTCCGATGTCTAACAAAAATATTTTTATCTACTATAACACGCCTGGAAGGATTCGAACCTCCGACCGATGGTTTAGAAAACCATTGCTCTATCCCCTGAGCTACAGGCGCATTAGTCTTTATCAATGACTTTAAGTTTATCTGAAATATCCTTAATTGGCTCTAAGCCACCTATTGTACGCATTTTTTCAACTTTAGAAACAAGGTTTTTAGTTCTTGTTTTACCTGACGCAATAGATTTATTTGCCTGCGCAAGATGTTTCTCAAATTCTTCAAATGCTTCTCCAACTAATCTTGTTTTGTCATAAATATCAGTTGCAGCACGGATTATTTCATTTGTTGCTTCTGACTGTCGCTTGCTGCTCCATATGCGTGATATGATTTGTAATATAGCGATTAATGTAGTTGGGCCAACAATTGCTATTTTTTCAGTAGAAGCTTTCCTAACCATATCATCATCACATGCAAGCATATATGCTCCCTCTATCGGCATAAACATAATAATCAAGTCAAGGGAGTCATCTCCAAAAAGACTTCGATAATTAGACGAAGATAACGACTTTATATGATTTTTAATAGATGTTTGATGCTTTTTGAGGGCATTATCCTTTATTATATCGTCTTTTGCGTTAAGGTAGTCATTATAATCTGCAAGTGAAACTTTCGAATCAATAATTACTTTTTTACTATCTGGTAATTTGATGACAATATCAGGAATTGAGCCGCCAACGCCCTTCTGCTCGTCATATGTGACGCCTTTTTTAAAACCTGCGCTCTCAAGTATTGTCTTTAGATTAATTTCTCCGAATTTTCCAGCTACCGAGCCTCCTTTAGTTAAAAGTGTATACATCTCGTTCATATTTGACGAATTTTGATTGGTTGCCCTCTCTAACTCTCTAACAGCATCTTTTAACTGCTCAAGAGTTATTTGATTATGGTCACCTACCGTACTGTTATTTGACGTATTTTTACTCTTATAAACTAGATATGAGATCGTGAGCAATAACAGAAAAATTACCAGGTATTCTATGCTTAATTCCATTTTTTAATTATACACTCTTGTCTGCCTAAAAAGGTGAATTTACGCATCACCTCTGATAATCTTGGCATTTATAGCAAATGATTTGCAATTGATAAACAAGGAGTATTATTAGTGAAAAATTGTCTTATTTGGTTTAGAAACGATCTTAGGTTGACTGATAACCAAACAGTTAATTTATGCTTAGCGAATAACTACAGTGTTCTACCAGTTTATATTATTGATGAATCCATGCCTATTGGGTCTAGTAGCAGATGGTGGCTCAAAAAAAGTCTGGGGTCTCTTTGCAAATCTATGAGTGGCAATCTTGTTATTATAAAGGGTGATCCAAAAACTATACTTAAACAGCTAATTGATAGTTATGACATAACTGATGTGTGTTGGAACGCAAGGTACTCCAAACAAGAGTTATCACAAGACAATGAGATTGAACAATATATTATAAAACAGGGACTTACATTAAATATCTATCATTCAACTTTACTTAGGGATCCGAGTAAAACTCTAAAAAAAGATGGTACTCCTTTCAAAGTATATACACCTTTCTACAAGCAGAAATATAGCGAATTTAGATATGAATCTTACAATTACGATATCTGCAAACTGCATTATCTTCCAACAAGAGAAAGCAAAGATAGCAAATCGGTCATTGAAGCTGCCGTGCCAGAGGAAAGTTGGCATAAAAAGCTGGATAGTATATGGGAACCGGGCGAAAAAGGTGCTAATACAAGGTTGGGCACCTTCTTATCCTCAGGATTACAAGGTTATGCAGAAGATAGAAATAGACCTGATTTGCCAAAAACATCCATGCTGTCACCTCATATAAGGTTTGGAGAAATCTCTATTAGACAATTATCAGAATCTATTCAAGATGATAACAGTCATGATAGCGAGATATTTTATAAAGAACTCGTTTGGAGAGAATTTTCATACCACCTACTGTTTCATTTTCCCCATCTAATACATGATAATTTACAGAAGAAATTTGACTCTTTCGAGTGGGAAAATAAGCAAAAAAATATTAAATCTTGGCAGAAAGGGCTAACAGGCTATCCTATAGTTGATGCAGGTATGAGACAGCTATGGCAAACAGGATATATGCATAATAGGGTGCGTATGATTGTAGGCTCATTTCTAGTAAAAAACCTCTTAACACATTGGAGATATGGTCAAGAATGGTTCTGGGACACTTTAGTAGATGCAGACATTGCAAGTAACAGCGCCAGTTGGCAATGGGTTGCAGGTACAGGAGCTGATGCAGCACCCTATTTCAGAATTTTTAACCCTGTAACGCAAAGTAAAAAATTTGATCCTACCGGAGATTATATTCGAAAATATGTTCCGGAGTTGAAAAATATTCCAAGTAAATACATACATTTACCAGCTGATCTTGATGAAAATAGACTAATAGAATATGGTGTAAAACTTGATAGTGACTACCCGCGACCAATTGTAGATCTATCAACTACTAGACAAAGAGCATTAGATGCCTTCCAAAAACTCCCGAAATCGACTTAGTTTGGAGAAGGAGGGATTCGAACCCTCGATAGAGAATAACCCTATAACACCTTAGCAGGGTGCCGCTTTCAGCCACTCAGCCACTTCTCCCTGTATTATTTGGTTTACTTTGTAGCAGTTTCAGAAGTATCTACATTAATCTTTTCGTAAATCTCTTCTCTGTGAACTTTGACATCTTTGGGTGCATTGATACCTAGTCTTATTTGGCTACCTTTAACCCCTAAAACTACAATTTTGGTATCGTCACCTACCATCAAAGCTTCTCCTACACGCCTAGTTAGTATAAGCATGATTTCCCCCTCCATTTCCGGCCAGATTATTTCCTTTCTAGCTTAAATTCATTATGTAACGCCTTAACGGCGTTTTCTAGGTTTTTTTGATCAATTACCACAGAAATTTTGATTTCTGATGTTGAAATCATACGAATATTGATTTTTTTCCTCGCTAGGCAGGAGAACATCTGGCCAGCTATTCCAGCATGAGATCTCATACCAACTCCTATCAGAGATACCTTTACAATATTTTTAGTCGCAGAAACATCTGAAAAATTCATTTTTTTCTTATTCTTTTCAATAACTTGTATTGCTTTATTAAAGTCTTTTCTGCTGACCGTAAAAGTAAAATCTGCCAATCCATCAGAGCCAACGTTTTGAACTATCATGTCCACTTCGATATCTGCATCGCCGATAGGACCCAGAATAGATGCGGCGATACCAGGAGAGTCTTTAACGCCCCTAATCATTATCTCTGATTCATCTTTGGTAAATGCTATTCCTGTAATTAATGCATCTTCCACGCTTTTCTCCTCTTTTTTAATTAATGTACCAGATCCTGAATTATGAGCATGCATAACTCGAACTGGAACATTGTATTTACTCGCAAATTCAACTGATCGTAATTGTAACACTTTAGAGCCTAAACCAGACATTTCTAGCATCTCTTCATAAGTCATTTGATCGACTTTTTTAGCTTTTGAACAAACTCGAGGATCAGTTGTATATACTCCATCTACATCTGTGAATATCTGACACTCAGCAGCTTTCAATGCTGCAGCAAGTGCTACGGCAGATGTATCGGAACCACCTCTTCCAAGAGTAGTTATGGAACCGTTATTTATTCCTTGAAATCCTGCAACGATTACAATTTTGTTCTCTTTTAAGTCTTTTTTAATTTTTTTAGCATTTATATCTACAATGCGAGCAGATGAATGTGAATTATTTGTTCTTATGCCTGCTTGCCACCCTGTATATGCAACAGCATCTCTACCCAAATCCTTGATAGACATCGATAACAGAGAAATGCTTACTTGCTCACCAGATGATACCAGGAGATCATAGTCCCTCATATCTGGATTTTTTGTGCATCTATTTGCTAGCGAAACAAGCTGATCAGTAGTTTTACCCATTGCTGAGAGTACAACCACAACATTGTTACGAGTAGCATCATCTACAACCTTTTTTGCAATGTTTTTTATTTTAGTTACGCTAGAGACAGAAGTGCCGCCATATTTTTTTACTATTACTTTCATTTTATTATTTCTGTTATAAACGTCTTAATTTTATCAACATTTGTGTCGTTTAAGACAACTGTTGCGAAAGTATCGTTCCCTCCGCCTTTGCCGTTAAAGTTCGTATTTAACTCTTTGGATAAATTTTTCGCATTATAACTAGAAATAATATTTTTAGATACACAAATATAACAAGTTATATTTTTTTTAGATTTACTTAATAGAAAACTTAGGCTTTTATCATGATTAGATTTAATAATGTCAGTAAGTAATCTCGATTCATTAGAATCTAAATCATCAACACACTCAATAAAACAAATAACATTATTTTTTAAATTAATACCCGAATAACCTTTATAAAGGTTTGTCAAAAAATCTTTGGAATACAAAATATTTTTTTTCTTAAGAGTCTTGATCTCATTCTGCAAACCAGTAATTTTATCAATTACATTATCATCTGTAGATTTAAGTTCCGCGCATATGAACTCAAGTGTCTTGAGCTTATTATTTATAAATCTAAATGCATTTTGTCCTGTTACACACTCAAGCCTTCTTATGCCATTTGCAACACTAGATTGACTGATAATCTTAATTGCACCAATTTCGGATGTATTTTCCACATGAGTACCTCCGCATAATTCGACAGACTCTTTTCCAATATTTACTACTCGAACATTATCTGCATACTTTTCCTCAAAAAAAGCTAGGGCACCAGATTCAATTGCTTTATCAAAGGGTAGTATATTTTTTTGTGTATTAGTTGATGCATGTATTTCATCTTGAATTGAGTTTTCTATAAGCATTAATTCTTTTTCAGTAACAGGTTTTGTATGTGTAAAATCAAATCTAAAACCGTCTTCTGTGACTGAGGATCCCCTTTGCTGAACATGTTCACCTAAGGTCAACCGTAAATAATAATGTAGTAGATGTGTTGATGAGTGATTCGATGCTACATACTTTCTATGATTCTCGTTGTAGGCTGATGATACCTTATCACCAACATTTAAAGTGCCAGATACAAGTTTACATTGATGATATATAGTGCTGTTCATTTTTTGTACATCGACGACATCTAATTTACACTTATCAGAGTATATTGAGCCAACATCACTAGTCTGTCCGCCGCCCTCAGGATATAAACAAGTTTCTTTAAGGACAACAAGATAATTCATATTAGTATCTGATATATTTTTGACTTTTTTATCATTATGATAAATATCTATTACTGATGTTTCGATATTATTTTTATCATAGCCGATAAATTCTGTAGAATGAGTCATATCAAGGTTTGATGAAACTTTATCAGTAAATGCTTTTTTATTTCTAGCACTCTCTTTCTGATTCATCATGAGTTTTTCATAACCATCTTTATCTATCGCTATATTTTTTTCTGATGCTATCTCTTCAGTGATCTCAAAGGGAAAACCATAAGTATCATACAACATGAATATTGTTTCAGCATCTAGGTTTGATTTATTCTTTAAAAAATCATCAATTAGCTCTATGCCTTTACCTAAGGTTTTTAAATATTTTTGCTCTTCGGATTTGATTGTATCAACAATTTTGGCTAAATTTTTTTTGAGCTCTGGAAAATCCTTACTTGAAGTGCAGATTACTTCAGCACATTGGTATAAGAAAGGATCTTTTATATTATTTTTATACACGAAACGTGATGAACGTCTAAGTATTCGACGAAGAACATAGCCTCTACCCTCACGATCAGGAATTACATTATCGTTAATTAGATGACAACAAGCTCTTATGTGATCAAGTAATATTTTTTTTATATATAAATTATCATTAGTTAATGAGATTTTAGAATCAATATATTGACTAAGATTTTGAAATAATGTGGAATCATAATTATCAGTAAATCCCTCCACAATTGCCTGAACCCTCTCTAGGCCCATTCCTGTATCTACACATTTTTGTGGCAGCTCCTCCATTTCCCCAGAAGATGTTTTATTGTATTGTGTAAAGACTAAATTCCATATTTCTATGTATCTGTCTTTAGGATCACCTAAAGTTGGCAGCACACCATCAAATCCATCTCCTTGATCATAATATATTTCTGTGCATGGTCCACATGGGCCAGTTTCACCCATCTGCCAGAAGTTATCCTCATCACCTAAAACTAAAATTCTTTTGGGATCAATCTTAATTTTTTCTGTCCATATCTGTTTGGATTCAGAATCAGAATCATGAACAGATATATATAATCTTTTTTCATCAAACTTTAATACGTTTGTAAGAAAATCCCATGCAAATGATATAGCCTCATCCTTAAAGTATTCACCGAAACTAAAGTTTCCAAGCATTTCAAAGAAAGAATGATGTCGGGAGGTAAATCCAATATTGTCTAGATCATTATGTTTACCACCGGCTCTCATACACTTTTGGCATGTTACAATTGCTTTATCTTTTGGCTTTATGTTGCCGAGAAATATATCTTTAAATTGGACCATGCCAGAGTTAACGAATAACAAAGATTTGTCATTATTTGGTATTAATGGACTAGAGGGGTAATGTTTATGTCCTTTACTCTTGAAGTAATCTATATAAAGTTTTTTAACATTCATTTTTGCATTCACTCAAAGCGTATTTTATCATTTTATGCTCGAAGCCACGACCTATTAAAAAGGAATAAATTTTGTCTCTGTCCTCAAGTGTTATTGATGACCCCTTTAACTTTTTTCTTAGTGCGGCAAATGCGCTATCTAACCATTGATCGTAAGAAATCTTCGAGAGATTTTCGCTAATAAGAGCCTCTGTTATGCCTCTACAATTTAGCTCAGAAGATATCAAATTTGGCCCTTTATTTTTCTTTAAACGTGATCTAATAAATTCTTCGGTAAATCTTGAATCAGATTGAATATTTTTAGCAGCAAACTCATTTATCGACAAAAGAATATCTTCTCTATCAAAACCTTTTTCAATAAGTTTGTTTTTAAGTTCGAGCTTCGAGTGTTCTCGAATGCTTAAGTATTTTGTTATCAGTTTTGTTATATCGCTATTCAGACTCTTCGACATTATCCTCAGTATGATCCACAGATGTCTTATTACCTTGAGTGATTGCTATAATTTTATTTTCAATCTCTTGAGCGATATCAGAATTCTCTTTAAGAAATATTCTTGAATTTTCTTTTCCTTGACCTATTCTCTCACTACCAAAGCTATACCACGCACCCGCTTTATCAATGATGTTATGCTTCACCCCCAAATCTATTAACTCAGATTCCTTAGAAACTCCTTCACCATAATAAATATCAAACTCAGCGATCTTAAAAGGCGGTGCTACCTTATTTTTAACAACTTTCACTCTTGTTTCGTTACCGATAATTTCATCGCCTTGTTTAATTGCTCCAATACGCCTTATATCCATTCTTACCGATGAATAAAACTTAAGTGCATTGCCGCCAGTTGTTGTTTCAGGGCTACCAAACATGACGCCGATCTTCATTCTGATTTGGTTGATGAATATCAGTAAGGTATTTGATTTTTTAATGTTAGCTGTAAGTTTTCTCAACGCTTGAGACATAAGCCTCGCTTGTAAGCCCATATGAGAATCCCCCATATCGCCATCAATTTCTGCTTTAGGAGTAAGTGCTGCGACTGAATCTATAACTAAAGCAGATATAGCGCCAGATCTAACTAGGGTATCTGCTATTTCTAATGCCTGCTCACCTGAATCAGGCTGTGATAGGAGCAGCTCATCGATATTCACTCCTAAATTTTCTGCATACTTTGGATCCAGTGCATGCTCAGCATCTATGAAAGCAGCAGTACCGCCTTGTTTTTGCGCTTGAGCAATTACTTGTAATGCCATCGTGGTTTTACCAGATGACTCTGGTCCATATATTTCAATTACTCTTCCTTTTGGTAGACCACCTATTCCTAAAGCACTATCAAGTGTAAGAGAACCTGTTGAAATAGACTCAATATCCGGATATGCAGAACCGGACCCTAATTTCATCAAGGCGCCTTTGCCATGATCTTTTTCTATCTGACTTATTGCTGAATCTAGTGCTTTTTGTGTGTTTTCTTCCATAATTCTCCTCAGGTATAGGTTGTAAGCTCTATGATACCAAGTAATGATTATTAATGAAATCGTATAAGCAATCTAATGCATGATTTACAGTTTTTTTACGATTTGCATCTCGCTCGTCATGAAGATAAAAATGAGATGATACATGAGTCTTTTCGGACTTGATTGTAATAAAAACTTGAGGTTTTTTTGATCTAGTCGAGCCATCCAGTTCCATCACTCCTGTTGTAGAGATAGCAATCTCAGACTTGATAGAATTAAAAATGCCCTCTGCCATCAATAAAGATACCTCCTTTGAGACAGCTCCATATTTTTCAAGAATATCATTAGGCACATTTAGGAGTTCATTTTTGACACTATTAGAGTAGGCTATAACAGATCCAGCATAAAATTTTGATGATCCAGATATATCGGTGAGAAGTTTTGACAGATAGCCACCTGTACAAGACTCGGCAGTCGTGATCATTATATTTTTAGATAAGCATAATTCTTGTATTTTTTTTAGTTTTCCTGAAGCTTTATTCATATATAATCATAATACTCTAGCATTTTAGTATTAAGGGGATTATTTTGAAAAAAATTAAAAGAGTTTTAGTTTACGGCTCATCATCTTTTCTTAAAAAAAATGAGACAAAGTCTATTATCAAATACTTGTCTAAAAAATGCTCGCTAGTTGATATTTTTGCCTTGGGTGAAGATCTCAGTAAACCACATAGCAAAAAATATGATCTAATTCTCTCCATTGGAGGAGATGGTATTTTCTTATCTGCCTCTAAATATGCATATTTAAATTCGACACCGATTGTTGGGTTAAACTTTGGGCGTATCGGATTTCTGGCAGATCTAGATAAAAAGAATCTTCAATTAAAAATCAAAGATGTCTTAGAGGGAAACTATATCATTGATAAAAGAACTCTTCTTTCAGGCTCAGTAATATCAAATGATAAAAAATATAATTCAATAGCACTAAATGATATTGTGATTAACAATAAAGGAAGCCTTAAAATGATTGAGATGAATATTTATGTAAATGAGAATCTCATCACAAAACAAAGGTCTGATGGTGTTATCATTGCAACACCAACTGGATCGACTGCTTATGCAATGTCGAATGGTTGTCCAATTGTTAGTCCAAATTCAAATGTTACATGTATAGTGCCGATTGCGCCCCACTCATATGGTCAAAGATCTGTGATTATTAATAATACTGATGATATATTAATAGAAGTTAATAAGAAGTCTAAACTGAATTCTCAAGTGACCTTCGATGGAGCAAACAACTTAACAATTGAAAGTCCGGATAGAATTGTTATAAAAAGAGCTAAACGACAGCTTATGATAGTACATCCTTGTGATTATGATTATTTTAATGCCCTAGCAAAGAAATTAAAATATGAAATAAAATCTTAACTATCTTTTTTTAATTTACCTTTACAGTTGTCCTTGTTGCAATCACCAAACAGAGTCATCACGTGTGATTCAAGAGTAAAATTGTACTTCTTTGATATATGCTCTTGAAGTTTTTCTAGATCATCATTAACGAATTCGATGATTTCGCCGCATCTAGTACAAATGAGATGATCGTGATGTGATTTCTTAATTTCATAGGCTGACTGACTATCATTAAAATTATTTTTTTGAATTAACTCTGCCATTTCCAGCTGAGTCAAAACACGATAAATAGTAGCTAATCCAATATTCTCTCCCTGATCATCAAGTAAATCCTTCAATCTATCTGCTGTATAATGCTCATCAGGGCAAGACTGAAATATCTCAAGAATTTTACATCGAGAATGGGTAACTTTAAGTCCTGCTTGCTTTAACTTATCAATATTTCTTTCATTACTAGGATTCTTCATGAGACGCTCTCTTTTTCCTATTAATCTTAGGATCTGCTATGATTTTTTCGTATATCTCTACTCTATCTTTATCCTTTATGATGTATGTATCTTCAACAAGTTTACCATACACCCCAACAGGTGTCTCTACTTCGTATCCTAGTATATCTGTTAAAAATACACGTATACTAGTATCAGATTTAATATTCATAGAAATAACCTCGTCAGAATGACTTGGTATACAATAAAATACCTTAATTGTCATATTTAGATTTGAATGCTTCTTGTACAAATGATTTTAGAATTGAATTCATGATTGATGAAAAAATAGGTTCAATAGATAATTCTATTATTGAACTCTTAAACTTATAATCTATGTCAAGCGATACTTTTGTATTGAATTGATCGATTGATGAAAACGTCCATTTACCAGTTAGACTCTCAAATGGACCGTCAACAAGTTCGAGTGAAATTGATTCGTTTTTTTTTATAGTATTTTTTGTTGAAAAGTTCCAATTTATAAAGCTTTTAGAAATAAATATTTTACCGATTATAGTATCAACAGATTCTTTTTTAGCTTCAGATTTAGTACACCATGGAAGATAGTTGGGATAGCTTTCGATGTCATTAATTAAATTAAAGATTGTTTCAATGTCAATATTTATCTCTTCTTCTTTGTGAATGTTCTTCATAATTATATGATTCCGTTTACGAAAATTATTATTAGTAGAATTGGAGAAAATATTTTAAGCAGAATGAACCATATATTTGCTAGAATAATGTTTGAATTTAGTTCTGAGATCACAATAGCTCTCTTCATGATGAAACCCGCAAATAGTGCCATCAGTAAACCACCTAATGGAAGCATAATCTTTGATGTTAAATAATCTATGTTATCAAATATCGTCATTCCAAAAACTTTAAAACTTGATAATTCATTGAAAGAAAGTACA